>CALXXF010000008.1 GCA_944392615.1 uncultured Clostridia bacterium
TCTGCAAAATATGCGGATACGTTTACGAGGGCGACACGCTTCCCGACGACTTCACATGCCCTTTGTGCGGGGTCGGTGCGGATATGTTTGAACAGCAACCAGACTGATAATGCTGACCGTCCGTATGAGACAACTGTGATAATACTGTCGATACGGTGTCATATAATAACAATTTGAAAGGATGGTATGATATTGTGAAATTTTACAAATGCGCCACATGCGGAAACATCATAGCGTATGCGGAAAATCCCAAGGGAGTCCCGGTATTTTGCTGCGGAAAGAAAATGGAAGAGATTGTTCCGAACACAGTTGAGGCGTCTTCTGAGAAGCATCTTCCTGTACTTGTTTCAAACGAAGGAGGCATAGTTACTGTTAGCGTCGGCTCCGCTCCTCATCCTATGACACAGGAGCACAGCATCAGATGGGTAGCTCTTGAGACGAAGCAGGGCAACCAGAGAAAGGAACTCACCGGAACAGAACCTACTGTTTCCTTTGCTATGACGCCGGGGGACGAACCTGTTGCGGCATACGCATATTGCAACCTTCACGGACTCTGGAAGACAGAATTCTGATTTTTTTGTTAAATTCACGATTAAATAAAGACAGACACATAGCCACGAAGCGGCGTCTCAGTGATAAATTTCAGGTCACCGAGGCGCCGTTTCGGTTGTATTTTATTAAACTGTTCCTCCGATTCTGCTGACATAAAGACATTGACATAAACTTGGTGTATTGAATTCTTGTCTGAATATTTTAACGTTTGAAAATGTTATCGGACGTTTAACCATAAAAGAGTTTATATCAATAGCTCTCAGGTTTAAAATCAGTGCTGAAAAACCATTTTTAACTAAATTTTCCTCATTATTTTTTGTGTTCCAAAAAAATTAATGTATTATGGCGATTTTTGTGAAATAATACTCTTTTAATTGATTTTAAAATATGGTATAATCAAAGAATCCATACTGCATGGATTCTTTTGATAAGGAGGTGTCTGGTTGATATCTGATAAGATAGGCGGACTCAATAAGATAATAATAGTTTGCGGACACTATGGCTCAGGAAAGACAAATATTGCCGTCAACCTTGCGTATGCTATCAGAAAATCCGGAAAAAAGACGGTGCTTGCAGATCTTGATATTGTAAATCCATATTTCAGAGCGGCGGATAACAGAGAATTTCTTGAAGAAGCTGGCGTGCGCTGTCTTATTCCCATGTATGCCAATTCAAATGTCGATATTCCCTGCCTGCCTCCGGAAATATATTCGGTTTTCTCAGGAGATGAATATGCAATACTCGACGTCGGTGGAGATAAAGAAGGCGCAACTGCTCTTGGAATATACCGTGAAGAAATACTGAGATGCGGATACAGCATGCTCGGAGTTTGCAATATGTACCGTCCGCTTACGTCAATTCCTGAAGATGCGATAGATAATCTTGCCCAAATAGAGGCACACTGCTCAATACCGTTTACGCATATCGTCAACAACAGCAACCTTGCGGATCTGACAACCGAAAAGACTGTTTATGATTCTTTTGAATATGCGGAAACTATATGCAAAAAATCCGGGCTTCCGTTGCTGTTTACATCAGTATGTGATGACGTGCCTCTTATGTCGGAAGAGGGTATTTTCAGGATAAAAAACATAACAAAGCGACTTTACTGAGGACAGCTTTTTTCGTTAGAAAATGCAACGCGGTAGCTTTTTTCCGCATTTCTTTCAATGTGAATATACCGTAACATACCATCAATAAAGTCAATACATAAAGAAAGGAACGACTATGAACAGAGTTACTGTAAGTGTCGATACCTGCAAGGGCTGCGGACTCTGCACTACGGCGTGCCCGCAGAAAATACTTGTTCTGGCACACAACAAGCTGAATGCCAAGGGATATCATCCCGTAGAGGTTACAGACATGACAAAATGCAAGGGATGCGCACTCTGCGCACTCATGTGCCCCGATGTCGCCCTGAAAGTCGAAAAGGAGGTATGAGGATATGGCAAAGGTACTCATGAAAGGCAATGAAGCCATAGCTGAGGCGGCAATACGCTCAGGATGCCGTCACTATTTCGGATATCCGATAACCCCACAGACTGAGATCGCAGAATATATGGCAAAGAGAATGCCTAAAATAGGCGGTCTTTGTCTTCAGGCAGAGAGCGAGATCGCAGCCATAAATATGGTGCTCGGCGCCTCCAGCGCCGGCGTTCGTGTCATGACGTCCTCTTCCTCTCCCGGCATATCACTCAAGAGCGAGGGCATATCCTACATGGTCGGAAGCGACCTTCCCTGCCTCATACTCAACGTACAGAGAGGCGGTCCCGGTCTTGGAGGAATCCAGCCGGCTCAAAGCGATTATTATCAGGCAACCAAAGCCAACGGCCATGGAGACCTTCATCTGATCGTGCTTGCTCCGAACAGCATACAGGAGGCGGCAGACTGCACATCGCTCGCCTTTGATCTCGGAGATAAGTATCGCGTTCCTGTAATGATACTTGCCGACGGTGCTCTCGGACAGATGATGGAGCCTGTCGAGTTTTCCGGGAACGAAAAAACGGAACTTCCGGAAAAGCCCTGGGCTACGACCGGAACGGGAATGAAGAGAAAGAAAAACATAATCAATTCCTTGTATATGCAGCCTGACGAGCTTGAGTCATCTATAAATGAGAGATTCAAGAGATATGATGTTATAGAGAAGAATGAAGTCAGGTACGAGTCATATCTGGCTGAGGATGCTGATATTATACTTGTCTGCTACGGAATAACAAGCAGAATATGCAAGACGGCAGTGGGAATGGCGCGTAAGGAAGGCATTAAAGCGGGTATAATAAGACCCATAACGCTGTGGCCGTATCCAAAGGAAGCTCTTGCAAAGGCTGCCGAAACAGCCTCTGAATTTCTCGTTGTAGAGTTGAATAAAGGTCAGATGACATCTGATGTCAAGCTTGCTATCGAATGCTCAAGACCGGTGTCATTTTACGGAAGGACCGGCGGAGTGATGCCGACTCCTGAGGAAATTCTTGAACAGATTCGTATGATAGGAGGCAGAATAAAATGAGTAAAACTGTTTTTGACAGGCCGCACTCTTTATCTCCCGTACCGTTCCACTATTGTCCCGGATGTACACACGGAATAGTTCACCGTCTTGTTGCTGAAGTGATAGATGAACTCGGTATCGAAGGCAGGACAGTAGGAATAGCTCCTGTCGGGTGCTCGGTTTTCGCATATAACTATTTTGAATGTGACATGATAGAGGCTCCGCACGGCAGAGCTCCTGCCGTTGCAACAGGAGTTAAGCGTTCTCGTCCGGAAAATGTCGTGTTTACATATCAGGGAGACGGGGACCTCGCTGCTATAGGTACCGCCGAAACGGTTCACTCTGCAACACGCGGGGAAAATATAACCATAATATTCATAAATAACGCCATATACGGTATGACCGGAGGACAGATGGCGCCTACCACAATACTTGGTCAGGTTACAACAACGACTCCGTATGGGAGACAGGCCGCTGTGCAGGGATGTCCGGTACATGTCTGCGAGATGCTCTCAACGCTTGACGGAACCGCATATGCAGAGAGAGTCTCGGTAGATACTCCCAAGAATATAATTGCCGCTAAGAAGGCTATAAAAAAAGCGTTTACAAATCAGATAGAGAAAAAGGGATTTTCCATTGTAGAGGTGCTTTCGACATGTCCTACGAACTGGGGACTTTCCCCTGCCGATGCTCTCGAATGGCTGAGAAAGAACATGATGCCGGTGTATCCTCTCGGAGTTTACAAGGATGTAGACAACGTACATAAGGAGGAAAACTGATATGACGACAAAAATACTCATCGCCGGATTCGGAGGACAGGGTGTGCTTTTTGCAGGCAAACAGATCGCCAAAATGGGAATGGATGCCGGGATGAAGGTGTCGTGGCTTCCTTCATATGGCCCTGAAATGCGTGGCGGAACGGCAAACTGCAGTGTAATAGTATCTGATGAGGAGATAGGATCTCCGATAGTAAACACACCTGATATCCTGTTTTCCTTCAATATTCAGTCTTTTGATAAATTTGAAAAGAGCATAAAAGCAGGCGGAATTCTCTTTGCCGACAGCTCTCTTATATCAAAAAAGAGTACAAGAGCAGACATAAAATGTGTTTATGTACCCGCAACAGAGCTTGCTTCTGAGAACGAGCTTACGGGAGGCGCCAATGTCATAATGCTCGGAAAATTCATTAAGGAAACAGGATTGTTTGCCAAAGATGAGTTTATAGAGCATATGGTGTCTTCTATCCCTTCAAATAAAGCAAAGCTTATTGAAAATAACAAGAAAGCTTTCTCAATAGGCTACAACTACGAGGAGAACTGAGATCTCAACTGAATTGGTGAGAAACAAAAAGCGGTAAAGAATGTATTGTCCATAAATTCAGCTGCGCCGGAAGATGGTAAACATCGTCCGGCGCTTTTTCTGCGGAACAAAGTAAAAAACGTGAGTCAGGCTCTGTGTTCTATATATCAAAATATCATATTGACAGTCGTAAAAGACAGAGCCGGGACTATTCAGAAATTATTTTCCGTCGCACCCGCAGGAATATGTCGAAAATTCTTCAGTCGGAAAGCTCATTTTTGCAAAGAGGGCACACGGATCTTCTTCAGTAGTTTTAGGGCAGACCTTGTCAGGCACGCTGTACTCTGTAGCAGTTATTATAAACTGCGCGGGACGCTCTATTCTTATTACAGAGAAATAGCCCAGTGAGACGTAAATGCTCTTGCATCCTCTGTCTGTATTCAGGCTTCCGCTCAATCTGTTAATTACACAGGACGGTATCTCCTCCGATGCGCAGCAGCATGAGCAGCAGCAATTCGGTATCTCGTGCTCTGAAACTTTTACAGAAAGTGCTATTGGATCTACTACCTCTACAACGACACTCGGCTTGTTGGTCGTCATTATCTCATCTTTTTTGCACATGCAGAAATCGTCATTCTTTTCAGAGCTTCTGAATATGTTGACATTTCCTTCTCCTCCGAAGAGTACGACAGTTTTTTCGTTTACAGCAATAGCTTCTATTTCCTGTACTTTGCCCATGCATACGCATATTTCGAGGGTGACCTTTGTATAAAATCTTATGCTTACCTGATAGAATCCCTTGTTGAATTTTACGGGCTCCGTGCTGATGTCGGTCCAAAGGACCTCGGTTTTTGCCACTCTCACAGAGCCGCCTTTATCGATAAGCTCCTGACCGTATTCAGTCAGAATGAGCTTGGTGTCCTCGAAGCAATCCTTATCCTTGCAGCTGTCAAGAATCCTGTATGAATCTATGCACACATTTTCGCGTCGTCCGCCGCAATCATGTGTCGTTCCTCTGATGTCAGGCATTTAGGAATAGCCTCCTTGAAAATAAATCTGGACAGAAAAGTATCTGCCTGTTTATATTGTATGCAAAAACAGTTTTATTGACATCTTGTAATAAAAAGACAGCACCGCAGATTTTCATTTAAGAAAACCCGCGGCGCCGTTTTGCGTTTTTTATGATAACATGTGCAATCCCATGAATTACTGATGCTCGATCACATATTTTTTAAGTCCTTCGGGGAGATCCTCATACTTTATCGAAGCGGTGAGAACCACATCAACATTGTTCGGCGTTGCCAGAAATCTGTCTATCTCGTCTACAAACTGTGCAAAAAGAGGCACATCGCCGTTGCATATCTTGAGCGTACCATCTATGAATATATCGGTTATATCATGGTTGCTGGCATAAATTCCGCAAACAAAACCGTAAAGAGAATTACCGGTATTGATATTGTATTCATCTACATCGAACAGTCTCACAAAATACTTTATTTCGTGCAGGAGTTTGCGTCCTTTCTCAATGCATACGACAGAGCCGTTGCTCGTTTCCCCGGCGGTGTTTGCCATATCGATAAGAGTTTTGGTTTTACCGGAGCCCTTGAGCCCGACAATCAATTTAACCATATCGTTAATCTCCCTTCATGTCTTCGCGTTAATTATAATATAAATTGCACTTAAATTCAATAGTCAAAATAGCTAAATAAGCTCAAAGTTTTTTGGCGAGCTCAGCCCTGCGTTTTTCGTTATCTTCACCGGGTTTTCCAAGCAGTGCAAACATATTCTTCTTGTACTCTTCGACACCCGGCTGATTGAACGGATTGACGCCGAGGATATATCCGGATATTGCGCACGCAAGCTCGAAGAAATAAACAAGGTATCCGAACTCATATGCGCCGCGTTTTTCAAGTTCAAGTACGATATTGGGAACTCCTCCGTCTGTATGAGCCATTGCCGTTGCTGTAAATGCGGTCCTGTTGACATAATGAATGTCTTTTCCCGAAATAAAGTTGAGTCCGTCGAGATTGAGCGGGTCATCCGGAATTAATGTTTTATCAGATGCATTCACAAGGTCTATCACTGTCTCAAACATTATGCGGCTTCCCTGCTGTATGAACTGTCCCAAGGAATGAAGGTCTGTTGTGAAGGTAACTGACGACGGATATATTCCCTTGTTATCCTTTCCTTCACTTTCTCCATACAGCTGTTTCCACCACTCCGCAGTCATTGCAAGTGAGCTCTCATATGTAGCGAGTATTTCGACGCTCTTTCCCTTTGAAAGAAGTATATTTCTTATGCAGGCATACTTATATGCATCGTTTTCAGACATTTTTTCGCTTGAATACGCGGCTTTGGCGTCACTTGCGCCCTTAAGCATATCCAGTATGTCAATACCTGCCACAGCTATTGGAAGCAGACCCACAGGGGTAAGGACGGAGAATCTTCCGCCGACGTCGTCAGGAACAACAAATGTCTCATATCCGTTTTTGTCGGAAAGCTCCTTCAGCTTGCCCTTTGCTCTGTCTGTTGTTACGAATATTCTGCGTGCAGACTCCTCCTTGCCGTATTTTTCCTCAAGGAGCTTTCTGAATATTCTGAATGCGATCGCAGGTTCAGTCGTGGTTCCCGATTTGGATATGACGTTTATGCATATGTCCTTTCCTTCACATATCTTAAGTAGCTCTGCAAGACTTGAGGCCGAAATGTCATTTCCTGAAAAATAGATATCAGGGGTATCTTTTGGAAGAGCGTTGTATCGTGCGCTCGTACAAAATTCAACTGCGGCGCGTGCTCCAAGGTATGAGCCTCCTATGCCAATCGTAATAAATACGTCGCACATTTTCTTGATTCGTTCAGCTGCCTTGATTATCCTTTCAACTTCTACGCGGTCATAGTTGTCAGGAAGCTCGGTCCAGCCGAGAAAGTCGCTTCCCTGTCCGCTTCTTGAGCTCAGAAGAGCATGTGCCTCTGCAAGTTTTGGAGCAATGTCATTATAATCTGCCTCTGACACAAAACCTTTGAGATATTTGTCGTTGAGTTTAAGAGTCATTATTTGTTTTCTTCCTTTCCTTGAACGGTTTTACACGCCGGTACGTTGTCTATATTATACTACAAATGTAATTAAATGGCAATAGTTTTTCACGCATTTGTCAAAACATAAAATACTTTCTGAAAATCATTTTCAGTAGCGAAAAATAGGATATTTTTTCGACATCTTCAGAAGCTATTATATCAGAAAAACCTATTTCGTTTCCCGACAGAGTATAAGTAATCTTTCCTATTATGTCCCCTTTTCTGACAGGAGCCGGAACAGGCTGAGACACTTCGACGGTCTGTTTTACATCTGATGAGGTGCCCTTTTTCAGTACGCAGCAAAAGCCTGAGCCTTGTGCGACAGAGGAGCCCTTCACTCCGGAACTTATCGAAAATGGTATGTCGCATACTTCATCAAACTGAGCAAATTCATAATTTGCAAAGCCGTAATCAAAAAGGCGTTTTGCGGTCACATTTCTCTTATCGGATGTCTGGGCACCCATTATGACGGCAATAAGCTGCATTCCGTCCCTTTTTGCACAGGCGGAAATGCAGTATCCCGATTTATCTGTGAAACCTGTTTTCAGTCCGTTGGCTCCGCTGTAAAATCTGATAAGTTTATTTGTGTTTGTAAGAGTAAACTCTCCGTTTCGTATGGTATCTTGCCATATCGTGGTATATTTAAGAATATCTGGGTATGAAACTATGAGTTCTCTTGACATTATGGCAATATCTTTTGCAGTAGTCAAATGAGTGTCGGTTGTGTCGTCAAGACCGTTGGTGTTGTCGAAATGAGTGTTTTTCATGCCGAGCTCACGGGCTTTTTCATTCATCATATCGACGAAGTCACTTTCACTTCCCGCAACATGCTCAGCCAAAGCAACCGCGGCATCATTGGCAGAGCATATTACAACGGATTTTATCATATCCTCTACCGTCATAAGCTCTCCAGGCTCAAGATATATCTGTGAGCCGCCCATTCCTGCGGCGTTTTCACTTACGTTCACCATTTCATCGAGCTTGATCTTTCCGGTTTCAAGAGCCTCGTACACAAGAAGCAGCGTCATTACCTTAGTAACCGAAGCCGGGTGACGTCTTATTTCCGAATCTTTTTCATAAAGAACCGTGCCGGTAACGGCCTCTATAAGTATAACGCTCGGAGCCTCTATTTCGATTTCGGCTGAAGCCGTAAAAGGAAGTGCTCCGAATAGAATACACACCGAGAGAAACATAACCAGACACCGGACATTCAAATTTTTCATATATACCTCCGAGAGAGCATATGTCACGCGGGAAAAGCAAATTATCTGTGACAAATCACAGATAAAATACTTTTCCGGGCGTCATTCTACATGGTAAATTTTTATGCCGTGGTGTGTTTTTATATGACTTTTACGATTGCCTTGTAATACAGACACAGCTTCGGAGTATTCAGATTTTGCCGGCAGAATCAAGAATAATTTGACTACGAAGCAGAATGAAGTAAGGACGGCATGTTATATTTTCCATGCCGTCCTTAAAATTTCTGTAAATTTTACTTTTCATCAGATTTTGCCATTTCGGTTTTCAGCTTTTCAAGCTCTTCCCACATTTCGAGCAGACTTTCCTCAAGCGCAGTATTTTGTTCATATATTTCGGAGAGCCTTACATAGTCCGTACCGTCTGTCGTTTTCCATGCGATGTTGTTTTTTTCAAGAGCGTCTTCTGCATTTTTTATATCCTCAACTAATTTTTCGTAGCGCTTTTCTTTTTTTCTTTTCAGAGCAGCCGCCTGTTTTGATGCCATAAAGCGCGCTTTGGAATCGCTCAGCTGTTCATCTCTGCACTCTTCGGCTGAAGTTGATGTAAAAAGTTTCTTTTCCCTGTATTCGGTATATTCACTGTAGGTGCCGTTAAACGGCACAAATGTCCTGTTCTCATAAACTATCATCCGTGTTGCCATTTTGTTGATAAAATATCTGTCGTGACTGACAGCAAGGACAGTTCCCTCATATGACATCAGAGCGTCTTCAAGTATCTCCCGTGATGCTATGTCCAGATGGTTTGTAGGCTCGTCCAAAAGCAGAAAATTCACATCCGAAAGCATAAGCTTTGCAAGCGCAAGACGTGCCTTTTCCCCGCCGCTTAAAACAGACACCTTTTTAAACACATCGTCGCCTTTAAAAAGAAACAGCGAAAGAATGGTTCGTATCTTTGTCTGACTCAAATCGTCATAATCTGACCACAGCTCGTCGATTACAGTGTTATCATCGTTTAGGCCATGGTGTTCCTGGTCGTAATATCCTTCCTTGACATTGAATCCAGGCTCCACACGTCCCTGTGTAGGGGGGACGGTGCCGTATATTATTTTCAGAAGCGTGGATTTACCGCAGCCGTTCGGACCGGTGATTATAACCCTGTCATTCTTTTTTATTTCAAGGTCAACATCGGTAAACAGGTACTTATCAGAGTACTTTTTTGACAGCATTTTTGTTTTCAGAACATCGTTTCCGCTTTCGGTAGACACGTCAAACTTAAGGCGTATATTCTGAGGTGGCGCCTTTACCGGAGAAATACGCTCTATTCTGTCCAGTCTCTTTTGCGTGCTCTCAGCTTTTGCGATGTTTTTCTCACGTCCCCAACGTCTCTGCTGCTCTATTATTGATTCCAGCCTTGCTATTTCTTTCTGCTGATTTTTATACTGGTGTTCAAGTATCTCATTCTCTCTTTTCTTGGCTGCAATATAAGCATCGTAATTTCCGTTATACAGCTTTGCAGAGCCAAGTTCAAGCTCAAGTGTCTTATTAGTTGTCCGGCACAGGAAGAATCTGTCATGAGATATCAGAAGAACTGTTTTTTTTGTCGATAATATGAATTTTTCAAGCCATTCAATGTTTTCAATATCGAGATGATTGGTTGGTTCATCCAGCATAATGATGTCCGGTTCGGTCAATAATATCTTGGCAAGGGCAACTTTTGTTTTTTGTCCGCCGGAAAGTTTTTGTATAGACAGGTTCATGTCGGCTTCGGAAAAGCCCAGATTGAGAAGTACCGAGCGGCTTCTTCCCTTATACTGAAGACCGCCGTTTTCAATAAATTTTTCATATCTTGAGGCATACTTGACAGCGGAATCCTCATCACCGCTCTCTGCTTTTTCTCTCAGGCTTTCAAGTTCGTTCTCCTCCAGAACAAGATGTTGAAAAGCCAGCAACATTTCGTCGTAAAGTGTATTCTCAGACTCAATTTCCGGATTTTGTGATAGATATCCCACTGTCTTGTCCTTAGATATATAGACATTTCCTGAATCAGGTTCTGTTATTCCCACAATAATTTTGAAAAGAGTGGATTTACCCGCTCCGTTAGGACCAACGATGCCCAGCTTATCCCCATCTTCTATGGAAAATGAAACTTTATCAAACAGGACCTCGTCGCCGAAAGCCACAGACAAATCATCACATCCGACAGAAATCATATAAGTACCCCCCGCGATTCACTCACATGTAATTATACATTATTTTAAGGGCATTTGTCAAATAGCCCGTGAAGGAAAGAAATGAATACCAATATAACAGAAAAAGGCATACTGTTACGCGCGTCCGGACTGCTTCTGATTTTTGCAGTACTGGTCCTTGATATAGTAATGATGCCCGGATTATTTTCGTGTATGATGTATGCAGACGGACGAACAGGAACAAATAGTCCTGAGACATCGGAGAAAAATAAACAGAATGAAATGATTGGAGGGATTTCATCGGAGAATGAACTTCATTGCGGAGCAATGCAGCCCGAATCTTTTCTTGATAAGCTATATTTTTTCGGTGACTCAACGACATACGGTCTTATGAATTACAATGTGCTCAATGACGGAAGACATGGGCAAAATTATCACACGCTTAAGGCTTCGCAGATATGGGTACCGGAGGGAGGCACATTTTATCTTGGTAATATTCTTACTGCCAGAATCGCATTATGCGACGGACGACATCTTTCGCTTGCCGAGGCGACTGCAAATATAAGGCCCGAATATCTCGTTATAACAGTAGGGGTAAACGGCCTTGTTTCATGGCAGGAGGAAAGTTTTAAAAAATATTACTGCAAGATGATATCACTTGTTTGCGAAAACTCAGAGAATACAGTTATAATGCTTCAATCTGTATATCCCGTTGCATCAAATGTCACAAATAATCTCAAAAATTTTACTAATGACAAGATAGATATAATTAATGTGTGGATAAAAGAAATCGCAGAGGAGCGCGGGCTGACATTTATAAATTCAAATCCGTCGCTCAAGGACGAAAACGGATATCTGAAGCAGGAATATCAAAACGGAGACGGGCTCCATCTGAATACCGAGGGATTCAACGCAATACTTGAATTTATTGAGAAAACAGTTACAGGCGGTGAAGTAAAATGAACGAAAAAAAATCAGGTAAAAAAAATATAAAAAGAATTTTTTGTACAGTAATGATTGTACTTCAGATACTGCTCTTTGTGTCATGTGAAAACGACACGGCAAAGAGGACAAACGAAATATCTGCAGACACAGTTGCAGAAATTATGCTTGAGGCAATCGGACGCGAGGATATGGAAAAGCTTGATAATAATGACATAGAGTTTACACTCGGAGTATCCCCCGCTTATTACACCGAAGCGGCTGTATACGTATGTTCATCGGGAGCATCTATCGACGAGTTCGGGGTGTTCAAAGCCGCAGAAGGTGAAAAAACAAGGCTTACAAATTCATTGAGCTCGTATATAAGTTCATCACAGGCGGGAAAATTTGAGTGGCTCAACAGCTACAACCCGCCTGAAGCGGAAAAGCTGGAAGATGCCTATATTGATCAATACGGTGATATAGTTGTCTACAGCTTTTGCGGCGATGACTGTGCAAAAGAGTTTGGCAAACGCCTTAAAAGCGCCGGTATATATTGACAAAAAGCTGCGTTTGTGCTAATATCTCTTTGCATAGAGAAGAACGTGAAAACAACAAATGAATTATCTGGTACAAAAAGAGGCTCCTGTCACAAAGGCAAATCTGCCTCTTTTTGTAATGTAAGAAAAGGCGGCAAAATATGCAATCATTAAGAGAGCTGTATAAAATAGGAAGAGGACCTTCCTCCTCACACACAATGGGACCTGAACGCGCGTGCATAGAGGTCAAAAAGCGCTTTCCGGATGCCGATTCTTTTGAAGTAACTCTTTACGGGTCTCTCGCAATGACCGGAAAAGGACATCTGACCGACGTGGTGATAGTCAATACGCTCGCTCCTTTGGAGACAAAGGTAGAGTTTGTAAAATCGTACCTTCCCGGAAAACATCCGAATACCATGCTTATAAAGCCGATGAAAAACGGCAAAGTGCTTGATTTTATTTATGTATACAGCGTGGGGGGCGGAACAATAGAGTTTGAAGGAGAAGAACCATACATATCAGAAGATGTGTACCCACACAGCAGCTATGAGAGTATTTCAGAGTACTGTCTCAAAAACGGCATGAGACTTCCCGATTACGTCGAAAAATACGAAGGACCTGAGATATGGGATTATCTTGAGACTATTTGGAAGCAAATGAAACGAACCATAGCAGACGGTCTCACCGTCACCGGGACTCTCGCCGGCGGACTTGGTACAAAGCGCAAGGCAAATTATCTGTACAATCAGCGTCATATAGACGAATCTGCACAAACCAAAGAAAACAGGATAGTTTGCGCTTATGCGTTTTCCTGCGGGGAACAGAACGCATCAGGAGGTCTTATAGTCACTGCTCCGACTTGCGGAGCCTGCGGCGTAGTCCCGTCTGTAATGAAATACATGCAGGACACAAAGGGATTCACCGATGACAAAATAATAAGGGCGCTGGCGACCGGAGGTATAATAGGGGATCTCATTAAAACAAACGCCTCGATAAGCGGAGCCGAATGCGGGTGCCAGGCAGAGATAGGCTCGGCATGTTCTATGGCTTCAGCCTCTCTTGCCGAACTTTTTGAAATGGGTCTTGACCAGATAGAATATGCCGCTGAGGTCGCAATGGAGCACCATCTCGGACTTACCTGCGATCCCATAGACGGCCTGGTTCAGATACCATGTATAGAGCGCAACGCCGTTGCCGCAATGCGTGCGATAAATGCGCTGTCTCTTGCTAACTTTCTCACCGATACACGCAAGGTCTCTTTTGATACTGTGGTACGCACTATGTACGAAACAGGTACAGATATAAACAGCAAATACAGAGAGACGTCCGAGGGTGGTCTTGCAACAAACTATGCCGCCGGGAAGAAAACATCTTCGCTCAAAACACGTTCTTGAAGTTTTCCGGAACTTTTTGATCCTGGCAAGCCATGATTTTTTATTCCGGTGTTTAAACACCGGAATAATGCTTCTTACAAAAAAGAAATTAGTAAAAGCATAGTTGCAAATCCGATATCAGTCACAGAATCTGATTTAAAATCATGTACATGTCAAATACATGTCAAAATCACAAAAAAACAGGCCCACTGCCCTTTTATGAGCATGAGCCTGTTTTTTCAATCGGTTGAACGAGAAGCCGCCGCGCTGATAAAACAAAGAAGCAGATAGACGGCAAGATTGCAAAGAACCATGCATGCACTGACGGATATGTCTGAAAATATACTTATTGTCATAGATATAATAAAACAGAAAAGCGAAATCACCACCGATGATATGACGACTCTGAAAAAGCTTTTGAATATCCGCATCGATGAGAGCGCAGGAAAAATAAGAAGAGCGGATATCAGAAGAGCACCCACAAGCCGCATGCCTACCACAATAACAAGAGCGGTAAGAGCGGCAATAAGGGCATTATAAAGTCCCGGCTTCCCGTCTGAGGCTTTTTCATATGTTTCATCAAATGTAACCGCAAAGATCCTGTTATAGCATATTATGTAAACAATTACAGTAGCAGATGCAACAGCTGCTGTCAGTATAACATCCGAAAGCGTGAGTGCGGTTATGCTTCCGAAAAGATAACTTTCTATGTCCACATTAGTGCCTCTGGAAGCAATCGCTCCGACAGCAAGTGCGGCTGTTGAAAATATGGCTGTTGCCGCATCTCCCCGAATACGGCTGCTTTCACTCATCCTTAGTATAAAAAAAGCAGATATCATTACGACCGGTATTGAAAAAAGCATCGGGGAATTTCCCGTTGCAACTGCGACTGCCACAGCCGCAAACGACACATGTGACAAACCGTCGCCTATCATCGAATATTTTTTCAGTACGAGCACGACTCCGAGAGCCGCCGCCGAAGCGGATATGAGCACCCCCACTATAAATGAATATATCACTATATCCGTGGAAAACAGCAGTTTCAAATATTCAATAAGCTCAGACACCGGAGTACCTCCTTCCAGTCTCTGTTTTAAGGTAATCCGACGTGCTTCCGAAAAACAGCGGGCGATTATGCAAATGAAGTATGCATGAGGCATATCTGATAGCGGCTGGAATATCATGCGTTATCATTACCACAGCTACTCCTTCGCTGTTTATTGATTTAATTATCTCGTAAAACTCGGATGTGACTATAGGGTCAAGACCTGCGGTAGGCTCGTCAATCAGAAGAAGTGACATATCCTTTGTGAGCGCTCTTGCAAGAAGTACGCGTTGTTGCTGACCGCCGGAGAGTTCACAAAAAGAGCGCGATGCCTCGGAATATATTCCGAGTTTCTTCATGATGTCCTCTGCTTTGCGCCTTTCTTCAGATGTATAGAAAGAAAAGAATTTTTTCTCCGATAAAAAGCCGGACATAACTACTTCTCTTACACTTGCCGGGAAATTTTTCATACCTGAATTCTGCTGAGGAAGATACGCAATTTTTTTTCTGACAAGACCGTCTGAAAATTCAATTTTTCCTTCAGTAACAGGGATAAGTCCGAGAATTGCCTTGACAAGTGTGCTCTTACCGGAGCCGTTTTCACCCACTATACACAGATATTCCCCCTTTTCAAGTGAAAAGGAAAGGTCCTGCATTACTATATTTTTTTCATATGATAGTGTAACGTTTTCACATTTTATAAGAGACATAAGCACCCTTCCACATTTGATAGTGACTATCATATTATAGCACGCGTCTGTATTTAAATCAAGATTTTTTATAAACAAAAGTTTTTAAAAAAGACAGGCGCTGCGTAAGATTTTACGCAGCACCTGTGTTTTTTTTTCATGGGGATTGACTTTCGAAGACGATATGGTAAAATTGAAAATATAACGGAAGTACGGTTCATTGAACAGAAAACCGTTGTAAAGTAATTTATATATACGGCAAATATTACAGTCACAGGCACGAAGAATACCGAAAGCAGTGATTATTAAACTCAGTGTGATTACCATCTGTCTTTATCACGAAGGTATTTTATCAAGGGAAGATATTCGTCGTTTGCCACTATTATGTGCTCAACAAGCTGGAGGTCTATGGGAAGCAGTGCCCTTCTCATTGCCCGCGTGAAGGTTATATCCGAATCTGAGGGTTGAACTGTACCTCCGGGGTGGTTGTGTGCAAGGATGAGCACCGAGCTGTTTCTTGACAGAGCCGCCTCGGTTATTTTCCTTGCGCTCAGTTCAGCAGAATCAACAGAGCCCTGAGAGAGAAGCCTGCATTCTATCATTTTGTTTGAATTATCAAGCATCATGAGATAAACAGACTCGCGCGTTGCGCCCTTAAACAGAGACACAAAATACCCGCCAATTTTTTCCATATTGTCAAAGATCACACCGCTTTTCTGCGAAAGCTCATATCTTCTCCAGAGATATGGTATTTCCTTTATGAGAAATGCGCTTGAAAATCCGATTCCTTCTACCTTTACAAGCTCCTCTATATCCGCATCGAATACTGCAGCAAGAGAGCCGAAACGTCTTATCAGTGCGTGAGCAAGCGGATTGGTATTCACACGCTTTAGAGCAGAAAACAACAGTATTTCAAGAAGCTCGTGATCCGGCATTGAATCTCTTCCGCCGTTCATATATTTGTCGATCATTCGTTTTCTGTGATTTTGGTGAAGACTGGGCGAGGCGGATTCCCTTTTTTCATCAGAATTTGTCTCGCATTGTTCTGAAAAGGCCGGCGCGCACGATATCTTTTCAGTTGTTTCCTTTTCATGGTTGCTCATGTCGTCAACCTCCCGTTCATGCCATATTATGACTGAATTATATCATGAATTCAAATAAAAAACAATAGCCGACATATATTGATAATCCGGTTTTAACAGCTTTACAAAAACATAAAAAAGAATTATAATTGAACCGGGGTGAGTGTGTCTTGAAGCCTGAGATAAACAAACTGCTTGACAATATAAATGGAAAATTTTTTGCAAGGAAAACTGCCGGTGCTTCTGAATCCGGCGACGAAAAAGTTTATTCCGACGAACCTGTACTTAAAACCGCATCACAGCTCAACAAATACACTCCGGAAAAGATAATTGAAATGCGGAAACTCGGAAGGACACTTGAAAAAAGCCGACGCGAGATTTTTTATACGCAGGCAGTTTTTATGAAGGACTATACAGACGACTGTCCGTACCACAGCGTAATAGGACAATTTTTGCCTTCGTATGAAACCCTTACGAACGCCCAGCTGCGCGGGTATTTTACATGGCGCACCAGGTTCCGCAGCGGAGATGTAGACACTAATGCCCCTTTTGTATTCATGTTCCTGTACGCCTCAGAGATAGTAAACGGAGTAGGGGTGGCTTCTGCGCAGGATGGATATGATATTCTCTCTTCACTCGTATCGGAAGCAGAAAAAAACGGCGGTGAGTTTTCCCGGGTTATGTCGTCAATGCTTCAGGATTATGTGGTTTATTACGGACTTTCTCCGCTTCTTCTCTCAGACAAAGGCGATTCAGGTCTGTATCGTCTTCTTGACAGAGTATTCCGGTGCCGTGAATATGCAGACGACGAGCTTTTTGAAGCTGTGAAGGAACTGTCTTTCTATAATGTCGGGCTTTCACGATTTTACAAAAAATATCCAGACGACCTGAAATATGTAGTGTGCAGTGTGATACGGCATCTTACAGAGCTGTGTGATGAAAAAAACAAACAGAGTTTTTTCGAAACCATGTTTGGAACAATTGTCAAAGTACCGTACAGAATGTTTCCGCAAGCGCCCTTTTATGAAAAAACACCTCATGTGAACTGTGAGTATATTGCAGGACCCTTCAATACATATACGTGCAAAAACGGCATATGGAGTATAACAAAAATATATTCCCTTACGACAAAAAGCAGACCGTTGGGAGATATCGTGAAGGCTTCAGAGGCGTCAATGCGTAAAAAATACGGCTTCAGATACCCTATGAAATCTCCGGCAATCGGTAAATATGAGAAGCAGTCAATAGAAAAAGCAATAGACGGACTGTTACGCAAGAAGGAAGAAGAAAAAATCAATTCAGTCAGAATAGATATATCCGCTTTGGATACTATACGCAGCTCCGCAGAAAGGACCTGTGAAATGCTTTTGACGGATGATGAGCGCTCCGCCGAAAATCCCCCGGAATCAAATTCTGGTGCTCGCTCAGTTACAGATTCCATGGCATATTGCTGCATCACAGATACCTTCCGTGACGAAGATACTTCGCCTTCAGGAAAAAGTGAAAAAAACACAGAAGCAGGATCTGGTAAATCAGATTGTTTTTCCGAAAACTGCAGTAATGACACATACGGCATTTCATGTTTTGATTTCAATAAGGCTACTGTAGTTTCAGATAACAAATGTTTGGATTTTTTATCCGGTCATTTAGAGCATGAAAAAAGTACGTGCGCCAATTCCGGATGCGTCCTTGACATTATATCTGACGGCAAAATGAGCAATCAGATAGAAAAAAACAGCATTGACTGTCCTTCATCCGCTCTGCTTGAATACGAGCAAGAATTTATAAAAGCACTTCTCAACGATTCTGAATATCGCTCCATAATAAAAAAAGCCGGAAGCACCCCGGAGCTTGTCGTGGATTCCATAAACGAAAAGCTGTACGACAGATTCATGGATACAGTAATTATATACGAGGGGGACAAGCCGCGTATTGTGGATGATTACACCGACGAGTTGAAAGGACTGATTGTATGATGAAAATACCAAGACGTATTGCGTCTGTCATAATAAATTCACTGGGCGGCGGAGTGGTGCCGAGGATAGGCCTCCCATATATCACAGTAGGAAGAGAACGGGAGATATCCGCGCTTCTTTCCGACTTAGAAAACGTCGGTGAAGGAGGAGCGTCATTCCGCTTTATTGTGGGAAAATACGGAAGCGGAAAGAGCTTTCTCTTGCAATCGGTGAGAAACTATGCGATGGACAAAGGGTTTGTAGTGGCAGACGCTGATTTGTCACCCGAGAGAAGACTGTGCGGGACAAAGGGACAGGGTCTTGCGACATACCGCGAGCTTATGAGAAACCTCTCAACCAAAACGAGACCGGAATCCGGGGCATTGTCACTGTTGCTCGACAGGTGGCTGAGCGAGGTAAGAACTTCTGTTGCAGCGGAATACGGTATTGCCGATACAGACAGCCGGGAATTTCATACTCTCGTTGAGAATAAAATATACGCTGCTGTATCTTCACTGCGTGAAATGGTCCATGGATTTGATTTTGCAGTTCTCATGAAAAGGTATTTCATTGCCGACTGTGAAGCAGACGATGAAGCAAAAGCTGCTGTTTTAAAATGGTTCCGGGGAGAATATCAATCGAAAAGCGACGTAAAACAGGCTCTCGGAATAAATATAATGATAACAGACGACAACTGGTACGATTATATAAAATTGTTTGCAGGTTTTTTCAGAAGTGCCGGATATAAGGGATTGATTATACTTATAGACGAGCTTGTGAATCTGTATAAAATACCTAATCTCATAACACGGCAGTATAATTATGAAAAGCTTCTTATGATGTATAATGATGTGCTTCAGGGCAGAGCCTCCGGTATAGGAATAATAATGTGCGGAACGCTTCAGTGTGTTGAGGACACACGCAGAGGACTTTACAGCTATGAGGCACTCAGATCGAGACTTGCTGCAGGAAAATTTTCTGATGAAAAGCATTACGACATAATGTCACCAATAATACGCCTTGCCCCTCTTTCATACGAGGAAATGCTCGTACTTGCTGAAAAGCTCGCCGACATACATGCGGTATGCCGCGGATATGAAAGAAGGATTTCAGAGCAAGAGCTGATTCTCTTCATCAAGACAGAATTTTCGCGTGTAGGCGCACAGACAAATATTACACCGCGTGAGGTAATACGGGACCTTATAGAACTTTTGAATATCTTATCTTCGAATCCTGATACAACTGCAAAAGAGCTTCTCGGCTCCGGTGATTTTTCATTTTCAGGTCCATACTGCGGCGATAATGAATCGGAAAATTTTGCAGAGTTTGAAATATAAGCCCGTCCCAGAAAGGTAAAGACAACCGTATGAGTGTTTTTGACAGGTACTCACCCTTTATACGCGATTTTATATACCGCAACGGTTGGGAAAACATAAGAGCTGTTCAGGTAGCAGCCGCTGACGTCATTTTCAACAGCGAAGACAATCTTCTTCTCTGCTCTTCTACCGCTTCAGGAAAAACCGAGGCGGCTTTTTTCCCTATTCTCACATTGTATAGCGAGAGTCCTCCCTCTTCCGTAGGGATCATATATATAGCCCCGCTCAAATCGTTGATAAACGATCAGTTTTCAAGGCTGAATGACCTGTGTGCCGAGGCTGATATCCCCGTATGGCACTGGCATGGAGATGTGTCGTCCTCGCACAAGGAAAAGCTGATGAAAAAGCCGTCAGGTGTTCTTCAGATAACTCCTGAGTCTTTGGAGGCGCTTCTTATGCACAAGCACTCAGACATTCCGCGTTTGTTCGGCGATTTGCGATTCATTGTAATAGATGAGCTGCATTCTCTGATGAGAGCCGACCGCGGAGGACAGACTCTGTGCCTCATAGAGCGCCTTTCAAAAATGTCCGGAACCGATGCAAGGAGGATAGGTCTCTCAGCAACAATCGGAGACACGTCTGCCGCAGGTGCATTTTTGTCCTGCGGTACCACGAGGAAAACTGCGATACCGGCTGTAAAGGATACCGGCATAAGGTGGCGGCTTTCAATGGAACACTTTTACGTAAGCTCTTCTCAGGCATCTGCTCCAGAGCAGGAAAACGACACAGAAGCGTTGGATGTTCTTGACGAAGCAAGCGACACTGCTCCTATAAATGCCGATCCGGGATACGGATATATTTTTGAGCATACCAGGGGAAAAAAGTGTCTCATCTTTGCCAATTCGCGTGAAGAAAGCGAGACAGTCACAGCCACGCTCCGAAAATATTGCGAGCAAAACGGTGAGAAAAACAGGTTCCTGATCCATCACGGAAATCTTTCATCACCGATAAGGCAAAGTGCCGAAGCGCTGATGAAGGATGACGACGACTTTTCAAGCACGGTCACAACCTCAACATTGGAGCTCGGAATTGACATAGGAAGACTTGAAAGAGCGTTTCAGATAGATTGCCCGGCAACAGTTTCCTCATTTCTTCAAAGAATGGGACGTACAGGAAGACGCGGACTTCCGCCTGAAATGTGGTTTGTAATACGCGAGGAGTTGCCCGAAGCGCGCGCCGTACTTCCGGAGCTCATACCTTGGAAACTCATATGCGGTATAGCCATAATACAGCTGTACATTGAAGAGAGATTTGTAGAGCCTGCAAGACTTGACAGATATCCATACAGCCTTTTATATCACCAGACAATGAGCACTCTTGCCTCTTTTGGAGAAATGACTGCATCAGGGCTCGCGGCTGGCGTACTTTCCCTCGGGGCATTCAGAAACATAACTAAGGACGACTACCGCAAGCTGCTTCAGCATATGGTGAAGATCGACCACATAGAAAAAACTGATAACGGCGGATTGATATTGGGTCTTGCCGGAGAGAGACAGGTAAATTCGTTCAAATTTTACGCAGTGTTTCAGGAAAATGAGGAATACAGCGTAAGATGTGAATCTATGGAACTCGGAACAATAGTCAAACCGCCCCCGGTTGGAGACAAAGTGGCTATAGCAGGCGGAGTGTGGACGGTTGAAGAGGTAGATCACACGAGACATACCGTATATTGCCACAAGGCAAAAGGGATAATACCCGCGTATTTCGGTCTTTGTCCCGGAGATATACACACAAGGATTCTCAAACGCGCAAGGGAGGTACTGAAGGAGAAAAGGAGTTATCCATATCTTATGAAAAATGCCGTTTCAAGGCTTTCAACTGCGCGCTGCTTGGCGGATAGTACAGCTTTTGCAGACTCACCGATCGTAAACATAGGCGGTGATTTCTATTGTCTTTTTCCATGGCTCGGAACATATCCGTTTATGGCGCTTGAAAGGCTTATAAAGATAAAATGTGCAGACAAGCTCGGAATATCTGCGTTTGAATCATCAAAGCCATACTTCATAACCTTCAGAATGAAGGCAGATAAGCGGGAATTTCTCAACGTTCTGTGTAATGAAGCAGTAAAAACAGAGCCGTCAGAACTTCTGTATCCGAAAGAAAACCCGGTATTTGAAAAATACGATGTTTTCGTACCTCAGGAGCTCGTGCGCAAGGGATTCGCCTACGGAGTCCTTGATATCAAAACAGCGGCAGAACAAATAAAGGAATGGTGCAAAAATATCTGAGCCGTCAGGATTTTCGTAAGGAGATATCCTGCAAGTCGTCTGCTGAATGCATTTCAAATTACATTTGAAAAGTCTCAGTTAGTTTTATCTGTAAGGCAGAACAGCCGAATTGTGCCTGGAAGTCATTTGTCAGCCATTTAAAATGTATTTTCGCAAAATCTTGGTACGGTATGCCGGTTTCATCTTTATTTAATACTCCTCCGCCGCTTTTTACCGGAATGCGGCGGATTTTTTTCCGAAGCTGAGGAAGCGTATGCGCCTTCATTGACGCCATTATTCCATCCTGTTTTTCGGGTATGAACATGTTTTGAGAAAGACTCTTTCTGTATCTTATCTGACGTGCCGCAACGAACATGTGAAGAATCTGAAGTGACTGATTTTACATTTTTAGAGCTTGCTTTCTGACTGCCTGGTTTTGCGTTTCTTTTTTTTTCGATGTTTTTCGGACGGTCGTCTGCCTTTAGGTAATTGCCGGCGTCGCGACGTGTCAAAGGTCTTATAAGACAGTTGTCGCCGTATCCTATAAGCTCCGTCCTGCCGCATTTTTCAAGAGCCTCAGCTATTATCTTTCTGTTCTCAGGACGGCGGAACTGAAGAAGGGCTCTCTGCATCTGCTTTTCCCTGTAATCTCTTGCGACGTATACCTCTTTCATTGTGAAAGGATCAAGCCCGGTGTAATACATCACCGTTGACGCAGTACCCGGCGTAGGGTAGAAGTCCTGGACCTGCTCCGGATTCATATTGTTTTTTTTGAGATACAAAGCGAGCTCCACAGCATCATTAAGGCTACTTCCGGGGTGAGAGGACATAAGATATGGTACGAGATACTGCTCCTTTTCTATCTCTTTTGTATATGAATAAAATTTATCCTTAAAGCGGTCGTAAACCTCTATGCCGGGTTTTCCCATATGCGTCAGAACATTATTGCAGCAATGTTCGGGAGCGACTTTCAGCTGACCGCTGACATGGTCTTTCACAAGCTTCTTGAAAAAATCATCCTTGCTGTCGTAAAGAAGATAATCAAACCTTATACCGGAGCGAATGAATACTTTTTTTACACCTTCTACGGCTTCAACGCGTCTGAGAAGTTCCACATACTCGTCATGATTTGCTTTCAGCTGCGGACAAGGCTTCGGGGCAAGACACTTTCTTTCAGCGCATACGCCTGTTTTTTCCTGTAACTTGCAGGACGGATACCTGAAATTTGCAGTCGGACCGCCTACATCGTGTATGTATCCTTTGAAATCCGGGAGTTTGCTTACAAGCTCTGCCTCACGGACAACACTTTCTATACTGCGCGATCTTACGCTTCTTCCCTGATGAAATGCAATCGCACAGAAATTACATGCGCCGAAACATCCTCTGTTATGCGTTATCGAAAACCTTACTTCAGATATAGCAGGTACCCCACCCTGCTCTTCGTAATCTGGATGGTATGTTCGCATGTAACCGAGAGAATATACTTCATCCAGTTCTTCTCTTTCAAGGGGCGGCATGGGCGGATTTTGTACGAGTACGCGGTCGTCATAATATTCAAGGACCACCCGGCCCCTTACATGATCGTTTTCTTTATACTGGAGGGAAAATGCCTCCGCATACGCTTTTTTGTCATTTTTAACCACATTGTAATCGGAATATCCGGCTATGTCTGAGGACGGCGCTTCATCGCGTTTGCAAATATATGCAGTCCCGCGTACATCCCGTATTTTTTTCACAGGTACGCCCCGTTCAAGTAGCTTGGCGATGCGAAGAATGGATTTTTCTCCCATTCCGTACGAAAGTATATCTGCTCTTGAGTCAACAAGGATGCTTCTTCTTACCTTATCGCTCCAGTAATCATAATGCGCAAATCTCCTCAGGGAGGCTTCAAGTCCGCCGATTATGATTGGAATATCTCCGTATGCCTCGCGTATACGGTTACAATATACAATAACAGCGCGATCCGGTCTTTTGCCGGGTATGCCTCCGGGAGAATAATAGTCGTTGCTTCTTTTTTTTAGTGAAACGGTATAATGCGCCACCATGGAGTCTATATTCCCGCCTGTCACAAGGAAGCCGAGACGCGGTTTTCCGAACTTTTTAAAGCTGTCGCAGCTGCGGTAATCAGGTTGTGCAAGTATCGCGACCTTAAATCCGGCGTTGTCGAGTACTCTTGAAATTATTGCTGTGCCGAATGAAGGGTGATCAACATATGCATCGCCCGTAACATATACAAAATCAGGAACACCCCAACCGAGAGCATCGGCTTGTTGACGGGTCAAAGGCAAAAATCCATCTGTCATGGCAAAATTCCTTTCAGATTCAATGTGAGAATATCAGAAAAACTACTTGTAAAAACTGTCGCGGACAGATCTTTTCAGATTCGTCCGCGACAGACGTGCCGTTTTTCAGTTGTTTTATTCTATGCGCATTCCTTTATCACCAACGCCGAAAAATTATTTTACAGCGTCATTACGAACAGCAATCCGAGAACATCGGTCTTCTCTGTTATGTCGTACAGAAACCTCAAATTACTGTTCGACCTGTACCATCTCATATGCTTCAAGTATGTCGTTTTCCTTGATATCGTTAAATTTATCAAGTCCTATACCGCATTCATACCCGGCAGTTACCTCTCTTACATCATCCTTGAAGCGGCGGAGTGACGAAATTTTATCTTCAAACACCACAACACCGTCTCTCAAAACCCTGATAAGAGAGTTCCTTGTGACTTTTCCATCCTGAATATACGATCCTGCTATAGTTCCGACATTAGGTACTCTTATAGTCTGCCGCACCTGGGCGTGACCGAGAAGCTGTTCCTTGTAAACCGGGGCAAGCATACCCTTCATTGCGGCGGTTATCTCGTCTATACAATCGTATATGACTCTGTAGGTCCTTATATCGACCTTCAGAAGCTCAGCCCTGTCTATGGCATTCTTGTCTGGACGGACATTGAAGCCAACTATTATGGCATTTGACGCTGAAGCGAAAGTGACATCTCCTTCGGTAATTCCTCCGGCAGCACAGTGGATGACATTCACCTTTACCTCATCGTTGGATATCTTGACAAGAGAGCTCTTTACAGCCTCTGCCGAACCGACGACATCGGCCTTGACTATTATGTTGAGTTCTTTTACTCCGTCGCGTATCTGGGCAAACAAATCATCAAGACTTACCTTTGAGCCGGCGCTAAGCATTTCCTGACGCGATTTTGCCCTGCGCTTTTCAGCAAGCTCTCTTGCCATTCTCTCATCTTCAACGGCGTTGAACTCATCTCCCGATGTTGGAACCTCTGAAAGACCTATTATTTCTACAGGTACCGACGGACCTGCAGATTTCATTGTCTTTCCGTTTTCATCGTTCATGGCTCTTACATGCCCGACAGCAGTACCAGCTATAACAGTGTCTCCTGTATGGAGAGTACCGTTTTGAACAAGAACGGTTGCGACCGGTCCCTTGCCCTTGTCAAGGCGGGCTTCTATCACTATTCCTTTTGCCTTACGGTTAGGGTTTGCTTTAAGCTGTTTCATTTCCGCAATAATGAGCACATTTTCGAGAAGGTCCTCTATTCCGCGCCCGGTAAGTGCGGAAACCGGGACGCATACCGTATCTCCTCCCCATTCTTCAGGAACAAGCTCGTATTTTGTAAGCTCCTGCTTTATTGCTTCAGGGTTGGCGCCCGGCTTATCCATCTTATTGATAGCCACAACAACGTCCACACCCGCCGCCTTTGCATGGTTTATGGCTTCTACTGTCTGTGGCATTATTCCGTCATCAGCGGCAACCACAAGTATCGCTATGTCGGTAGCCATAGCGCCCCTTGCTCGCATTGCTGTAAACGCCTCATGACCAGGAGTATCAAGGAATGTTATATCCTTGTTGTTTATCTTCACCCTGTATGCGCCTATATGCTGGGTTATTCCCCCAGCCTCTCCGGCGGTTACGCTGGTGTGCCTTATCTTGTCGAGGAGTGAGGTCTTTCCATGGTCAACGTGTCCCATTACAACGACAACAGGAGCTCTTTCAACAAGCTGTTCTTCTTTGTCTTCCTCGTTGTCGAACAGCTTATCCTCTATAGTCACCACAACCTCTTTTGTCACTATTGCGCCAAGCTCTGTTCCTATATACTCAGCTGTATCGAAATCTATTGTCTGATTGACATTAGCCATAACACCAAGCATCATAAGACGCTTGATCACTTCAGCCGCAGTGACTTTAAGCTTCGTAGCCAAAGCAGAAACCGTGATCTCATCTGGCACAGATATAGAAAGCTGCTGTTTTACAGGAGGCTGCTTACCGTGAGCGTTCTTCTTTGAAAGACTCTTGTAACCGCCCTTGTATCCCTGAACATCATTTTTTGAGCCCTTTGAACCAGCCTGACCCTGCTGTTTTCCCGCCTGCTTTTTGAGTTTTTGCTTCTGATTGTCATAGTTTATGTCAGAAACATATTTGTCAAGCTTTTCATCATATTTGTCAAGATTTACCGACGAAGTCCTTGTATCTACAACCCTGACTCCGCTCTTGTATCCGAATACGTTCTGGGCAGCTTCAGATACTACAACCGGCTCATGATCGCGCGAATCGTTCTTTTTCTGGAACTGCTGGGTAGCTGGTAAAGTCTGCCTGTTATCCGGCTTTCTTTTTTCTGTTTCTTTCTTTTGTGGGCCCTTATTGAAGTTTATCGGGTTAGCAAATCGATCCTTGTGTTCTGAAGCTTGCTTTTGTGCTTTTGCCTTTGCAGCCTTTTCGGCGGCCTTTTCAGCGGCGGCCTTTTCAGCGGCGGCCTTTTCGGCGGCGGCCTTTTCAGCGGCGGCCTTTTCGGCGGCGGCCTTTTCGGCGGCGGCCTTTTCGGCGGCGGCCTTTTCAGCGGCAGCCTTTTCGGCGGCAGCCTTTTCGGCGGCGGCCTTTTCAGCGGCAGCCTTTTCAGCGGCGGCCTTTTCGGCGGCAGCCTTTTCAGCGGCAGCCTTTTCAGCGGCAGCCTTTTCAGCGGCAGCCTTTTCGGCTTCTTCTCTGCGCTTTATTTTTTCTTCGGTTTCTACATGGATAAACGTTTCAAAACGAAGATATGAGTTGATGTCGGTAAGCTGGTTGTTCTTTGTAAGCGTGTCGAGTATATAGCTGAATTCATCTTCAGTGAGCTGAGCCATATGGTTAGCCTTGGCAGGAAAACCACCGTTTGCAAGAAGTTCAATGATTTCCTTGCTCTTCATATTAAGTTCTTTGGCAAGTGAGTTGATTCTGTAATTAAAATCTGCCATCCGCCGTCATACCTCCCTGCGAAACGTTCGCGAGTAATTTTTCTCTTAACATATTTGCAAGTCCCGTGTCAGTAATAGCCACGCACGAGACAGGATGTAAAGCTCCGATCGCATTTGCCAGAGCATCCATGGAATATTCTGTATCTTCAAGTGTCACATTTCTGTATCTGCAAACATCGTGAACGAGCTTTCGCGTGTTTCCCGACGCATCACATGAAAGGATGACCAGGGCCGGTATGTTATCATTCCTTATATAGGAGGCTACCATATTGGACCCGGCAATTATTTTACCAGCTTTTTTGGCTATACCGAGGGAGGACAGAAATCTGTCCCTGGGCATATGGTTCTCATTCATTATCCGACAGTTCACCTTCAAGTCTGTTATAAACTTCCTCAGGAATAGCACATTCCAGATTTTTTTCAAGTCTTTTTGATTTGATTGCCTTTTTCAGGCAACTTGTACTTTTGCATATATATGCTCCGCGTCCCGATTTTTTTCCGCTGAAATCAAGTGAAACGGTTCCGTCTGGAGCTCGCACAACACGGATGAGAAGTTTTTTTTCAAACTGACCCATGCAACCGACACATCTGCGCATCGGAACACTTTTTGTTTTACCGTTCACGGGCATATCACAACCTCACGAAAGCGCCTTATAAATACCGGCGTTACTGAATATTATTCCTGCTTTTCGGTCTTAATATCGATTTTAAATCCCGTAAGTCTTGCGGCAAGTCGGGCGTTCTGACCTTCCTTTCCTATAGCAAGTGAAAGCTGGTCAGGGTCAACGAACACCTGACACGAATGCTCGCCGTCTATGAGAACACTTTTTATTCTTGCGGGCGAAAGAGCTGCTTCAATAAATTCTTCCGGAATCTCGCTGTATTTTATAATGTCTATTTTTTCTCCGCATATTTCAGAGAGAATACTGTCTATACGTACTCTTTTGTTTCCGATACATGCACCCACCGGGTCAACTCCCTGTACTCTTGACGCCACAGCTATCTTTGTACGCGAACCGGCTTCTCTTGTTATCGCTTTTATAACCACCGTTCCGTCCTGAATTTCAGGGACCTCAAGCTCAAATAATCTCTTGACCATATGAGGATGTGTTCTCGACAGCGTGACAATCGGACCGCGCAGCTCCTTTTTGACCTCCATCACAAAGACCTTTATATGATCTCCTACGGCGAACACCTCTCCTGGTATCTGTTCGTTTTTCAGAAGCGTTGCCATGCTCGTTCCGGTATCGACAACAACATTGCCGCTGACATCATCTATCTTCTGTACTACCGCGGTTATGACCTCTTCTTTCTTTTCTTCATATTCTTTTATCATCATACCGCGCTCAGCTTCTCTTATTCCCTGAATTATAACCTGCTTTGCCGTCTGTGCCGAAAGTCTTCTGAAGTTTTTCGGTTTGACTTCGATTTCTGCTACGGATCCGAGAGTGTATCTGCGACTTATTTTTTTTGCATCCTCAAGTGATATCTGAGTTGTCTCGTTCTCCACATTTTCGACCACATCCTTGAGCTGATACACCTTTATATCCTTTTTGTCGGAATCTATTGCAACTCTCACATTGCTCGTTCCGCCGTTTTCTCTTTTAAAAGCGCTTATAAGGGCCGCTTCAACCTTTTCAAGCATGTATTCCTTCGGTATGCCCTTTTCCTTTTCAAGCATTTCAAGGGCGGCAAACAGTTCGCTGTTCATTTCATGTTCCAAGCCTTTCAAACATTATATCGCATTGTATAAAAATCAAGCATATCAAACAGTCGGATACTGGCTGTAAGCCATACAACTGATTTACTATTGAGGCACAATCCCGTGTGTGCTTTTATGTCAGATATCGAAGCATACATTCGCCTTTGCAATATCATCGAAGGCAAATGTGTTTTTTTCGCCGTCGTCACCGACAATCGTGACAGACGACATTTCAGTATCATATTCCAGTACGCCGGAAAACTCTTTTTTACCGTTCTGGGGTGAAAAGAGCTTTATTAAAATTTTCTCCCCGTTGCAGGCGGAAAAATGTTCCTTGGTTCGCAGTGTTCTTTCTATTCCCGGAGAGCTTACATCAAGATAATAGGAATCCTCTATAGGGTCGGTCTCATCAAGAACAGGATCTATAGCTCTGTGAACCAGCTCACAGTCATCAATATCAACACCCTCTTCTTTCGCACTGTCAATAGTGACTATAAGGTGATAGTCTGCACCTATTTTTTTATATTCAATATCCCAGATATCAAAACCCAGCCCTTTTACCACCGGAGCTATTGCGTCGTACACTATCTGAGTGACCTTTGACCTGCTCTTTGACAATTTATTTTACCCCGCTTCATAAAAGATGGAAGAGTGTTTGCACGCTCTTCCATCATCTTCTATACTTCTGTCCCACATTATAACACGACAAAATGTGTTTTGCAATAGCTTTTTTATAAATTTATGCCATATATCGTAGTTTTTTTTTATTCAAAACGGTAAAACACGTCATGAATCATAGTACGGATTCATTCTGCGTGTGCGGCCATACATGCATCATATTAATCCGGCGGATAAGTAACTGTACGCAGTATTTTAACATGCAGTAGCAGTATCTTAAATAGTCCCCGCAATCAGCGGCGCCATTTCAAGCGACAATGAAGCTCAGTGAAAAGCGCACAATGCATTATGGGGTTTGATTCGTTATTCCGTCTTGTCATCCCCACATCTGTATGTCCCGTCACCCTGTGAATTTCCGTTTTCGGAAGAAGCGCCCTGTTCCTGCCCTTCCGACTTCGTTTCACATGCAACCTTCATGCCGCATTTTGAGCAGTATTCGTCATCCTTTGATATGACCGCCGAGCACCCCGGACATATTTTATCTCCTCTTTTTTCAGCTTTGACAGCGTTGAGTGCTTCTATTTCTTCTTTTATTCTGCATATTTCGGAATAGGTCTTTTCTATAGATGCGATATCTGCTTCACCTGTTTCAGCATATACAGCGAGCATTTTTTTACCGAGCTCTGTCTGAAGATAGGTTATTTCATCCTGTTTTTTTGATATTTTGTATTTGATTTTCTGCACATCGACGGCATCGTCTATTTTGTCGGCTGTTTTTCCGACTGTCTTGCCTATACTTGTACCAACGTTCTTAAAAAAATCAGCTACTCCCATGACAATCCTTCCTTTCGCTTCGTTTGACTTATTTTGTTTGATATTTCTGATAAAATTATGTCGTCGGTCTTGGGCGGGCAGTTTGATTTTGGATGGATTTCCGATACGTATCATACGTCGTATTATTTTTTCTCTTGAGAACATCCGTCGGTGTCGATAAGTACAGAAACAGGAAAATGGTCTGAAAGAAAGACACCATCCTCACAACAGTCCCATAGTTCAGGACATGATGACTCACAAGCCTCATCGGTGAATATGTAATCAATTTTCTGGACAAAATCATTCGCATGTTCGGAGAAATATCCCTTGTACCCGTGATAACTCATGGTAACTGCACTGCTGACGTCTTTTAAATACCCGCCGTTTATTCCGCATGCGTAGCTCGTGGCTACAGCTATAGAGCTTTCATCCGGAGATGCATTCATATCCCCTGTAAGTACGACGTGACAAGGAAATTCGGAATTGTCGCGCTCAATCCTTTCAAGTACCTGCTTTATACCGAGAAGCCGAGCCGTCTCTCCGATATGGTCAAGATGGGTGTTGTAGAAAGCGATTATATCCGACGTGCCCTTCTTGCGAATCCTGCATACGGTACATATCCGCGGACACACGCTCTGGTCTTCATAACGCGAGCCGGGAATACCCGGTGTGGGTGAAAGCCAAAACTGGTCGAGCGAATAAAGCTCAAAACGGTCTTTGAGAAATGCAACCGGACATGCTTCGCCTGTAAAATCCATGTTCCGCCCGGTTCCGACAATGGTATACTCATAAAGGTTTGCGCGCAGCCACTCATATATCCTGTCTGTCGCCTCCTGAAAACCTATTATGTCAGGTTTCTCTGACCTAATTTTTTTCAGTACAAGTGGCGCGCGGTTGAAAAAATAATTTCTTTTGTCAGAGATGTTTTCCATTCTGAGGTTAAACGTAACTGCTTTTATTTTCATGATTCCTCCGTATGACGCGCCGCATATCAATCGACGGTAAGAACAGAATATTCTCCGGTTATGTTCTCATTTTCATACGCGGCGTCTATTATTTCACCAAACTTAGCTGTGAATTTTTCCCCTACTGCATATTCCGACAGATTTGAAAACTGGCTCTTGTCAGCACCTTCGTACGCCTTTTCTTCAAGCTCAAGACGCTCAATTATGAAGTAAGCGTCTTCATTTTCCGTCATGGTGACCTCGCCTGGCTCAATATCAAACGCCGCAGTTATTATTGTAGTAGTAAAAAGGGTGCTGTAATATATATTTTGCACTACATAGTAGCCGTTCGGAAAAGTCTTTGCTATATCTGAATATTTCTCTTCGAGATACTCATCCATAGTTTTGCTCCCGTCTTTGATATTGTTGTAGTAAAGTGTAGCAAGGTCTTTCCTGGCAGCAGCTTCTTCATCGGAAATCGATTCGAGCACGTAGTTTCCTGTACTGTCAGTGACACGGTCTCCGTCCTCATCATATTTGTAATCGTATTTCTTGAGGACCATGAGGTATTTTATGCGGGCGTAGTTATTGAGAAAATATTCGTCTTTTTCCTCATCTGTAGCCATCTCAGTCCCTGTGTCCTCGTCGTAAAGATATTCGTACAGGCGGTAAAATTTCTGTTCAAATACTTTTATGCTGTACATATCGTTTGAATCTATTCCGTAATTGCGTTCAAGATACGAATTGTACTGTGAGCGGGAGCCAAACGAATTTATGGCGTCGTCTATTTCAAGCTGGATATTTTCTTTTACCGAATCCTCAAGCTTTAATCCGTATTCCTTGAACAGCACATTTCCGGCAAGGTAATAACATATCTGGTCCTTAATTTTGGCGTCTACAAATTGTGCGTATGTCTGTCCTGTATCACCGAGCTCTGTGTTCCAGCTTTCCTGAGAATCGGTTATATCGGAATACTGGTCGACATAATACTTTTTGAGGGTTATAAACCAGTAATTGTACATTTTTTCTGTAATATTTACTCCGTCGTATTCAAGAACGACAGGGTCTTTTTCCGAACATGAGGAAAGGAGGAGGATAGTCATGCACAATATCACTGTAATTGCAGCCGCAAGGGCAAGTCTCTTCCGCAATATGAGACAGCCTGTATTCTCCCTTGATTTGCGGTCTGATGGTGTTACTTTCTGTCCTTTTGGACACTTTTTCAGCTTTTCTTTCATTTTAGCTCCATAGGTTGAAGGTGATTTGGATTGTTTTGATGCGTATTAAGAGGAAGCATCATTATTTTGCGATGCGATCCTGAGATAACTCTTCAAAAGCTTTATAGACACGTCGAGCGCCCAATCAGAATTTTTTACCCGGCAGGATATATACGGACGCTGTGTGAATGACATCAGGAGTTTTCCGTTATTTTCAGCTGCCAGAGCAGACCATGCCTGTACGTTAATTTTCTCAGGATAGTAGATTATCGTTTTGTCCTTGTATTCAACGCGGGACAATCCCGCCTGTGAGGCTATGCTTCTGAGAAGCGAAATATTTACCAGAGAAGCAACGGAATCAGGCATAGGTCCGAATCGGTCAAGAAGCTCGTCGCTTACATCAAGCATATCCTCATTTGTCCTGATAAGAGAAATTTTTTTGTATGCCTCAAGACGCTGATTGGAATTTGAAATATAGTTTTCGGGTATATATGCATCTATATTGAAATCTATCGTACATTCCGGTATCTTCGGGGCAGATTTTCCGCCTTTTTCCTCAAGAATCGCTTCCTCAAGAAGACGCATGTACATCTCGTACCCTACACAAGCCATGTTTCCATGCTGCTCAGCACCAAGTATGTTTCCCGCGCCTCTTATTTCGAGGTCTCTCATAGCGACCTTGAATCCGGCGCCGAACTCTGTAAAATCTCGTATAGCAGACAGTCTTTTAGCGGCTATTTCGGTAAGCACCTTGTTTTTCGGGTATGTGAAATATGCATACGCGCGGCGCGAGGAACGCCCTACCCTTCCGCGGAGCTGATGAAGCTGAGAAAGTCCCATCTTGTCGGCGTCCTCAATAATCAGTGTATTTGCATTGGGAACGTCTACGCCGGTCTCTATTATAGTAGTACAGACAAGAATATCCGTATCTCCCGTTATAAGAGAATGCCATATATCGGAAAGATCCTCTTTTTCCATCTGTCCGTTTGCAACGGCGATCCGCGCTTCCGGTATTTCTTTTGAAATCATAGCCGCTGTTTTTTCCATGCGTTCTATCCGGTTGCAGAGATAAAAAACCTGTCCTCCGCGTCTCAACTCGCGTTTTATTGCGTCAAATATTATCACCTCATCATACTCGGTGACGTAGCTTTGTACAGGGAATCTGTCTCCGGGCGCTTCCTCAAGAACAGACATGTCGCGTATACCCGTCATTGCCATGTTAAGTGTACGCGGAATAGGAGTAGCGGTAAGAGTCAGTGTATCGACATTTTCTGCAATCTGGCGCAGCTTTTCTTTTTGTGCCACCCCAAAGCGCTGTTCTTCGTCTATAATTATAAGACCTAAATCGTGAAATTCTATGTCTTTTGAGAGTATGCGGTGTGTTCCGACTATTATATCAGTCTCTCCGCGCGCTATCTTGCGAAGCGATAATGCCTGCTGCTTTGCAGTTCTGAAACGCGAAAGCATGTCAATACTTACAGGAAATCCGCGCATTCTTGACAAGAGAGTCTCATAGTGCTGCAGAGCGAGAATTGTAGTAGGCACGAGAATTGCCACCTGCTTGCCGTCGCATACTGCCTTGAACGCAGCGCGCATTGCAACCTCTGTTTTACCATATCCGACGTCACCGCAAAGCAGACGGTCCATCGGATGAGATGCCTCCATGTCTCTTGTAATATCTCTGATGGCATTTATCTGCCCCTGCGTTTCGTCATACTCAAAGTTATCGGCAAATTCCTTCTCAATTGCCGAATCCGGAGGGAACGCGTGCCCTTCAAGACGGAGTCGTTTAGCATAAAGATTTATAAGCTGCTTTGCCATATCCTTGGCGGCAGCCTTTACCTTTGTCTTTGCTTTGACCCACTCCGGTCCGCCCATCTTGGAAAGCTTTATTTCAACATCCTCTCCGGATGCACCGATGTATTTGGATATTGCATCGAGCTGGTTGCAAGGCAAATAGAGTACGTCTGTACCGGCGTACTGTATCTGTACGAAATCCTTTCTCGCGCCTTCGACAAGAAGGCTTCTTGTTCCTATATAACGACCTATTCCGTATTTTTCATGTACAACATAATCGCCTTCGTCAAGGTCAGTATATGAGAAAACCTTTTCTGTATTTGAATCCTTCGCGGATTTCTTTCTGCCCTTTGAAACTGGAGCCGGCATAGAGTTTATTCCGCGCGAAGTCGAAAGCACGGCTGTCTTTATACTTGAAAATTCAAATCCCTGTATCCTTGGACTCGGAAGTATCACTATACTGCTTCCATCGTCATCATAACCCAGCGAACTCGTGTAACCGCTCTGTGACAGCATTGAGGAAAGATTCTCAGCTGCCTGTCTGTTCTCGGTAAGTACGAAAACCCTGTAACCGAGATTCCTGTAGTCATAAAGCTCTTCGTAAAGTACAGCAAGGTTGTCAAAGCAGTTTGCAGTTTGCTTAGTCGTGAATCCGAAAACGCCGTCAAAGCGAAACGAAGCCATTGATGACACGAAACTGTTTATTATCAAAACCGGTGTACTCTTTATTCGCTCTTCAAGTACTTCCTTTGATAGAGAATATTCACTATATTGCGGAATAAGTAAGCCTTCGGCAAGTAAAGATTTTATGCTTTCGGTCTCCTGCCACTCATAAGCTCTCGCCCTGTTCATTATCTGCGTGTATTCATACACCATCAACAGTGAATTGTTGTCAAAATAGTCAAGCAGACACTTTTTTTCAGGATATACAAACGAAATATACTTGTCGATACAGTTGAGCTCTTTTCCGGAGCTTAGGGTTTCAAGCTCCTCATACAGGGAATCTTTCACCCTTTCAACCGACGCTTTCCTCGCATTGTTTCTGACAAGGACAGAAAGCTCTTTTCTTTTTTCCTCTGACGATATCACTTCTCTTACAGGAGTTATTCTGAAGCTGTCTATACTCTCAGTACATCTCTGTGATATGACGTCAAACTGAGCCATTCTGTCGATTTCTGTGTCAAAAAATTCTATCCTAACCGGATTTCTAAGGTTTGGCGGGAAAATATCCATTATTCCGCCTCTTCTTGAAAACTGTCCCACTGAATCAACGGTATCGGCGGACGAGTATCCGCAGGCTGTCAGAAAGGCGCAAAGCTCAGGTATATCGTATTCCTGACCGCTGTTTACAGTCATAGAGAGAGAACGCAGCGTTTCAGGCGGTATAGTATACTGCAGAAGGGCGTCAGGCACGGTTATAACTATATCGCAATTCCGGTCGAGTATGTCATTCAGAACAGCTAACCGCTCATGCTCAAATTCATGGGATGCGACGATATTTTGCATCACCATATCACGCAGGGTATATATGTCAGCCTTCACACCGTAATCATAAAAAGATGCTGCAAGAGCGGCGCAGTCGCGCTCGTTTGGCATTATTAGAAGAGCGGGAGTTTTTTCGGGAAAATCGGAAACAAGTGAGGCGCACATAGCGCACACTGCTCCCGTGCACAGTCCGCCTGCAAGCAGGGGAAATTTTTTTCCGGACTGTTCTTTAATACATTTTACCAGGCCGGAATATGTCTTGTCTTTTTTGAAAGCATCGATAATAAAATTGTTCATTATATAAGGTCCGTTCCGTAAATCCGAATTGTCATGAGATGTAAAGATCTTTCACACGACACATCTGCAAAACGACAGCAAAAACGTACAGAAGGCAGGAAGTGTGCAGACATGTAATGAAAGACAAAGGACTGGCTGCGTTCTGAATGCCGCGCCATAAAAACTCATATTTAGTCATACCGAAACTCATTTAAAGTCATTTATATCTGAAAGAGTAATGCACGTCTTCGGAATATTCTGACATATTTCAGTCTATTGGTACATGGCAAAGTAAAATATCTATGACATGCCGCAAAAGACTCACCCGTTGTAAATGTTCATTGCCTCCTGGCTCTTCCCTTCAAGGAGCATGAATACGGCGTCGGCAGCACGCGACAGAGCGTCTTTGAACAGCGCCCTGTCACCGGCGGGTATGTCCGCCAGAACCCAGGCGGCGGTATCATAATCGGCAGACGGTTTTTTTCCAACGCCTATTCTGACACGTGGAAATTCATCGCTCTGCAACTGATAGATTATGCTCTTGAGTCCCTTTTGACCTCCGTCGCTGCCCTTTGACCGTATTCTTATCCTGCCTACGTCAAGCATTATATCATCTGATACAACAATTATTTTCTGAGCGGGGATCTTATAAAATGCAGCCGCCTCTCTAACTGCCTGACCTGAGTTGTTCATAAAGGTCTGAGGCTTCATAAGAAGAAAGCGAATGTCTTTATAGGTTATGTCGGAGCAGAGCGAACTGAATTTTGAACGCGTCAGCCTTTCCGAAAGCTTTTCGCAGATCATGTCGGCGCACATAAATCCGGCATTGTGACGCGTAAAAAGATATTCTCTGCCTGGGTTTCCGAGGCACGCCACAATGGCGGATACAGGAGCTGAGCCTGAATCCTCAGCAATGTTTTTTTCTTTTACCTGAATACCAAGAATTTCAAAAATGCTTTTCATAATGTTATATTCCGCCGCGATCGTATGCGCGGCAGTTCAGTATTTATATTTTGCTGTATGTTGTTGTGCACAGGAACATCTTTAAGTTGTTGAAAGGCGTTTAGCTTGCGTGTATGGTACTACTTCCCGTTTTTACCGTGCTTTTTTCTGAAACTATCAGCCCATCCGTCCTTGTTCACCTGCCTTGCGCGGGCTATTGCAAGCGAACCGTCCGGAACATCGTTGGTTATTGTGGAGCCGGCAGCTGTATATCCGCCGTTTCCTATGACTACAGGCGCCACAAGATTTGTATTACACCCTATGAAAGCATCGTCTCCGATAACACAACGGTTTTTTTCATATCCGTTGTAATTCACACACACCGTGCCACACCCGAAATTAACTCTCTTTCCGACATCGCTGTCCCCGATATAGGTAAGATGCGAGGCATGGGTGTCTTCCCCTACAACCGAATTTTTAACTTCCACAAAGTCGCCAATCTTGACGCCGTTTTCAATGACGCTTCCGGGACGTATATGACAGAAAGGCCCTATTTTGACAGAATCCTTTATAACTGAATCGTATGCCTGAACAGCATTCAGAACCGTTTTTTGACCTACAGTGCAGTTTTCTATCACAGATGACGGACCCAGAACACAATTTTCACCGATTATGACATTTTTCCTGATTTGTGTGAATGGATGGATTATCGTACCTTTTCCTATACGGGCAAAAGGAGATATTATGACACCGTCAAAGGACAGAAAAACAACTCCGCTTCGAACAAAATCAAGCAATACGTTTCTTGTGAATTTTTGAGTGAACTCAAATCCGGCAACGCGATCCTTAAAACACGAAGCCTCGTCAAAATCTATAAGTCCCACAGCACAGAGCGAGCAGAGCTTTTCAAAGCAGAGCTCTGTATCTGGATTTATTTCAGCTCTTGAAAGTATTTCTGCAGCCCTTTCAAGCTGAGCATCAGACGGAAAAGATATCTGTGATGTCGTATCGGATTCCATTATCACACCTCCGGAAAATCATTAAACAAGTGGCAGGCCAGATTGGCATAACAGTGTACGCGGTTCAAAATCATTCTGAGCCATTTATTTTTCTGAGCCATTTATTTTTTTACAAACACGATTACATCATATTCTATAACAAAATTATAATCATTTCAAGAGCGAAAGATGTGTTTTGTGTGACGTACTCTTCAAAAAAAGTTAATTAATTGTAAATAATTTGGTTTTCTATTTCATTTTTCCCTACGTGTTGATATAATATATCTTGGCTTATGGAAAAATAATACAACCTTTGGAGGTCAAAAAATGGCAAAGAAGTATGTTTATCTGTTTACCGAAGGAAACGCCGGTATGCGTGAACTTCTCGGGGGAAAAGGAGCCAACCTTGCCGAGATGACTAACCTTGGACTTCCCGTTCCTCAGGGATTTACGATCACCACTGAGGCATGCACCAAGTACTATGAGGACGGAAAGCAGATCAATCCCGAGATCATGGCACAGATCATGGAATACATCGACAAAATGGAGACAATAACGGGAAAGAAGTTCGGAGACCTTGAGAATCCTCTTCTCGTTTCCGTTCGTTCCGGAGCAAGGGCTTCCATGCCTGGCATGATGGACACGATCCTCAACCTCGGTCTCAATGAGGATGTTGTCAATGTAATGGCAAAGAAGTCAGGCAACCCCAGATGGGCATGGGACTGCTACAGAAGATTTATTCAGATGTACTCCGACGTCGTAATGGAAGTCGGAAAGAAATATTTTGAGCAGCTTATAGACAAGATGAAAGAAGAAAGAGGCGTCACACTTGACGTTGAGCTCACTGCCGATGATCTCAAGGAGCTTGCTTCGCAGTTCAAAGCCGAGTACAAGGCAAAGATAGGAAGCGATTTTCCCACCGATCCCAAAGAGCAGCTCATGGGCGCTGTAAAAGCTGTCTTCCGTTCATGGGATAACCCCCGTGCGAACGTATATCGCCGTGACAACGATATACCTTATTCATGGGGAACGGCTGTCAACGTTCAGATGATGGCATTCGGAAACATGGGCGAGACATCTGGAACCGGAGTTGCGTTCACACGTGACCCTGCTACAGGTGAAAAGAAGCTGATGGGCGAATTCCTCATGAACGCTCAGGGCGAGGACGTTGTGGCAGGTATCCGCACGCCTATGCCCATAGCCAAGATGGCAGAAGTGATGCCCGAAGTGTTTGAGCAGTTCACACAGATATGCAATACTCTTGAGAATCACTATCATGACATGCAGGATATGGAATTCACCATTGAGGACAAGCATCTTTACATGCTCCAGACAAGAAACGGCAAGAGAACGGCGAAAGCAGCTCTCAAAATCGCCTGCGACCTTGTTGATGAGGGAATGATAACCGAACAGCAGGCAGTTCTCATGATAGATCCCCGTAACCTCGATTCACTTCTCCACCCGCAGTTTGACGCCAAGGCTCTCAAGGCAGCGAAGCCTATTGCAAGAGGTCTTGCCGCATCTCCCGGAGCTGCATGCGGACAGGTAGTGTTCTCTGCAGAGGATGCCAAGGCATGGAAGGCTGCCGGCAAAAAGGTTGTTCTTGTACGTCTTGAAACATCTCCCGAAGATATTGAAGGCATGAAGGCTTCGCAGGGTATTCTTACCGTGCGCGGCGGTATGACCAGCCACGCTGCAGTTGTTGCGCGCGGAATGGGAGCCTGCTGTGTTTCCGGATGCTCAGAAATAGCTATGGACGAGGAGAACAAGAAGTTTACTGTCGGTGGTAAGACATATACCGAGGGTGACATAATTTCTATAGACGGTTCAACCGGAAATGTTTACGGTGAGGCTATACCTACAGTTGACGCTTCGATAACCGGCGAATTCGGCAGAATCATGGCATGGGCGGACAAGTACCGCAAGCTGAAGGTGCGCACAAATGCAGATACTCCGAAGGATGCTGCAAAGGCAAGAGAACTCGGAGCCGAGGGAATCGGTCTTTGCCGTACCGAGCACATGTTCTTCGAAAGCGACAGAATTGCCGCTATACGTGAAATGATCTGCTCTGATACAGTTGCAGAGAGAGAAGCAGCGCTCGAAAAGATACTTCCCCTTCAGCAGGGAGATTTTGAGAAGCTGTACGAGGCGCTTGAAGGCTACCCTGTCGTCATACGTTTCCTCGATCCCCCGCTTCATGAGTTTGTACCCACAGACGAAAAGGATATAGAGCTTCTTGCCAATACCCAGGGAAAGAGCGTAGAAACAATAAAGAACATAATCGCTTCCCTGCATGAATTCAACCCGATGATGGGACACCGCGGATGCCGTCTTGCTGTGACATATCCTGAGATAGCCAAGATGCAGACCAGAGCGGTTATACGCGCCGCAATCAATGTGCAGAAGAGACATCCCGATTGGAAGATAGTTCCCGAAATCGAGATTCCTCTCACCGGCGAGGTCAAAGAATTTAAGTTTGTCAAGGATGTAGTCGTTGCTGTTGCCGATGAAGAGATCGCAGCCGCTGGCGTAGAGCTCAAGTATCTTGTCGGAACAATGATCGAGATACCGCGTGCTGCCCTCACAGCTGACGAGATAGCTAAAGAAGCGGAGTTCTTCTGCTTCGGAACCAACGACCTTACACAGATGACCTTTGGGTTCAGCCGTGACGATGCCGGCAAGTTCCTCGGTGCTTACTACGATCACAAGATATATGAGTCCGATCCGTTTGCCCGTATTGATACAGTAGGCGTTGGAAAACTCATGAAAATGACTGTTGACCTCGGACGTTCTGTACGTCCGGAAATGTCTATTGGTATATGCGGCGAGCACGGAGGAGATCCGTCATCTGTTGAGTTCTGCCACACAATTGGGCTCGACTATGTATCATGCTCTCCCTTCCGTGTTCCGATAGCAAGACTTGCGGCAGCTCAGGCAAACATAAAGAGTCCGAGATCATAATGAAGTCTTTTCCCTGGCAAAAATATTGCAACGACTGATTTAAAAAGAAAAAATACTCCCGGTAGTGAGGTAAGTCTTAAATCTCATCCCGGGAGTATTCATTTTATTACATAAAATCACGGAGACAGACATGCATTCATTAAAATTTCAATATTAATGCTTGATTGTTTTGCTTTTTGATGATATAATGGTACCGGACATGCAGAAGTAGTTTCTAACGGAGGCGCTTATGAAAAAACCAAATCTCATTTATGTGTTTGCAGATCAGCTCAGGTATTCATCAGTGGGATACAACGGCGACAAGAAAGCGGTAACGCCGAACATTGACGCATTTTCAAAAGAATCTGTAATAATGGACAATGCGGTATCAGGACATCCTGTCTGCGCGCCGTACCGTGCTTCGCTTTTTACAGGAAAATACACAACTTCTACAGGCATGGTTATAAATGAGATAAGAATAAATCAGAATCACAGGACCTTTGCGAATGTACTTTCGGAAAACGGATACGAGACATGTTATATAGGAAAATGGCACATGTGGGCAAACAAACTCGGAGACCACTTCAATCCCGATAATTCCTACATACCAGAATGCGGCAGACTCGGTTTTAACGATTTTTTTGCCGGATACAATTTTCATCATGAATACTATTCGCCCAAGGCGTATTATCATTTGGATTCGAAGGAAAAGATATATTACGACGGTTATGAGCCTGATTGCCAGACTGACATGGCAATTGAGCGTCTCAAAGCTATGGCTTCCTCAGACAAACCGTTTGCGCTTTTTCTGTCAATAGGAACCCCGCACGACCCTTGGGTAAAAGAGAATGTTCCGGAAAAATATTATGAGATGTTCAGAAACGTTGATTTTCCGAATCCGGATAACTATCTTCCATTCAATGACCCGTATGCCGATGACTGGGCAAAGCTGTCATCGGAAGAACGTTCCTGCCTCGAAGAGTGGCGCAGGGTTTATTATGCCATGACAGCAAATCTCGACTATAACTTCGGAAGAATAGTGTCAGCCGTCAAGGAACTGGGTCTTGATGAAAACTCTATACTTGTATTTACTTCTGACCACGGAGAGCTTTTCGGTGCACACGGAAGACGCGCCAAAAACATATTCTATGATGAGGCAGTCAGAGTTCCCTTTCTTATCCGCGGAAAAGAGTTTACTCCCGGAATATGCAGCGCAGATTTCAACACAGTGGATATAATGCCGACGCTGTTATCATACATGGGACTGCCTGTACCGGAAGGAGTTCAGGGAACGGATAAGCGCGATGAAATTGACGGAACGGCCGAACGCGACGACGGCTCCCTGATGATGTGTACCGGTCCCACCGCCGTATTTGGAGACGGAAACGAATGGCGCGCCATCAGAACGAAAAAATACACATACGCAGTATACAAAAAAGACGGAAAAGAACTTTTGTTTGACAATGAAAGGGACAAATTGCAGAAAAATGATCTTTCCTCTGATCCCGAATATGCAGATATAAAATCTGAATTAAAGGAAAAAATGTTCAGAAAAATGAAAGAAATAGGAGACCAATTCAGATCAAACAGCTATTACAGAGATAACTGGATCACTGACCGCTGCATAAATGAAACTCTCGTCCCGTGACATTCTTATTTCGTCCTGCGGCGGCATGACCCCTGAAAACTACACAATCTTCTCCTTCGTTTTACTTAAATCAATACGATTTGAGACCATACATGCACGACATATTAAGCAATTATTGTGATGATTGTGTCTGCAGATATAAAAAAATTAAGAAAAAACATTTTTTAACAAAAAAACTATTGATTTTCTTTAATAAATAGTCTATAATCAACGTGTAGTATATCACATAGGGTGATATTTATCAAAAGATATTGCCAAATCACAAAATCGGAGGTAAACATGAAGAAGACATTACTGCTTTTGACCGTATTGCTTTTACTCGTTTCCGTTGTATTGCTCGTTTCGTGCGATAACGACTCAAACACTACTGAGGCAACAGAGAATACGGACGCTGTATCTTCAGTTCAGGAAACGACCCCGTTTTCCACAGCACCCACCACTACAACCGAAGCACAGACGACTACCACTATGGAGCAGACTACTGCAGCCACAGAGCCCCCGGCTCCCGTTACGAGAGACCCAGGCAAGGAATATTACCTTGACGTTCAGTCCATCAAAGTCAACAAGAACAATGAGGACGCCGATTATATAATAGTAAATACGGCCGGTGCAAACCTCAACGAGAGATTTGCCGATAACAACGGATATATTCTCTACTAGTTCAATCTTTCCGATCTCATTGAGGGATACGTTGTATTGCATATCAGACAAAACTATCTTGTCTACGCCACACAGGACATTGAAGCTGATTATGAAGACATGGACGTTATAGGAAACTTCAATGACATAGCCGATCAGTTCCCTCCTGAAGGATTTAATGAAAATGGCACTTACGTCGCAGGATCCAACAAAACCGAACTCGTGATAGATCCGGCGGAGCTCGGATATGTCGGAGAATTCTATGTATACATAATGGACTGCAACCCCGCTGACGGATGGGGAGGCACTATCAATCAGATCGACATCTGCTCCTATAAGGAAGGAACGGCGCCTGAGGCCACATCTCTTGATGACTCACAGGGCACCCCGAATTATCCGTCTGCAGACATGGTAGAAACCGCCGTTTCTGTTGCTGTAAACGGATATGGAGAGGACGAAGAGTATCTCTTTGAAAACACGGCAAGCGCAAATGAAACAAGAAGATACGCAGACGGAAATTCCTACTTCATTTACCGTATCGAGATAAGAGACCTCGTCAGCCCCAAGATTGCCCTTAAGATTGCTCAGAACTACCTCGTCGAGATTTCTTCAAACGGTCAGGATTGGATAGAGGTTGTTGACTTCTCAAAGACAAGCGAGTATCAGGATCTGTATAACCAGTATCTCGGTACCGCTGAGTTTGATAGTTACTTTGCTTCAAGCGGCGACTATATCGGCGGAGAGAACATGACCGACATAGTGATAGATCCTTATGAGTATGAAATATACGGAGCTCTTTATATCAAGATATCCGACTGCATAACTTCTGCTGGATGGGGCGGCGCTCTTGAACTCCTCACCATATCCTATTACGAATAATACCTCTCTTATCGCTTATCTGTGGCGGTAAGGTCTGTCTTACAGCACACAGATGATATCCTTGAGTGGTATTTCAAGATTTTACATTGAAAAAAGCTTCCCGGACAAATGTCCGGGAAGCTTTTTTCAATGTAAACGCAGAGTCTGAATACCATGCCGAATTATGGAAAGGAAACGACAACTTCGTGTAATGAAACTGCCTATGTATAAAAATACATATCATTTTCAATATAGCAAATACTCAAAAATCGACTTTGTCAGGATCGAAACCTGAGCCTCCGAAATATTCCATAGAGTCAATCGTATACATGTCATCGTCTGTGATAGTAAAGTCAAATATATTCATGTTTTCCTCTATTCTCGACGGAGTGACAGATTTGGCAAGAGGAAGATAACCGTGCTGAATAACCCATCTTAGGCAGAGCTGAGCAGTTGATTTACCGTATTTAGCTGCAATGGAAATAAGCGTTTCATTTTTAAGCATTCTGCCGGTTCCCAGCGGACTCCATGCCTCAATAAGCATTCCCTTGTCTTCAGATGCCTTCACGGTCTCTGGCTGGAGCATACCCGGATGAATCTCTATCTGATTTACCATTGGGATGATCTCAGCTTCAGAAAGAAGCGGGTCAAGATGGTGTGGAAGAAAATTAGATACGCCTATAGCTCTTATTCTTCCCTCTTTGTAAAGCTTTTCAAAAGCCTTCCATGTGCCGATGTTAAGCTCCTTCCAGTTCGAAAATCTGTGTGGAGCAGCCGGCCAATGAATAAGATAAAGGTCGAGATAATCCGTACCGAGATTTTTGAGAGACTGTTCAAATGCCCTCAGAGTCGTTTCATATCCTCTCTCATCGTTCCATAATTTACTTGTAAGAAATATCTCATTACGCGCAATCCCGCTTTCCCTGATACCGCGTCCTACATCCGGCTCATTGCCGTATTGTGCCGCAGTATCTATGTGACGGTATCCGCTTAAAATAGCATGCCTCACCGAGTTAGCTGCATCTTCAGGAGAGGACTGCCATGTTCCAAAACCGAGACACGGTATCTTCACTCCATTGGAAAGTGTAAATGTGTCGGTAACCGATGTTTTCATAAAATACCACCTTTCGCTGCGCACGACAAAACGCCATGTGTGTGCATTGTTTTTCGTGTGCATTCAATAATCAATTGATATCTTCAGTTGTTATCCATTAAAACAGCTTTTACACAATTTCATTTTTTTTTAGGGGATGTTCTGAGGACAATGAGCGCCGATGCGACTGTTACAGCAACGGTTATTGTCAGTGAAAGAAAGAAAACAGGTGAATCAGGGTCTGAAAGGCTCTTGCCGAGAAATGTTGCTGCAGTTATCTTGGGAATAACGCCGATAAGCGTACCTGCAATGTATATTCTGAAATCTGTACCCGACCTTCCGCACGCGGCTCCGAAAGATTTGAACGGGGCAATAGGTGATAATCCGAAGATAACCATTGTTTTGAAATCACCGCCGCTTATTGCATTTTTAAATCTTCTAAAAAGCATATCGGCTTTTTCTACGAGTTTATACCTGTAAAGCGGCGCTATCACCTGTTTTTTTCTGCTCTTTTCAGGACGCTTTTCATCTGATACCGCACGTTTTTTTACCGCGCCTTTCATATACGTTATCGTATTTACAAGAGCTGCGCCTGCAAGATTGACAAAAAATGCGGCAATTCTGTAAGGAAGTATTCTGCCGGTGAGGGTATAAAGCGCAAATGAAGGAAAAAAAGGAATGAATGCTTTAAAGACAAAAAGTGAAAGTACAAATATACATGCTGTGGGAAGATGACGCGACGAAAACAGTATTATATCATCAAATATGGCGGCATTTCGTGAATACACAATAGCCAGCACGACTATAAGGCATGACAATATAGTGTTAATTATCGTGAGGCGCTTATCTTCCATTTGTACCTCTTCAAAGCAAAAGCCCGGAAATGATGTAATTACTCACGGCAAATCCCCTGTCGGTCAGGCGAAAAACACCGTTATTCATAGAGGCTAATCCGGCGGAAATCCATTCTGTTATGTCCTGCCTGTTTTCCTCTAATATATCATATCCTGTTTTTTCTTTGAAATACGGCAGATCAAGTCCTTCAGAAAGTCTGAGTGACAGCATTATCTCCTCATTAACCGCATCCTTTTCTGTAAGCACACTGTATTCGTCAAGCGGAGGCATCACGCCTGACAGCACCGCGTTGATATATTCGTAAATATTTTTTTTGTATGAATATCTCGTTTTGCAAATAAAAGAATGTGCAGAAGGACCGAAACCAACATACGGTTTTCTCTTCCAATATGAGGTATTGTGAATAGCTTCATTGCCCGGCAAGGCAAAGTTGCTTATTTCATAGTGGACGTATCCGGATTTTTCCAGAGCTGAGGAAACAGAAAGGTACATATCAGCGCAGGTATCGTCATCAGGAAGCAAAAGCTCTGTACGCATGCGATAAAACGGAGTTTCCCTTTCTATCCTCAGAAGATATACGGAAATATGTTCCGGCTTTAATGAAAGAATATTTTTAACAGTCCTATCAAGACTATCTGAGGTCTGACCGGGTATACCTGCCATTATGTCGACATTTATGTTGTCTATATACTTTCTGGACAGGCTGTATCCGTAGAGAAAATCGGAATAAGTGTGTATACGTGAGAGCGCGGACAACTCGCTGTCAGAAGACGACTGCATTCCGATACTCAGGCGATTGACATGGTTTGAAGCAAGCACTTCAAGTTTCTGAGCGTCAATCGTAGCAGGATTGGTCTCAACTGTGTATTCCATTACCCGGGAAATATCAAAGCAGGAGGATATATGCTTAAGCAGCCTGTTCAGAAGAAGCGCATCAACTGCGGTTGGCGTTCCTCCGCCTATATATACTGTCTGCGGGTACAAGGACGGTTTTTCCCTTGAAAAGGACTCCAGGTGCTTGCAGAGGGCTGAAATATACTTTTCCTGAAGAGAAAAATCGGTAACCGAATAAAAGTCGCAATATCCGCATTTTTTTAAGCAAAAAGGAATGTGTATATACATTCCGAACGGTATGTCCGTCATTTGTCGTCGTCGAGCTTCAGCACCGCCATAAAGGCTTCCGGAGTTACAGAAACGCTTCCGAGACGGCGCATCTTCTTTTTTCCCTCCTTTTGTTTCTCCAATAGCTTCTTCTTTCTCGTTATGTCTCCCCCGTAGCATTTGGCAAGCACGTCTTTTCTGACCGCCTTTACAGTTTCCCTTGCGATTATCTTTCCGCCGATAGCCGCCTGTATTGGTATTTCAAACAGGGCACGCGGTATGTTCTCCTTGAGTTTTTCGCATATTTTTCTCGCCCTCGCGTATGCCTTTGATTCATGTACAATAAAAGAAAGTGCGTCAATCACTTCCCCGTTGAGAAGTATATCCAGTTTTACAAGCTTGCTTTCCCTGTATTCTGCAAACTCATAATCCAAAGAAGCATAGCCTCTGCTGCGGCTCTTAAGAGCATCAAAAAAGTCGTATATCACTTCGTTGAGAGGCATCAAATAATGAAGCTCGCACCTTGTTTCATCAAGGTACTTCATATCGTCGAAAATTCCGCGCCTGTCCTGACACAATTCCATTATTGAACCGACATATTCCGTAGGGGTAATGATACTTGCATTTATCATTGGCTCATATGAATTTATTATGTCGTCCGCCTGAGGATAAGCAGAGGGATTGTCCACCAGTATTTCACCGGAGCTCTTTGTCTCTGTTTTATATACAACACTTGGAGCAGTTGTTATTATGTCAAGTCCGAACTCACGCTCTATTCTCTCCTGTATTATATCCATATGGAGAAGGCCGAGGAACCCGCATCTGAACCCGAATCCGAGCGCAGCGGATGTCTCTGCTTCGAATGAAAGCGCGGCGTCATTCAGCTGCAATTTTTCAAGTGCGTCTCTTAAGTCGCCGTATTTTGCCCCGTCCTCTGGATATATTCCCGAGAAAACCATAGGCAGAGCCTTTTTGAAACCCGGGAGAGGCTCGTTGCAAGGACAGTCGGCAAGGGTCACCGTATCTCCGACGCGAGTCTCAGATACATTTTTTATGCTGGCGGTAAAATACCCCACATCACCTGCGGAAAGACGCTCTGACTTGCGCAATCCGAACGGGGTCATGGTGCCCACCTCTACCACGTCAAATGAAGCATCGGTGCTCATCATCTTCACTTTATCACCAGAGGTTAAAGTACCGTCAACAACTCTGATATACACTACGACGCCGAGATACGAATCATAATATGAATCAAATATAAGGCACTTAAGTGGCGCTTCCTCGTCCCCGCCCGGCGCAGGTATGTCTGTTATTATCCTTTCCAGCACACTATCTATGTTAAGCCCGGTTTTAGCAGAAACTGCAGGACAGTCCTCCGCCGGAACTCCTATTATATCCTCAATTTCCTTTCGCACCCTTCCGATATCCGCAGAAGGAAGGTCGATTTTGTTTATTACCGGCAGTATCTCAAGATCAGCATCAATAGCAAGATAGGCATTGGCAAGAGTCTGAGCTTCTATTCCCTGCGTTGCGTCAACTACAAGAAGCGCCCCTTCGCAGGCGTTAAGCGAACGCGAGACCTCGTAGTTGAAGTCGACGTGACCGGGGGTGTCGATAAGGTTCAGCGTGTATGTATCGCCGTCCGAGGCTTTATAGTTAAGCCTGACGGCGCGCGCCTTTATGGTTATCCCTCGTTCCCTTTCAAGGTCCATGTTGTCGAGTATCTGATTTTCCATTTCTCTTGATGAAACTGTATCTGTCTTTTCAAGCAATCTGTCGGCAAGGGTCGATTTTCCATGGTCTATGTGTGCAATTATCGAAAAATTTCTTATTTTTGACTGTCTGTCTTTCATTTGTGAATGCCTTTCATGGACTGTTACTGTTTATTGCATATCATTCGCTTCCCAGACTTACCGTGAGCTCAACCTGCGAAAATTCAGATGATATTTTTTCCCCGTACGCCCTGTTCTGATATATAACAGTACCTGCCGGGTACTCGTCGGAATACTCATAGACAGCCGAGAGAACAGATATTCCCATTCGTGTCAGCCTGTCCGTTGCAACGGCGTAAGTCAATCCGACCACATTGGGAACGTACACATATCCGGCGTCTTTGCCAACACTTACGTAAAGTGTTATTGCCTCATTCTGGGATGCAACTTTTCCCGCCTCCGGCACTGTAGAAATTATTTGCCCTTCTGTATATTTGTCGCTCGACTGCTTCTCAACGATCACCTTGAAGCCGGCGTCTTCAAGCTCATATTTTACATCGATGAATTGTTTTCCGGTATAATCGCTCATAAGCATCATGCGCAAGCCTCCGCTCACTACAAGTGTGATGTGCGGATTTTCTCCGTCTGACAGAACCTGGGCGTAGCTTTCAGACGGCTTTTGCGCTATTATAACCCCCTGTGGGTATGTGTCTGAATATTCATATTCGACGTCTACCGAATATCCTTTTTCTTCTAACTGCTCTACGACACTTTCGCTGAATGTCTGATTGACAAGATCCCCGACAGTTATGACGGTACGCTGCCCTCGTCCAGTAAAAACGATCTCCGCGAAAACAACAGAAAACACTACTATAAACAATGCAAAAGCAGCAAGTACCGACCAAGCCATGAACCTTGACAGTTTACCGGTACTTTTTACCGCTTCATTCCCTGCCGTATCCGCATTCTTTGCAATCTTATGAACAGGCACCGGAACGTAGTGCTCAGGTGCGGTCTCCGGAAAAAGAGCGGCGTATTCATCATATACGTCATTTTGCAGTTCAAAATCAAATGTGACGTTGTTGTCCTCGGCATATAGCTTCATGTACCTGAGAATCTCATCACAGCTCTGAAAGCGATTTACCGGGAGCTTGCTCATTGCTTTGAGAACTATCTGTTCAAGTGCCGAAGGCAGATTCGGAGCGTAAGAACTTGGTTTTACCGGCGCCTCGCGCAAATGCTTTTGTAATATTTCTTCATTTCTGTCGTCAGCCTTTTCCTTATTGGAAGTAAAAGGGAGAACGCCGGTGAGCATCTCGTACATCACTATTCCAAAGGAATAAATATCAGTCCTTGTATCGGTCTTATTGCCTTTTATCTGTTCGGGACTCATATACAGAGCAGTGCCTCGCACCTCTTCCGTCTCGTCATCAATACCGGATATCGACGCTATTCCGAAATCTGTTATTTTAATAAATGAATTCTGAAGCACGATTATATTTTTGGTTTTTATATCCCTGTGAACAACACCTTTGGAATGTATGTGCGAAAGAGCCTTCAATATCTGACAAGAAAAACCAACGGCCTGGTCGAGCGGAAGTCTTCCTCCGTGATAATTTATATAGTGAGACAGCGTCTCTCCCTCAGCAAGCTCCATAACTATATAAATATGGTCTTCTTTGACAGCGATTTCATATACCGATATTATATTCGGATGATTTTCAAGAACTGCAAAGACCTGATTTTCATGCATAAACTGTCTTTTTGCCTTTTCATCATCCATAAGCTCTTTTATGAACATCTTTATTGCCACATACCTTTTCTCCTGAAGGTCAAAGGCTTTGTATACATCCGAAGTTCCGCCAGAGCCGATATACTGCTCTATCCTGTATCTTCCGTCAAGTATTTCGTTTACATTCTGTTCCATATTAATGCCCGACGTTTTCCTTTCGTTAATATGTAATCAGAAGTGCCGTTATGTTATCCCTTCCCCCGTTTTGATTTGCCGCCTCTATCAGAGCACTTGCCTTTTGAGTTATATCCTGTGTGAATATCTCATGATTTCCCCATATTATTGAATATATCTGCTCGTTTGTCAGTGAGTTGGTAAGTCCGTCTGTACATAAAAGAAGGACGTCGTCTTCCTTCAGCGATACATGATACAGATCGCTCGCAACCTTTGAATCAGTGCCTATTGCCCGGGTGATTACATTCTTGTCCGGATGCACTGCGGCAAGCTCAGGGGTCAATAACCCATCGTCTATAAGATGCTGAACGTATGAATGATCCTTGGTTATCTGCTGCATGCGATTGACCGACAGAAGATATATCCTTGAATCACCGACATTGCATATATACGCCTCCGGACCTATGACAAGCGCAGCGACAAGCGTGGTTCCCATTCCAATGAGGTCTATGGAATCCTTTGAATGCGAATAAACGGCATGGTTTGCCCTGTCTGCACCATCGGTTATTATGTTATTTATTATTGACATACTGTCGGGAAAAATATCATCGACGGAATTAATATATCTTTTAAGCTCCGAGCCGACATAGCTTGCAAAGACCTCGGCTGCCATTTTTGAAGCTATCCTTCCGCCTGCCGCCCCTCCCATTCCGTCGCAGACAACAGCGAGAAGACAGCCGTCAAACAGCTCTGAGGTTATAAATGTATCCTGATTTTCCGAGCGATATTTTCCTATGTCCGTAATTCCGAAATATTCCATATACCATTGTCCTTTTGAATAAACCTTGCTTCATGACCGCGCTGTCGGAGCACCTTTACCACATACTGAATAAATGACGATGTTCAGCCGCATCTTTATGTCACGATCTCCTTTACGGCGCCTTGTGAATGACGCAGCTGTCCGCAGGAGGCGTTTATATCGCTTCCGAGAGTCCGCCGCACGGTCGCATTTATATTCCGTGCTTCAAGCTCTCTTTTGAATCTTTCCGCAGCCCTTTTGTCAGATCCGGGAATACCCGCCCTTCCGGCGGCGTTTACCGGTATGAGATTAACGTGAAACGGTCTTTTTCCGAGATGTTTTTTCAAAATGTGCGAAAGCTCGTCTGCATCTGACACAGAATCGTTTTTTCCTGAAATGAGCGTATACTCAAATGAAATGCGTCTTCCCGTCCTGTCAAAATAATCCCTGCATGCTCTCAGAAGGACATCAAGCGGAAATTTTCTGTTAACAGGCATGATATCGCTGCGCGCCGCGTCATTCGGCGCATGAAGAGAAACAGAAAGAGTTATAGGCATGTCCTCTTCTGCAAGTCTGTATATTTTGTCGACAATACCGCATGTAGAAAGAGAAATATGCCTGTATCCGATACAAAGACTTTTTTCGCTGTTCACAATACGCAAAAACTGCAAAACATTATCGTAATTGTCAAGCGGTTCACCTATTCCCATCAGAACCACGTTTGATACCCTTATTGAAAGGTCACGCTGAGCAACTATTATCTGCCCTATGATCTCACCTGGCAGAAGGTCGCGTACCTTGCCGCCTATTGTGGAAGCGCAGAACCTGCATCCCATGTCGCACCCAGCCTGTGTGGACAGACAAACAGAATAACCGTGCTCATACTGCATGACAACGCTTTCTATAAATTCTCCGTCTGACAATGAAAAAAGATACTTTACGGTCCCGTCTATCGAAGAGACAAATTTTTTTACAATAACCGGATATGACAAAACCGCTGTCTGTTTCAGCTTTTCAATCATCGAAGCAGGTAAATTGCTCATCTTTTCAAATGATTTCCCGGAAGAGATCCATCTGCAAAGCTGGTCGGCACGAAACGGACGCTCGTGCAGGACATCTTTTACATAAGCTGATATCTGATTATAGCTGCACGAAAGAAGATCATATTTTCCACCATTGATCAAAATATCACGCTCCCTGTAAGTTTAACTTCCCGTTCAGGCGTCACACGGTAAATTATATCATAAATTGCAGACTTTTTCAAGAGAAATATGAAGCTGGAGCACGTCATATCCTGAATTTGATGTCCAATCATAATAGGAAAGCATACGGCATGATTGTACATGATTGTAAAGGCAATATGACCTGCTCCGCAGGAAAATCTCTCTGCAAACAGGCTCAGCAATGTGCTATACATTTTTGAACAAAGCAAAGACGAAAAAAACCTGCCGCTCGTCTGTCTGATGAGCGGCAGGTTTTTGCAATACTGTTTTAATAAACGTCAATGAACGTACGGAAAAATCAGGAGACAGCCTCAAGCTTTGCGTTGTCGGCATCAAGTATCTGCTGTGCCCATATAGCGAGCATTGCATACATCTGTGACGCCGATGCCTGGTCCATTACATTCTTGTTGTTGTCGTAATTGCTGTCTTCCCAGCCTGAAAGATAGTTGCGCGGAAGAAATCCGTCTCTGTTATAATTCTCATAAGCATAGTCGAGCGACTTCTGAAAGCTCTCTATGTAAAGGAGTGCATCCTCAGGTTCAAATTCATAGAGATCAAGGAATCCCTGAAGAAGTACTAAGTTGAACCATGTAGTCTGCGAGTTTATCGGATACATATACTCTCCGGGAACGGTCTTTCTGTCACAGAAATTCGAGTAGGCGGCGATGGACGAGCGCTTGGCATCGGTGAGGTACTTGCTTTCTCCGGTCACTCTGTAAAGCGCCACTCCGCCCGATATCATTGCTCCTGTATTATAGGTATACGCCGTATGGTCTATATCGCTTGACATTGAGGTAGTCACATACGTATTGTCCACAAGAGACCTTTCAGTACCAACGAGATCGCCGTATGTGCCGTTTATGTTCATAAGATGCTCTCTGACAAAATCATATATCTTAATTGCCCAGTCGAGATAATACTGCGCGTCGTCGTCCCCTCTGTCCTTCTTTATTTCGTATATTTCAACAAGCGGCATGACTATCGGCGCGTTGGAGCAGGTATGCTTTGTTGAATAATGTGAGCCCCACGGTATGCCGCCGTATTCCTCGCCGTTTTCGTCAAGAGTATAGTCCCATCCGTCTATACATACCTTGGCAAGCCTTATCGCTTCGTTAAGATACTCTTCTTCCCCGGTTGCCTTGTATCTGTATACCGTCTCGCGTATTATCCACATCTGGTCATCGTAAACGGACATCTCATTTGCAACATTTGCAGTACCCTTGTTAAAGCTCCTGTTGACACCGTAAAGTGTCTGGGTCAGCGTTCCTTTATACGTGATCAGGTCAGCGGTGCCCTCGTAGTACTCAAAACCCTCATAGACATGCTGGCTGAGCTCCTCGTACGCTGCCCTGTCTTCCTCTGTCTGCGCTATTTCAGCAAGACGAGATATCATAGCGTAATACGCAGTATAATGCCACACGGATGACGTACCAGATGTGCTGCCGGTGTTTATGTTATAGCTTTCAGAAAGCATATATCCTCTTGCGCGTCTTCCGTATTTGTCAATAGTGGCATCACCTATTTCAAGAGCTCTGTCTATATTGTTTTTGACTATTTCCTGAAGCTCTTCCCTGCGCTCGCTGCTGAGAGTATCAAGAGCGGAGGTTGAAACGGGCTCGGTGTCAGATGCTGTAGAAGATGTCGCTTGATTACTTGAGTCATTGTCACTGCCGGCGGTGGTAGTGGTATCAGTATCACCAACGCAGGCGCACAGAGAGACAATGCACATACATAACGCAAACAGAAGCATAACAAGGCGTTTTTTCATTTCAATTACCATTTCCTTTCCTGCGAAAACCAGCAAATTGTCATTGACCAGTTTTCAGTATGCCGGTACCAGTCTTCAGTGTGCCGATACAAACCTTCGGAATGTCGGCACAAATTTTCAGTATGCCGGTTCGTCGTTCCAGACGCGGACATCGATATGTGGGCAATCATGTAAATCCGATGATCCCGTTCAGAAAACAGCCCTTTACCTACAAGCCTGAAGCAGACGGCCGTCATCTGGTAAATATTCAACTGCTTTAGTGCATTATACCATATTTATTTAACAAAATCAACATTTGATTCAACATTTTTTATAATTGCACCTTAATAAAAAAACAAAAAGGAACGAGACTTTACCTCGTTCCTTTTATGTATCGTCACGCCTTTTCTATAATGGTTATGTTGGTAGGAGCTATATCGGCCTGTTTAAGTACTATTTCCTGAATCTGCGCGCGCTGGTTTGCAGCAAGCCCATCGCTTTTCACCACTATATCTATGTGTCCGTCGTTAATGACAGCCACACATTCCTCAAATCCCTTTGCCTTTATGAGAGTTTCTATATTTGCCTCTGCCTGTTTGTTCTGTGCAAGCACTGTTATCTCATTGAAAGCAGCTTCCTTTGCCTCTTCTGTTGCATTGGCGCTTGTTGTCACAGCAAGCAGAGTGTTATAAGCGCTGTCATATGCGTTTTCTCTGTTGAGCTGTGCCATGGCAAAATAGCTTTCCTCATCATCGGGATTTCCAACGTCTGTGCCCGGTTCTTCTGTCACAACGCCTGCATTAGTACTTGGATTGTATACGTTATCTTTACCTGAATTTGCGAAAAGCACCCAGTTGAGATAAATTGCACCGCCTATGAGTGCAACCGCACCAAGAATAATAAGGTTCCTCTTTGCCTTGGTTTTGAATGTGTCTGTCAATTTACCGAATCCTCCTTTGTATTTTTCTATACCGCCGGCTTTGCTTTCCGATTTTATTACTTTTACCATGAAAACTACCTCCTGTTCATCTTGGTATATGTTTATTTAAGCAAAGACCATAATATGCAAAATTATTTGCAGGTGACATAAATTTTATCACTTGTTATTCCGAAGGCTGTACTGACAAGCATGGTTATCTTTAGCTTTATATCTGATGTGTCGGAGCCCGAATATATTACCGATACTCCCCTGACCGATGGACGCGCTCCCTTCTCAGGCGCCTCGTTCACTGTAAGCAGGACCTGCGCTGACGACACCCCGTTGAGAGCAGTGAGCATTTCTTCAATCTTTTTTTCACTTCTGCTCTCGCATATTTCGTACTCCTCAAGCTCTGTAACCTGAGAATATGGAGAATCGCTCTTATCTCCGTTCAGTCCGCCTGATATAAAGAGCAGTGCCAATCCTGCGGCAAGGGCAAAAACAAAGTAGCAGGCGCCCTTTGACGAAAAAAATTTTTTCAGCATAACGTACCACCGTCAGAACTAAAAATTATATTTCCGTATATGTGCGTTTCTCCGCACTTACTACAGTATCCACAAAAAATTTTTCTTCGATTTTCTTTTCCATAATCGAAAAACTCCCGGAATACTTCTCAGGAACAGTGACCTTTATCCCGGTCAGCGTGATATATTTCTCATCGTCGTAAATAAGCTCAGGAAAAACGCTTATGTTTTCGGAAGACACCTGGAAATTTTCACTGAGTATGCTTTTGACTTCATTTGAAATTTCTATACGCACAGTTTCTTTTACTGCAAAATAGGGGTCTTCGTTTTTTTCTGAATCTCCGTAATCAGGTGACTCGATTTCATTTTCTGTTGAACAGTATTCCTGGTATATTTCTGATATAAGCTCCTTTGAAGGTGCGATAATTGACAATAGCAGGACGAGCGAGGCGACAAATTCGACATGATGTCTCATTTTGCCTGCGGCAGGCCCGATATTTTCAACAACCCCTACAGCTATTGCCGCTATAATTATACAATATATGTATTCAGATAAGACCTTCAAAATGCATTACCCCTTTTTAATTAGAACGAATCAGCCCGATATAGCTGCGCTTGATTTTATAAATATAGACATCATGAATATACAGAATACCGATAGTATGCAAACGCAGGCTATTAAAAGGTCGATGATTTTTTTTACTTCAGTCAGGACCGACTCGCAAGACGATACGTTCAGTACAGAGGCAGAAAGCTCTGACAGAGCGAGCGCAATACGCGCTGAAAAAAGTGAAGTCAACGGGAACAGTGTTATCAAAAGTATCCCCGCTATTCCCACCGCACCGGTCGAAGCCTTGACGAGTGAAATACTTGAAGCAAGCGTACGCACGCCGTCACTGACAGCGCCTCCAACGACGGGAATGCTTCCTAACGCCATTTTCACCCCACGTGCGGCAAGACTGTCCTGAGCCTGAACCACACTGCTTTGAAAAGTAAGCGTTATGGCGAATATTGTGCCGATAAAACCGACAAGACCGGTAAATGTTCCTCTTATAAATGCAGAAATTCTTGTAAGCCGGTCATTCCGTGTTACCGATGACGCTATTGCACAAGCAAAGCAAATTCTTGCTATAGGCACTATGTATTTGGTCAGAACTGCCGATGAAAATGCGGAAACACCGGCTGACACAGAGAGTGAAAGCGCAGCTTCCCCTGCTCCTCCTCCCAGAAGTATTACTGAGGAGCTGACGCCTGCAAACGTCAGGATAAAAGAATTTATCCTGTCCGCGTAAACAGTTACTTCGTCAATAAAAGTGTAAAGAAGTGCAAAAGCCTCCAGCGCTATCACTGCCGAGCAAACAAGAGAGGTGACAGAATTTCTTTTATCAAAGCTGAAGGAATCTTCCATCACCCCCGCGAATGCGCCCAAAAATATAACCGAAAGAAAACAAATAAAATGTCTTAATATTCCGGAGAGCGACATAGAAAGAAGCTTTCCGGATATGGTTATAAGATATGAGGGCTCAACAACGCTCTGCGCTACGTCTTCACCGTTTTCATCTTGCGGCATCAGCTCTCTTATTTCCTCCGGAAGAGCCTGCTCCAGCTCTTCGATATACGTATCAGGCGATATCTGGACGAGCTCTGTTTCATCAGTCTTTTTGTTTTCTGTGCCTGAAATTCCGGAGGCATATGAGGCAAAACACGTCGATGCAGTGACAACGACGATAAGAACGATAAAAGCAAAGAGCTTTCTTTGAAGTCTCAAAGCGACATCACCTCCGTTATAAGCGATGTTATTTCCTTAATAAGCGGAAGCGATACGGCAATTATTTCGCATTTCCCGAAAAACTCAAGCTTTGAAGCAATGGCGTTCTCTCCGCAGTCACGGCATAGATCTGAGCAGGTTGAAGTTATGAATGATATTCCGAGCGCCTTGAAAAGTATCAGCATGTAGGAGTTTGTACTTCCGGACGACAGTTGGTTCACATATTCAATCACAGGATTGACCGCACTTATCGCCGCTCCTGCCAGACCCACGGTAATACAAAGCGAAAGGGGCATGGCGCTTTCTCCCTTCACGCCTCTTATAATCAAGAGAAAAAGTGTGAATATAACCGTAAGTATTGATGAAGAAACTATATTCATTTCATATCCCGATTATATACCGAAAAGATCTTTAATTGTGTTTAGCAGTTCCGCTATTTCGGATGTTATCATGACAAGAACCACTATTATTCCTGCAATGGTCACGAACATCGCCTGTTCGTCTCTTCCGCTTTTGGAAAGTATCTGATATGCCACACTTACTATGAGCCCTATTCCTATTATCCTGAGTATGAGATCTGCATCCATATCTGCTCCGTTTTTCTCTATAACAGAATTATTACTATACTTATCCCTATACATATTCCGAGGCTGCGGTACAGCTTTTGCTTTTTGGGAAACTCCGCCTTCATCCCAGATATATAAGCTTCCAGCAACGATATGACGTAATCACAGGATGCGAGCTGCTCTTCAAGAGGAAGCTTACCTATATCTGACGCGAAGCCTATCATTGCCGAATAAGTAAATTCATCAAATCCAAGGGCATCCTTGTAACAAATTATAGCTGATTTAAGCCCGCTTTTTTTCAGGTGATCAGCAAACCCGCTTTTTTCTGCAGCCGGATTTGAAAATGATGAATATATTTCTGACGGCGGTTGCCTGTAGTACTCTGCGCGTTGTCTTATGTAACGAACAAGAGAAACTACCGCGTCGCAAAGCGATATTTTTCTTCCCTCTGCCGAGGCAAAATAAAATCCTCCGTATGCAAAAGCAAAAAATATTATCAGCATAGCGGCGTATTTCAGCATATGCGCCTCCTTGCGCCTGAACCATGTCCGCCTTTTCCGTATATGCATACGCTTGCCTGCCCTGTGGATATTTCTCTGCTTTTGACACCCTCTGCAGCGGGCTTGTTTTTATCTGAATATGCTTCAGAAAATTTTTTGCCGCTATTTAATACCGCGTTTGACTCGTTTTCATCTGATGATTTCATTTGTTTCTTATTTTCATTAGGATTTTCCGGGATACCGCTCTTGCCACAGCACCTGCTGTCTTTTAGCTGGCTATAATAAGGCGCGGCTCCTGATTTGTATTTGCACATGCACTCTTGCGGACATTCTTCACGCATCTGCGAGGCTTTCCCGTTCAGATCTGGAATATCCGTATTTCTCAGACCGTCATAGAACTCCAGCGTTGGCGGACTGCCGTAATTCATTCGTAAAATTCTGACATATGTTCTGAAAAAGCCTGAATCGTGCAAAATCCGTATATTTTTTCTTGTAAGAAGCTCTTCTATAGAAGACGCATGGGCAGTAGCCACTACAGGCACTCCGCAATTCTGAACCGAAAGAAGGGATTCTGCCTCGGCAAGCCCCCCTATTTCATCACAGAGAATGTATTCTGCCGACAGCGTCCTCGTAGCTATTTCGATCGCCTTGTCCTTAGGATAGCCGCTCATTATATCTATATTGGAACAGCGTGACAGCCTGTCTGTCTCAATTTCACACCTTGAGTCGATTATCACTACTTTTTTTCCATATGTTCCTACGGCAAGCTGCTGTGCAAGGTCACGTAGCAAGGTGGTTTTTCCGAGATTCGGCGGGGAAAATATCAGTAGACTTAAAAGAAATCCGCCCTTTTTTATCTGTGAATATATTTCCCGAGCAACTCCGGGCACCTCGATCGGAATACGGATATTCAAACCGGTTATTTCTGAAATATGCTTTATTCTGTCCCCATCGCAAACTGCTCTACCGCAGACTCCTACTCTGACTCCCGAACCGAGCTGTATGTAGCCCTCGGCAATCGTATGCATATGAGTATACAGTGAGTGAGAGCAAAGAGCGTCAACACATTCAGAAAGAGTTTTTTCATCCGTATATGCGCTGAGCTCTGTGTTTTTTCCGTAACAACACAAAGCGACATGCCGGTTTTTACGCAATCTTATTTCTGTGTACCGTCCATTGTATTCTTTTATTGCAGAACCGATATCCGGCGGCAAAATCGATATGACTGAATCCAAAATACCGTTCAAGCACTACACCCTCTTTTTTATATCTGAAGCATTTTTAAAAGCTTAATTTATGCACGACAAGTCTGACAAGCCTTTGTCACATGTATACTCGTTACCACTCCGTTATATGACGAAAAAATGTTTCTCACCTGATACTTCGGCAACGCAGTAAAAATACCGTAATCATACAGGCAGGCGTTTCAACTAAAAAATTGAGTATTAGCCGTACTGACAGTACGGCGTGTCAAATAAACGACATCTTTACATACAGTAAACCATTTTCACCTCTGCAAAAAAAGACAGGGCGTTCCTTTTCAGGACATCCCTGTCTTTCTTTAGCTTATTACTATCGGCATACATTAATCCGACTCAGATTAAATAAACATTGTATTTGTATTGCAGCCAAACTCTTTTCAAATTCGGCAGCTCGGTACCATAATGTATTCTGAAAAAGTATAAGATACATAGATACAACACTTATGTTGCAACACCTATGTATTTAAGATGAATCAGCCTGCCATATTCACACTAAAGGTGAAGGAGTATGAAACAGCGTTAAAAACGGCAACGCCGCTTTCAATACCTGCAAATTCTATTCCGTCACAGGACAAAGAGAGTTCAGACGCAGCTTTTCCATTTACAACGACGTCGCCTGCATCCGAAACCGGAATCCTTATCTCTGCCGTTGTGTTTGCAGGCAGCGAGCACTTATACGTCCATATGTCCCCGTCATAACTGCTTTCGGCTGTTATGACTCCGTATGCGGAGTCATACGAAGCTTTGACAGAAAGCCGGTCATCTGGCTGAGGTGCAAACAATATGTGCTTGAATCCGGGATTATCCGGATCGGCCCCTATTCCCGCAAGCGACTCAAACATCCAGCTTGCAACCGCGCCGTAAGCATAGTGGTTAAATGAATTCATACTGACATCTCCGAACCCGCTCTCGATCGTGTATGAATTCCAGCGCTCCCAGATAGTGGTAGCGCCCTGATCGACAGAGTAAAGCCATGACGGATTGCTGTGCTGCAAAAGAAGCGTGTATGCAATATCGCTCCTTCCTATCTTTGTCAACGTCGGAAGTATTATTGCAGTTCCGAGAAATCCGGTCTGAAGTCTGTTTCTGTTTCTCGAAATATTGTTGACTAACTGCTCCTTTACTGCTTCCACTGATTGTTCGTCCGGAAGGAGATCAAGATAAAGCGCATACAGACAAGCTGTCTGCTCCTGCCTTTTGAGTCTTCCGTCAGACCTCACGTACATCGACTGGAAATACTCCTTTTCCGTCTCATACAGAGCTGTATAACGCTCTGCCTCATCGTAGTGTCCTATTGCCTCTGCCATTTCTGACATCATAAGCGCATCCCACGCATAGAAGCAGACGGCAAGCATAGCCTGTATTTCCGCGTCGTTGCTTTCATAGGCAAGCCAGTCACCCCATATTGATGAGGGGCCCTTTTTGCCGGTGCGTGCCAGGAAACCGTCAACGTATTTTTGCATTGACTCCCAGTTTTCAAGTATAACCGATGTATCTCCGTACATGACATACAGATTATAAGGAACAATGATACCCGCATCTGCCCATCCGGTGCCACCCCAGCCGGCGCCGGCATATTCCCCTGTAGGAGCGGTTCCCGGATATGCGCCCTGAGCATTCTGACTGTCCCTCATATCTGCCATGAATTTTTCAAGAAAACTCTTGGAAAATGCCATGTAAGACCCTGCCTTCGAAAAGACCTGTGTATCGGCGGTCCATCCCTGCCTCTCGTCTCTCTGAGGACAATCCGTAGGTACGCTCAGGTAGTTTGAATACTGTCCCCAACGGATATTGCTTATAAGCTGATTGACATCATCGTCCGAAGTCTCCAAAAATCCCGTGTCTTTCTCAACTGAAGTCACGACCTGACCGTCAACGCTGTGTATGGTGACCTCGGCATCCGCTGTTATTTCTATATACCGGAATCCGTAGAATGTAAATGACGGGTGATATTCTTCTATTCCGTCTCCGCTCAGAATGTAGGTAGTAGTAGCTGCGGCGGAACGGTAGTTGGCGTTGTATATGCTTCCTTCCGGTCCGTCGTTACCCCTTGAATGTGCTCCGTTCTCATCATTCAGCATCTCACCGTGTATGATAGTCAGACGCGTACCCGCTTTTCCCTCTACGCTGAACGACTCCCAGCCGGCAAAATTCTGTCCGAAATCTATCAGAGCCGTCTCTCCGGGAGACAGAGTGAATTTTTCATCCCCGTATGTCCTAACAACATTAACCGTACCATACGCGGTGGAAGAGCTTCCGTTTACACCGTCGTATATGACTACGCTTTTTGCATCAAGTCCGAGCTCATCTCTGACGCTTATGTACGAGCCTATCCATGCGCATATTTCACCCTTGAATTCGTTATTTATCTTTGCATTTTCCCAGTCTGAATCATCAAACTCAGGAAGCATCCAGCTCTCATCAACGCGCGCGTCATATGATTCTCCGGTAAAGATATCCGCATATATCACCGCACTGGCTCTTGCCGATTTCCATGTCCCGTCGGTAACTATCGTCTCTTTAGTGCCGTCATCATAGGTGAGAATGAGCTTTGCGAGATATGCATCGTCCTTTCCGTAGCCTGCCGCAGCAGCGTCGCTCCACCATCCTGACGAGACGACTGCGGAAAGAGTGTTGTCAGAGCCTTCCGAAAGAAACGACACTATTTCATAGGTGTTGTAGAATTTTCTGTCTGATGCTTCCGTAAAGCCCGGTTTTAGCTCATGGTATACGACTGTGCCGTCATCAAGCACACGGCCGACACGTTGTCCGTTGACAAAAGACTCGTATACTCCAAGCCCAGATGTATACAGTTTTGCACTCACAAGTCCTTCACGAACGGCAAATGTCTTTCTGAACGCCGGCAGTCCGCCGTCTTCATTTCTGACGAGAATGCTCTCGCCCATGGTACTTTCAGAGCCCACTTTTATCATTCCGTTTTCAAGCGATACTGAAGATGAGCCGCTGAAGCTGAGATCAGAACTGTCTGAAAAATCATTTTCGTATATGAGATTTCCGTCCCCGTCCTTAATCACGATATTGTCATAGCTTGCCACCTCGCAGGCTGTATTTGCCTCGCTGCTGTGTCTGAATCCGATATTTATAAGCGGGATTACCTGAGAATGAGTGTATGTTGAGGCAAGCGTCAGCGAATCTTCATCCTTGCCGAAGTATGTCTTTACCACACGGCCGTCAACTTCTATGCGTTCATGTATAATTTTGCCTGTTATATTTCCGGAATAGCCGACGGCGTCCGTGATATCAACAGCCGAAACATTGCCCGGTCCTCCGGGATATGCGGTCCAGTTTCCGCCCGACTTAAAGTGAGGACGCAAAAAAACCTTTCCGGCAGAATCATAGGTATTAACCTGCCACATAATGAAAGTTCCGCTGTCCTGCATTGAGAAACAGAAGCCCTGATTATCTCTGTGTATTATAAAATCAAAATCAATCGTGTATTTTGTGCCGGAATATAGTTCTTTAGAAGCATAGCTTATCCACTTGGCGTCGTCAAATGCGCTGTCGCCGAGAAGGCCTGTTTCAAATGCTGAACTTGAGGAATATTCATTTTTTCCATCATTGTCCCAGACAGAAAGCTCCCATACGTATTCAGTTGATGATAAGAGGGGATCCCCGTCGTATTTTATTCCCACCGAATCTGCCGACAAGACTTTTCCGCTGTCCCAGGAGATAATATCCCCGTTTTTGACAATTATTCTGTAGGCTGACTGTGCCCACCCCATGACATCAGATTTTACCTTCCAGCTGAAGACCGGCTGTTCATTATCTATGCCAACAGGACGGACAAGAGCCTCAGTCAACATATCATATATCACTGCTTCCACCCCCTCAGGTAAGTCGACGTTGTCACCGTCTGTTGTAGTTGAAGTGCCCTCTTCAGAGTCCGGAGGATATCCGTTGTTTCCCTGTGCGTCCGTCGTGTCTGTCCCTCCGTTTTTATCGGGGCTGCAGGAAGGCATGAGAAAAACACCGGAGAGCATAATAATAACAAGAATCATACTTATTGCTCTTTTCAAAAAAACACCTCATCACTGAAAAATCACATTGTGTACACATACGTATAATTATAACTAATTTTTTGATATTTGTCTCCGTGTTTTTTTAGCAAAAAATATGTGGTAAATTGTCATTGGTTTTGAATTGCTCACAGATAAATGGAATACTACAGAAGTATAATTCAAATCAGCGAACATATTAAGGCAACAAACTATCAAAGAGAAATGCCGTCAGCCCGCACGAAGCAGGCCGACGGCAGTAATAAGTCACAGACCATCGTCTGAACAGACTCTCATCTGAAGAGTAAAAGTAATCGTTGATAAGCCCTGATTCTGTCCAGCCGGTCATTCAGGAATAATACAGCCGTAGTCTCCGTTCTTTTTTCTGTAGACCACATTTACCGCCTCGGTCTCATCATTCATAAAAACATAGAAATCATGTTCAAGAAGATTCATCTGCAGTATCGCTTCCTCACGGGACATAGGCTTCAGCTTGAACGATTTTGTTCGCACATTGAACTCGGATTCTTCCTCATATTCATCTTCAGGATATGCTATATATGAATCTGAGCCTTTGACGAAAACGCCTTCTCTCAGTTTTTTTGACAACCTCGTTTTATTTTTTCTTATCTGCCTTTCGATAGCGGAAAGCGCCTTGTCAAGAGCATTCTGATAGGTTTCATCAGTCTGCTCACTTCTGAAAAATATCCCGACGCTTGTTATTGTCAATTCAAGGTTATCATGATTCCCTTTTTGTGAAATTACGACGGTCGCCTCCGCATCATCTTTGAAAAATTTGTCGTATTTCTGCATCTTTTTTTCTACGATTTCGCGGAAACCTCTCGGCACTTCTGTCTTTCTTCCGGTTATTGTAACTTTCACGTTGCTTACCACCTTTCACAATATAAAGACCAGGGAAACATTACTCGGCCTTTATCTATATTGTATCATTTATACTTCAGGATGTCAATATATTTTTGATGATTTGTACATCATAACTAATATCTCCACGATTTTTTGACAATGATAGTATCACAAAGATTGACATATACAACACATTGTGATAGAATAGCGTACGAAGGATGTCTGACGTAAACCGAATCATATAATATCGCGCATATTTATCATTCAGGACATTTTTACATGTATGATAATATAACGGCAAAGCTTCTTCAAATATATTGTTAGAGGTACGTTCATGAAGAAAACGAGATCGTCAAAGCTTCTCAGAATCATTACAGTGACCATATCGCTTATTCTTGCATTGTCGATGATGACATCATGCGGCGTTGTTCCTATGATTTTATTCAACAGTGCAAATGCAAAGTCCAACTTCACAGGCTTCAACGACATAGAATACAAACGCCCCGATTTCGAAGGTATAAGCGCGGATATTGATAAACTGATAGAAAAGCTCAACAATAAAAGTCGTTCTCCTTTTCTTGACTATGAATATGCCAAGATAATCCTTTCAATAAATTCAGCCTCCGATATGCTGACATATGCAGAAATTATGAGCAACCTCGATATCTCTGACACCGAACTCATGGAGGAGTATAGCTACTGCAATGACGGCGTCAACTCCGTCAGGACAGATATAATCAAACTCTATACCGCGATAATAGATAACGGGTACGCAGACAGATTTCTCAGCGGATGGACAGAGCTGGACTATGAAAACTTTGAGATCTCCAAAAAGCTCTATGATGAAGAATATGTTGAACTCGATTCACAGCTTCAGGATATCATAAACCAGTACAATATCGATATTTCGGAACTGACTATCCCGTACAAGGGAGAAAACTATAGTTTTTACGAGTTACAGGAAAAATACTTAAGCGGCGAAATCATCTATAATGAATACTACCAATTTGTCGTTTCGTATTACAAGGGCATAAGCAGCTTGTCAACAGATAAGCTTTTCAATATAGTGACCATAAATAACAGTATAGCAGAAAAGCTCGGATATGAAAGCTATGTGGACTATGCTTATTCAAATGTTTTTTCAAGAGACTATTCGCCTGAGGACATTGAAAAAGTATACGAGTTTGTAAAAGAGTACATCGTTCCTGCAAAGCAGAAAATAGATGCAATACTGGAACGCGATGATGTGAGGTATATGTTGTCATACGCTATAAATAACAGCCCGCACACTCTTAAGGATTACGACGCTGTTATAGACAGGTTCACTTCTGACATTTCAAGCGATATGAATAAGGCGTACCGCACAATGAAGCAGTATGACCTCATAAACATGGGCAACAGTCCTACAAGGCAGCAGGTATCGTACACTACCATGCTGTATACCTACTCTGTTCCGTTTATGTTTGTGACGACATATGACACCCTTGACGATATAACAACCTTTTCTCATGAGTTTGGGCATTTTTACGCCTTTATGAAAAACGGGGCTGAATCTGACAATGTTCTTGACGTGAATGAGATGCAATCGCAGATATCAGAGCTTCTTTTTATAGATTATTATGAGATAGAAGACAAACAGAAGGAGATCCTGGAGCTGAGCATTATCTCTGATAAGCTGTATACCATAATCTCCGGTTGTCTTCAGGATGAGTTTCTCCGCATCGTCTATGATACGGACACAGAAAATTTGACTGTTGATAAAAACACCTACCTCAATTCACTTTACGGCAGTCTCTCTGAAGAGTACGGTGTATCCGACATGTATCCGGAATACGGTCAGTACCTCTGGGCAGCCATATACCATGACTTCGCACTTCCCTTCTATTATATAAGCTATGCCATGTCGGCAATACCTTCACTTGGGGTATATTCTGTAGCTAAAGAGGATATCAAGACCGCTGTTGGTATGTACAATAACATATGCGATATGAATGGGTACCGCAATTTTCTTGAAGTTCTTGAAGACAATAAACTCTCCACTCCGTTTGATGAAGAATCATATATGATCATTAGTGAGCTCGTTGACGGCATAATCTCATCCTTCACAGGAACTTCTTCGGATAAAAACAACGGAATTTCTTCAGATATAGGAAAATATTCAATAAACAAATACAGCCTTTACGCAGCAGCGTAAAGGCGTATTTTATGCTGAAGAAAGAGTATTTAAATAACATTGACCGCGGTGAAAATAATTTTAACTTATCGGTGTAGAAAATTTTTACGTTATTAATTTCAAGATATACTGGACATTTTGCTTTATATGACAAAGCATTGAAAATATTTGGCTCTTTGTCAATAGTTGGGGTAAAGAAAAACAAAAAGGAATAGAATGAAGAAAAGAAGGCAGTGAAAAACGA
>CALXXF010000009.1 GCA_944392615.1 uncultured Clostridia bacterium
TCGTTTTTCACTGCCTTCTTTTCTTCATTCTATTCCTTTTTGTTTTTCTTTACCCCAACTATTGACAAAGAGCCTATATAATTGAGCATTTACAAAAAATCAACCGTAGGTTGCGGGGCAACCTACGGTTGATTTTTTCATATAAAGAAAATCAAAACTATCAGCAAGCGCCGTGGGCAAGCATTGCGTCCACTACCTTTTCAAAGCCGGCAATATTGGCGCCTATTACATAATTGCCCTCTGAGCCGTACTTCTTGGCAGCGTTGTCGATGTTGTGGAAGATATTTGTCATAATCTGCTTGAGCTTTGCATCGACCTCTTCAAACGTCCATGAAAGTCTCTCGCTGTTCTGAGACATCTCAAGAGCGCTGGTAGCAACGCCGCCGGCGTTGGCAGCTTTTCCGGGCGCAAAGAGGACGCCGTTTGCCTGGAGATACTGGGTAGCCTCGATAGAGGTTGGCATATTGGCGCCTTCAGCAACGGCGATGCATCCGTTTGCAACGAGTGCCTTTGCATCATCGATGAGAAGCTCGTTCTGAGTAGCGCAGGGGAGAGCGACGTCACACTTTACAGTCCATACGCCCTTGCCGTCGTGATACTCTGCGGAGGGACGTGCGGCGGCGTAATCCGACACTCTTCCTCTCTTTACTTCCTTGATTTCCTTGAGAAGAGCGAGGTCTATGCCTTCTTTGTCATATACCCATCCGGTAGAATCGCTTGCCGTAACCACCTTGGCGCCGAGCTGCATTGCCTTCTCAGCGGCATAGATCGCGACATTTCCGGAACCGGAGATTGCGACAGTCATACCCGCAAGGCTCTTTCCGTTGCATCTGAGCATCTCGTCGGTGAGATAAAGGAGTCCGTAGCCGGTAGCCTGTGTTCTGACCAGTGAGCCGCCGTATGAAAGGCCCTTGCCGGTGAGTACGCCCTCATAGAGGCCTCTTATTCTCTTGTACTGTCCGTACATATAGCCTATTTCTCTTGCGCCTGTTCCTATATCGCCGGCGGGAACGTCTGTATCCGCGCCGATGTACTTACAAAGCTCTGTCATAAACGACTGGCAGAATGCCATGACCTCGCGGTCGCTCTTTCCCTTGGGATCGAAATCAGAGCCGCCCTTACCTCCGCCGATGGGCAGACCGGTAAGAGAGTTTTTAAATACCTGCTCAAAGCCAAGGAACTTGAGGATGCTGAGATTCACAGAGGGGTGGAGACGAAGACCGCCCTTGTAAGGACCTATGGAATTATTGAACTGAACCCTGTATCCGCGGTTTATCTGTACCTGTCCCTTGTCATCGACCCACGGAACTCTGAAGGTTATTATTCTGTCGGGTTCAACAAGCCTTTCAAGTATAGCCTCTTTTCTGTACTTTTCCTCGTTGCCATCAACGACGCAGCGAAGAGACTCCAGCACCTCTTTGACTGCCTGAAGAAACTCCGGCTGATCTTTGTAACGTGTTTCCGCTTCTTTCAGTACGCTGTCAACGTAATTCATATAAGCTCTCCTTTATATCATAAATTATTTAACCATTTCTTAAAACAAATCCGGGCAGTATTATATCACAATTCAGCGTAATTTTCAATACATTTATCTATTATTTCTTAACTTTCGTGAAAATTCCGTAAAAATTACGGAATTCCAGACGCAATCAGAAAAAAATCAAAAGAATGTAATTTGGTTAGTCTCAGATATACCGTCAAGAACGCCGTTTTGTGACAGGATATCCATTACTGTTTTTGATAGTCCCGCCTTTGCACGCAGCTGTGCCCGTGAGCTTATTTCGCTGCTGTTGCGCACCTCAACTATATTTTTGGCGGCGATCTCGCCAACACCGGCAAGCGAAGAAAATGGCATTCTGATACCTCCGTTTTCAGGGATGAAGGCGAAAGCTTCGCTTTTCTCTATGTTTACCGGAAGAAAACGAATACCCCTTGCCATTGCTTCGTTTGCAAGCTGCAATGCCGCTACGGTTTCATCCTCTCTTGCAGTCGCGTCCTTTCCCTTTGCCGATATTTCCTGCATCACCTTGTTCATATACGCCCGTCCCTTTGAAACAACAGTGGCGTCAAAGCCTCCGGGCGCCACAGAAAAATAAGCGGCGTAGAATTCGAGCGGCTTGTATATCTTGAACCAAGCGAGACGTATTGCAGACATGACGTATGCCGCGGCATGTGCCTTCGGGAACATGTACTTTATCTTTTTACACGAGCCGATGTACCATTCGGGCACGTCGTGCTTCCGCATCTCCTCTTCCCACTCAGGCGTAAGGCCCTTGCCTTTTCTGACGCTTTCCATTATTTTGAATGCCATGGCGTTGTCGAGTCCGTAGCGTATGAGGGTGAGCATGATGCTGTCCCTTGTACCGACGACCTCCGATATCGTGCATATATTTTCTTTTATCAGGTCCTGTGCATTCCCGAGCCAGACGTCGGTTCCATGAGAGAGCCCCGAAATCTGGAGAAGGTCTGCAAAATTTTTGGGTTTGGCGTCAACAAGCATTTGCTGAACAAAGCGCGTGCCGAGCTCCGGGAGGGCGTAAGTCCCGACTTCGCAGCCTATCTCTTCACTTGTGACGCCCAGTGGCTTTGTTGATGTAAAGAGCTCGTATACCTTCTGGTCGTTCATTGGTACGTCCATGACAGACATGCCTGTGTATTTTTCTATCCACTTGTATTTTGTCGGAACATCGTGTCCAAGCTCGTCGAGCTTCAGGATAGTATCGTGAAGATATGTGAAGGCAAAGTGCGTCGTAACTATGCTCGACGTGGGGTCATCCGCGGGGTGCTGCACCGGAGTAAAATCATAAACATCGTATTCGCGCGGTACGACTATAATCCCGCCCGGATGCTGTCCGGTCGTCTTTTTGGTACCAGAACAGCCGTTTACGAGCCTTGTCACCTCAGCTTTATTCAGCTTTACATTTTTTTCATCGAGATATTTCATCACATAACCGTAAGCCGTACGGGATGCAAGCGAATTAATCGTGCCCGCCTTGAAGACGTTCTCACTTCCGAACAGATCCTCGGTATATTTATGTACCTTTGCCTGTACCTCCCCCGAAAAATTGAGGTCTATATCTGGGCTCTTGTCGCCGTAAAAGCCGAGGAATGTCTCAAACGGAATGTCATGACCGTCCTGAGCCATCTTTGTCCCGCAAACCGGGCAATTCTTGTCAGGAAGATCAAATCCGCTGCCCACGCTCCCGTCCTCAATAAATTCGGTATGACGGCATTCTGGGCACCTGTAGTGCGGCGGAAGTGGATTTACCTCTGAAATTCCGGACATGGTTGCCACAAAAGATGAGCCGACAGAGCCCCTGGAGCCGACGAGGTATCCCTGTGCCTCGCTGTATTTTACCAGCTTGCGCGCTATCATGTAGAGAACGGCAAATCCATGCTTTATTATGGAGTCGAGTTCCTTTGAAAGACGCTTTTCCACCTGTTCGGGGAGCTCATCGCCGTAAAGCTCATGCGCTTTCTGCCAGCATGACTCCGTGAGCTCTTCTTCGGCGCCTTCCATTTTAGGAGTGTATGTGCCCTTCGGTATCGGTCGGACCATTCCTATCATATCGGCGATGGCACGGGTATTGGTTACCACGACTTCATAGGCTTTTTCTTTGCCGAGATATGAAAATTCGTCAAGCATCTCCCTTGTGGTTCGCAGATACAGTCCGACATCCCTGTCGGCGTCTGAATACTTCATTCCCTTAAGGAGTATCTTCCTGTATATCTCGTCCTCCTTGTTGAGAAAGTGCGAATCGCAGGTCGCGCACACCGGTTTTCCGACAGCCTGTCCGAGCCTGACTATCCTGCGGTTTAGCTCTCGGAGGTCATCTTCGTCCCGCACTGTGGAATTTGCTATAAGGAACCGGTTGTTGCATATAGGCTGTATCTCAAGATAATCATAGTAAGACGCTATTCTCTTAAGCTCATTTTCCGGTTTGTTTGAGACCAGAGCCGTGAAAAGCTCTCCCGCTTCACACGCAGAGCCCAGTATAAGCCCGTCCCTGTGCGAATCAAGAAGACTTTTCGGTATACGCGGATATCTGTAGTAATATGACAGATAACTTGCCGAAATGAGCTTGTAAAGATTTTTGAGTCCTGTGGCGTCCTTTACAAGTATTATCATGTGATACGGGCGCAGCTTGAGCGGATTTGCCTTATCGCTCATGGCGGCGGACATTTCACTTACGCTACGTATACCCTCCTGCTTCAGTTTTTCAACCATTTTGAAGAATATAGCTGCGAGCATCTCGGCGTCGTCACTTGCTCTGTGATGATTGAAGTCACCGAGCCCGAAATATTCCGCAAGCGAATCGAGCTTGTGCTTTGACAACTCCGGGTTGACATGCCGTGACATTGCCACTGTATCGAGATATGAATTTGTAAACGGGATCTTGTTGTTCTCACAGCAGGTACGGACGAAGCTTGTATCGAAAGAGGCGTTGTGGGCAACCAGAAGACGGTCGCCTGCAAAAGCGAGAAACGCCTCCACAGCCTCCTTCTGGGACGGCGCTCCGGCTACCATCTCGTCGGTTATTCCGGTGAGCTCTGTTATATTTTCAGGTATGTGTTCTTCAGGATCTGCAAAGGTATTGAAGACCTCAAGCACTTCCCCGTTTTTGACTTTGACAGCTCCGATTTCTGTTATTTTGCAGGTGAGAGGAGAAAGACCGGTTGTCTCAAGGTCGAATATTATAAACTCATCGTTTATAAAATCGTAATCCTTGTCGCCGAACACCGCCCTTTCCGTGTCGTCTACAAAATACGCCTCCATACCGTAGAGTATTTTTATATCTTTTTTTTCAGAAGTCTCCATTATGATCGGAAATGCCTGTACGTTTCCGTGGTCAGTTACAGCAATTGCATCCCAGCCCCATTTTTTGGCTGTCTCTGCGGCGATTTCCGGAAAAGTGAGCGCATCCATGGCAGACATGTTTGTATGCATGTGCAGCTCAACTCTCTTTACCGGCTCGTCGTCTGTACGCTCTGTCTTTCTGACCGACATGAGTGAGCCGGCGTTTATGTACAGATCACACTGCTGCTTGTCAGGATCTGTGCCCGGCTTGATTTTCTCCCTTCGCACCGACCCTTTTACCGCTAAGGACAATGAGTATATTGTAACTACATCCTGTATGCCTCTTTTTATCGTCCGCCCGCTTTTTTTTATGAGAGAAGATATGGCTCCCGCCTCCTCAGCGGCAACAGAAAACTTGATATTTACGGAGCTTTTATTATCTGTTATGCCAACGGTGAACATAGTCTTGTCGCCGGAGCGAGTCGTTTTTTCCTCAAAAGATATTACCTGCCCTACCGCGTATATGAGACGCGTTTCCTCTGTAATTTTCTCAAGAGGGGTTATCTTAACGCCTGCGACATCAAAAGGTTCGGACAAGACAGGCTCCGCTTCACTTGCGTCAAACGACATAAAGCCCGAAAAAAGCATTGTGCTCACCTTGCTCTTTCCGGATCTTTCCGACTCCTGCTCACTGTCTGGCGCGCCCATTTCACCGGAATCTCCTTTGGCGGGGTGCTCTGAAGACGGCGTTCCGTTGTCAGAAGCGTATTCCTGCGACGGGTCCTGCGCGCCTTCGCCGCTGCTGTAAAGCGAGGTGAGGTACCGCGGTTTTTCCCGTGCGTTTTCATCCTCCTCTTTTTTGCGTATTTCAATTGCCTGGGCGTGAGACGCCGCGCTTTCGATCGCCATTTTTGCAAGCGCCTTTTTCTGTTCTGAGTAGAAGCTCTCGTACCTCTCTTCAAAATTTCCGTTTGCTATGATATTGACCTTTTTATGTATGCCGAATTCGCTTTCTATTATCCTTGAAACGACAACATCTGTCTGAGCGCGCTCAAGCAGGTCGCCTCCTGCAGATGAGAAATCGATGGTTATGTTTATCTCCTCGCCTGCTTCCGAAAAAGAGTGATTTTCAAGAAATCCGCGGCTTATAACACCTACGCGATAGGCCTCGACGACGATCTGTTCCATATAATTGAGTGAAAAAAGCTCCGGAGGATATTTCGGAAATATCCTCACCGAATTGATCTCATATGCGCGGCAGATATCCTCTTCTATGTCATACAGCTCGCTTTTTTCCACAATACTGTCAAATGAAGCGTATATTTCAAGCATCCTGCGTTCGCGGTCGGCTCTTATTGTGTAATCCGATACGCTTCCGAGAATATCGGAGGCAGTTCCCCTCGCCCTGTATTTTCCGAGCTTTTCAAGCAGTGTTTTCATTTTTACAATTCCATCGTCTTTCCGCACAAACAGCCTGTCGGTTTTATGACGCCGTTTCTGACTATTTTTTATTCTACCCGGCACGAAAGCCTGAAGACTTTGCACACGATGTGCTTTTTCATCCGGTCTTTTTTTAAAAATCCGTTTTATAAGTTTGTTTCTTCGCAGCTGAAGCGCTCAGGCTGCTACGCTTCATTTGCACAGTTGCGTTTGCAGCGCCCCGGCTGCAGCGCCCCTGACAATGTTCAGCATTCAGCCCGGTCACACGGCGTAATGCGTATTTATCCCTGTTGACATGCGCTTATTCTTGAAAATTCCTGTGTCATTACAGAGGCATCCGACATCTGACCTCCGGTCTGCCTGCCTTAACCGCCGCTGTGCACTTCCTCACAGGGTCATCCAACGCCACTCCTGACCAATAACGAGCCCCCTAACCTTTCGGTTCAGGGGGGAGTTTGTCCTGTGAAGATGACGCTGACCGCCACAGCCGAAGGCTGTCAGTTATATTCACGGCAGCTGCCCCGGCAATCTTTGGTAACATATCTGTAATATGGCAGGAACAGAAGAGCTTGTACTACGGCCGCAAAGCCGAAACTTCAGTCCCTGAAACTGTTGATTCCGTCTATAAGCTGCTGAATGATCTTATCCTCCGGGACCTTGTAAAGCACCTTGCCGTGGCTGAAAAACAGCCCTTCTCCTGTGCCGCAGGCGACCCCTATATCGGCATCGGACGCTTCTCCGGGTCCGTTGACGGCACAGCCCATTATTGCGACCTTGATTCTGCGCGGAGGATGAAGCTCGCTCATTCTGCTTTCAAATTCATTAACAAGAGAGATAAGGTCTACGCGCGTACGACCGCAGGTGGGACATGAGACAAGGTCTACCGGCTCTCTTTCGGATATTCCGAGACACGAAAGCAGTGTGCGCGCGGTTATGACTTCCTTCACCGGGTCGGCTGTCAGAGATACTCTTATAGTATCGCCGATACCGTCGAGAAGCAGACTGCCGGAGCCAGCGGAGCTCTTTATTATCCCTGCTCTTTCGCTTCCGGCTTCCGTCACGCCTATGTGAATCGGATAGTCACAGCGCTCTGCGGCTATTCTGACTGCTTTTGTCATGGTTACTACATCCGAGCTCTTTATTGCCACCACTATGTCGTTAAAATCAAATCGCTCAAGCATGGCGACGTTGTCAAGCGCAGATGATGCAAGCGCCTCCGACGTCGGGGCGCCGTAACGGTTGAGAAGTTTTTTCTCAAGCGAGCCGGAGTTGACACCGACTCTTATGGGAATTCTCCTTCGGCGGCAGGCATCTACCACGGACTTTACCTTGCCCTCGTCCCCTATATTTCCCGGATTTATTCTGATTTTATCTGCCCCTGCCTCAGCGCACATTACGGCAAGAGCGGCATCAAAGTGTATATCCGCCACGATCGGAACGTCCGGTACCATGCATTTTATATCGTAGACGGCGCGCGCTGCCTCACGGTCAGGCACTGCAACTCTGACTATGTCGCAGCCTGCGTCAGTAAGCCTGCGGATCTGAGCTGCCGTGGCTCCTGCGTCTTTAGTATCGGTATTTGTCATGGACTGTATGCTCACCGGAGACTTTCCCCCGATGACTGTTTTCCCGACTCTTACTTCGCGTGTTTTGCGTCTTACCGAATTGTAGTCCATTTTTAACCTCCTATGCCGGGCGCTGAAAAGCGCGGCACGAGTCATATCATGCGCAAAGCTCTTGCAGCTCAACGCGGAGCGCTGTCAGCAACTTTTCCGGCAAACGGGAAAAAAGCGCAGCACATCTGTCACCTTAGGCGCACCCGTCACCTTAGGCGCACCCGTCACCTTAGGCGTGCCCGTCACCTGAATATTCCAAGTGTGTCCTGTATAGCGACAATAACCGCGAGAAAGAGTAAGAGCAGCATTCCGACCGAGTGTATTCTCGCCTCAATTTCGGGATTGACAGGCTTTCCGCGTATTGCCTCTATTATAAGGAAAACGAGCTTTCCCCCGTCAAGAGCCGGTATAGGCAGCAAATTGAAAATACCAACGTTTACGGCAATGAGAGCCGCAAAATATATCACAAAACGGTAACCGGCAGTATTGGCTGTCTGATTTATGGCGTTTGTAACTCCTATTGGTCCTGAAACGCTTTCAAATCCGACCCTGCCTGTAAAAATGCCGCCGAGCGCCGCCCACACCTGATCAACACTGAGCTTTGTCTGATAAAAAATGTGCTTGAAGATATTTTTGACGTCAGTGGCGTCCCTGTAAACTATAAAATCCGCCTCTGCCATTGAAAAGCCGTCGCTTTCACCTGAAGAAAAAGGCACGTCTTCAAGAAGCAGCACCTCTCCGTCCCTGAGTACCGTCAGATCAACCACGCAGACATTCTCAAGGACTATCTTCTCCCCGTTTTCACCGGTGACCTCAACAGAAGGGGTTTTGACGGCTTCCCATGCAATTCTGAACACAGCGTCGCTGGATATTCCCACCTTCTTGCCGTTTACTTCGAGTATCTTGTCATTTTGCTTAAGCACGTACGACGATACCGCGTCGTCGGTAAAGTCATATATTACGGTGGAGCCGAGGCTGTTTCTTATTATAAAAACAAATATTGCAAAAAATATAACGCCGGTTATGAGATTGAAAATGCCCCCCGCAACTATAATGAGCATTCTTTTGGCAACGTGAAGAGAGGCATAGCTCTTGCCTGCCGGGGTATTTCCGGCATTTGACGGCTGATTTCCCGAAAGTCCGTCCTCATCAAGCATACTCACGTACCCGCCCACAGGGATAAGCCGCAGGGTATATCTTGTACCGCTCTTTGAAGAAATTTTACTGAGCAGCTTGGGACCGAAGCCTATTGAAAACTCGTGTATACCGACTCCGAAGATACGGGCTGTCAGAAAATGCCCAAGCTCATGCACCGAAATGAGTATACCGAAAATAATTATGACCACTAAAATTATCATAAACGAAACCCGCAAGATAATGAATTAAAGAAGTCCGAGTCTTTGACGAGCAAGAGATCTTGCATCAGACGCCGCTTTCTCAATATCGTCAAGAGACGGCTCCTCCATGTTACTATAATTATGCACAAAATCGGAAACTATATCTGAAATACCGCAAAAATCCAGCTTTCCGTCGAGAAAAGCGTAAACCGCTTCCTCATTTACCGCGTTCATCACCGCAGGTATCACCCCTGCACGCCTGAAGGCATATACAGCCTCGCGCATGAGCGGGAATGCTTCGTTGTCCGGGCGCTCAAAAGTGAGATTGCCGGCTGACACAGGGTCAAACGGTGAAAACATACCGCAGGCGCGTTCCGGATAAAAAAGCGCGTAGGCAATACATGTACGCATGTCAGGACTTCCAAGCTGGGCTATGAGAGAGCCGTCTCTGAAGGCAACCATTGAGTGCACCACACTCTGTCTGTGCACTACGGCGTCTATATTATCTACAGAGACTCCGAAAAGATGCGCTGCCTCTATTATTTCAAAACCCTTGTTCATCATCGTGGCAGAATCAACGCTTATCTTTTTCCCCATATTCCAGGTGGGATGCCTGAGCGTCATCTCCGGGGTGACGTTCTTCAGCATGTCGCGCGACTTACCGAAGAAAGGTCCGCCTGAGGCGGTCAGTATAAGCCGGTCTACCTCGCATTCTCTTCCGCTTCGCAGACACTGATGTATTGCGCAGTGCTCGCTGTCGACCGGAAGCACGGAGCAGCCCTTCTTCCGTGCAAGGCGCATGACTATCTCCCCTGCGCAGACAAGCGACTCTTTGTTTGCCAGCGCAAGTCTCTTTCCTTCCTCAAGCGACCTTACTGTCGGCATAAGACCGGCCTGTCCTACGATGGCGTTAAGTACAGTATCAGAACGCGAAAGGCAGAGCATCTCAAGAAGACCTTCGGCGCCGGACAATATGACCGTATCGGTGTCGGCGAGTCGTATTTTGGCATCGGAAGCTGAAGATTCGTTGACAACAGCGGCATAGCGCGGTGAAAATTTTCTGACCTGGGATTCAAGCGTTCTGACATCGGTATTGACAGAAATGGCTTCAACAGCGACTCCGCAGGACTCACAGACATCCAGGGTCTGCCGTCCTATGGAACCTGATGAGCCGAGAAGTACAAGACTGTTCAATGGCACCTCCTGCCGCACCGGGCGGCAAAGCTATGTTTTTGACAGATAATGTTCAAATCAGCTTATAAAATGACGTCGGCAATAACACCGGAAACGGAGTTTGCAATAATGTCAGCTCACGTCCTTCGCAATGCGCGCCGTTATCCTGCAAAATCGGCAAGGAGTCCGGCATGATTCAGACAATATGAAAGCATATAGAAAAAAGGAGCGACGGCGAGTACGCTGTCAAAGCGGTCGAGTATGCCTCCGTGTCCGGGGAAAATAAAGCCGTAGTCCTTTATGCCGTACTGCCTTTTTATAAGCGAGAATATGAGGTCGCCGAACACAGAAACGACAGCACATACTATCGAAAGAAGCGCAAACACAAAAAATCCGGCAATATCGTCACTTCTGAATCCGATGACAAAGGAATAGACCACCGAGGCGACAAGAGAAAAAATTATTCCTCCGAAAAAGCCCTCCACAGTCTTTTTCGGCGATACGTCAGGTATCAGCTTGTGCTTTCCGAATGCCATTCCAACAAAATACCCGCCTATATCGGGAAGCCATGCAAAAACAAAGACAAGCAGATATAGATACGCCCCGACGTTTATCTGCTCTGGCGCGCCGAAAAGCTCCATATCCCTCAAAAGCAATATGCAGGATGCTGAAAAAGATATGTATATAGTCATTACCGCGCCGACAGCCGCATCCTTCACGGATATCCTGCCTTTTGAAAAGGTAGAGGCACTCACAGACAGAAAAATGAGGGTAAAACAGATAAAAGACACGCCGAGAAAATATTCACCGCACGTAGCAACGAGCCTCGTCATCAGTACGCAGGCAAAAACCGCCGGGTAGGATATCACTGATATGAACACAGACTTGTGAAGACCTATGCACTTCAGCATTTCGTAAGTTCCCAGAAGAGCTACTATCTCACAGAAAATCACGAACAAAAACCATGGTTCCTTTGAAAAAATGCAAAAGGGCACGAACACCGCTATTGCGACTACCGATGTAATGATTCTTGTTTTCAATTACTTCCCTCCTTTCTCATCGTCTGGAAGCGCACCGAATCTTCGCTTTCTCTTGAAAAACTCCACACACGCCGCGTCGACATCTTCTTTAGTCATATCCGGCCATAGCGTATCTGTATAATAAAATTCCGCGTAAGCCGCCTGCCACAAAAGAAAATTGGAAAGACGCATTTCCCCGGCGGTTCTCACTATCAGATCGGGATCCGGACAGCCGGCTGTATAGAGATTGCCCGATATGTCATCTTCTGTCAAAAAAGACGCACCTTTTTCTATTGCCATGTTACATGCGGTGACTATTTCCGCCCTTCCGCCGTAGTTGAAAGCGATATTGAGTATTCTGTCATACACCGAGCTGCGCTTTTCAAGCGAAACCATTTTCTGCCGCAGTTTTTCGGGAAACACCGATTTATCGCCGAGAAAAACTATTCTTATCTTCTTCTCCGACAGTCTGGCAAGGGCAGTGTCTATATATCTGGAAAAAAGACGCATCAGCGCCGACACCTCAGATTCAGGTCTTTTCCAGTTCTCGGTCGAAAAGGCATACACCGTGACATACCGTATGCCTATTTCCGCACAGTACTCGCTTATTTTTTCAAAAACCTCGGCGCCTCTTCTGTGACCCTCGTTTCTTGTCTTTCCGCGGACCTTCGCCCATCTTCCGTTCCCGTCCATAATAAAGGCAATGTGCCGTAGACCGCCTGCAGCTATCGCCTCTGCGGTTTTAACATCCATACTTTTTCCCCGCTTCGCTTTTCTTTTATTTTTTCTGCATTGCCTGCCCGATATACTCACTTCTGGATTATGTCATATACAAATGTGCGCACCGGGCAAAACCGCCCTGCCCTCCGGAACAAATAAACGGCGGGCAAAACGGCGCTCAGCTTAACACTGACAAAACGGCGGGGCAACGCGCAATCCGCGTCACTCCCGCCGCGCAGCAATCAAAGCGACGTCATATCGACATAATATCCGCTTTTTTCTTCTCGACAACAGTGTCTACTTTTTTTACGAATTTGTCGGTAAGCTCCTGAACTTTAGTTCCCGACTGCTTCTCTTCATCCTCGGTCATTTCCGACTTTTTCTTCATTTCCTTGCACTTGTCCAGAGCCTCATGGCGTATGTTTCTTATAGCCACCTTTGCCTTTTCCCCGGTTTTCTCGACCTGCTTTGAGAGCTCACGGCGGCGCTCCTCAGTAAGCTGAGGAAAAGACAACCTGATGACCGTGCCGTCATTCTGAGGTGTTATGCCTACGTCAGATGCAAGTATTGCCTTTTCTATGGGCTTGAGCGTCGTTTTGTCCCAGGGCTGTATCGTAAGCGTTCTCGGGTCCGTGGCTTTTATCTGGGCAATATCTCTTATTGCCGTCGGCGAACCGTAATAATCAACTCTCACCTTGTCGAGGACCGAGGCGTTTGCTTTTCCGACTCTGACTGTGGCAAGCTCCTCTTCGAGCACAGAAACGGTCTTTCCCATTTTTTCTTCATACAGCTTTGTGTCTATCATCATGGCGGAATATCCTCTCTTAAATTATTTTCTGTGTAAATATCGGGTTTGCTTCATATACCGTATCAGGCGTTTTTGTTCAATTCCACTCTGCCATTCCGGGAGTCATAATAACAAATGCAGGGTTAAATGGACCGAAAAAATCAAGAGTTTTCAAGAAGAGTGCCGATGTCGTCACCCTTCAGAGCACGGATTATATTCTCCGGATCATCGAGGGCAAAAAGAAGTATTTTCAGGTCATTTTCCATGGCGAATGCGGCGGCTGTCATATCTATTACTCCCAGACGCTCTGCGAGTATCCGCGAATAACTGACTCTGTCAAGCCTCACAGCCGAAGTATCCTTCCGGGGATCCGCGGTGTAAACACCGTCTATGTTTTTGGCAAACAGGAGTACGTCGGCACCTATCTGGGCGCCTCTCAAAACAGCTCCTGTATCGGTCGAAAAATATGGGTTTCCGGTGCCGCAGGCGAAAATAACCACCTTGCCGGCTGAAAGGCAATCGACAGCCCTCTGCTTGTCGTAAAACTCTGCAAACGGCTCTACGCGAACGGCTGAAAGAACGACGGCATCAACCCCGGTCTGTATCAGGGTATCCTGGAGCGCGATGGAATTGATGAGCGTGGCGGTCATGCCCATGTGGTCAGCCCTGGTCTTGTCCATACTTCCGCCTTGTCTTCCGCGCCATATATTTCCGCCGCCTATGACGCAGCTCACCTGAGCGCCCATATCCGACGCCTTTTTTATAACCGCGCATATTCTCTCAAGAAATGAAAAATCAAGTATTCCGTTTTCACCCATCAGGGCTTCGCCGGACAGCTTTAAGAGAACTCTTTTATATTTTAATTCGCTCACAGTGACCTCCCGCAGAAGCGGCATATCTGCACCCATGCGCAACCTGCCGGAACTTCGTGGTACAATTTTATAATTTAGTACAATTCTATAATATTGAAAGTAATTTGTAAAGAGCTATTTTGTTAACAAATTTATAAAAAGCGCCGCAGCCGGTCTTTGTAATAACGCCTGACATCCCGGACACACGACCAGTATAAGTATAGCATATGCCCCGCTGCTTGTCAAGAAAAAGCTGTTCTCATGCACCTGAGCAGCGTTCGCATGCTTTTTGTCCGAAGCGCTTGCCCTCTTCTGCCTGTAACGCATTGCCTTTCTTAAAAAACAGGACATACACGAGCGGCAGGAAAGAGGCGATTTTTTGATAAAACCATTTTTAAAAACTCAGCGATATTCCTTTTTCAAAATTTGTTTTGTAAAATTCCTTTGTAAAATTCCTTCGGTAAAAATGCATTGCGAAATTCCTTTGTAAAAATCCTTTGTGAAATTCCTTCGGTAAAAATGCATTGTGAAATTCCTTTGTGAAAATTCTTACACAAGGCACCGCAACACGGATTTCTGATCCGTAGTACGATTAAAACTTAATATAAACCACGCTTTTTCATATAAATCTGACGTCAGGAAATTCATCACCATACATTTGTCCCAGAGGGGCGTCCGAAACAACTATATCCACATCTGCCAGACTGCACAGCCTGAAGGTGGACAGGCGTCCTGTCTTTGAGGAATCGCAGAGAAACACGCGGCATTCCGAGGAGGATAGCATTCTGTTTATACACGGGATTTCAGAGCGGTAGTTGTCGAAAAGCGTCCCGTGCGCATCAATAGCCTGTGATGAAAAGAATGCAAAGTTGGCGCGCATATCCGAAAGAGCTCTTACCACTTCGTCTCCCACCAGCACGGTGCGGTTTTCAGAATTAAGCGTACCGCCCGGACAAATGGTTTTTACCGGAAAAGAGGAAAGAAAATGAAGTGCTTCAACACCCGTAGTTATTATGGTGAGTCCTCTTTTTTCAACCAGCTTGCTTACAAGGTACATTCCTGAGGTTGACCCGTCAACCATAATGACATCTCCGTCGTTGACAAGCGCCGCCGCTTTGGCCGCGATTTCCTTTTTCTCGGCGGCATTTGCCTGCATTCTGGCTGAAAACGGAATATTCAGGTGGTCGGAAACCACAAGCTCAGCTCCCCCGTACGAGCGCATGACCAGCCCCTTCTTTTCCAGAACCGACAAATCTCTCCTTATGCTCGACGGACTTATGTGAAGACGTCGGGACAAATATTCCACAGATACATACCTGTTTTTTTCAAGTATTTCGATTATTTCATTCAGACGTTCATTAGGATACATAAGTACTCCCTATCTTGTTTGCGCATTTTTGCTCATTTGTCAGAATACGGCATGATATTTTTCAACCCTGCTTCTCATGCTTGACTTAAAGTCACAAATAGTATATACTGCCTTTAGTCAAAAATCAACATTTACGCGACACTTTTTTAAACAAAATTGGCTTTTATGACAATAATAAAAAAGCAAAAACACATACCCATAAATTTTATTTACAAAGCCAAGGAGGAATCGCGCTAAAATGAGCAAAAAAATTAAACAATGTGCCATTGTAATTGCTCTGCTGGTTATGCTTATGTTCGTCGTATCATGCGGCAGCCAGACCCCGGCGTCTTCAGACAATACGACTAATGAAGATACGGCGGAGCAGCCAATTGCAAATGACACGTCACCGGTGGACACGGCCGCCGCGGACACATCCGGCGACGACACATCATCGACAGTCGAGGACGGCACAACGTCTCCGGCAACAGACACCACGGCGGCAAACGGTGACGACAACACGCCAGAGCAGGAGGACCCGTTGAAAGAAATTCTCGAAAGCAAACACAAGCTCAGCTTCGGTGAAGACGGCAACTTCAAGATACTCGTACTTTCCGATATCCACGCAAGCACTCCGAAGCTGAATAGCGAGACGGTAGAAAATATAAAGCTGTTGGTTGAGAGGGAGATGCCGGACCTCGTCATACTTGACGGGGACAACACCTGGTATGTATCAAACGCAAATGTGCTAAAGAGCTGTATTTCAGAGATTGTAAAGCCTATAGAGGCGCTGGGTATTCCGTGGGCTCATACATACGGAAATCACGACGCTGAGGGAAACAATGTTCCAAAGGATAAGCAGCAGGAAATATATGAATCCTTTGAATACTGCGTTTCAAAGGCCGGAGATGAAGATCTCACAGGCGTGGGAAACTATCTGTTGCCGATCTATTCGTCAGACGGTGAGAATGTCGAGTTTGCCGTATGGGTTCTCGATTCGGGTTCTGATCTCTCTGCAGAGGAAAAGCGCTCGCTGTTTCCCGTGACCACTGTTTATGAAGGTCATCCGGGGAGCAATTACGACTATATACGTCCGGATCAGATACGCTGGTACAGCGAAACCTCCGCTCTTCTGAAGGCGAGCAACGGAGGAAAAGTAGTTCCCGGTCTTATGGCTTTCCACATACCGCTTCAGGAGTCGTATATTGCATGGGAAAACAGGGGCGGTCTAACCTACACCGGAGACAAACGGGAAGATGTATGCGCTTCCGCAGTCAACTCAGGACTGTTTTCGGTGCTTCTTCAGAACGGCGATATAAAGGCAGTTGTAAACGGCCATGACCACATAAACGACTTCATGATCGAATACTACGGGATAAAGCTTTGTCAGGCTGTTACACCGACGGCGGAAAACATTTACCACGACGACAGTATACTCGGAGGCCGCGTATTTGTCATCAGCGAAGAAAATCCCTCTGAAGTAGAGACTTATATTTCTTATGTGCATGAGCAGGCACAGAAGCCTGATTTTTCAGATGCTGAGGAGCTGCCGTCCGGAAGCGTATACGATTTTGAAACAGGAGATCCGGAGTTTACCATAAACGGATTTGACAACGATACTGCCGAGTCGAGCAAAATAGACGAAATAAGCGTTCGTATACTTGACGGAGTCGGGCTCAACGGCTCACGCGGACTTGCAGTCACACGTGAAAAATGGAATTCAACAAAAGCAGCAAACAACGCCGAATTCAAGTGGTCAGCCGACGAGTACGGAAAGCTCGGAAGCAACAAATACCTCTGCGTGTGGATGGACATGTCGACAAACTCTATTGATTTCCGCAAGGCATGCTGGGGTATAGTAACCGAGTACGAAGAAAGCCGGCCGTTCCGCACCGATAACTACGATTCAAGAAGCCCGTTCTACTATCTTGCAGACGGAAGCGACACATGGGAAGTGCTGTATCACGGAAGCGACGGCTGCTTCGGAGAAGGAGACGGAGAATCGGTGAAGGGCCTCAAGGGATGGTTTGCTTTCCCGATAGAATATATGACCCGCAGCGGCGACTCGCTTGACGAAAATTCGGTAGTAACAGGATTTTACTTCTACTTCTGTCTCTCGGAATCCGGCATGGCAGGAAAGGACACTTATATTGACAACATAACACTTGTAGAGGATTACAAAACCTTTCTGACAGACAGCGGCAACTGAGCATAAGGCAAAATCTGCCCTGACTCGGCAGCGGTAAAAGCAAGCAGAGCAAAATAAAAAACGCTTTCACACTGCGTAATTTCACACTGCATGGTTTTTGCCGCCAAAAGAGCTGATTGAAAAAATCAAGGCATGTACCATTGAAATAATCAGAATAAAAAACAAAGGCGGACGCTAAAATCGTCCGCCTTTGTTTCATTTATTTCTGCCTTGTGACAAGAGAACAGCCGTGTCTGCGCATGGCAGGCACTTTTCTCATTTGTTTACCATCTTTGCAATCTCGTCTGCAAAATTGTCTTCCCTCTTGGCGATGCCTTCGCCCTTTTCGTATATGACAAAGCTCTTCACAGAGATCTTTCCGCCGAAGCTCTTGGCTGACGACTCAATATACTTTCCTACAGTCATGGAATCATCCTTGACGTAGGGCTGATTGAGAAGGCAGACCCTCGCGTAAAATTTACCGAGCTTGCCGGCAACAATCTTTTTAAGCACATCGTCGGGCTTTCCTGAAAGCTTGGGGTCGTTCTTTGCCTGTGCCAGAAGGACTTCGAGCTCTTCGTCAACGGCGCTCTGGGGAACATCAGACTCGGCAATATATGAAGGAGGCGAGCCTGCTGCGATCTGAAGAGTTATGTTCTTTGCCATCTCGGCAAAGCCCGCGTTGCTCTTGGCGGCGTCGTCAGCGTCATAGCAAACTATGACACCGGTTGTTCCGCCCCCGTGTATATAGGTGGCAAGAATGCCCTCTACAACGGTAAAGCGGCGGATACTGAGCTTTTCACCGATTACAAAGATCTTGTCCTTGAGAACCGCCTCGACAGTATCTCCCGTGCCGCTGTAAACGCAGGACATAAGCGCGTCGACATCAGCGGGTCTGTTGTCAATGATCGTCTTGAGAAGTCCTTTTACAAACTCCCTGAACGAAGCGTTCTTGGCGACGAAATCTGTCTCGGAGTTTACCTCTATCATCGCGGCGACATCGCCCTCAACAAGTATATCTACAATGCCCTCTGCGGCAATTCTGCCCTCTTTTTTGGCGGCGACGGAAAGTCCCTTTTCACGAAGGAGCTTGACAGCCTCGTCAAAATTTCCTTCAGCCTCAACGAGAGCCTTCTTGCAATCCATCATTCCGCAGCCGGTCTTTGCGCGGAGCTGGGCAACGTCTTTAGCTTTAATCTCTGCCATAATTCTGTTCCTATCCTTTCTCGATTAGATTACTCGGCATCGGCCGGAGCATCTTCACCGGCGTCAGCCTGCTCTGACTCCTCGGCCTGAGCATCCATGCCCTCTTTGCCTTCTATAACGGCGTTGGCGAGAATGGATGAAATGAGTCTTATGGCGCGGATGGCGTCGTCGTTTCCTGGAATCACGTAATCGGCGTCATCGGGGTTGCAGTTGGTATCTATAATGGCGATCACCGGGATTCCGAGCTTCTTTGCTTCAAGAACAGCGTTTTTCTCATTGCGGGGATCTACGATGAAGAGAGCGGAAGGAAGGGTCTCCATTTCCTTTATACCGCCGTATGACTTTTCAAGGTCATTCTTCTCCTTGAGCAGGGAGGCAACTTCCTTCTTGGGGAGAAGGTCAAACGTGCCGTCCTCCTGCATCTTTTCAAGAGATTTAAGACGAGCTATGCTCTTCTTTATCGTCTTGAAGTTGGTGAGCATACCGCCCGGCCAACGCATATTGACATAATACTGGCCGCAGCGCTCAGCTTCTTCCTTTATGGCTTCGGCAGCCTGCTTTTTTGTTCCCACAAAAAGAAGCGTGCCCTTTTCTGCAGAGAGCTCTCTTACAAACATGTACGCCTCTTCAAGCTTTTTTACCGTTTTGCCGAGGTCGATGATGTATATTCCGTTCCTCTCGGCATAGATGTAGGGAGACATCTTGGGGCACCATTTTCTCGTCGGGTGTCCGAAGTGTACGCCTGCTTCAAGCAGCTGCTTCATAGTGATAACTGACATTTCAAAAATCCTCCTTCGGTTTGTCCTCCACCGCGCCGTCATTGCGAGCAACGACCGAAAGAATCGCGGTGTGTGTAAATTTTTATTCCCGCGCGCGGATTTTTGTCCGACGCGCGGGAATTATTTTACCATATAAACGCAGTGTTTTCCAATCATTTTTTTGCTTTTTAACAAATTATTTACATTTTCCCTCCTTCTCCTGCCTTTCGCAGACAAGAGAAGGCACATTTACAAGTATTATCTCGTCCCCTATGCGTGTAATGCAATCCCACGGTATTATATAATCGTCTCTTTTGCCGAAATGCCATACCTTGAATTCTCCGGGGACAATCAGCGAGCAAATCCGTCCTGTAACTATGTCAATTCCGAAGTCACATACGAAACCTATTCTTCTGCCGTCACACACATTGACAACTTCGCGGTCTTTGAGAGAATTTGCCGTTGTGTTAGGAGAAAACATGCCTCGTCTCCCTGTCAAAGGATATAAGCTCCGTCACCCTTGCGGCGTGTGTCTGTGCCGCAAACGGATTTTTCAGAGTATTATACATATGAGTCCCCCGCTTCCCTCGTTGATTATGCGTCCGAGAGTCTCGGAGAGCTTTGCTCTTGCGTCGTCCGGCATATTCGCAAGTTTTGAATGAAGCCCTTCGTTCACAAGTTCATACAGGGTTTTTCCGAACAGATTAGTCTGCCATATCTTGTTCGGATCCTCCTCAAATTCAGAGAGAAGGTATTTGAGCAGCTCCTCGCTCTGCTGTTCGCTTCCGACGACTGGGTCTATCTCGGTTTGTATCGTCGCCTTTATCATATGTATAGACGGAGCGCTTGCCTTGAGCCTGACGCCGTAGCCTCCCGAATGCCGCACTATCTTGGGGTCCTCAAGCTTCATGTCGCGTATTTCCGGGACAACTATGCCGTATCCGTTGTTCTCGACCTCTTCCAGCGCATCTGCTATCCTGTCGTATTTCTTTTTTATCTCGGAAAGAGTACATATTGTGGAGATAAGCTCTTCCTCGTCGTTTATTGATATGCCCGACAGATCGCTTATAACGCTGTAATAAAGACCGGGATGCAGTCCCACGCAAAGCTGTGCCTTGCCGCTGCCGAGGTCCACCGATTCAAGGGTCAGAGAAGCTATATATTCGGTAGGCTCAAAGGAATCGCAGGCTGCCCTCAGATCCTTCACTTTGTTCAGCGAATCGGCAACAGAAAGCACAGAGCTTCTTATCTCCTTTATCACCTGATGCTCGGGAGCAAGCGCAGTAGTCCACTCCGGCATGTCTATTCCGATTTCTGATACAGGAAACTCATAGAGCACCATTTCAAGTATATGCCGGATGTCCTCTGAATCAAGTGACAGACAGTTGACAAGTGCCACCGGCACTCCGTATCTGCCTTCAAGCTCATATGCGAGGCTTTCTGCTGCCGCAGAATCCGGATTGGCAGAGTTAAGTATTATTGCAAACGGCTTTTTGATCTCGGAAAGCTCTGCAACGACGCGGCGCTCCGCCTCCTCGTATTGTGAGCGCGGAATACCGCACACGCTTCCGTCGGTAGTAACTAATATGCCTATGGTGGAGTGATCTGTTATGACCTTTTTGGTACCGGTCTCGGCTGCGCGCGCAAAAGGCATCGGCTCATCCGACCACGGTGTCATGACCATGCGCTCTTCACCGTTTTCTGTCTGTCCGAGAGCCTCGTCCACAAGGTATCCGACGCAGTCTATCATTTTGACGTTGAGAGAAGCCACTCCGTTGTCAAGAGATATTCTGACGGCGTCGTCAGGTATGAATTTTGGTTCTGTCGTCATGACAGTCTTTCCGGAAGCGCTCTGGGGCATCTCATCCTGCGCTCTCTTCCTGTCATAATCGTTTTCAATGTTTGGAAGTACAAGCGTTTCCATGAATTTTTTTATAAATGTCGATTTTCCGGTGCGAACGGGTCCTACCACACCGATATAAACGTCTCCGGCGCACCTTTCCGCTATGTCTTTATAAATGCTGTGCTTTTCAAGCATATCAATTCCTCCCGGCGGCAAATTGTTTTGCGTTCGATTTCAGTAATAGATATTCAGGCGCCGGGCAAGTTATTACTGGATAACTCAAAACAAGCACTCATTCACTCAAAAACGAATTTTCAGAACGGCATAAGTACATGGAACTCGGCAGAAGTTTTTTCTCCCCTGCGTCAATGTACAGAAAACAGCCGATAAAAAAGCGGACATACGACTGCAGAATAAAGTTCGTATGCCCGCATTACGGCTTTGTGCTTCTTTGTTAAAGCTGAATAAACACGGCTTTTTCATGCCTCGTTTATCCTTACCCGCCTTGCTTATTCATATCTGTTTTGTTCTTATCTGTCTTTTGTATTCCTTCAGTGTTTTTTGCTGTCCTCACATGCCGTCAGCATCATTTGTACCGTCAGCATCATTTGTGCTGTTTGCATCATTTGTGCTGTTTGCATCATTCCGCGCGGTTTGTGCCCTTGTCCTCCACCATTGCCCTTACAGTGGCACAGAAACGTTCGCAGGATGCAATGTCAAGCGCCTCGTCAGGTGAATGTATATCATATATAGTCGGACCTATTGAAATGGCGTCGCAATCCTTGAGCGCCGACACAAAAATTCCGCACTCAAGTCCCGCGTGAACCGCTGTCACGACCGGTTCTGATGACGGGAACAGCTTTTTATATATTCTTTTATAGTCAGAAGCAAGAGCCGACTCCGGATCAAAATCCCACCCCAGCGCTCTGTCTGAGAGCTCAAAAGAGGCTCCTATAGCCTTGGCGCCGCGCTTGAAAACGAGAATAAGAGCATCAAGCTCAGAATCGCAGGAGGAACGCGCCATATAGTCTAAAACAGCCTTTCCGCCGCCGCATCTTGCAACTCCGACGCTTACCGACGTACGCACAAAGCCCTCCATAGAGGGCGACATTGCCACAGGTCCGTTGGGCAACAGCGTCATCATATTTATTATAGCCGATGTATCTCTGTATGAGAAGCATTCAAGACCGTTCTTACCGCGGTTGACATAGACCCTGAAGCCGGAGTCCCTCTGCGACAGCTCCTTTCTTATGCGCTCAGCTTCATGAGATATCGAATCAGAGGCTTTTTCGGCGTCAAGAGGAATTATTACCGCCCTGCACTCGCGTGCGATCGCATTTCTCTTGTTTCCCCCGCTCAGGCTCACAAGATTGAACGGTACCTCGTCATAAAGACGCGCAAGCAGTCTTCCCATGAGCCGTATAGCGCTCGCCCGGCAGGAGTTTATATCTGTGCCCGAATGTCCTCCCGAAAGACCTGTAATTATGATCTCGATGCTTCTGAAAGGATTTTTTTCGGTATCAGATTCTATCGACAGCGTTATGTCCGCGCTTCCGGCACATGAAGCTATCGCCTCGCCTTCCTTCTCTGTGTCAAGATTTATTATCCTTCTCGCGCTTATGAGAGAGCAGTCAAAGAGGTGTGCCCCGTAAAGGCTTGTTTCCTCACCGGACGTAAACAGGCATTCAAGGACGGGATGACAGACTGTTTCGTCGTCAAGCAGCCAGAGCATAGCCGCCACAGCCGCTCCGTCGTCGGCGCCGAGGGTTGTGCCGCGGGCTCTGAGCATGCCGTTTTCTTCGTAAAGCTCAAGGGGGTCACTTTCAAAATCGTGACTGCAGCCTGTATTTTTCTCACACACCATGTCTGTGTGCCCCTGCAAAAGCAGCGCAGGGACATTCTCGTATCCTTCGCTTGCCTCTTTGCGGATGAAAACATTATTTGCATCGTCCTTGACGCAATAAAGCGAGCGCTCAGAAGCAAAATTTTCAATATAAGCGGCTATTGCAGCCTCATTTCCGGATCCGCGAGGAATTGCTGATATCTCCTCAAAAAATCTGAAAAATCCGGCAGGCTCTCTTCCTTTTATAATGTATTCCATGCCTACACCTCCCCGGTAATATCTCAAAACTTTATAATATGCTCTTTATAATACGCGCTTTACAACACGCGCCTTTTCAGGTATCGCGGATACATTTTATGATTTGATCGCCGCCTGATATGACAGGACAACATGTACACGCAGCAAATGCGCATGTCAAAAGCCGGAATAACGACGCAGAACGCCGTTTTTGTCCCGAAAATATTCAAAAAAGCCGCCGCGCACGACGACCTCGCGGTCCCGTGACGCAGCGGCTTGCATCGGAATGATATCCTGAGCCGGACTTCGGAAAAAACGTTCCGACTGCCGCACCCATCATCAGCCGAGCTTTGAATAGTTGATCTTTATGCCGGGACCCATAGTAGAAGCAACGACACAGCTCTTTATATACTGGCCCTTTGCAGCTGCAGGTCTCGCCTTTATGACAGCGCCTATAAGCGCGTCGAAGTTCTGCTGGAGCTTTTCAGCACCGAAGGAAGCCTTTCCTATCGGGCAGTGGATTATGTTTGTCTTGTCAAGACGGTACTCGATCTTGCCCGCCTTAGCCTCTTTTACAGCCTTTCCGATATCCATGGTAACCGTACCTGCTTTGGGGTTAGGCATGAGTCCCTTCGGTCCGAGAACTCTACCGAGACGTCCGAGAAGGCCCATCATGTTGGGGGTCGTGACGATAACGTCAAAATCAAACCAGTTTTCCTTCTGTATCTTTTCGATGTAGTCCTCAGCGCCTACGTAATCGGCACCTGCGGCGGTAGCTTCATCAGCCTTATCGCCCTTTGCGATAACAAGCACTCTCATGGACTTGCCTGTTCCGTTCGGAAGAACGATAGCGCCGCGGACCTGCTGGTCAGCGTGACGAGAGTCAACACCGAGACGTATATGAGCTTCTATAGTCTCGTCAAATTTTGCCTTTGCCGTCTGAACAACAAGGCTGAGCGCCTCAGAGGGATCATAGAGCTTAGCCTTTTCAACAAGCTTTGTGCTGTCCTGATATTTCTTACCTTTGTTTGCCATCGTCAATCACTCCTTATTCCTCTACCGTGATACCCATACTGCGGGCGGTGCCGGCGATCATGCTCATAGCTGCTTCAAGAGAAGCGGCGTTGAGGTCGGGCATCTTCGTCTCGGCAATCTGCTTTACCTGCTCTTTTGTAAGCTTTGCAACCTTTGTCTTGTTGGGTGTTGCAGAAGCTGTCTCTATTCCGCAAGCCTTCTTGATGAGAACGGGAGCGGGGGGAGTCTTGGTAATAAAGGTAAACGAACGGTCGGCATAAACCGTTACAACTACGGGAATTATATAACCCGCCTGATTTTTGGTGCGCTCGTTGAACTCCTTGATAAAGTTCGGAACAGACACACCGTAAGAGCCCATGGCAGGACCTACGGGAGGACCGGGAAGTGCCTTGCCCGCGGGAAGCTGGAGCTTAATATAACCTGTTATTTTCTTTGCCATAAAAAATACACCTCCGAATGTGGTTTTCAAATGCGGAAGAATCAGATTTTCTTCCTCCCACACGGCACACTGCGTTCTCTTTCGCCGCCGTGCCGCAAACCTAAATGAAATGAAACAAGATGATTGCTCAAAAATCCGTACGTCGGGTGACAGACGGATGATCAGTCGCTTTTCAGGCGTTCTACACTGCTGGAATCCAGTTCAACAGGGGTTTCACGCCCGAACATGGATGCTATTACCTTGATCTTTTTCTTGTCTTCGGAAATTTCCTCAACTCTGCCTATGAAGCCGCTCAGAGCGCCTGATACGATTCTGACGCTGTCTCCGGCTTCAAAAGCAAGAACGGTCTTGACGGATTTTTCCACACCTATCGCCGCCACCTCGTCATCGGTGAGGGGGATGGGACGCGAGCCTGGACCGACAAATCCCGTGACTCCGGTAATATTCCTGACAACATGCCAGGTCTCGTCGGTCATTATCATTTTGACAAGAACGTACGAAGGGAATATTTTGCTCTCCACCTCTTTCTCAACACCGCCGTCCTGAACCTTCTCAATTTCGGTAGGTATCTGGACATCAAGTATTTTATCGGAGAGACCTCTGTTCCCGACTATCTTCTCAAGGTTTGTCTTGACCTTGTTTTCATAGCCCGAATATGTGTGTATCACATACCAGCGGGCTCCGTCAATATATTCCGCCATCGTCTTCTCCCGTTATGCAAAAAGACCGAGGAGCTTCGCAAAGCCCAGATCCACCACTCCTATTATCGCGGCAAGTATTACAAGCGCGATTATTACCCAGATGGTGTTTTTCAAAGTTGCAGACTTGGGATACCATGTGACCTTCTTGGCTTCGATCTTCACGCCCTTGAGAAAGCTTGCCTTTTTTTCGGCCTTCGGCTTCTTTGCTGCCTTCTTGGGCTGCTTTTCAACATTTGCTTTTTCAAGCTCTGCCATGATATTCCTCCTTACTTTGTTTCCTTGTGGACTGTGTGCTTTTTGCAGAAACGGCAATACTTATTCATTTCAAGTCTGTCGGGGTCATTTTTCTTGTTTTTCTTTGTATCGTAGTTTCTCTGCTTGCATTCGCTGCACGCCAATGTGATCTTAACTCTCAATTTTCGGCACCTCCTGTTTGATTTGAAACCGGCTGATGACGAACAGCCGCCTCAGAATACCTCCCTCAGAACGGGGAAAGCCCGTCCGAACCGTTTGCGGACGCCTGCACGCTATTTTCCGGGCGCACAAAAAAAGCCCTCTCCGCAGAGGTACCTCAAGTATAGCACAGCACAATATTTTTTGTCAATAGCTTTTTTGATTTTTTATTTGTTTTTTCGTTTTTCCGGCATCTTCTGAAGACGCTTTTACTTTGTGAGAGCAAAATTGCCTCCGAACATGTTTTGCTGTGAGACTTGTATTCCTGAGGCATCCCGGACGAAGGATGACAGCCTGCGTTGAAGATGTGCAAATACAGGTTACAAGCAGACTTCCGTCCACCCGCACTGCACGCCGCTCGCCCGCACTGCAAGCCAGTTTCGTGTTGCATTCTGTCGGCACGGCGCAGGAAAAGCCGGGCTACCGGCGGCATAGCGCGTTTTCGTTTTATGAGAAAATCATAATACCCCGCCGGGATATCTCTGCTTCCGAGATATCCCGGCGGGGTATTTCATAATATCATGCGGGAAAAATGTCGTATGCGCTGCCCTGAAAAGGCAAGACTGCAAATTTGAAAATTGCCGGACGCAAGAAAAATTCAGAACGCCCGTACCTCACGGCGCGTGACCGGGTGCCGTTGCAGCACAACCCACACCATAAACTCTCCCCTTCTGTCAAAACACAACGCTGGAATGACTTGTTACTGCTCAGAAGCCTTGGCTTCTGCAATTATCTTCTGAGCTATGTTGGAAGGAACTTCCTCATAGCGCGTGACCTTGTATGTAAATGTTCCCTTGCCCTGAGTCATTGCGCGAAGCGAAATGGCGTAATCTCCCATTTCAGCTTTAGGAGCCTCGGCGCTTATTGTCATGTATCCGCTTCTGCCGGGGACCTGGTCCATACCCAGAACGCTTGCGCGTCTTTTTCCGTTCAAATCTCCCATTATTGTTCCCGAAGCAGACTCAGGTATCGTCACCTTGAGCTCGCCGACAGGTTCGAGAAGAACGGGAGCTGCCTTGGGCAGACCGTCCTTGTATGCAAGGTAAGCTGCCATTTTGAAGGAAAGCTCGTTTGAATCGACATCGTGATACGACCCGTCATAGAGATCAGCCGCAAGATTGACCACGGGATATCCGGCAAGGACACCCTTTTGCATGGATTCGAGAAGTCCTTTCTCAACCGCCGGGAAATATCCCTTCGGAACGCTTCCGCCCACAACACTTTGCGTAAAGGTGAGCCCCTCCGCTTCACCCGGCGAAAAGGTTATCTTTACATGTCCGTACTGACCGTGGCCGCCCGACTGCTTTTTGTGCTTGCCTTCCGCCTGAACCTTTTTGCGGATGGTCTCTCTGTAAGCCACTTTCGGTATTGCAAGATCGACAGACACGCCGTTTCTCGCCTTGAGTCTCGACAATGCGACGTCGAGCTGCATATCTCCGAGGCCGGAGATGAGAAGCTGCTTGGTCTCAGGGTTGTTCTCAAAGCGAAGTGTCTTATCTTCATCGGTCATTCTGTTTATTCCCTGAGCTATCTTATCCTCCTCGCCCTTGGTTTTTGGAATTACAGCCATAGTATAGAGCGGTTCAGGAAATTCTATCGGGGTAAATGTAAAATCGTCAGGCAAAAGCGTGAGGGTGTCGTTGGTGTTTGTATCCGAAAGCTTTACTATCGCTCCTATATCTCCGCAGGCAAGCGACGAAACCTCCGTTTGTTTTCTTCCCCTGACGGTATATATGTGAGAAAATTTTTCACTTGCACCGGTGTTCACGTTGCGAAGCGTCATTGTGTTGTCGAGCTCGCCGGACATGACCTTGAAATATGACGTTCTGCCAAACTGATCTATTATCGTCTTGAACACCATGACAGAAGGAGGACCTTCCCTCTGTATGGGCATATCCACGACTTCCCCGTTTTTGACTATTTTTTCGTTTTTCTTTCTGTCGGGATACGGGAATGAATCCACAACACCGTCAAGAAACGCCCTTACTCCCCACAGCTTCATTGCAGAACCGCAGTAGACGGGTGTTATCTCTCCGGAGATTATGCCTCTCTGAAGTGCTTCGACAGCCTCTTCCTTCGTTATTTCCTCCCCTTCGAGATACTTCATGGTAAGCTCGTCGTCAACTGCCGCCACCGCCTCGTTAAACTTCTCGCGGTAGTCGCTGTATTCATCCGGATTGGCGTCTGTCTCGCTTCGGTTGCCGTTTTTGTCATATGAATAGCGTTTCATTTCAAGAATGTTGATAAGATCGCCTGCCGCGCCCTGGCTTCCTTTTGCAGGTATCATAAGCGGGCATATAGACCGCCCGAACATTTCGGAAAGCTGTTTTATGACCTTTTCGCAGTCGGCATCGGGATCATCTGTCTTGTTTATGAAAACAGCCTTCGGCTTGCTCTTACTCGCAGCTCTTTCCCATATTATTTCTGTTCCGACCTCGACACCGGCTTTGGCATCGACGACAAACACTGCAGAGCCGCACACCTTTATCGCAGCTCTGACCTCTCCCTCAAAATCAAGGAATCCGGGGGTGTCTATTATATTTATCTTCGTATCCCGCCACACCAGGTTGGCAAGAGTGAGATTTATAGAAAATTTTCTCTTAATTTCTTCGGGGTCGCAGTCGCAAACGGTATTTCCGTCGGCTGTTTTGCCAAGCCTGTCTGTCGCTCCCGCAGCAAAAAGCATAGCCTCGGCAAAAGACGTCTTTCCGCTTCCTCCGTGACCGAATAAAGCGATATTTCTGACTTTCTTTGTGGTGAAATCTGCCATGTTGAACTCCTTTTTGTATAAGCGATTTACACGGGAAAGTTTGCTCTTAACCCATATATGAACCATTATACCGCACGGCAAAGCCTTATGCAAGAGAATAGCCGAACTTTGTACATGGACGAATAGCAGAAATTTGCATCTCGTTTTTGTTGGATTTACACAAATTTACCCTGATACGAGTCTCTTTTTGTCAACGCTTTGTCGATTTCATTCATCACAACCAGTTTTTTTCTGCTCCATGCAGGAGCTATGAGCTCGCCCTGCGGAGCATCGCCGCATATCCTGCCTATCACTATATCCTCCGGAATCCGTTCAAGCTGATCACAAATGATGCGGGTATATTCCTCAAGAGTCGGGAGCGTGATGTCTCCGTCCGCATATTCTTTTTCCATGCGGGTCCCCTTCTGTATATACAAGACATGAAATTTTATTCCCCAGGGATGAAGAGCGCCTACTGTAGTTGCGTTTTTCAGCATCATATCGTAGTCCTCGCCCGGCAGACCGTTTATAAGGTGGATGCACACGTCGATACCTTTGAGCTTTTCATACCCTCTAAGAAAGGCTTCGAAATCATGTCCTCTGTTTATCCGTCGCGCCGTATCGTCATGCACGGTCTGAAGTCCAAGCTCTACTGTCAGAAAGGTCCTCCGGGATATCTCATGCAAAAGAGCGACTACATCGTCCTCAAGACAATCCGCACGTGTAGCGATACTGAGTCCCACGGCATCCGGGAGGCTGAGCGCACTGCAGAAGAGCTTTCTCAGAACAGGCTCAGGCGCGTATGTATTGGTATGCGCCTGAAAATACGGTATACACTTTCCCTGCCATTTTTCCGACATCATTTTTCTTCCGGCGGCATACTGCTCTTCTATGGAAAGTCTGTTGTCTGCGGCAAAGTCACCGCTTCCCCTTCCGGAACAGTAGGTACATCCGCCATATGAGCATCTTCCGTCTATATTGGGACATGTGAATCCAGCATCAAGAGGGACCTTGTACACCTTGCATCCGAATTTATTTCTGAAAAAATAGTCTACTGTATAATATCTTTTGTTCGTGTCCGAAAATCTGTAAGGATTAATCATATCGCCCTCCTTTACGTCATATTTTATTACACAGAAAACCGCGTGTCAATAGGGAGCGTCCTCTCTTCACCTTGCTCCGCTCTTAATGCAGGAAAAATCTTAAAAATCTTTATCAAAGCCGTAAATATTACGCAAAATCAAAGAGGGTGCCTAAAAGCACCCTCCCTGCAGTCATACTAAAACAGATATGACGAACCCGTCGCTGTTATTTCCCGAAACGGAATATTCATGCCCCTTGTCCACAGGGATTTCGGTCATTGAAGTCCCGGAAGCCACGTTGTAGTATATTTCCCAAACCCTTCCGTCGTCATCTGTCACGGAAAGAGGATTTTCATATCCGTAGTATTTTATAAATGAAAGGTATTTATCGAGAGATAGCCCGTTCCTTTGCATATAAGTGGCGTGTGCAATGCCCACATATCTGAAATATCCGCTTTCGCCTGTCATTATGAACCCGTACTTGTGGCAATTTGCCGCAAACCAGTCATAGTATTCGCTTTTCTTCGATATGTGGTCTATAGAGAAGCTGCCTTCGTCGGTAAGGACATTTATTTCGACCGAAAGCCCGCTCACCCTCTCGTCTGAAAGTGAAAGAGGATCTTTTGATGAGTCGGTAAGCTGGTAGGCATATCTGACCTGCACGTCCTTATGACCGCTTACAGCTACAAACTTCTGCATCATAAGCTCAAATGCCGAATATGCTTCCGTGCGCATGAATATAAGCCTTGAGCGAAGCAGAAAGTTGCCGGTCTTGTTGTTGTAAAGAGAAGTCCAGCCAAGCTCTGCAAGTGCGGACGCCGACAGCTTGTCCAATTCTCCGGGAGTATAAAGGGACGCTATCTTGTAGCAATATGGGTTAGATGAATTAACAAGTATAAGGGAGCCTGTATATATGTCGCTGCTTGATACCGAAAGAAGTATTCTTTCTTCATCGGGCACATCGTTTCCGCCGTTTTCATCGGTTACAGGAGGCTGCGTCTGCTGTGTGTTTCCGGTAGTGCTTTCAGGCTGTACGGTAGTTTCTGCGGTTCCGGAGGTAACAACTGATGTCGTATCGTTTTGCGGATCGGTCGTCGACGTGCCGCTGTCTGTTGTATCCGATTCGCTCACCGTTTCGTCACCCGTCATTGCGCTGCAGGCGAATATAGACACAATTATGACCAGCAGTCCCACAATAAAGAGAATTGTCGAAGTTTTTTTCATTTCACTTGCTGTTCCTTTCAGATAACTGCGGTAGCCGGTTTCCGTATTCCCCGTATATGAAGTTTCAATACGTCTGAATACGCGGTCACGCATATTTGTTACCATTTTCTGGTAATTCGTGAGCCTATATTACCACAAATATTCCTGAAATATGTAAACAAACGATTAAAATAATATAAATCTTCCTGCGGTGTTTTTAAAAAATTACACGCTTTGAGCCGCAATGAGTCGAAACAAGATACCGGCAGTCGCAACAACGCGATAATTTTTTACTATGCTTTCCTGTGGGCTTCAGCTTTATGATGCTGCTTTCATTTTAAGCATCTGACGACATTATGAATGACACTTAAAATCAAAAAGGGCCGGTATTTAACATTCCGGTCCTTTTTTGTCATATTCTTTGTCATATTCTTTGGCATATTCTTTGGCGGCAGCATTCTTCTCGGCTGCACTGAAACGTCATTACACTTTTCTGCTCATAGGTCGTTTTCTTTTTCCGCGCCGTCGTCATCGCAGATAACAAGTGCGGAGCAATCGTCCTTTGCCGAGCAAACAGTTATGAAATATTTATCTATCTGTTCAAATTCCCTGTAAAAGCAGGGGATATCCTCCGTTTTGTGAGGTATGCCTATACCCGCAAATTTCCCATAGCTCTCATAACGAGTCCATATCCTCATCTGTTCTCTCGGGGACAATATGGCTTTGCCGAAAAATCGAAGCATGACCTTTATTGAAATAGGGTTGATTTTTTCTATATCAACTCCGACAGCGGCATCGGACAGAGCGCAGACAACATATTCACCGCTGTGTGAAATATTGAAAAACACAGGGCAGCCTTCAAGATAAGGCTTTCCGTTTTCGTCTTTTTTTTCTGTATAATCGGAGGCGTGAAGACCGAATTCCCTTTCAAGAGCGTACGCCAAAAGCTCCCTTGCGCTTTCTGACAGCAGCTTTCTCCTGAGAGGAAGCACAGGTATCTGTTCTGTTTTTATCTTTCTTGCATATACCACAGTCATGCGATTTATACCGTATTCAGTTTCCTTTTATGATTATATGGCGAGGGCACTTTTCGTAGCAGATGCCGCATTCGGTGCATTTTTCGTAATCTATATGTGCAACGCCGTCATATACCGTTATAGCGCCTGAAGGGCAGTTTTTCTCGCATATCTTACAGCTTATGCAGCCCTTCTCGCAGTATGAACGGGTCAGCTGTCCCTTGTCAACAGAGGAGCAGCCCACCCAGTAGCGCGCCTCGAACGGTATCATTTTTATTATTCCCTTCGGACATGCGGAGGCACACATTCCGCATCCGACGCATTTTGAATATTCTACCGCTGCCACTCCGTTGACTACGCTGATAGCCCCGAAGGCGCAGGCGGCGGCGCATGTTCCGTGTCCTATACACCCGTTTGGGCATACTTTGTCTCCTCCTCCGCTTCTTATAGCCGCCCTGCAGTCCTCAAGCCCGGAATAGTCATATTTGAGCTTTGCCTCACCTCGCACCCCACTGCACATGACCTGTGCGCGCATTCTGACCGCCTTTTCCGGCGCCTTTCCCATTACAAGTGCAATGGCGGCGGCGCAATCCGGGCCTCCGGCCTTGCAGGCAGCCGTAGAAGCGTCCCCCTTTGCTATTGCTTCGGCAAGAGCGGAACACCCTGCATAACCGCATCCGCCGCAGTTGGCGCCCGGAAGAAGCGATATTATTTTTTCAACTCTCTCATCGGTCTTGACAGTGAGCAGTCTGGCGGCAACCGCGAGAAGTATTCCGAGAACGGCACCTATCGCCGCAAGAACGGCGACCGCCGTAAGTATAGACCCCATCAAATCATCACACCTTTCAAAAACAGGCATGCGCAAACGCCGTTCCGGAACAATATCGACGTGTTGCACACGGCAGCGCTCTGGACCGATACCGCATCATATCGATATCGAGGAAAAGCCTGAAAATGCCATTGCGATAAGCCCGGCGGCGACAAGCGCTATAGATGAGCCGCGAAAGCTCTTCGGCACATCGCAGTTTTTTATACGTGCTCTCACACCGGCGAATACAACGAGCGCCAGTGTAAAGCCAACGGCGGCTGAAAATCCGAAAACCACCGAATGTATGAAGCCGCGGTTTTCTTCAACGTTGAGCAAAGCCGCGCCAAGCACCGCGCAGTTTGTAGTTATGAGAGGAAGATATATTCCGAGAGCATTGTAAAGTGAGGGTATAAGCTTTTTAAGGAACATCTCTATGAGCTGTACGAGCGATGCGATTATGACGATAAAGGCTATTGTCGACAGATATTCAAGTCCGAATCTCACAAGCAGATGGTCATACACAAGGCTCGTCGCTGCGCAGGACACCGTCATGACTAATATGACCGCAAAGCCCATGCCGACGGCGGTGTCGGGATTCTCCGATACCCCCAGGAACGGGCATATCCCGAAGAAACGCGAGAAAATGAAATTTTCTATGAGGATAGCTCCGAGCATTATAAGAAGTATTTCGGTCATTTCCCGTCCTCCTCGGATAAATTCTCAACGGCATCGCCGATCTTGCCGCAGGCATCCTTCAAAGCGGCGTCACTGCCTCCGGACTCCCTGACACCGGCAATTTCATTTTCAGCCGCTGATTCGGTCTCTGATGACTTTGCGCCGGCAGCAGTCGTCAGCGCCGCATTGTTTTTTTTCTTTTCATGCGCCTCATGCGCCGCCAGAAGTCTGTTGAAAATGGCGATCATGACGCCGAGAAGTATGAAAGCTCCTGCCGGAAGCACAAACATCTGTATCCCGACAAAATCATCTCCGAAAAGGCTTATTCCGAAAAATGAACCATATCCCGCAAGCTCGCGCACAGCGGAAAGAATTAGCAGGGCGCCCGTATAACCTATGCCCATGAAAATTCCGTCCAGGGCTGACGGTATGACAGCGTTTTTAGAGGCGTACGCCTCAGCGCGGGCTAAAATTATACAGTTGACAACTATGAGAGGTATGAAGACGCCGAGCGAGGCGTCAAGCGATTGAAAATACGCCTTTATTATAAGCTGTACTGCAGTGACAAAGCCCGATATTATAACTATGAAAGCGGCAATGCGTATCTGGTTCGGGATAAGCTTGCGCAAAAGCGATATCAGTATGTTTGAAAATGTGAGGACCACCGTGACAGCCGCGCCCATTCCTATCGCATTGGAGCATGACGTGGTTATGGCGAGCGTTGAGCACATTCCGAGAAGCTGTACCAGAATAGGATTCTGGTAAAACAGCGCGTCCCGGAACTGTTTTGACAATGTGTTCTTTTTTTCGGTTTTTTTCATATGCACACGTTGCCTCTTTTTCTTTACTTATTGTTGTAAATGCGGTTTTACGGGATTTGCAGTTCAGCTGACAGAAGGATAATCGTCCTGTGAAAGTCCGAGCGCGAGAGCCGCGTTGACTCCGTTAAGAAGGGCTGTAGAGCTTCTTGTTGCGCCCGCTATGGCGTCGACACCGTTTCCGAATGAAAGCGTACCGGACAGGCCCTCATATCCGGACAGATATTCAGGGTCGTCAAACACCTTTGTCCCTATATTCGGGGTTTCTGAGTGCGATACAACAGATATCCCGCTGACCTTTCCGTCAGTGCCGATGCCCACCATAAATTCAGCGGCACCCCCGTACCCGTTTGATGACACGTAAACACAAAACCCGGCAAAGTCTGCTGCCTTTTCAACAGCATAAACACTTTTTACAAGTCCAGTGTCATCGCTGAAGCTGATTTCGTCCGTACTGCACTCTCCGAATATGGACGCCACCGCTTCGTTCACAGCCTTCCTGTTGTTTTCCTCTATACGGTCGGCAGTAAGCAGGTTCACGCCTGCAAGCAGGGCTCCGACCAGAGCCGTGATAATACAAAGGGTAAGAGCTATTCTGACATAGGTTCCGAAACCCGAGCGTTCTTTCATACAGGAAATCCTTTCCGACACGGCGAATCAGGCGCGCTTTTCCGCCTTTCCCGCCCGGTCCTTTCTACCGGTGCCGAACGGCTTCGGCATCGTAAATCTGTCTATGTAATATACAAGCAGGTTCATTATAAGTATTGCAAATGAAACCCCTTCCGTATTGGAAGAAAACAGCCTTATGAGCATCGTGATGGCTCCGCAGCCGACCCCGAATATTATTTTACCTACCGGTGTGACAGGACTTGTGGAGTAATCTGTCGCCATGAACAGAGCACCCAGGATCAGTCCGCCGCCCAACAGGTTTACAAGCATGAAATCGACTCTTCCGAAATTGTCTGACGGAACTATAAGCGAAATAATAGCCGCAGTCGCCAGAAAGCTGACCGGGATATGCCAGCTTATGACACGCCTTGCGATCAGATATATCCCGCCGACGAGCAGGCACAGAGCGCTCACTTCTCCGAGCACTCCGTTGATATTACCTATAAACATGTCTTGCAAAGACACAGCCGTTCCCTGAGACGCCTGAGTAAGCGGCGTGGCAGACGCTACGACATCCGCGTTTACCAGCTTCCCGATATATTCCGAAAAAACGCCGTTTGTCGGCTGCATGTACGAAGGGAAAGACAAAAACATAAACACACGCGCTGAAAGCGCAGGGTTGATAAAATTCTGCCCTATGCCCCCGAAAAGCATCTTTGCCACAACTATTGCAAAAACGTCTCCGAGCACAAGCATCCACATTGGAAGAGTGACAGGAACATTGAAAGCCACAAGAAATCCGGTAACCACCGCTGAAAGGTCATATACAGTGCTCTGCCTCCTGACTATCCGGCAGAAGAGCTCCTCGCACAGGACACAGGTGAATACCGATATCACCGTTAGCATCAGAGCGCGCACTCCGAAGCGATACACCGAGAACGCAAGCGCAGGAACGAGCGCAATGATGACGTCAAGCATGATTCTCTGAGTCGTGCGCTTGCTCCTTATGTGCGGAGATGATGTGACTGTCAGCAGGTTGTCGTTTTCATACGCCACAGAGCATCACTTCCCTTCCTGCGAAGAACGCGCCTTGAGTATTGCCGACGCGCGCGGCTTCGCGATTCTTATATACTGTACTATCGGTACATTTCCCGGACATACATAGGTACAGCAACCGCATTCAATGCAGGACGTGACGCCGTAGCGTATGACGTTATCATAGTCCTCCGCCTTTGAATACAGCGCAAGATACAGCGGCATGAGGTTCATGGGGCATGCGTTTACACAGCGTCCGCAGCGTATACACAAAGACGGAAGCGAGTCGGGACGGTCGTCCTCGCAGGACATGAACAGAAGAGCAGATGTACCCTTCACTACAGGGTAATCCGCATTGTATTGTGCAGTGCCCATCATGGGCCCTCCGCTTATTATCTTCTTCACTGTTTTTTCCTTTTTAATGCCGCAGTGCTCAGCAAGAACACGTATCGGGGTCCCGATCGGGACTATGAAATTGCCGGGATTTTCAACGCAGTCGCCGTCTACAGTGACAATTCTTTCTGTCAGCGGCGTTCCGAGCGTTACGGCATCGCAGATAGCAGCACATGTAGCCGCGTTGAATATAACGCAGCCGACATCAGCCGGGAGTTTTCCTGCCGGAAGCCTTCTGCCGGTCACCGCCCTTATGAGCTGACGCTCATCTCCCTGGGGATACTTTGTCCTGAGCACGGCGACCTTTATTCCGGGAGTTTGCCCGGCAGCTTCTGAAAGCAGCTTCACCGCGTCGCGCTTGTTGTCCTCAACGGCTATCGTCCCGCCGCTGAGCGAGAGCGCAGAGGCAATTATTTCAAGGCCCTTTACTATTTTTTCCGGAGCCTCTGTCATCAGCCTGTGGTCGGCAGTTATGTATGGCTCGCACTCCGCACAGTTTATTATTATATCACTTACCCTTCCCGCAGCAGACGATATTTTCACATGAGTGGGAAAAGACGCGCCTCCCATCCCGGTTATCCCGGCCTTTCTGACAATATGGGAAAGCTCCTGCGCGGTTATTTCAGAAATACTTTTGCCGTAGATCTCTTCATATCCGGCAAGGTCCGGACAGGGCGTCATCATACCGTCATTTTTTATGACAACGGTCTGAATGCGGGTCCCCGAGGCGTCGGCTAAGTATTCTATACGCTCGACCGTCCCGGAAACCGGCGAATGTACGTCAGCGCCAAGCGCCTTGTCGGCAGTTCCTATCGTCTGTCCTCTTGTAACCGTATCCTTTTCTTTAACGATACACGTGACCGGAGCGCCTATGTGCTGGCGCATCGGGATATACAGAAACTCCGGAGCCGCGATCCTCACGGTATGACAGCCGGAGGTGTTTTTATGCTCGTTCAGGTGAATTCCTTTTTTGAAGGTCAGCGCCATAGTATCACCTCGCAAATAATCGTAAACGATTTACGGAAATTTTAGTAAACTGAATTTTCTTCAGCGGAAAAACCTGGCGCTGCCCACCCGTTACAAATTAAAGTATCACTGGTTTGAACGGAAGACAAACCGCACAGCCGCCACATTGACATATATATTATGCGGAATCCGCAAAAACACCGCCCTTGCCCGGAGTATACGGCCCGGCGGTGCGTACCCGCATAATTATACACCATAACAAGACAAAAAGCAATTGTTTTTTCAAGTTTTAAGCAGATATTAAGACGCAGAACGCCCGTGTCCGTATTTCGGCTCGGTTTCTCGGAACGGTATACGTCAGCAAGTGTCGCAGAACAAAAAAAGAAGCAACTCATTTTAGAAGTGTACAGAATCCAGAATATGCAAAAGTCGTTTATGAAAGTACCGGCGGTAAGATCGGAGGGCATTCGGACACTTCCTTACAGGATCTGCGCCTGAACGGTCAGGATACAAAAAAGGAACATACTGCTTTTTCTGAAGAAAAAACGGACCCCGCTCGGAAAATACGCGGGGCCCGTATGTACTTCTGATACCGCTTTCCGGAACACTCAGTGTCCGAACATTTCTTTTGCTTCTCTCATAGCTGAAATAACATCAACTCCGAAGGGGCATCTGCTCTGACACGCGCCGCATCCTATACAGTCAGATGCGAACGACGACAAAGACGCATAATGCTCCCTGACCGTTTCCGGAACGGCTTGCTGGGCTTTGGCGAGATTAAGAAATTTCATAACAGATGCAATGTCTATACCGCGAGGACACGGAGCGCAGTGACCGCAGTACATGCAGTGACCGCTCCAGCTCATGTTTTTTCTGAATCCGGCGAAAGCAGAGGTATAGTCCTTTTCCTCATCGGTTGAATTTTCGTAATCGAGCGCAGCCCGGAGCTCTTCCGGAGAATGGGCGCCAACGAGCACCGACGAAACTGCCGGGCGCGTGAGCGCATAATGTATACACTGCGGCACAGTCATCGCTTTTCCGGCAGGTGAATTGTCAGACAGCAGATCCCCGCCGCCGAAGACCTTCATCACGGTTATGCCGACACCGCTCTCAAGACACGCGTCGTAAAGAGCTCTGCGCGCGGGGTCGACGCCGTTGAGCGTGCCCGAATAGCTGTTTTCCTGAAACAGCTTTTCGACATCGTCGTCGGGAGCAAGCATGTCATAGCATGGATTAACAGAGAACATAAGCACCTCTATAAGCCCGCTTTTGACAGCCTCAAGGGCGACGAGCGGGTTGTGACTGCTCATGCCGATGTGTGAAATAATGCCCTTGCGCTTGCACTCAATGGCATAGTCCATGATGCCGCCTTCGCATATCTGCGACCACGTCTTTTCGGAATCCACATAGTGTATCATGCCTACGTCAACGTGTCCGGTTCCGAGAGCACCTATCATTTTTTCAAAAGACGAGCGAACAGAGGACATCTCACGAACAGCCTTGTACTGCCCGTCCTGCCATGTCGTACAAAAATGGGCCTGGAGCACAAAGGACGAGCGATTTTCTGAGATGACTCTTCCGACCAGACTGTGGAGCTCCGGGTCGGGGCTGTACATATCCATGCAGTTGACACCAGATTCAAGCGCAAGAGAAAACATTCTGTCCGCTTCACTTTTGCTTTTTTTGAGAAAACCTTCACAGCCGAGGCCTATCTCGCTTACAGAAAGCCCCGTGTTTCCGAGCGGTCTGTATATCATTTTATGCCGTCGCGCGAAACTATAGAAGATATGCCCATGACAATAAGCGGGACAATAACAGCCTGAATAACAAGTCCTGTAAGACCGGTCTGTATCTGCGACCAGACAAGCGCCGCAGAGAGTGACGAAACATTTTCAAAGACCGCCGAGACAGCGAGGAAAAATGCCCTTCCGCCAACCGAGGCGAGAAGGACGGCCGGGAAAGCCATCCAGGAGTTCTTTGCTATCTTAGACGAAAAAAGTCCGCATATGAGAGCAAAGACCACAAGCTCCGCGGCCATAAACGGAAGCCTTTGTGCAGAAGGCATCGCCGTACCGGAAAATGAGGTTATAAAATAGCTCAGAAGAGGCGATATAATTGCTGCGCCGACTCCCCAGCGCACGCCGAGAAGACAGCCTCCCAGAAGTATGGGAAGGTACATGGGAAGAAAACGCATCCCCGCCTCGGCTCCTCCGACTGCGTGAACGAACTGCGGCAAAGTCACCGACAACGCTATGACAGCAGCCGCAATAAGAGCCTTCACAGTGAGTTTGACACCGGGGCTGAGATTTTTTTGGGAAAGAACGGCTTCTAACATTGGAACAATCTCCTTTATCTCCTTTGATGTAATTGCTCAGCAGAAATCCGCGCACCAGATGTGCGGCGGTACAGACACTGAAAAATGGCTGAAACCCGTGCGCGCCTTTTGCAGATACAACAGATATGCAAGACATGTATATTATATACCCGGGCGCTCAAAAAGTCAACACCGGAAAGCCTTAACCGCCTCATAAGAAAAGCGGAAACACTATAGTCTCTGCGGAAAATCTGATCGCGCTTGTCAGTGCAGTATGCAACGACATCGGTGTGTTGTCAATGTGTTGATACTGTCGGGATTGATGAATCGACCTGTTACAGGGTCATAATATCTTGCAGACAACACACTTTACTGCGGGAAAGTGATTTTATCCACGTGCGAGCCACTGCGGCAATTCTTTATACAGCCGGTGCACGGTTTGTTTGAATTTACAGCAAATATATTGACATATTGCTCACCGTGTGATATAATAACTGCAACAGGTGACAACGTAGCAGTGCAAAGCAGAAACCGCAAACACTCCCCGACGCATTTTATACGTAAGGCTGTTTCATGCCGAGGTCGGGAAAGCAGGCGACGCTTTGTATCGCCTTTTTTGACAGGATTCGACATAAATATATCAGCGCACAGAGTGTCGGGGATTACCCGGTGTATCTGTGCGCTTTTTGTATTTGATATAACTGTAAAGTATGTATGCTCAAACAAAGTAAAATTGACATATCATATTACATGTCTGCCGGCGACGGCTCCTTTATTTCAGACGGCAGGAATGTTGAAATGAGAACGACACAGTCCGAATATAAATTCGGAGTTAGCAATGTGTGATGCATGCAGAAGCACGGTAAACTCAAACAAGTTTAAACTGTATAATATGTCATAGGGAGGTTGATTTTGTGAAAAAATTATTTTTCATTATACTGACATTGATCATCATCACAGCCGTTACTGCGGCGTGTGATATCTCACCCGCAGATAAGGACGGTTCTACCACTGGAAGTGTGACAACTGTTACGGAGCCCGTCTCTTCCGATAGCAGCGAATCGGATGATACTACCGGGACCGAGCCTGCTCGCTCGCCTCTTTATCCGCTCTTCGCGCATGATGTGGTCGTTCACTCCTTCGCCTCGGTTGAAGACCTTGAAACATACCTCTACACCGGCTCGACCGATGATAGTGACTATGCGACGCCCCCGGATTTTGACGCCTTTTCTTCCATCACCGGATATACGATGCACAAATATCTGCAAACAGGCTACCTTCCGCTGAACGAGGTTTTTGGAACAGACCCGGATTCAAGTGATAAATTTGATATCGTGACATTCTCAATACCCAGCGGCAGCATAGTCTTCCAATATTACTATGACGACATCTGCATAGACACAATATACCTCAGGGATCAGAGCGAGGAGATAAGCGCTTCCGGATACTATGAAGCCTACTGCGACTATGCCTCGGTTGAATATCAGCCCCTGAGCTATGCACAATCGGGTTATACCGGTTCCGGATATGTAACAAGGACGGTCGGAGAGAATGAAATAGTATACAGGGTTGAAAACGGGGTGCCGCGTCAGGCGGTTGTATGTCTTGACAAATGGATCGTGAAGATTTCCGTGGCATCCTCCGAAGACGACGCCACCGCCGAAGAGCAGTTCAACGCATTCATGTCGTCCGACGAAATGTCCGCGCTTACGGCATTGTTTTCCGACAACGCAAGCGCGCTTCAGTCACAGCTTGCGGAGCTTGAGGGAAATGCGGCAGTCGTGGCAGAGCGAGTCTCGGAAATTACCTACCAGACCGAATGAGCTTCATACCAGACCGAATGGAACAGACGTAAAATTCATGTGCGCAAAGACCGTGATCTGATGCAAACTGCACCCCCGCCCTTCTGCATGAAGGACGGGGGTGCAGTAATAATTTTTGCCCTGTTTTATTCGTACATATGGAGCGGGACGTCCGGTACGAACGTAAATGACAACGATCCCGCGTTTTTACAGACAGCCCCCTTGCGCTTTTTTACCATGCAAAGGCAAGACTGTCAACTTTCAGTTGCGAAATGTCAGCACATCATGTCTGAAGCAGAGCAACTGCGAGTTGCCTCCATCATCAGTCCGGTCACACGCCATCACTCGCCTGTTATGGTTTTTACTATCGACTGGGCGTATACTCTTCCGAGAAAATCGTTCGGATGGTTTACGTTGTTGCCGGTCATATGGTAATATTCCTTGCTTTCAAGAAGCTGTGAGTGCATCGTAGTCATGCGGACTATGGCTGCCTGCGGGCAGTTCACAGTTATGTTTTCGAGATATTTTTCCTCAAAAGTGTACTGATTCCCCCAGAAGCCGGCAACCTCATCATTTGGAAGCATGGTCGAGACAAGAGCCACCTCGGTATCAGGGAGCCTGGCGTTTATCGCGTCAATGACACGCCTCATGTACATTGTCTGAGCGAGAGCCGTGCTTCCGCCGTCGTTCATGCCGAAAGCTATGACGACGAGATCGGGTTCATACGATATCACATTCTGCTGAACGGTACTGAATGCCCATGCGGAATTCTGCCCTGCGACAGCGGTGTTTATATATTCCACCTTGTCATTTCCGTAATATTCGGAAAGATATGAAGCGACCATCTTCGGCCATGGTTCCGCATAAGGCTCGACTCCTACAAAGCCGCTCGAATTATAGCCCTCTGTAATACTGTCTCCGAAAAACAGTATTTTCACATTTTCGCCGTTTTCAAGCTTTTCAATGGTCCTTGCAAATTTGTCGCTCTGCCCCTCAGGGATATATCCGTCCCAACTGTCGCTGTGGGTGTACGTTACATACACCTGATATTTTATAAAGGTGTCTCCCTCTCCGAAACGGATATTCGGATGCTCCGGTATCCTCGACGGGAAAGAGCCGTTCGGTATTGCGTTCTGCGGATAATATTCCTCTGTCTTCATATACGGTATTGATGTGTTTTCAGTAAGACAGAGCTTTCCGTCCTTCAGGGTATAATCAACGCCCTCTTTGTATTCGGTTTTCAGATCCGGAGAACGCACTGAGATTATCTCATCGGGCGTATACATGAGCGAGGCCTCGTCGTCATTTCCGACAAACATGACAGACTCGTTGTATACGGTATTACCTTCCCATATGTATTTCATTGCAGTCATAAGGTCGTATTTATCTATAACTGCCTCCCATTCAGGCGTTTTTTCTTCACTTCCCACTTCCGAGGACTCCGGCGGCAGCTCAGTATCCTCCGTATTTCCCCCGGCGGTATCAGCCGTATCTTCACCTGTATCATCAGGCGACGATGTATTATCAGGATCTCCGCTTTCATACTCCGAAGAGTTGCTGCTCACATTATCCCCGTCGGCGCATCCATAGGCCGTCAGAACAAAAAATGAAAGGAGGAGACAGAGAAGCAGGCACATGAAAAACCTGGCTTTGTTCTTGTTATTATACTTTATCATAAAAACACTCCTTTGTACAGAAGCCGCATGTTCGCTGAAGCAGAGCTTTTGTTTCGCACTCACACCTGCAGTCTTTTTCACAGCGGCAGACGTCGTCCATGCTGTCCCGGCTTTTACCCGCTTATGCTTTTTCTGCCGAGGTTTTGTACGACGCACTGCAGAACATCCTCACGCCCGCAGTGTGGCCTCATCTGAGCTCTCCCCCGCATCGGCATCCGCACGTGTCTGAAAAGACACTGTACGCGCCTGCCTGCCGGATTTGTCATACCGCTTGCAGATGCAGGCGCGGTCCACCTTGTGCCCTTTGGTTTTAAGTTCCCCGCAAGGCGCTTATATTGATGACTTATTTTTCCACGAGCTCGGAAAGAGCGCCGGCTATATATTCAGCAAACACGCTGTAGCCCGCCTCAACCATGTGAAGGCCGTCATTGGGCTGATAAATATTTTCTTTGGCTTCCTGTATCGGGCTGTCATTGTGAGCGTCGATGACCTTTATGCCGAGAGACTCGGCAATTTCAAGCACGGTTTGCGCCGCTTCGTTTACATTTGCAACAAAAGAGGAAGAGGTTGACTTGTTTGCCGATGCGTAGGGCGGCGTTATGAGAATCAGCTCAGCGCCCTCCTTCATATCTGCCTTTATCTCATCTATGAGCTCAAGATAAGAATTGTACTGGACGCTACCTCCGCGCTTGAGACCGGCGTTTGTTCCGAGCATCACGAGTATTATGTCAGCCCTGGTGATGTCCACGTTACCCTGTCTGTAGAATGCAAGGTAGGACTGCGCCGTATAACCGCACTTGCCGTAATTTATGACCTCACAGCCGAAATGCTTCGAAAGGTAGTAGGGATAATTCCTGTATTTTACATCCGGTCCGGATATAAAAGCGCCGATGTCGCCTTCTGTAAGGCTGTCCCCTATACATGCGATGACAAGATCTTTGTCAGGATAAGCCGATGTTGCCTTATTATAATCTTCTTCAGTATCAAAGCCTATCAGAGACGGAGTCTGAAACGCAGCGTCGCTGGCTATTCCGGTAAAGGTTATGCATCTTGCCCACACGGCGCCCTCCGGCACTACGGTAAATCCGTTCACAGTTGAACAGTTGCTCGTGCTTGTTGTTCCGATTCCGCTTATATACTGCTTGTCCGCGTCAAAAAACGAAAGCGATATTAGATATTTATGTGACGCAAGTTCATACGAAAGGCCATAATATCCTGAAATATCTATGTATTCTGTCGAAAACCAGCGATCCCATCTTGAAAGCGTGCCCTCGGAATAGGACGGAGCATACTTGGATGAGCAGCAGTCAAGACTGTTGAAAGACAGGTCTATAGCTTCAGAAACAGGCTGCTTTTCCGTGTCTTCCGAACTAATATCAGATGTGTCGCCGCCGGTTGCTTCGCTGTCATTGCCTGTGCCGGCACTTGTGTCGCCGGCAGTATCTTCCGGACCGACAGCCGAGGAAGTACCCGTAACATCCGGAAAAGTAGTTGTCTTTTGTGTCTCTGTTGTTAAATCCTGTGAATTACACGATACCATGATTGCTCCTCCCAGCATAAGAAGCGCGAGCATTATGAGAATTCTCTTCAATCTTAAGCACCTCCGCCTTAAATAAGTTTTTTAAAAACCTGCACAAAGATCAGGGAACCCCACCTGAATATTATACAATACGCCATGCGCAAAATAAATACCCTGCCTTGCCGTTTTGTGTGTATCTTATTGCAATCGTATGCAAGACTTAAATATTCTTTCCGACATTCAGCGCAAATGCACTGTCGCTTATCTGCCTACACATCGGTAAGATTGAATACCCTGAAGCTCTCCCGCCGCGTGCGGTAAAGAAAAAATACCTACGCACCCGTCGCGTGAATCAATGATAAATCCGTTTTCTTCCCCCGTCGCAGGTCCCGATGTGACGACAGTCCTCGAAAAATTACCGTTTTTCACAAAAATTTTGTTCTGTTCCACCCCGACATTTCCGCACTTCTTACCGTCAAAACACACACGGACCGAAAAACTCCCGTCGCTGTCGCAGAAAGCAAAAATGCCCTCCGGGCGCAGTTCAACTCTGATTTTAACTCCGCCGTCCCCGGTTATTTTTATCAAAAGCGAATCGCCGTGTTCCTCGGTCACAAGAGAGCTGACGAGCACGTTTTTGCCGCAGTAATTAAAATATCCGCCTGCCCTTATTCCTCTTCCGCTGTACCTGTTGCCGTCTATCACGGACAAATTGTCATATTGCAACACGCTGCTTACGCAGACATCTGTAAGGTATCTTTCACTGTAACCGGGATCAAAAAGCACAAGATCCCTTATGCGCAGACCGTATTCGTCGCAGTATAGGTTTACGCGGTAATATGCGCAGCTGTACCACACCGATTTCTTTCCGCCGCCGTCGCTGTCGTTGTCACACACTACGGAGGCAGGCGGCGTGAGCCTGAAATTTTCAGAGTACCAGCGCCCGCTTTCACCCAAAGTCTCTATACATACGCCTTTTTCACGCAGCGAAGAAAATCTTTCAAACTGAAGCCGAAGCCCTTTTTTCATGGCGTCCCAGCCGAAGGAGTTTTCCTGCCCCGCCTGCGCATAGGCATGAGAAAGGCATTTCCCGTTGTAAATGCTGCCGAAGAACCAATCCACCCATTTTTCGCTGCCTCCGGCTTCAGGATAAACGGGCTCAAGCGTTATAACGCCCTGCCATTTCGACGGACCCGAATCAATATCAAGCCCGGAATCGTACTGCCTGACCGGGTCTGAGCCGAGCATTCTGAAAACAGGTACTCCGACCGAATCCTCCTGCGTCTGCGCCGGCGCGAAAACGTTTTTTCTGGAAGGAAAATACGCGCCGTTATAGTACGCACCCCAAAGGGTGTAGCCGTCTGTGCCCCACTGGTCTTTGCAGTTGCAGGAGGCATCCAGACCGTAGCGGTCGCACGCATACGCAAGGGTGTGAGCGTCTATTATCCATGAGCCCATAACTCTGGGATAATACCCGAACCGTTCCTTGAATTCACCGAACAGGACGTCTATCAGAGCCTCACGCTCCGAAGGAGCGTACCCCACCGAGAACCCGACATCGGCATGCCAGTCCCACGGGAAACGCCCCCTCCATTTTATTCCTGCTTTTACGCACATTGGCTCGACGATCTCAAGCCAGACCCCGATTTCGTTCCGGCGGTTTTTATCGCTTTTCATCAAAGCCATGAACTCAGGCTTTATGAGCGCATCGTACTGCAGAAGAAACGTGCCTCTGAAGCCGTATCTGTCAAGAAGCTCTATCTGCTGTCTGACAGGCTCTTCAAGATCCACACTGCATCTCGGCTCGCATCCTCTTACAAAATTGATAATGTTAAGTATCTGTCTTTTCATATACATTTTTCACACATATTTTCAACACAAAAAGTAAGGGTAAAATAAAGATCACACAACAGCAGCCGGCACGACTCAGGTCCTGCTGATGAAAGTGCATGTAGGCTGGGTAAGCTCTGACAGCCCGCGCCGGAAAAGGTTTATAAATCAGTGCCCAAGCCGGAAGCCGCGCATTGCGGAAACCGGAGGTTACATACCCAATCCGGAATCCGGAAGCTGCGCAAGCAAAAAATGTCAGTTACACAAGTGCGATGCGCCGCATCAGATAAAATAAGGTGCGGCAAACAGTACGCGGCGCATCGCCCGGAGGTAAATGAGTTGATTCAGGATAAAAAGACAACTGGACAAAGAAATAAAATCTGTCCGCGGAAGGCGTCTCATACCCGCCTGCACGTCGAATGCCCGGAAAGCGGCTTTTCAGAAATCAGAACTCCGTGCGCAGGGCTGGTTGCACAGAGCGCGCTAAAACCGAGTGCGCACTAAGGGAATCACGGCGTAGCGCCGCAAAAAGATGTACTGAGCCGCCAAGGTGCTTCTGATCCTGCGAAAAGGTTTTAAGCCGCTTACCGTCAGTTTATTTTGTCAGTTTGCATGTCATTTGATTTCGTGTTTGCTCATATCAAGCCAGAGTATAGCATCCTCGGCTGTAAGAGCCGCCGGTTTGCCCTCGGTATAATGGGCATACTGAGCGCTTATCTCATCTGCAGAAAGAGCACGTGAGTAAATGTGAACAAAGCCTACGGCTCCGTCGAGTCTGAAGCTCTGTCCGACAGCAGTACCTACTGTGAGGGGTTCTGTCGCCTTGTTCACGTTTCCGCTGTAATTCATTGTGCCGACAAGCTTTCCGTCAATATAGGTCTTGAGTCCCGACGAATCTCTTACCGCTGTCACACAGAACCACTTGCCTGCTTTTATTCCGCATGTGGAGAGCGGCACATTCAGACAGCGCCAGTCATTGTCATACACATAGAACTCAAGCTCATTGGAGCCGTTTATTTTAAGCGAAACCTGGGTGTTGCCCTTTGCTATTATAACATTTCCGACAGCGATACTGTCAAAGCGCGCCCACACCTCTATAGTAAACTGGGAGCGTCCGGAAAGTGCATTTGCAAGTACCGAGGACTTGTCGTTTATCGTGTAATTTCCGGTATATGCCCAGCCCGTTGGCGAGCCTTCGTCTTTGTAAAGTATTCCGCCTTCTCCGTTTCCGGTAGTGAATTTGTTTGAAGATGAATCGATAAACGTGACACTCTTGCCCAGCTGACTTTCAACAGCCTCAAGTATTGAGGCGTTGGGCACCATTGCCTTCATTTCATCATCGAGTGATTCATAGGCACTTTTTGCCTTGTCAAGGAGAGACTGATCTGTGAGAAGAGAATTTATAAGATCGGTGACCTCTTTGACAGTCGCTTCCTTTATGGCTTCCTCATCCATTGAAACCGCGTCGCGCCATATTTTTGATATGCCGCTTATGTCGTCGCCCTTTTCAAAAGGCACGATGGTATACGTATATGTGTAGTCCCTGCCGTCGTTGTAAAGTCTGTACTGCGGCAGTGTCGCCGGTCCGCAGGAGCCGCTTCCGACTCCTCTTGAGCCGTAATCGACATTCAGATATGTAAATTCGTTGCTTCCGTCAAGGTGGTATGTATTTCTTGCCGCGGTCAGCTCTGCCGGAGTATAATGAATGGCAGATGCCTCGATAAGCCCTTCGGCGACAACAAGTATACCTATATCAGAGGAATCCGATGTCAGCGCTATGTACCTGACGCCTGTGCGGTTTCCGGTGTCCTGAGGATTGCAGTAGGGATAGAACATATCAGAAACTGTGGTCGTGTAAAGCCCGACCATGGCTCCCCTTGAACGGTCATTGTAATTTTCCCATTCGCCCTGCCCGTAATATACCACGTTTTCATACGCGCCGGGAAGGACTATTACGTTTCCGTACTTTGCCATTTCGCCCATAGTAGGAGCCATCTGAAGCGAAGAGGTCACGGTGATTTCACCGCTTGAATAAACTGTATACCGCATTGTCTGCTTGGAGCCCCCTGAGGAGGAAAGCTCCTGTACCACGTTTATTTTTATAACGCTGCCTGAAGAGCCGTCGCCGTTTTCGATGCTGACGTCGAAGGAAGAGGCTCCCGAAAGCTTTACGTTGTTCCAGGTGTAATTCTCATAGTTGTCGTTGGATATCGTGCCTCTGACAAAGTTTACAGAAGGTCCGGAAGATATTATCTCTTTGCCGTCGTAAACATATGACTCAATGTTTCCGGTTGCCTTGTCGAAAACTATGGTGAGCTTGTCGGTGGATATAGTGAGCTTGCCGTCCTTGTCCTCGACATCGGCACTTTCAAGAGAGGATGTGTCCTTTTCCGGAACATGCGTTATCTCAGCGGGCACGTCTATCTGCTCACACGCTATTACGTATCCCCCTTCCGCCCAGTAAGTGTCGTTTCTGAGCTTTACGTAGAGATTGAGGTGATATTCCGAGTCGGCAGAAAGCTCGTCGGGCATTCTGAAAGGAACCGTGACGGACACAGTCTGGCGCGGGGCGCAGGATATGTCAAGATTTCCGGAGTCTATCACCTTGCCGTCGCACAGAAGCTCGTAAACTATATCGAATTCCGAAAGGTCAACGTGGCTGAATTCATTGTAAACCGATATTTTCCCCGATTTTATTCCCGCCACTGTCGAAGAGAACCAGACGCTCTGAAGGACATATTTTGCCTCATACGCCTCAGGCTGTATCATTCTGTCGGGACTCACTATGCCGTTCTGACAGTAATCCTGATGAGTAATCGTATTGAACCAGTTGTCACCGCAGGCAAAATATTTGCCGGTGCCGTAATAGTCGTAGCCGTTCTGCGTAGGTATTTCGGTAGCGAGAGTCTGGTCCACAAAATCCCAGATAAATCCGCCGAGAAGATTGTCATATCTTCTGAACACTTCCCAGTATTCGTAGAAATTGCCGAGGGAATTGCCCATGGCATGATCAAACTCGCACTGTATATACGGCATGTGATTTTCAGCCGTTCCCCACGGTATCATATCATTTACAGGGGCATACATGACGCTCGCCATGTCGACGCCTCCGCCGTTCAGATACGTCTGGGAATGTATCATCCTTGTCTTATCTGTTTTGCGTATGATGTTGGTCACGGCGTTGGTAAATACCCTTGTTGCATTGCATTCATTGTCGAGAGACCAGAAGAGTATGCAGGTCCTGTTCTTCTCACGTGTAACAAGCGACTCTATACGCTCGCTTATCACGTTGTTGAAATAACGCACGGAATCGGCATCGCTTACTCCCCAGTGGCTTTCCACATTTGCCTCAGCCATTACGAAAATACCGTATTTATCACACAGATAGTACATGTACTTGTCATTGGGGTAATGAGACGTGCGAAGTGCGTTGATGTTGAGCTGCTTCATTATGGACACGTCTTTTTCATAGGTCCCTTTTGAAATGTATTTCCCGGTATACGGGTCGTTGTCATGACGGTTGACGCCCTTGAGAAGAATGGGCTTGCCGTTGAGCAGCACCGTGTCATAGCTTGAGTTGGGACCCGACGTCGACGTCGTTTGCGTAAAGCTCAGTTCTCTGAATCCGAGCGGCTGCGCAACGCTTCCGAGCTCATTTCCATCAGGGTCTGTAAGAGTTATGACAAGCGTGTATAGGTAAGGGACCTCGTCGCTCCACAGATTCGGAGCCTTCACCTCTTTTGATATACTGAGAGTGACATCCTCACCCGCCTTCACGATGGCGGATGTCGATGCACCGGGATTTGCTGAAGAAAATATATCCTTTCCGTCGGCGTCAAACAGCGACACCTTTATTCCGTAACCCGACGGTATATCTGCCTCTGACTCATTTTTAAGAGTCACGTCGAGTAAAAGCTTTGCATCCTTGAAATCATCGTCAAGGTCGGTAATCACGCGGTAATCGAAGACATTGACCTCAGGAACAGAATATATAAAGACATCTCGGAAAATTCCCGCAAGCCTCAGCATGTCCTGATTTTCAAACCAGCTTCCGTCGCACCAGCGTATCACCATCACGGCGATGACATTGTCGCCTCCGTCTCTTCTCAGATACGGGGTTATATCAAATTCGCTTGTATCGTAGGAATCCTCGCTGTAACCCACCTCATAGCCGTTTATCCAGAGGTAATAACAGGACTCCACTCCTCCGAAGGATATTATAACTCTCCTGTCATCGAACCAATCGGGGTCGACTTTGAAGGTCGAGCGGTAAAATCCGACCGGATTGGTTGCCTGAGGAGTATTTGGCACGGTCACCTTTCCGTTGCCGTAGGCATCCCACGGATACTGGGTATTTGCATAAATCGGGAAATCAAAGCCCTGCGACTGCCAGCTTGCCGGGAGAGTAACGGTCTTGAATCCTCCGTAATATGCGTCGCGGGCTGTGCCTACCGTGTTGTCTCCCTTATACATGGGCGCGTTTTCCATGCTGTAAGACAACTTGTAGAACTCACCGTATACGCCCGCCTTCTGGGCAAGGTCGATATTTTTGTAAACCGCCAGTTGCCATTTGTTGGACTCTCCGGTGAGCAGCTTGTAAAATTCAGAGCTTTCATAATCGTAGTCTGCCGCTCCCTTGAGCGCTCCGGCGATACTGCCGTATACGAGCGTTTCAGAGGAATGAAAATCCCTTCTGTTTACATTTGTAATGGTTGACTGATTTACTTTCTTGCCGTCTATACCTTCGCTGTTTACTTCTCCCGTCCACTCCTTCATAGTGAATATGGGATCTGCATCCAGCACAGGAACGCCGGTAATTTCAGGAGCAGTAGTGCTGTCTGTGCCCGGAGTTTCCGTGTCGCTTCCGCCTGTGCTGCCGGGCGCTTCGCTTGTGCCCGGAGCCGTCGTATCATCGGGTCCGGCTTCCGAAATTTCAGACGACGTCGCAGAAGTGCCGGACGTCACCGGGTCCTTTGAGCAGGCGCAAAAAAAAGAAAGCAGCAGTCCCACAGAAAGGACCAGAAGTAAAAATTTAAGCCTCATCACTATCGTACCGCCTTTCAAACACGCCGCAAGAAGCAAGCCTACTGCCCCTCTGACGTTTCATTTTTCGCTTTTTGCATTCTATTAGTTCTTCATAACAGCATTGAAAACAGGAATCTGTTTAAGCAAAAAGCCAACATTTTTTATGTATTTTTCAACAAAATACAATGCCGGTATTGCATTATCTGTGGAATTATTATATAATACGGTCAGGTTTATAACAATACACAAAGCATTTGAAAAATTGGACTTTTCGCATGAAATAGCCATTCAGGAAATCGTATTTGCCGCATTGTATGTGATATGGAATGAGCTTTTTATATATTTTCCGGGGGGCAGTGCCGGATTTTGCCTGTAACCGGCGCTGTTTAACTGCCCGGAACAAGAGTCGGAGGGGAGCATGCATTCTGTCGCTTATTACAGTGTACTGTGGGACAGGGATAACAACTTTGAAAAAAATGATATTTTTCTCGGAGTGAACTGCTGCGGGCACGCGGTATACGATTACCGTCCGGTAGCGGCGGCATCGCGCCATGATTATTACCTTTTCTGCCTTGTCAGGGGGGAGGTAAGCGTGAAAAATCCCGAATCCTTCCTTCTCACGCCGGGCTGCTTCTGCATATTTGAGAAGGACTCTTTTTTTGAATATTCGGCGACTTCAGATAGCGTTGAATACTACTGGGCGCATTTTACCGGAAGCTGCGCCTCTGAGATAATAAGACGGTGCGGTATCTCCACGAACAAAACCTATTCCTTCGGCGCGGCAGAGGGACTGTCACACCTTTTCACACGGCTTTTTCTCTCGTTTGCGCGCGCCGACAACTTCCGCGAGCTCGACAGGGGCGCGGACATGCTCGGAATATTGTCCTCTCTGGGCAAAGCTGCCTGTGCCGACGCCGAAAGCGGAGTCCGCAGATACGAAATCATAGAGCGCTCGGTGGAATACATACACAAGCATATATCTCTCCCGCTTTCAGTCGCGGAACTCGCAGGCGCAGAATTCATGAGCGAGGGGCGGTACCGTGAGATATTCAGAAAGGCGCTCGGAATGTCTCCTGTAGATTATATAATAAGCCTCAGGATAAACACTGCCTGCGGTCTTCTGCGCTCAACGTCAATGCCGGTACACGAGATAGCGGAATCTGTCGGATACAAGGACGCCGCATATTTCTGCCGCATATTTCTGAAAAGGACCGGCATGTCCCCGTCTGATTACAGGAGCAGTCAGTAGAGCCGGCATTTCCGGAATGCACAACATGTATAACGCGGCAAAATCCTGACGAATAAACGCAAACAGCCAAAAGCAGCCTGAATGGCTGCTTTTGGCTGTTTATTGCACAAAATCTCCTATTTATGACACGTTTTTTCTGTATTTTTGGGTGCTTTTCGGCTTGAACTTTAGGACGCGGTGATGTATAATACGGTTGCTGTAAAGGCGAAGGCAGTAAAGCGCCGCGTCTTGACCGCGCTTTGATAAAAATGCGGAGGACAGGTCTATGATAAAAACCGTCGATCTTGGTTTGCAATACGGAGGCAGGACGCTTTTCAACCATGCAGACCTTGTCTTTTCTCCCGGAAACTGCTACGGGATAATAGGGGCAAACGGAGCCGGAAAATCCACTTTTTTAAAGATACTGTCGGGAGAGCTTGAAGCCGACCGCGGAGAGGTGATTCGCGATCCCAAGGAGCGTATTTCGGTATTGAAGCAGGACCACTTCATGTATGACGGATACACGGTCATTGATACGGTGCTTCACGGAAACGAGGAGCTCTGCGACATAATGCGGAAAAAAGAAGAGCTCTATTCCAAACAAAGCATGACCGAAGAAGAGGGGATGCTTCTCTGCGAGCTTGAGGACAGATTTTCCGAGATGAACGGATGGAGCGCCGAGTCTGATGCAGAGATACTTCTCAACAGTCTCGGAATAACGACCGAATATCACACTGCGCTGATGAATACCCTTTCCGGAGACATGAAGGTAAAGGTGCTTCTTGCGCAGGCGCTGTTCGGGTCTCCTGATATTCTTCTCATGGATGAGCCCACAAACCACCTTGACCTTGAGACAACAGACTGGCTTGAAGAGTTTCTGATGTCGCTTGAAAACAGCACCGTAATAGTCGTATCCCACGACCGCCATTTTCTGAACAAGGTGTGTACCCATATAGTGGACGTTGATTTCGGGAAAATAACCACAGTTGTCGGCAATTATGACTTCTGGTACGAATACACTCAGATAAGACAGAGACAGATACGCGAGCAGAACAAGAAGGCGGAGCAGAAAATAAAAGAGCTGCAGGATTTTATAGCGCGTTTTTCCGCAAACGCCTCAAAATCCAAGCAGGCGACCAGCAGAAAAAAGCTCCTTGACAACATCACGCTGGAGGATGAAGGCGTCTCCTCAAGGCGTTTTCCGTTTATAGATTTCAAACCGGACAGGTCGATAGGAAAAGATGTGCTGAGCGTCGAAGGACTCTGCAAGAGCGTAGGCGGCAAGAAAATACTTGACAATGTCACCTTTACCGTCCATCCTCATGACAAAATAGCTTTCATAGGCGACGACCCTGTTGCAAGAACGATGCTGTTCAGGATAATTTGCGGAGAGGAACAGCCGGATGCCGGAAGCATAAAATGGGGTGTGACCACATCGGTATCGTCCTTCCCGTCCGACAATTCGGAATTTTTTGACGGCTGCGAAGACAATCTTGTGGAATGGGTCAGGCGATATTCGTCGCTGGTATACGAATCCGATGTGCGGAGCTGGCTGGGGCGGCTTCTCTTCTCAGGAGACGAAGTATATAAAAAAGCGTCCGTGCTTTCAGGAGGAGAGAAGGTCAGGATGATGCTCTGCAAGATGATGCTTTCAGGAGCAAATGTACTTGTTCTGGATGAGCCAACCAATCATCTTGACCTTGAATCGATAGCTGCACTCAACGACGGACTTATCCGCTTCCCCGAAGTGCTTCTGTTTACCTCACATGACCACCAGTTCGTACAGACCGTTTCAAACCGCATAATCGACGTCACAGCAGGGCGCTTCAACGACATGCAGATAACCTATGACGAATATATTGAACGCAAAAAGAAAGGCGATATATAAACATCTTGCATCTGTTTTGCAAAAATTCTATGATTTCCTTACAAAAAGACATATCGAGGTGACTTTGTGACTTTTCCGCTTGTGGTAGGCTCCGCTACCGGAATTCTTGTTTTTATCTCTGTCATAGCGAAGCCTTTTGTAAATATAGGGAAGATGCGTCTCGGCACATACTGGATAATTTCGCTTGCCGGCGCTGTACTCATTCTCCTTTCAGGGACTCTACCGGTTGACAGACTGCTTTCTGAGCTCTTTTCTGATTCTGCTGTCAATCCGGTGAAGATACTCATTTTGTTTTTCAGCATGACTTCGATGTCGGTGTTCTTAGATGAGGTGGGCTTCTTCAGGCATCTTGCCGTTCTCGCCCTCCGCAGGACAGGGAAAAGCCAGTATGCCCTGTTTATATCGCTGTATGCCGTTGTGTCCGTGCTGACCGTATTTACATCAAACGACATAATAGTGCTCACGTTCACCCCGTTCATATGCTTTTTTGCCAAGAATGCCAGAATAAACCCAATGCCTTATCTCATGGCGGAATTTGTGGCTTCAAACACATGGAGCATGTTTCTCATAATAGGAAACCCGACAAACATATATTTAGCCACTTCTGCCGGTATAGATTTTCTCCGGTACATGATGCTTATGGCTCTGCCGACACTGGCTGCCGGGATCGTATCATTTGTAATACTTCTGCTGATTTTCAGAAAAAGCCTTTCGGAAAAGATGCAGCCGTCGGACACAGAGGACAAAATTGAGGATAAGCCCGCACTGTTCATCGGCGTCGTATGTCTGACCTGCTGTACTCTTCTTCTCGCCGTCAGCTCCTATATAGGCTTTGAAATGTACCTTATATGCGCTGTTTTTGCAATCCTTCTGTTTCTTTCGGCGTCACTCGTCAGCGTGGCGAGAAAGAAGCACCTGACTGCAGAGGAAAACACCTTCAAAAGACTTCCCTATGAGCTGATATTCTTTGTAATATCGATGTTTGTCATAGTTCTCGCACTCAATACCAGCGGAGCTACCGAAAAGATCGCTTCTTTTCTCAGCGGCGGAGACACTGTTTTCAAAATCGGTATATCTTCCTTCTTTGCATCAAACATAATCAACAATATACCAATGAGCGTTCTCTTCAGCTCGATACTGAAAAGCGGCGCTTTTACCGGCGCGCAGTACTCTGCCGGGGTGCTGGCTGCCGTAGTCGGCTCTAATATCGGAGCCTACTTCACCCCCGTAGGAGCTCTTGCCGGCATTATGTGGTCATCGGCGCTCAAGCGCGCAGGCGTTGAATTTTCCTTCCGCAAGTTTGTAATGTACGGGACGTTGATAGCCCTGCCGACGCTTCTCACCGCACTCGCATGTCTTCACATAGTGGCTCTTTAAGGTATACGGTTATAAAATTTCGGCGCATGTAAGGCATATCGGAAAACACTCGTCTGCCTTGTCAGAAAGCCGTGTGTAAAATACAAAAATATCCGGAACGCTGCCTCAAAGCATTGCGTTCCGGATATTTTGATTTTTTAACCTGGGCTAATCTCACATGCGTTACAGGTACGGCTTTATTGTTTTCCATGCATGCCGGGTCCTGCCGGCGCAGCTTACACAACTGCGCTACTTTGCCGGCAGAGCTTGCCGGAATTTCAGAAGAAATTGAAGAGGAAAAGGACCCGACATCAATAGTTATCCGAACTCCCGCTCATGCTCTTTAAAGAAGTCATAGTACACACGAACGCATTCAAGCTCGTTCCATCTGCATGTTCCGACCGGCGCTCTGTCAAGATCGTAAATGAGCGCACCCCTGAGCGAAAGCAGAAATGGCGAATGGGTGGATATTATGAATTGACATCCGCGGGACTTGACGGCATCTATTATGAAATACATAAGCATGAGCTGGTTGGCGGCTGACAAACTGTTCTCCGGCTCGTCAAGAAGACAAAGCGTACTATCGTGTATTGAATCGACAAAATACGCCAAGGCGCTCTCGCCGTTGGAAGACTCGGTTATGTTCCTGGCAAGCCTCGACGAGATAAATTTCGACTGCGTCTTATTTCTGCTTTTCGCGTCCTTTACCTTCTTCCACCTGTTGTAATCGTCTATGCTGCGCAGATTATTGGTCTGCTCTCCGGTACTGTACTTAAGATTCACATATTCAGATATCATTTCCTGCCTTGCATCGTCTATTCCGTCGTTTATACGCCTTATATCGAGAACCCGGTCAAACACACCGTCACTTGTGACTATAACGCTTTCATCCGGGATTTCTTTTTCAAGCTGATATCTGCATAAGCCGACATAATCTCCGAAAAAATCAGACCTGTTGAAAAGCGTCGAGCGGTTCAGCTGCAGCTTTTCCGCAATGATATTCAGAAGCGTGCTTTTTCCGCTTCCGTTGTTCCCGCAGAATATGGTGATGTCGTCAAAGATGAGCTCCGGAAGCTCCTTGCGGCCGAAAATACCGAAAGGATACTTTGTATCATAGCATTCCAGAGAATTCTTTGCACATTCAATAATAAGATAATCCTCTTCCGCCTCTCGTGTTGGCAACGAAAAAGTTTGAAGATATACCATATCAAAACCTCATAATCTATGATGCCCGGCATATGGGCAGCATTAAATGTCATAAACTATGTATCTGTATTTTCTCAGAAGCCCGACAGCTCTTTCAAGGGCGCCGGCATCATAAAACTCTATTCTGAGAACTCCTTCCTCAAATTCCCTGTTGTTTACTATACCTATATTTTTAAGATTGATACCCCCTGCCGCGAGAATCGTGGCAATGGCGGCTATTCCCCCCGCCTCGTCCACTATGTCGCAGTAAATGGCGAATTGTCTCTTTATCGGACCGGCAGAGCTGTTAGGCATGGAATTGCGGTAATTTTTCGATGTTTCAAACATATTGTAAAGCGCCGCCTCGTCGTGTGAATCGAGCATTGCCTTCGCTTTGACCAGCATATCTATATATCCGCCGAGAATTTCGGAAATATTCTTTCCGTTTTTGACGCATATCTGCTGCCACATAACGGGAGATGAGGAGGCGATCCTCGTAATATCCCTGAAGCCGCCGGCGGCGAGTGCCTTCATGAGCTGATCGTCAGTATCATTCTGACGGACGTAATTTACAAGCGAAGCGGCAATTATGTGCGGGAGGTGACTTATAGTCCCGGTTATTCTGTCGTGAATACGGTAATCAAGAACTATTGGAATCGCCTTGAGTGAGCTTATGAACAAAGAATATTCCTCTACCTTTTCCTGCGCCGCCCTTCCGGAAGGAGTCAGAATGTAGTAGGCATTTTCGATAAGATGTGCCTTAGAATTTTCAAAGCCGCTTTTTTCCGACCCCGCCATCGGGTGCCCGCCTATAAAATATTCCTCCAGACCAAGAGCGGCGACATCCTCGTGTATCTGAGTCTTTACGCTTCCGACATCTGTGAGGATACAGTCAGGTGTGAGGTATTCCTTCAGCTGCGACAGATATGCGGAATTATATGAAACAGGCGCGCAGAGAAATATGTACGCGCAGTCTTTGAAATTGTCGTCTACAGAAACACAGGCGGTGTGTATAACTCCCTCGCTCAGCGCAAGCGCAAGAGTCTGTCTGCTTTTGTCGAAGGCAATGACGGTATAATCCGGGTATTGCCTGCGCACAGCTTTGGCAATCGAGCCTCCGATGAGTCCGAGCCCTATGAAACCTATTTTCTTTGTCATGATGAAGTATTGCGTCCTTTCACATCACTAAGGTCAAGCAGATTAATTTTACCACAGCTGCCCGAAAAAGTAAAGAGCTCTCCTCGCCTTTGCCCCTTCCGCACGTCGCCCGGCAAGGGTTGTCAGAAAGCCGGCAGAACCGTCTTTTCAGCAGCTCGTGCGCCGGCGCATCGTGCATGCGCTTGCTGACAGAAGACCGAGCAGGAAAAACAGAGAAAGCGATCCGATGCGGCAATGACTTTAATAAGCCCTGTCGTATGTGATCGCTTTTCTGTACTTTATTAAGATCCCGTATTCAGATGCCGTCTTCAGAACTGCTTTCCGGTCCGTCATCGTTCTTTGAGGCTTCCGAACACTTTTTTCCCCTTCTCTTTTTTACACACTCGGACAAAAGATATTCGATCTGTCCGTTAACCGACCTGAAATCATCCTGAGCCCAGGCGGCTATTTCATCATACAGACGTGCCGATAATCTGAGGGGGATCTGCTTTTTCGTCATATCGCTCATCAGTAAAGACTTCCGGAGTTGACAACAGGCTGAGCGTCACGGTTACCGCACAGTACCACCAGAAGATTGGAGACCATTGCCGCTTTTCTCTCCTCGTCAAGCTCGACAACGTTGTTTGCGCCAAGCCTTTCAAGAGCCATCTCAACCATTCCGACAGCGCCGTCAACGATCATCTTGCGCGCATCAATTATCGCCGACGCCTGCTGGCGCTGGAGCATTACCGCCGCTATTTCCGGAGCATACGCAAGATATGTTATCCTTGCTTCAATTATCTCTATGCCCGCCTCGTTGACTCGCCCCTGTATTTCATTTTTGATTCTCTCAGCAACCACCTCGCTGGAGCCGCGCAGACTTCCCTCGTCCGCTATACCGTCGCCCGTCGTATCGACGTTGGGTGCGACATCATAGGGATATATCCTCACTATGTTTCTGAGCGCACTGTCGCACTGCAGCGACAGATATTCCTTGTAGTTGTCCACGGTGAAAACAGCTTTGGCGGTATCCACTACACGCCACATCACGGCTATTCCTATTTCAACCGGATTTCCCAGACAATCGTTTACCTTCTGTCTGTTGTTATTGAGAGTCATTATTTTGAGAGATATTTTCTTCCCTGCCTGTGCGCCAATCCCGCTTATTTTCGATATATTCGATGACACGTCGCTCTCCGAGTTTACGTCTCCGCTCTGCTTTAAACGGGTGGTTGCAGCAGGATTGAAGCTGACACAGAATGGATTCACAAAATAAAAGCCCTCTTCGTTTATTGTCCCTGCGTATTTACCGAAAAGCGTCAGCACCAGAGCTTCCTGCGGCTTGAGTATTTTCAGACCCATGAACGGTATCCAGCCTATCACAAGATATACTGCTCCGATAATCAGGGTGACATAATTTTTTTGCACTGCGACCAATACTATGGCAGCTATATACAGCGCGCCGAAAAACAATGCCGCGAGCATCCCGTGCTTTCTGCCGTTCAACACCTTTTCCTGCATGTTTGATACCTCTTTCTGTTATGATACCATAATGATATCATATAAATATCATTTTGTCAATATGTTTTTTCATAAAAAATATAAAAGTCAGAAAAATCAGTTCCTCGCACCTGAGCTCCTGAGCGCGTAAAGAGCACTTTACACACAGCAGGAAGCGGCGTTTTGCTCAAAATCAAGATCTAAAATATGGATTTTATCGTTTTAAACGCCTTTTCGGATGCGATATATGAGGATAGCTATTGAAAAATCCTGCAGAAGGTGTATAATATAACCGGCGGTAACGCCGCAATATTGCACTGTATCCGCATAAGGCGGAACGGCAGCAGGAGGTAATTTAATATGAAAAGGCAAAGACAAAAGACATTCAAAATGGTGTCTACGGCGCTGCTGATGGCTCTTATAGTAATCATGCAGCTGATAAGCGCTGTGATTCCGCCGGTTGGCGGGTTCTCCATCTCGCTGGTACTTATCCCGCTCGTCATAGGAGCGGCGGTATACGGTCCGGGAACCGGGGCATTGCTGGGCGCGACATTCGGAGCGATAGTTTACATCAACTGCATAACGGGAATGGACCCCGGCGGCTCCATGGTGTTTGCAGCAAATCCGGTGCTCTGCTTCATTGTCGTAATGCTGAAGGGCGTTCTTGCAGGACTTGCCGCCGGCATTGTATATTCACTTCTGAAACGAAGGAACAAATACGTGGCGATGCTCGTCGCAGCAATAGTCTGCCCGCTTGTAAACACCGGAATTTTCATAGCGTGCATGCTTCTGTTTTTCGTCGATATACTCGCATCGTGGGCGCAGGGCGGCGAGATATTTGCATACATCCTCACAGGACTTGTAGTCGCAAATCTTTTGCCGGAGCTTCTCATCAATGTCGTATTCAGTCCCGCGAGCGTCCGGATAACGAACGTCATAGAAAAGCACAACAACGCCTGATGCAGGACACTTCTGTCCTGATATTCCGAAGGGGGAGTTCTGTGTGCTTCTGGCAATAGATATAGGAAACACGAACATCGTAATAGGCGGTATTTCAAACGATACCATAGTTTTCAAAGCGCGCATCGCAACAGACAGGATAAAGACGTCGGACCAGTATGGTGTTGAGATAAAGAACATGCTTGAGGCATTCGGAGTGAAATGCTCCGATGTGGACGACTGCATAATTTCATCGGTCGTGCCGCCTGTATTCAACTCGGTGAACACCGGGGTGATAAAGGTGATAGGCAAAAAGCCGATGGTCGTAGGTCCCGGTCTTAAAATAGGTCTCAACATCCATATGGATATCCCGTCGCAGGTGGGAAGCGACCTCATTGTCGCCGCCGTAGCGGCACTTGACGGATATGAAGCGCCGATTTTGCTTATCGATATGGGGACCGCTACAACTATACAGGTCATAGAGCCAAGAAATGTTTTCATAGGCGGAGTTATACTCCCCGGCGTCATGCTGTCGCTCGACGCACTAAGCAGCCGTACTGCCCAGCTGCCCGGCATAAGTCTCGAAAAGCCAAGGCAGATAATAGGCAAAAACACCATAGACTGCATGCGGAGCGGGGCGATGTACGGGACAGCCGCGATGATAGACGGCATAATAGACAGAATCGCCCGTGAGCTCGGACACAGCTTCACCGTAATTGCCACAGGCGGCATAGCGCAGTTTATAATACCGCTCTGCGACCACGAAATAACGCTTGAAAAGGATCTTCAGCTGAAGGGCCTCAACCTTATATATAAGAAAAACAAGCGTTAAATCAGGCAGGGCCGCATGGCTGGATACAGAACGCACATGCCGACCGCTGACGACGACATTTAGACGACATTTTAAGATAGCGTATAATATTTTTCGCAAATTCAAAAAAGGGCAAAAAAAGATAGACATGCTCAAATATACAAGACAGTGCGCCGCATTATATGCGGCGCGCTTTGAATATTAAAAACGGCATGTGCGTGAGGTTAAGTGTTACCTGCGAAAGACTGTGTCAATCATACCTCACAAAAATGACAAAACCAGGTTGTGCAGGTTTACTTGTGAAGTCTCTCTTCTTCCCATTTATCATAGAGCCTTTTTCGCACTACCACGTTGTAGATAATATAAATGCCGAAAAGAAAAGCAAATTCAATTGCAAAATCCACAAAATATGCAGGAGAAGTAATTATATACTCAGCATAGCGAGCAATCAACACCACAAGCAGCGCAGATATGTAGACGATGCTGTCCTGTCTGACTATACCGCTCTTTTTCTGATACACACGCAAATTGACCCTGTTATACTCATTATCGCTGAAATACGCAAGAAAGCGTCTTTTTTCTTCAGTGTTGTTATATAATTCAAAATAAAGCGGAATCATTGAACAGATACCGACAATAACATTCAGAACAACCAGAGTCAATAAGTAAGCGGGCATACCGTCTCCTAATGTTGATGCAAAAAGTGACATAACCGCGCTGTAAAGAATCATGTTTTTTATCAGATTCATTACAACTAAGGTTGCTATAATCGTGACAATGCGTCTGATTTTTTCGGATGTCATAACTATTCTCCTTTATCGGGACTTTGTATCTGAGGGACAGGTCTGCTCACAATAACGGCGGGCATTCCGCATCCGGCGCCGACACACTGTTTGTTTTCCCTCGGGTATAACGCACCGCACCCGGGACAAACTGTTAAATCATGTGCAGTCAGATTTATCGGAAAATCGATGCCCGG
>CALXXF010000010.1 GCA_944392615.1 uncultured Clostridia bacterium
TTTCGTTTTTCACTACCTTCTTTTCTTCATTCTATTCCTTTTTGTTTTTCTTTACCCCAACTATTGACAAAGAGCCCTTTTTTTTTACATTTTTCTGTTCCCTGTAAAGAACATGTTTTACTGTTGCCTTTGATTTTTACTTTTAATATTATTGTTTGCAGTATGCTTTTTACGGATCTTTCTTACTGACTTTTGGCAGTGTCTGTCGGTCCGTATATAGTAAACACATGCGGAGGCGGTATTATTCGTGATTAAATCACGCATATATTACTTCTTTATTGTACATACGTTATATTTTTGTCAGTGATGCCCGGCGTCCCCCTTTTTATGAGATTATATTCTCTTTATCCAACAATTCATAATACGTTGTTGTGCGTTTCCATGAGATTTTTCACTATAAGTCTGCTTGCGACGACAGCAGATTTAAATGAGAAAAAATACAGGTAGTTTATTAAAAAAACACAGAAATGTATTATTAATCCGAAATTTATATTGACATTTTTAAGACTGGAGGATATAATCAGTTATATAAAAAATATATAATAAAAGGAGAGACAGGAAAGAATATTTGGCGATAACAACAAATTACTGAAAATGTTGTCGTACTGATTTTTTCCGGAAAACGCCAATGAAAAGAAGGATTTTGTCGACGATAATCATTTCAGCGATAGTGCTTGTCACGTCTCTTTGCTTTGCGCTCGGTTACTCAGTATCAGCTGCTGATGATTCGTATATCGACATTTCAAATGAGTCACAGCTGTCCGCCATGAGTGAAAACGGAAACTACAGGCTTGTAGCCGATATAACGGTCAGCGGATGGAAGACTGTTGACAGTTTCAGCGGGAAGCTCGATGGAAACGGGAAAAGCATATCAGGGCTTACAGCACCGCTCTTCTCGGTTGTGAGCGGCGAGATTTCTGATCTTACTCTGAAGGGAAGCATAGATATTTCAGGAGAGCGCGAAACAGGCGCCTTTGCTGAGAAGCTGTCTGGCGGAAAGCTCGCCGGATGCGTATCATATGTTCAGATGAGCGGCAGCAGGGCGGCTTCGGCGCTCAGCATCGGAGGGCTTGTTGGAACAGCGGACAACGGAGCCGTGATCGAGGACTGCGTGAACAACGGGGATATCACGATAACCGGTGCTTACAACGAGGAGAACGGAAATGCGATGGGCGCCGTAGTGGGATATGTCAAGACGGGCTGTACTGTGTCCGGATGCGTTAACAACGGCACCATATTTGCAGATGGCAACGGAAACACCTCCGAATACAGGGGTGCTCTCTCCGGCATAGTTGGCATAGCAAACGGAAGCGTAACTATAGAGAAATGCCTTAACGCGGGCGAGGTCAAGGCTGTAAATACAAATCTCTGTGTTGGTGGTATACTCGGAAGAACATCGACAGGTGACAAGGACATAAAGGTAATATACTGCGCCAACACCGGTAAAATCTCAAAGACATCCGCCACAGGCAGCGAAAGAATTGCCGGTATAGTCAGCTACATACGCGGCGGATATATAGGATTTTGTTATAACACCGGAACGCTGGAATCCGACTCTGCCGCGGCAAGCGGTATTCTCGGGTACTACAACGGCTCAGGTGAAAATCTGACGATGGAATACAATTACAGTGCGGGAACATTCGAGGGCTCCTCTGATAAAAACTCAATAGCGCATGTCAACGGCACCGGAAAGCTGAAGTCTGTCGGCAACCTTTATCTCACAGGCGTCAGGGCATGTAACCAGTCGCTGGACGGAGCTACGGAATGCAAGACCAAGGCAGAGCTTTCGGAGAAAGCATACGGCGTCGACGGCTTTTGCTCCGATATGCCGGGAGCCGGCGCTGTGAACGACGGTTATCCGATACTTTTCTGGCAGTGCGACCACAGCGCGTTCGGAGAAGTAGTAGACGCGCAGATTGGCATAGTGTGTTCAAACTGCGGTACATTCCTGCGTGAAAACGAATGCGAACACTCTTTCGGCGAGTGGGTCACAGTAAAAGAGGCAACCGCGACCGAATCCGGTCTGAAGAAAAGAGAATGTTCGAAATGCGGAGCTGTTGAAGAAGAAATAATACCCGCCACTACATCGGTACAGCCGGTAGACGGCGTATACAATATCGAAAATGCGTCACAGCTCATATGGCTGGCTGGAAAGATGAACGACGGTTCTGTAGGAAAGGATATAAGTATAAAGCTCAACGCCGATATTGACGTCGGCGGAAAGCTTCCTATGATAACCGGTACATTTACAGGCACACTTGACGGCGGAGGACACGAAATCGCCGGTATCTCACAGACTCTGTTCAACCAGTTCAACGGATGTGCGTTCGACCTCACGCTCAAAGGCAACATAGATTATACCTCTCAGTCAATAGCTTTTGATACGGCGAGAAAAGCTGCGTCATTTGCTCTCAACGCTGAGGGAGCGCAGCTTTCCGACATAGTTTCTGAGGTGAATATCACCGCCTCACGCAACGACCTGAATGCCGGAGGTATCGTTGGATACAGCCGCGCAGCTACATATATACGCTGTGAGTACAGCGGAGATTATAATGTTGAGTGGACAGGCGACGGAGGAGGAGTGGGAGGCATAGTCGGCTGGAGCAACTCCTCAGGAGGGGCCACGGTATTTGAAGAGTGCTCGTTTACCGGTACAATTACGGTGAGTGCCGGTGCGTCGGGCAAGGAAATATATGTAGGAGGAATACTCGGCAACTGCACCAACGCCACAGTGAACTTTTACAGGTGTGTTTCCGACGGAAAGATAGAATCCTCTGTATCAGCTGGCAGCGATTATGCCGGAGGCATCGTTGGCGTGAACAAAGCGTCGGGTACATCTGTTTCCTACTGTATAAACCGCTCCGGAATATCGTCAGGCACAGCCGCCGCCGGAATCCTCGGATACGCGTCAGCCGCTACCAGTGTAACCGGCTGCGCCAACTACTCCGACAAAATCGAATCTGGCGTTTGCGGCGCTGTCGCCGGAAGAGTATCTGCTTCGGGTCTTGTTCTCACCGGCTGTATGGACTTTTCCGGCTCCGGCGCGGAGCTTTCAGGAGGAGCCTTCACAAACAACCGCAGTTTTGAAAGCTCACAGATAAAGGATTCCGGAAGACAAATAACACTCAACGGAAAGAAATACAACAAATACAATGTTTGCTACACCGAGTCGGACACAGGCATACTTGTGAACGCCCTTTCGGCTGAAGAAATGTTTGAGCCTTTCATAAGCGTAAGAGAAGAAGACGGAATGATGTCTGTACGCTTTGTTATACTTGCGGACAGGTCGGCGCTCAAGATGGATTCCGTAGACGTTTCCATAGTATTCAAGGATGAGAAGGGAAACAGAATCAAGGGGTACGACGGCACGCTTTCGACCCAAAACAGCGATTTTTCCCTCTATGCGGCGGTCGTTGCGGGAAATCAGGAGTATTTTGCCGCTGAAGACAGCGTTCTCTTCGGACTTGTGATAACGGACATTCCCTCCGGCGCCTGGGAGTCGGCTGAGCTCTCGATAAGCGACAGCACTTCAGGTGAGGTCTATCTTGAACCGGTTACATGCAGTGTGAGCGAACTGAAGGTAACGCTTGATGAGCTTCCGTCGTATACCTCTCTCGGAAAGGTGGCATCAACCGTATACAACGCGGGTCCGGGTCTTGAATCGGATCAGTATTCCGTAACCGACGAGGACTCATATATGGCGGTCATATCTTCCACTACCGCTTCAAAGCTCAAAGCTTATGTCGAAAGCCTTTCTGGTTACGGATTCACCTTTGTATCTGAAAATACGATAGACGGCGATACCTATTATACATACAGAAAGTACGGGACGCTGTTCTATTTCTATCACACATCCAGGACTGGAATGACAAGGATAATTGCCGACAATTCGAGCGACCTTATTTCGGAAATAAATTATGACTATTCCGAAAAGGCAGGGGATACCACCGAATTCTATCAGTATTCCATAAACTACACCAATGCCAACAGAATCGGACAGGATCCCGTTCAATATTCAGAGCCCAACAATGTGATAAACTGCGGTATGCTTTACATTATAAAGCTTCCGGACAACAAGCTGATAATTGTAGACGGCGGTCATGAGTCGCAGTCCACCAAAGCCTCGCGCAAGGGTCTTATGGATTTCATGCGGAAGATAACCGGAAAGGCCGATGGCGAAAAGGTCGATATTGCAATGTGGTTCTTTACCCACGCGCACGGCGATCACGTAAGGCTTGCAAGCGATTTTCTCACTGAATACAGAAACGATGTCATACTTGAATCCGTGACTTACAATTTCCCGTCCTATCAGGTCGTCGGTGGCGGATACGACAGCAACACATTCACGCTTAAAAACACTCTGAACACGTATTACAGCGATGTGCTCTATCACAAGCTCCATACCGGCGAAGTACTTTCTCTGGCTGGCGTGAAGATGGAAGTAGTGTACACTCATGAGGACGCTGTAAACTCTTCAGGCGGCTCGCGCATAGGAGATTTCAACTCCACTTCAACCGTGCTGAAGATATATATGGACGGCAAATCGATAATGCTTCTCGGTGATACGAGCGATGTTGCAGAAGACTGCATGATTGAGATGCATACACCCGGATATTTCAAGAGCGACATAGTTCAGGTTGCACATCACTGCTTCAATTACCTCAATGACCTGTACCCGCTTATTGATGCTGATATAGCTGTCTTCCCTCAGTCAATGTATAATTGCAAGAATCCTCAGAACGACGGAGACAACCTCTACAAGTACCAGAGCATAATGAAATATTCGGATGAAGAGTACTTCGCACATAAATATACCTACAGGTTTACTGTGAATGAAAACGGTGAGATAGAAGCGCAGGAGCTTCCGAGATACGACGCTGAATGATTTGGCGTGCGTGCGCCGGGGATGCACCTTGTAAAAGCAGAAAATGGAACAGATGATGCAGGGCGAAAAGTGCTCGGAAGGCATGCGAATGCTAATAATAAAAGTACGGCAGATGCATTTGCAGAGCAGGACGGTTAGGCAGGTATTTCAGAGCACTCAGGAGCGGTAAAGTCTGAGCGTCTTCACCACTCTTACGGCGTGTATCGTTATGAAAGTCAGTAAAAAATGCCGCATTGCACGTATGCGGCATTTTCAATTAGGACTTTTGATAAAGAGGCGACCGGACTCAATACGGTCAGACTCCAACAAGTAACCATACACAAGACAAAAAGAATCAGGATAATCAAGCACCAAACAAGCTAAACTCAAATTATTTACAAGATACGGAGGAACGCGCACACCGCGTTTTATGTCAGGAAATGAAAAAAACGACAAAGAAAACAACGACAAAGACAATGAGAAAAGCGTCTGTTTTTGTTATCTCGGTATTGGCTGTGGCGATAGTGTTTTCGTTAATGGCAGTTTCGGGGGTCTTTGCCGCCGACGACTACATTGACATTTCCAGCGCCGCACAGCTCAAAAATATCGCATCCGGCAAAAATTATCGTCTGACTGCTGATATAGCCTTTACAGACGGTACGACGCTTCCCGCTTTCTCCGGAAACATAGACGGAAACGGAAAGAAGATAACGGGAATCACAGCGCCTCTCTTTGAAGAAATATCAGGAAACGTTTTCGACCTCGAAATAACCGGAAGCATCTCATCCTCTTCAGAGGATCCAGTCGGCGCACTTGCTTCAAAGGCGGGCGGAGATCTGCAGGTGAATAGTGTCACAGTAGACTGTGCCATAAACGCACCTGATGCCACAGGAGCCGGCGGATTCATCGGAGCGGCTTCGGCAAACGGTCAGATAAAAGTATCTTTCGAAAACTGCGTCAATATGGCTGATGTGAACGCATTTGCCAATGCGGCGGGATTCGTCGGCTCAGCAGCAAATACTTCCGCTGCCTACACAACAGTACGATTTGACAAATGTATCAACTACGGCAATGTTCACATGAGCTCTGGCGGAAGCAACATCGGCGCAGGCGGATTCGTCGGGTTCGGAGGAAGGTATTCCGATGTTCAGGCTTATTATTGCTCGAATGAGGGCGATATTTCAAGCGAAGGCGGGGACAGCGGTGTCGGCGGGATCTACGGCGGCGGGACCTGGTCTAACGGTGACGCTCAGAAATTCACTGCGCGTTATTCCTCAAACAGCGGTGACATAACCGTGCCGACCGGGCGCGGACGTGCGGGAGGAATATGCGGGCGCATGAATCGCAACGGTTCTGAATATGTCATAGAATACTGCTACAACACAGGCACGGTGACGGCTGCTGATGACTCCGCAGCGGGTATATTCAGCTACAGCAACTCATCTGCTGCTGTGACAATACGCTACTGCTACAGCATAGGAGCCCTTGAGGGCGCCGCCAGACGCTTCCCCATCGCAGGACACGGCGCAAAGGGCTCGGTGGTGTCAATAGAGAACTATTATTTTAATTGCTCCTCAAATTATGACGGAGAAAACGTCAGCGCAAATCAGGCGTCGGGAAAAGATCAGCTCAATGCGGCAATGCTCGCTCTTGAAAATTCTCCCTATGTCCTTAATGCGAATATGAACGGCGGGTTTGTGATACTTGCCTGGCAGTGCGACCATTCCACAGGTGAGAGAATAGACACATGCCTTGGAAAGAAATGCTCTGTCTGCTCTCAGCTTGTTGAAATTGACCCGAACGGCTCCCACAGCTTCGGAGAGTGGATCGTCGATAAAGAGGCGACCGAAGAAGAGCAGGGCCTTCAGCACCGCATATGTGAAAAATGCGGCGAGAGGGAAGACGCCGTAATAGAAATACTCAGCAAGGTCACGCCTGTAGACGGTGTGTATCCTGTCTCAAGCGGAGCTCAGTTTGTGTATGTCTTCAACGGCATTGAAAGAGGGGACATACCCGCCGGTGCGTCTATACGTATAGACGCCGATATAAGCCTTCCGCAGTCATTTGAAACACTCAGGACCACATTTACCGGAGTCATCGACGGGTCGACCCACACAATATCCGGCGTATCACGTCCGTTGTTTACAAATTTCAACGGAAGAGTAAAGAGCCTGACGATTGAAGGCAGTATAGACCTTACGTCGTCCGGTGAAATGCACGATACGGCGCGCAAGGCGGCGTCCTTTGCCCTTACCGCCGATTCGGCATCCTTCATTGATGTGATATCGGAAGTCGACGTCGCCACGGATGAAAACGACTTGAACGCAGGTGGAATCGTGGGATATGCGACCGGTTCATGTTCCTTCACACGATGCGAATACAACGGCACCTTCACGGCAAACTGGGTTGCTGACGGCGCCGGAGTAGGAGGAATAGTCGGATGGAGCAACGCGCTTGGAGGCAATTCCTTGTTTGTTGACTGCTCGTTCGGCGGAAAAATTGAAATAAAGGGCGGCGCCGCCGGGAAAAACGCAGGAATAGGCGGCATAATCGGATACTGCACAAATTCGAACGTTGTACTGCGCCGCTGTATATCCTATGGGGATCTTATCTCATCGGTCAGTGCGGGCAACGATTATGCAGGCGGTATCGTCGGACTGAACAAAGTGTCCGAAACTGCCGTTGAAAACTGTGCAAACAAGGGCAGTATTGAAGCGGTGCTTTACGCTGGCGGTATCGTCGGCGGTATACTTGAGGATACAGACGTAAGCTCCTGCGCCAACTACGGCGCTATAAAGGCTCAGTCGTCCGGAGCTATTGCCGGAACATCAGGCTCTTTGGTGCTCAGGCTCACTTCGTGCGTCGATTTCTCTTCATCAGGGCTCGACCTTTGCAGTGATTCATTTACAAACGACGGAAGCTATCCTTCATCTGAGGTTTCAGAGGCACTGAGCGAATTTTCTCTCGGCTCTGTGGATTACGTCAGATACAGCATAGGAACAGTCGAAAAGGATACAGGACTTCTTGTCAGCGGTCTGTCAACTGTTACCATGTTCATGCCCTATATATCCCTCAGGGACGACGGGTCAAGTCATTCCGTCCGCATAGTGATGCTTACCAACAACACATGCAAGAGCGATTCTGCGACAGTTTCTGTGCTCTTCAAGGATGAAAACGGCAAAACAGTAAAATCCCTGAACAAAGTCCTCTCTGTCAAGGACAGTGATTTCACTCTCTACACTGCGGTCATGGCAGGCGGACAGAAATATTTTGCAGCTCCGGGAAATTCTCTTTTCGGACTTGTCGTGACCGGAATACCCAACGACGCCTGGGACAGTGTTGAGGTTTCCATCAAAGACACCGCCAACGGTACGACATATCTCGGTACCTGTAAATATGAGCTTGATTCCATGCAGCTCTCTCTCGACAATCTGCCCTCGTATGATGGACTCGGAGATGTGGCGGACAGCGTATACAACGCCGGACCGGGTCTTGCTTCGGACCTTAATTTCACCACCACTGAGGATTCTTTTATGGCGGTGATTTCAAACACTACCGCAGAGGCGCTTGAGGACTATCTCGTTTCGCTTGAAAAAAGCGGATACGTCAAAATATCCGAAAACACTCTCGATTCCGATACCTACTACACCTACGGAAAATTCGGTGCTCTTGTCTATCTGTACCACAACAAGCGGATAGCGGAGACAAGGATAATTGTGGACAATTCCAGCGATCCTCTCTCGGAACTTTCATATGAATATACGCCAAAGGCGGGCGAGTATACAGCACTTTATCAGTATTCGCTCAATTATTCAAATGCCAACAGAGCCGATTACGATCCTGTGATATACACTGAGAGCGGAGCTCCTAACAACGGAATGTGCTATATAATAAAGCTCTCGGATAATAAACTGGTGATGATAGATTCGGGCGCTGAGGATCAGTCTACGGCAAAATCAAGGGCAGGCCTTATGGAGTTCATGCGCGAAATAACCGGCACAAAAGATGGCGAAAAGGTCACGATAGCAATGTGGTATTTCACACATGCTCATGGCGACCATACAGCACTTGCAGGGCAATTCCTCAAGGAATATCACGATCAGGTAGAGCTTGAGGCGACGGCGTTCAACTTCCCGTCATATCAGGTGCTCGGCGGAGGTTTTGACGAGATAACTTTCACTACCAAAAATATTATGAAGCAGTATTATCCCGATATTGTGTACCACAAGCTCCATACCGGAGAGTCGTTCACGCTTGCCGATCTGCGCATAGACGTCGTATATACCCATGAGGATGCCGTGAGCGCCGCCGGTACGACCGAAATAGGCGATTTCAATTCCACCTCTACGGTGCTGAAGATGTATTTTGACGGAATTGAATATATGCAGCTCGGTGATATGAGCGGCGTCGCCGAGGCGGCGATAGTGAGTATCCATTCTGCGGAATATTTGAAGAGCGATATGATGCAGGTAGCGCATCACTGCTTCAACTATCTCGACAATCTTTATCCTCTGATAAGGGCTGATGTCGCCCTGTTCCCCCAGTCTATGTATAACTGCAAGAACCTTGAAAACGACGGGGATAATCTCTACAAGTATCAGAGCATTATGAAGTACGCGACTCAGGAATATTTCGCGCACAAATTTACCTACAAGATGACTGTGAACGAAGATGGTGAAATAGAGGCAGAGGCGCTTCCGAGATACGACGCCGCCTGAAAACGCAAAAATCACGGAGTCGCTTATCTCTGATATTCCGCGCTGCGCAGCACTACTGCGAAAATATTTGCATGACAAAGGAAAAACAAATTGAAATAAGCGTCGCGCCGTCAAGCATTATGTGCAAATCAGAAGGAGGGCTTTTGCCCTCCTTCTGATTTATTTAATTCAAAGCGCGGCGTGTAAACCGCCGGGTGCGTGGCGGGAGCCGCCGGAAGCGCGCCGGGAGCAACGAAAAGTACGACGGAAAGCTTATATTGTATGATAAGTCGGAGCATGTGCTTATGAAAAAGTGGTTTTTGCCTCATACATTTGATTCATATGTGTTGAATTTTGCTGTGCTTTGTGATAAAATCCGGTGTAGGGGAGGACTTGCACGGTGTCAGTGAGCCCTTTTCAAAAGCTGTGAGGTGTGTTTTCCGATGCGGTGGCTCGACAGTTTTGTTACAGAGGACGAAAAAGAAATATTTGATGCAGAATATCCGGCAGTGGTTCCGTTTCTGATGGAAGAATACGGAAATGAATGCCGGTTTGAAGTATATTCGGGATTTGAAAGGTCTGCAAGAAGGTTTGCAAGCGAATTTCCGGAGGAGCGTTTTTCAGAGGAAGCTCTCGGAAAAATATGCGCTTACTCAGATGAGTACCTCGCTGAGCGCGGATATTCACGTGATAAAAAGCAGACTGCTTCATTCTATATAAGGTATGAATTTACCGGGTCCGGAAGGCTCCTGAGTCTCTGCTTATCCGACACCACCTTTTTTCTTTCCGACATATACGCCCCTGGACAATCGCTTTTTATGAAAAAAGGCGGTAACATTACAACATTCAATCTTCCGTCGCTCGTAAAGAAAGGAATACCCGCTTTTGTCACTCTGTGCGGCGACAGAATTGTTTCAATAGCTACTGTAAACGAAACTGAAGAAGAAAAAAATATTCTTGAAATAACTGTTGAAACTGCTCCGGCGTTCAGAAAACGCGGTTATGCAGTTTCAAATACTGCGGCGCTTGCAGACTACATACAAAAACTCGGAAAGAAGGCGGTGTACTGTTGCCGCGCTACAAATCTGTCGTCGCGTAAGGTCGCAGAACACTGCGGATTTGAAAAAAGCGGGCGCTTTTTTGCTGTCAGCGCTTACAGGGACTGAAAACACGGTGAAAAAAACGAAAACACTCATTTAAGCGCAGTACTCTTCTCTGCGGATTATTTCTGCATATGAACCGTGCTGAAGAGAGACTTCGGAACAGAATGAGAATGCGCGAGAAAGTTTGATTGTTAAGGTATACGGTAAGGTATACGGTAAGGTATACGGTAAAAAGTATGCTTGTCAAAAAATCGGTAAAAGAAGTACCGGAACAGGCTGATTGCAAAGGAGAGACTGAGAAACATGGCATTTGACGCCGGGATGATGTGTGCTGTTACAAGCGAGCTTCAGGAAAAGCTTGCGGGCTCGCGTGTTGAAAAGATATACCAACCCGAGAGAGACGAGATAATCATAGCCCTGCATACAAAGAGCGGAGGGGCAAAACTGGATATATGTGCAACGCCGGGAAGCTCCCGCATAAACATTACGACCGTGCAGAAGGAAAATCCGCAGAATCCCCCGTCTTTTTGCACGCTCCTGAGAAAACATCTTTCAGGTGCGCGGCTTCTCGAAGTGTCTATGCCGGGATTTGAACGTGTCGCAAAGATTACCTTTGAGGCAAGAGACGAAATGGGCTTTTCTCAGACGCGCATTCTCTTCATCGAAATAATGGGAAAATACAGCAATATGATACTGACCGACGGAGGGCTTAAAATATCAGGGGTGCTTCGCCCGGTGGATTTTTCCCTCAGCGTGAAAAGGCAGCTGCTTCCCCAAATGACATACGAGTTGCCCCCTGCCCAGGACAAGCTCGACCCGATGTCGACAAGCGCAGAAGAGTTCATAGCTTTGGCGCGCGACAATCCCACCCTTGCCTCGGACAAATTCATTACTGCGTTTTACAGCGGGATTTCGTCGCTTGTGGCAAGGGAAATCGCAAGCCGGTCGGCAGAGGTCGCAGGGCAGGCACCGGTGTCTCTTTACAGAGCTTTCGAAGATGTAATGAATATAATAAAGACCGCGGATTTTTCTCCTGTAATAATTTATGACGGCGACCGCCCGGTCGATTTTTGCTTTTTTGATATAAGACAGTACGGCGGCGCGCTCAGCGTAAGAAAAATGGACAGCATATCTGAGGTCATTGAAGAGTTTTATTCCCAGCGGGACAATGCAGAGCATTCAAGGCAGAGAGCGCACGACCTGTTCAGGCTTGTAGCTAACGCAGAAGGACGACTCAGGAAAAAAATATCTCTTCAGGAACAGGAGCTGGGCGATTGCTCTCAGAAGGAAAGCTTCAGGCGCGTCGGAGAGCTGATAACCTCGAATATGCACACGCTGAAACGCGGCATGAGCAGGGCAACGGTTACCGATTATTATGACCCGGACTGCGGACAGGTAGAAATAAGTCTCGATCCAAGACTGTCCCCGTCGCAAAACGCCCAGTACTACTACAAAAAATACAACAAGCTCAAAAATGCCGAGACCGAACTTGCCAAGCAGATAGAAGCGGCTAAGAAGGAGCTTGAGTATATAATTACGGTCAAGGATTGCCTGGAAAGAGCAAGAGGGCAGAGCGAGCTTGACGATATACGTTCCGAGCTTGCGGCTTCTGGTTACAGCGGTCCCGCTGCCGGCAAATCGCCTGCAAAAAAGGAGAAGGAAAAAACAAGGCCGGCTGAATTTTTTACAAGGAACGGCTTCAGGCTGCTCTGCGGAAAGAACAACATTCAAAATGATTATATTACCTTCAAGGCGGCGTCAAAGAACGACATATGGTTTCATGTAAAAAACGTGCCGGGGTCTCACGTCGTGCTGTTTACGCAGGGCAGAGAGCCGACAGACGACGATATTTACGACGCGGCGTGTACTGCGGCAATCCACTCTTCACTTTCCGGCGCAAGCAAAACCGCTGTTGACTATACTCTTGTCAAAAATGTGAAAAAGCCCAACGGCGCAAAACCCGGATTTGTAATATACCCGACATACAAAACCGTTTACGTCTCACCTGAAAAGGAAGGAAGCCGGAAATGATGACGCAGAAAAATTACCGGGATTTTGCAGAAGTCGTATCCGTATCAGCCGTAAGCGGCGACTCAGAACTCCTGTCATCGGTGGGATGCGAGCAGACACAAAAAGAAAGATTCCTCGCCGCCGTCGGACGGATACTTAGAGAGGAAAAAAGCAGGCAGGGAATAGGCAGACTCTCGGAAAAAACGCTCCATGCTGTAATCAAAGATTATATTGAGCCGGACCGCTCTTTCCATGAGGTGAAGGTGGGCTCTCGTGTTGCGGATATAAAGCGGGATGACCGGATATTCGAGATACAAAGCGCCGGCTTTCATCTTCTGCGCGACAAGCTCGACGAATTTCTGCCCGAGAGCAGGGTGACTGTGGTCTATCCTCTTGCGGCGACAAAGTATATAATAAAGGTCTCTTCTGACGGAGAACTTTCAAAACCGCGTAAGAGCCCGCGCTCTATGGCTTTGCTGACGGTTTTTACAGAGTTGTATAAGATAAGGCAATATCTTTCCTTTGCAAACCTGTCGTTGCGGGTAATAGGTGTTGATATGAACGAATACAGACTTCTGCGATCGCCGGGGCAGAAGCGCAAAGGGAGGTTCTCTTCGGACAGCGTAAGGCTGGAGCGTATGCCGACGGCTCTGGCATATGATGAAACCTTCAGTTGCCCGCGTGATTATCTGCGACTGCTGGGTGCCGCCCCGCCAGACGCCTTTACGGTAAAGGAGCTGGCGTCGTTCAGTGGCGTCAGGGGAAGACACGCTTATTTTGCTGTGAATGTGCTGCTGTCCCTGGGAATCCTTGAACGGTGTCCCAACAGGGGCAGGGAGTATGTATACCGGATAGTCTCTCCAACCGCCTGAGTCGACTGGCGCCGGAAAAGAAAGTCCGGATAGAATCAGCAGTGGTCTTAAAACGTCTTACTGACATGCAAACAATATTAGCGGCATGGCTCGACAGGCTATTTTTTATACGAATTACCGTAGCTGCTGTCCGAATTACCGGAGCCGCTGTCCGATTTGCCAGGATCGTCTGAATTATCGGACCAGTCCCTGAGTTTTTTGCGTATTATGTGTCTTGACATAGCCTTTTTGTTGAACGGAATCAGGGGATAAAGATAGCTGCGGCTTCCATCGACAGATTTGTTTGACGCGACGATGACGACAATGAGCACGGTTCCTACTATGAATCCTGCCCATCCGAGAAGCGCAACAAAGCAGAGCATCATTATGCGCATGAATTTGAATGCGTATCCCAACTCAAATGACGGTTGTGTGAAATTAGAAATTGCAACAAACGACATATAGAGTATCACTTCCGGTATGAGCCATCCGACCTCTACTGCAAAATCGCCCATTATAAGACCAGCCACAACCGACAGCGAGTTGCCGAGGGTTGACGGCGTATTCAGCGACGCGAGCTTCAGTCCGTCTATCATCAGTTCCACTATCATGAGCTGGAAAAATATAGGTATCGCGGGGTCGTTGTTTATTTTTATAAAATCCAGAGCAGGCGGCACAAGCTCAGGATGTATCACAAGCATGTACCATGCCGGAGAAAAGAACAGAGTGACGAAAAAAATCAGTGTCCTCACAAATCGCAGATACGTGCCGGTTAACGGAGGAAAATAATAGTCGTCGCTTTCCTGTACAAAGTCGAATATGGATGTCGGGAGAAGCATTGCCTGCGGAGAATTGTCGCACATAACTATCACACCGCCTTCAAGCAGCGTCGCTGTCGCGGTGTCGGGACGCTCGGTATACCTGAATTTCGGAAACGGGTTGAACCATTTTTGACGTATCAGACATTCAGCCAGCGATTCCTGTCCGAGCGATAAGGCGTCTGTCTGTATTGACGATATGCGGTCGGTTATGCGCTTCACAAAATCCGCATCCGCCCTGCCTTCGTAATAGCATACAGCCACGTCGGTTTGGGAGCTTCTGCCTACGGTAACTTTGTTTATTGTCAGCTCGCGGCAACGTATCCTGCGGCGAAGTATTGCAATATTGTTTTTAAGAAGCTCGGTAAACCCGTCCCGCGAGCCCCGGAGCACCCGGTCGTTGTCGGGTTCGGATATAGAACGCACCGGAACTGAACGTGTATCGGTCAGTATTGCGCGGTTATATCCCTCTATTATGAGTGCCGACACTCCGCTGAGAATGAAAAGAGCGACATTGTCCGGGTCGTCGCTGAGCGAGATATCCCCGTATGGGACAAAACCTGCCGCGAATGTCTCTATTGAAACCGTGACGCCGGGGCTGCAGCAGGGATGCTGGTAGCGGTATATAAGATCGCCTATTACGGCGTCTGATGACATGGTTGAGATAAAATAAAACGCAGCCTGTCTGCCCGATATGTCTATTATACGCTTTTTGCAGTCAAAGTTCTTGCCGAAGCCGATGCGCTCCTCTGTCATCTCCATGTTTTTGATGAAGTCATCGCTATATTTCATATCTGTGTATCACCGGAAAATAATTTTACTGTGCTTTTATTTTATTCTTTCCGGTGCCGCGTAAAAATAAAAGTGTTTTTTGATTTTTCAGTGAAGAAGGAACGAATTACCAGCATCGTATTTACAACAGAATATAAAAATGTTATAATGAACCCAAGCTGAATATGTGAGGAATGTTTGGATGGAAGATAGAAAAAAGCAACTTAAGGTACGGATGTGGCTGTCATTTTCGGTCGCGCTTGTGTTTTTTGTCTTTTGTATTGTGTTTTTTAAATTTCCCGACAATTCGATGGAAAACTTTGTTTTCAGAATAGACGAAAACGGGGACGCCATAGTCATGGGATATACCGGAGACGCGTCAACCCTTGAAATACCCTCAGAGTATGAGGGTCATAAAGTGAGATATATATCGGAAAGCGCCTTTGCCGGCTTTTCATCGTCGGTGAAAAAAGTTATAATTCCTTCAAGCGTGCGAGAAATAGGCGACGATGCTTTTGCCGATTGCTCGCAGCTCAAGACTGTCGTGCTGAGTGAGGGACTAAGGACGATAGGATACGGCGCGTTCAGAAATTGTTCGTCTCTTAAAAAAATAACCCTTCCTGAGAGTCTTGAAAAAATAGATGACTACGCCTTTAACGCTTGTATAAGTCTCTCTTCACTTAAAATACCCGGTAATGTTGAATATATAGGCTACGAAGCCTTCGGAGCCTGCGAAAGCCTGCGGCTCGACGTTTCTGAAAACGCTCTTGCAGCAGAGGTTGCTGAGGAATATATGATAGATACAGGTAAGGTCGACACATTTGCCCTTCGCATTGTTATAATAGTCGTTTGCTCTGTCATAGGCGTGGGTGTCGCCGTATTCCTTATAAGAAAATTTTCACGTAAGAGCGTCGCCGCCAACGCCGGTAAAGGAAACAGCACACAGTAATTGTTGAGGTCCGTCCACAGCGTCTTTCTTATTCGGTGTCATTCCTTTTTATATGCTTATGTGCAATTCGGATGATAAGACGGCATTTCGCATGCACGAATGCGAAGTAAAAAAACAAAAAAGCAGAGCGCCGGAGAAAAAGACGCCGTGCAGGCAAACAAAAAAGCACGGCGCCGGAGAAAAACTCCGGAAACCGTGCTTCAATGGCGCGCCATGCGGGATTCGAACCTGCGACCTACCGGTTCGTAGCCGGGCACTCTATCCACTGAGCTAATGGCGCATAGGATAAACAAGAGTTACGGGAAGGAATGCAGCAACGCCGCAGAACCGCACATCACCGTACCCGCTTATGATACCATATTATTTTAAAAAAGTCAATAGATTTGGCTGAAGATTTTGCATTTAAGTTTTAAAAAACAGTGAATTTTTTCTTTTATTCGTTATCATCCATTTGCTTGGTATTAAAGCAGGAAAAATGATGGGAGTGAGAAATATATTCCGGAAAGTTACCTATATTATTTTCAGAAAAAACGGTTATATGTTTACAAAAAGGGAAAAATTATAAAATTTTTTCCGAATAGATACTCATATATTGACAATTGGGTGAATTTGTAGTAAAATACGTAAAGCAGAACCTCAAAATTTATCTATAACGGAGGAAACGCATGAAAAGAGTAATATCATTGTTGCTTGTCGCTGCCATGCTTGTGTGTATGATTCCGGCATTTACCATCGTGTATGCCGCCGGCGATGATGTACAGTACGGACTGAACGCCGAATTTTTTGTCACGGAAGGCACAAGAAGCAACGCAAATACCTATATAAATGTTATAGGTACTGTTCTTGGCAAGGGCGCTCGTGCAGAGTACGACGACTGTCAGAAATTTGACCAGTCTATAGACCAGCTTCTTAAGATATCCAAGGAAATGGGCAGCGCGCAGGGCCTCACCGGGATTACTCCCCATGACGCGGGCGCCAAAGATAAAGACGGGTATCTCATAAAATGGACAGGTACCATCACCGCAGAGACGAGCGGAACATACTATTTTGTAGGCAACAAGGTGGACAACGGTATCGTTATCAAAGTGGACGGCAAAAAGGTGTACGAGTACTGGGCATCGAACCACTGGTTTGACGCTGACGGAATAAATCTCTATACCAATCTCGGCGGCTTTGAGCTTACAGCCGGCGAGGCCACTGAAATCGAAATGTGGTATCTTGAGACAGATGGCGGAGAATCCCTCCAGATGTCGATATCAACGTCTCCCGACACTGGCGCTACGGATTTTGCATCCGCCGGTATAACTCTTGCCCTTGATGCTACCTGGTATCAGAACAACGTACTTACAGATCAAGAGGGTCACGATGTAATAAACGGTATACTTCCCGCCGGAGTCAATGCCGAAGGGACTCCTGTCACCGACCTTGAAGGCGGTGAAAGCAACGGTTGTCCCGCTGATAATTCCGCAAACCACAACTATGCATCTACTATAGATAGGCTCAAGGAAAAGATGTATTCTATCGGGACAGTCGTTGTGCCGAACTTCTTTTCTGAATCTTTCAGTTACGGTGCGAAGTTTGGTCATGATTACGACGATTTTCTCATTGAGTACAACGGGTACGTGACGCCTGCTGTGAGCGGAGAATACCTCTTCGGAACAAAGAAGGTGGATAACTGCCTCTTTGTAGAGATAACCGATCCTGATACCGGTGATACTGTCACCATTTATGAGTTCTGGGCTTCCAAGATATGGAATGACAACAGCACCACTTACTATGATACGCCTGTCGAACTCGAAGCCGGAAAGAGCTACAAGATCCATGCTACATTCCTTGAAATAAACGGAGGCGAGGCAATAGAGCCTATCGTAAAGATAGACGGTGTAGAGACGGAGTTTGCCGCCACCGGCCTTACCTTTACGACAGAGCCGCTTGAAACAGCTCCCGAAATAACCACCAACTACTTCTTCAACACTGCATCGGAGTGGCGTTACCTCATTTCCAGCGATGATCCGGCCGCTGCCGGCGATGGCTGGAACAGCGATCCATCTGTATCAGCAGATTGGGAGGTTGCCAACGCTCCGTTCGGAAACAGAGCTGCTGGCTCCAATAACATATGGGCTACCGATGACGGCGGCAATATAAACAGATATTTGTGGGCGGTCAAGGAATTCACGGTAGAGGATGTGTCCGACTACGACGGATGGGCACTCATGCTGAACACTTTCTTTGACGATACGCCGAGGCTCTACATAAACGGCGAGCTTCTCTTTACAAACGACGGATGGAATGAAGGTTACACTAACTACAAGCTCGCTGAGGATGCCGCAGACTATCTCAAGACCGGCAGCAACGTCATAGCGATTTCGCTTGAGCAGCATACCGGCGGATATGAGTTTGACGCAGCCCTCTATGTTACCAAGGACGACACATCCTCATATCTTCCCATGTATGTGAATATTTCAAACGCTGACCAGCTTCTTGCCTTTGCAGCCGGAGTCAATGCAAACGTTGGTGCTACCAAAGGGCAGATAGTCAACATAGAAGCAGATATCGACATGCAGGGCAAGACATGGACGCCTCTTGAGAATTATTTCGGAACCATAAACGGAAACGGACACTCAATAAAGAACCTTTCCTATACCGCAACGGTCGATGCTACAGGCGGCGCAAAATTCGTCGGTTTGTTCGCTACCAATCTTGCAAATAACAACAATGTCAAAGGTAAAATAGATTCTCTCGTGTTTGAAAACGCCACCTTGACCGTCAATGCCACAGAGACCGATACAAACAAGGTCTATGCCGGTATAATAGCCGGAAAGGTAGACAGAGGCTGCATAAGCGGATGCACGGTAAAGGGAAGCACTCTTCTTTCCAACGGAGCATATGCGGGCGCTGTTGCAGGAGTCGCTGAGTGGGCGTACAGCGAACTCGGAACCGTAGTAGAAAACTGCACTGTGGACACGACTTCTGTCACCGCTAAAAACGCCGTCGGCGCGATAGTTGGTGTTACACAGTCTCCCGATCCTGTTTACCTCGGTGAGGTAAATATAAATTATTCTGAATTCAGTGTCACAGACCCTGAGGGTACAGTTTCCTACACGGCTGGCTTAATAAACGGAGGCAATGTGGTTGCCGAAGATGTCATAGTGAGAAGCTCTCTCTCCCTTGACAGCGGAAAGGATTATCAGTTCTACTATCAGACAAGAACGAACGCCGACGATCCCGATGCAGTTGATTTCAGGATCATATGCGTTACAAAGTATGCGTATATCGAAGGCTCTACTTCGGTAGGTATCGAGGCAAGCTTTGCCAACGGCTCTGATACTGTTGATTTCAGCAGAAAGACATCAACTGTGTTCAAGAACGTCGATGCAACCGGAGACGGATACACCGATGTGTATACAACCGATTCCGAAAATGTCATATTCGGATGGGTAGTAACAGGCGTTCCTTCCGATTATACCGTTACGGCTGCCACGATGCTCAAGTAATAAGCAGCAGGCAATCGCAAACGCTTTAACAGTATTACGTATAGTGCAAAAACATCCGCCGGGATATATTCCGGCGGATGCTTTTTGCGGATTAACTTGCGGATGAGCGGCATTGCATGGTCGCGCAGAGAGAGGGTACATGATCAAAAATGTTGCATAATCAAAAATGTTGAATGTTTAAAAGAGGGTGTATATTCAAAGAGGATACATATAATTTCTTTCATTTGTCAGTGACAAAATAAAGCCGGTCGCTTGTACACGACCGGCTTTATCTGACAAAATCAGTCTTGGAGTCATAAATGATTTTCCTGCATTATTACTTGCGTCTCATTTGTGAGTTTGTAAGACTGTCTCATGTGTCGTTCTGCTTGCCCCAACTGTCGGTTGCGTGCGTTTTATCCGGCTGTCAGTACACAGAAGCTGTATTTGTCGATACGTAAAGATACTGAACCGTTTCCGTGAACAACGTAAGCTATATTATGTGTTATGTCGCGTTTCGCTTACCTTGGCAATACCGGATTTGCAGGGTGCCCTGTAAGAAGGTCCGGCGTTGCTCTCTGCACGCTTGCCGCACTATGTTAAGCATATAACATGAATGCTTCAAAAGCTTTATATTTCACACATAATGCCTATACTTATTTATAATATGCTTCAGTCCTTCTTATACGTGTACTCGGACAAATCATACCAGAGAGCCGAGGCATCGGGCGTAAATGCGGGTGTTATCGAGCTGTCGGAATATGAGGCGTACTGCTGTGCTACCTGCTCGTCTGTGGCGGCAAACGGCATTACATGAACAAGTGCAAATGAGGCGCGTGCCGTCCTTCCGTTACCTTGGTCGATACCTACGCCGAAAGGAACGTTGGTGGTCGATACAGACCCGCTTATAGACCTGGTTACTGCGAGTTTACCGTTTACATACAGCCTGAGCTGGTTAGATGTCCTCACACAGGTGAAATAACACCACTCTCCGACCACAACGCCGGCTGAGGATGAGTTTTCTATGGTTGCCGCCTGCCAGCCGTTTATGTATACGAAAAATTCTATCTGCCCGCTGCTGTTTGTTTTCAGCGCTACCTGGGTGTCTCCCTTTGAAATTATCAGATTGTTTGAATCAAGGTCGCTGAGATTGACATACACGCCTATGGTGAATTGATTTGTTCTGGAGAGCAGTGCGTTTATTTTTCCGCCTGTATCGGTGGACGTGAAGTTTCCGGTCATTGCGTATCCGTTAGGCGAGCTTTCGTCGGCTATGATCACACCACCGGGATTGAGCTGTGCTGAGTTTTTGTTCGGGGATTTATCCTCAAACATAATTGACACGCTTCCGCCGCTTTCAACGGTTACAAGTACGTCGTAGTTGGTAACAAGAGCTTTCTGTGCGTCTGTCAGCGCGTTGTACGCCGCTCTTACCTCGGATACTGAGTCGGGTGATGAAGTCAGGCTGTTTATGAGTTCTATGACTGCCTGTGCCGCAAGGGCGTCTATTGAGGCGGCGTCGGTGCTTTCAGCGTCCCGCCACTGCTTGGCAAGCTCGTTTATATTACCTGTCTTCTTGTCAAACGGCAGTATCGTATATGTATAGGAATAATCACGTCCGTCGTTGAAAAGACGGTATTTTGACAGCGTATCGGGACCGCAGGATGCGCCTCCTGTACCGCGTGAGCCGTAATTTACGCTGAGATATGTGTTATCGTTGTTCAGACCGAGTGTATATGTGTATTTTGAAGTCTGAAGCTTCGACGTTGAGACGTGTAGTGCGGATACCTCTACTGTGTTTTCCCCTATTATAAGTATGCCGGTGTTTTTATCGTCAGATGTGAGTGCAAAGTAACGTACACCGGTCTTGGTCCCTGTGTCCTGAGGATACGGATAGGGGAACAACGAGTCGCTTACCGTTGTGTTGTATACAGCGGCATGCGAACCCCTGAGTCTGTCTATGTATGTGTCGTCGGGACCGTTTCCGTAGAAGGTTATGTTTTCATAATCGCCCGGAAGTGTAATGACCGTTCCGTACCTGTACATCTCGCCCATGCGCTCACTCATCTCAAGCTTCGCCGTTACGGTAATGGCTCCGTTTCCATATATCGTATATGTGATATACTGAGTTCCTGCCTGAGCGCTCAGAGTAAGCTCTGTTTCTATACTCAGAGCTTTCCCGTCTTCGGTCTTTCCTGGGTCAAAGCTTTCTACCGAGAGTACCCTTACTCCGTCCCAGCTGAATACGCTCTTGTCATTGTCTGTGCGTGCTCTTGTATATGTCGGAACCGGTCCTGAGGTGATTATCGTCTCACCGTCAAATACATATTTGCTTATTGCGCCGGTGCTCTTGTCAAATGTGACCGACATGTCCTGTGCACTTACCGTGAGCTCGTCGTCGCTTTCGGTGAAGCTGACTTCCGGCATTGAAGATATGTCAGGCTTTATGTTTTCTGTTTCGGCATATACCTTGAATTGTTCTGAAGCTATGACATATCCTTTTTCACCCCAAAGCGTATCTTCGCGGAGGGACACTGTCATTGTCAGAAGGTATTCGGTGTCGCTGTCGGTCTTAGCCGGCATTTCATAAGGAACCTCAAAGCTCACCGTCTTTCCGGGAGCGCAGTTTATGCTGAAAGTTCCGCTGTCGATTTCGGTTCCGTTAGCGAGCAATACAAAACCTATGTCATATTTTGAAAGGTCTGTAAATCTGAATTCATTGTATACCGACACGGTTCTTGCACCCGACGTGAGCACAGAGTCGTCGAACCAGACAGACTGGTACACATATTTTACCTCTGAAGCCTCCGGCTGTATCGTCCTGTCGGAGCTTATTATGCCGTTCTGACAGAAATTTCCGCTGTTTGGGTTATCGCCCCAGCTTCCGCCGTATGCGAGATATTTTCCGTTTCCGTATATATCTGTTCCGGAGCTTCCGGGAATGTCGGTCCACAATGCCTGGTCTACAAAGTCCCAAATAAAGGCTCCGATAAGGTTGTCATATTCGCGTATTATCTCCCAGTACTCGTAGAGATTTCCTACCGAGTTGCCCATTGCGTGAGCGTATTCGCAGAGCACAAAAGGCATTCTGTTCGTGACTTTTCCGCGCGATTCCACATCATATATTGAGGAATACATGGCGCTTGCCACGTCGACTCCGCCTGAGCTTCCCAGAGATTCAAAGTGTACCGGCCTTGTAGGGTCCTTTGCCTTGAGAGCGCGTATTACCGTGGGGTATATCGCAGAGCCCGTGCTGGTTTCATTTCCTATTGACCACATCACGATGCAGGTCCTGTTTTTAGCCGCCTCAGTATGTGATTCCACTCTGTCTTCCACAAGTTCTCTGAAGTAAAGGTTTGTCTGGCTGGTGTCAACCCCGTAGTGAGTCTCTATATTGCATTCTGCGAGTACCAGTATCCCGTATTTGTCGCACAGGTCATAAAAATATCTGTCGTTAGGATAATGCGCCGTCCTGACCGCGTTTATATTCAGACTCTTCATGATCTGGACATCCTGTTCCATGAGCTCTCTTGTGAGGTAGCGTCCTGTTTCAGGATTGTTGTCATGTCTGTTTACTCCGCGGAAGAGTATCGGTTGGCCGTTGAGCAGTATGGTGTCGTACGATGAATTTTCCGATGTTCCCCTTGTGGAGGTAAAGGTTATTTCCCTGAAGCCGAGCTGCTGAGAGATACTTCCGTAGTAGACTCCGTTTTTGTCGTAAAGACTTATTATAAGAGTATAAAGATACGGGTCCTCATCGCTCCAGAGATGAACTGATTTTACCTCGTGCTCAAAATCGACGGTCACCTTTTCGAGTGAAGCGGCACCTCCAACCCCGGTCCTCATCGGAGCATCGGCAAATATTGAATTACCAGAAGCGTCTATGAGGCGCACGTCAAGGTTGAAAAATCCGCTGTCGTAATCCTCAGCAGTCGTGTTGTATATGTCTGCCGAGATTTTAAGCACTGCGTTTTTGTAGGACGAGTCAAGCTCGGTGACCACTGTATAATCTGAGATGTTGACACCTGATACAGAGTAAACGTAAACATCGCGGAATATACCGGCGAGTCGGAGGTAATCCTGATTTTCAAAATAACTTCCGTCGCTCCAGCGGTAAACCTTTACAGCAATGAGATTGTCCTTTCCGTCTTTATTCAGATATTCTGTTATGTCAAACTCAGAGGCGTCGAAGCTGTCCTCGCTGTAGCCGACCTCGTATCCGTTGACGTAAAGGTAATAGGCAGACTCTACACCGCCGAAGCTTATGTATATCCTTCTGCCGGAGCTTATCCACTCCTCGTCGATGTCGAGCTCATAGCGGTAAAAGCCGACGGGATTGGTCACAGTAGGTGCAAGAGGGACTGTATGAGGTCCGTTTCCATAGGAGTCGTTGGACCACGGGTAGGTTGTGTTCGAATATATTGGAAAGTCAAAGCCCTGCGTCTGCCATGAGGCGGGAAGCGTGACCTCCTTGAATCCTCCGTAATAGGCCTTTCGGTATGAGGAGACTTTGTTTTCTCCTTCATATTTCGGAGCCGAGGACATATCATAGTCGGTCTTATAGAAATTGTCGAGTACACCGGCTGCTTTTGCGGTGTTTTCGTTTTTGTAGACCGCAAGCTGCCATTTATTGTCCGCTCCTGTCAGAAGTTTATAGTAGGAGGATTCCGAAAAATCTGAATTGACCGCGCCGTCAAGCGCTTCACGCAGCGTTTTGTACATAACTGTCGTCGTCGAGTGATTTTCAAGTTCACCTATTGAGACGATGCTGCTCTGATTGACCGTATTGCCGTCTGCGTCCTTGGAATTTGTCAATCCTGTCCATTCAAGCCCTGAGAAAAGCTTTTTCCCTGGCTGCTTTAGGGTTGCAAGCACAGTTTGCGGAACAGAAAGGGAATCATTCCACGGATTCTCTTCGGCAAACGGATCGGAAGTGGTGACAGGCGGTTCAGGCGTCGTCTCCGGGGTGTTGCTGCTGACCGGTATGGTATCTCCCGTTTCTGTTGCATCTGTCTTACCTTTGTCCTTGCATGCCGTGAGCAGTAACAGTGCTGAGAGCGTTATGACGGCAAAAAGAATGGCTAAAAATCGCTTTTTCATCGTTTCCCTCCGAGTTGTTATTGTTATCCTTATCCAGAGAACATTATATAGCATGCATACAAATGTGTCAACATTTTTCTCAAATATCCTGTTATACTGAACGGGTTTTTGTGTAATTTGCACGTTTTTTCCTTTTTACCCCTCTTCCGAATCATATGTGACTTTGCTCTGCTGAATATAAAATCAGCTGCCTTTAAGGGTCGTTTGCTGCAGTTTTATGCCTGCCGCTCCGCCTGATGCCGTCTGAACTGCAAAATCAAGCCGCGGCAAATATTTCCGGAGCCTATTGAAAAAAAGGGCGATCCATGCTATAATCTGTACGACCTGGCGCACGGCATGTGCAATGGCTGTGCGCCGCCGACCCGTAGGACAATATATTCCGCGCTGACCGTCAGTTTGCGGTAGCGCTCTGTAAACGGAGGGAAAAATGATATCGAGCTTTAACTTTCACAAGACAAGCGATGTACTTCACTACGGCTGTGAAAAACCAAGGTCCTATTTCATACCCTATCACAGCAGGAATGCAGCCCTGACCGATAACCGCGCCGCGAGCAGGTTTTTCAAATCTCTCTGCGGTGAATGGGATTTCTGCTTTTTCCCGGAAGGAGCGCCCCTGCCGGAGGAAATATATGAGTCGGCATTCAGCTGGGACAGAATGACAGTTCCGATGAGCTGGCAGGTAATGACTGAGCGCGGATATGACAAACCCAACTACACGAATATAAACTATCCTTTCCCATGCGATCCCCCGCATGTGCCGGACAAAAATCCCTGCGCCCTTTACAGAAGATACTTTAACGTCACGGAGGAGATGCTCGACGAGAAGGACGTATTCATAAACTTTGAAGGAGTGGATTCGTGTTTCTACCTGTTTGTCAACAACGAGTTTGCCGCATACAGCCAGGTCAGCCACATGACATCTGAAATAAACATAACCTCCTACCTCGAAACCGGAATAAACGAAATAAAAGTGTTGGTCATGAAATGGTGCGAGGGCTCTTATCTTGAAGATCAGGACAAGTGGAGACTTTCCGGGATATTTCGTGAGGTATATTTGCTTTGCAGGGACAGGGCGCGCATTTCTGATTATTTTGTCAGGACGGATATTTCCGGGGATTATTCCCGTGCTTTAGTCAAGGCTGAGCTGACATGTACCGATTTTGTTACCGTAAAATGGATGCTTGCGGATATGGAGGGCGAGATCATAGCGTCCGGTATCGGAGATGTCGAAGCAGTGATAAACCGTCCGCGGCTGTGGAGCGATGAAGACCCATACCTCTACACCCTCATTTTCTCCTGCGGGAATGAGTACATATGCGAAAAAGTCGGCATAAGAGATGTAAAGGTGAGAGACGGCGTTCTGCTTATAAACGGCAAAAGCGTCAAGCTGAAGGGAGTCAACCGCCACGACAGTCACCCCCTGCTCGGTTCGGCTACTCCCATGGACAGCATGCGTGAGGACATCTTCATAATGAAGCGCCATAATGTCAACACGGTGAGGACATCGCACTATCCTAATGACCCGAGATTTGCGCGTATGTGCGACGAGTACGGTATATATCTGATCGACGAGGCGGACCTTGAGACGCACGGCATGTATCAGTCGGGCAATTCAGAGCTCCTGACAGACAGTCCCGACTGGGAGGAGGAGTATACGGACAGGGCTCTTCGCATGTTTGAGCGCGACAAAAACCGTCCCTGCATCATAATGTGGTCTCTTGGAAACGAAAGCTCGTTCGGCGAAAACCACCGTGCCATGAGCCGTCTTATCAAGTCAAAGGACAAATCAAGGCTCATCCACTATGAGGGATGCAACAGGGAATGGCTCAAAAGAGAGCTCGCAAGGTCGGAATCCCCGGCTGAGCAGACAATAGATATAGACAGCAGGATGTATGCTTCGGTTGCAGAGCTGAAAGAAAGTCTTGCCGACAGTGAATACACTCTGCCGTTCTTCCTTTGCGAATACAGCCACGCTATGGGCAACGGACCCGGCGACCTTGCGGATTACTGGGAACTTTTCATGACAAGCGAGCGCTTTGCCGGAGGATGTGTGTGGGAATTTCTCGACCACTCCGTAGCACTGCGCCGTGAGGACGGAAGCTATGCCTATACATACGGCGGCGATTTCAAAGACTATCCTAACGACGGTAATTTCTGTGTGGACGGGCTTGTGTATCCCGACCGCAGACCCCATACCGGGCTTCTTGAGCTGAAGCAGATTTATTCCCCTGTGTGCATAAAAGAGATAGACGCCTCAAAGGGAATATTTGAGCTTCAAAACCACCGCTTCTTTACCGACCTTTCGGATATCTCTGTCTCATACACCATTGAAAAAAACGGAGAAGTTGTCGAATGCGGCGATGTTACGCATACTGCTGCCGCACCGGGAGAGTCTTTGAGATTCAGTGTCGGTTATCCGGAGCTTGACGGGGAATTTTGCTTTGTCACATTCACAGTTTACGACAAAAAGCCGCGCCCCTGGTCTGACTGCCGTTCCGAGATATTCTTCCGCCAGTTCCGCATTCCGGCAGAACAGGCGTCTGAATACGAAAAGCCGTATTCAGAGGATTTAATGATTGATGAGGATGAAAAATTCATAACCGTTTCTGTATCGGAAACCGAGTACCGCGTCGATAAAGCCACCGGTCTTATCTGCTCGCTGCTCAATAACGGAAGGCAGCTCATATGTGAGCCGGTGTCCCCCGTGATATGGCGGGCTCCGATGGACAACGACAGGAATATTGCGCACAAATGGCGCTCCTGCGGATATGATAAGGCAGCCGTAAAATGCTACAGCGTCAATCTCGTGAAGGTGGACGCAGACAAGGCGGTCGTTGATGCAGAAATATCTCTTGGAGCCGCGGCGGTCCGTCCCGCCCTTTGCATAAAGCTGAGGTACACATTTTCTTCTACCGGCGAAGTGGCGATATCCCAGAACGTAAGCGTGGATGCCAAGTTCCCGTTTTTGCCGAGATACGGAATCCGTATTGTCATGACGCGCGACGCGGATAAAATGAAATTCTTCGGATACGGTCCCAAAGAGGCTTATTGCGACAAGAAGCTCTCTGCGCGCGTAGGACTTTACACAATGAAGGTTTCGGAAAATTTTGAGCCATATATAATGCCTCAGGAAAATTCCGCGCATTACGGAACCGAATGGGGAATAGTTTACTCGTCTGCCGGACACGGACTTTTCGTCACTGCCGACGCGCCCTTCGTTTTCAACGCGCAGCACTACTCCGCAGAGTACCTCACTGTGACAGACCACAACCATCTCCTCATGCCTGAAGAACGCACCTATATTTACGCAGACTACAAGCAGAGCGGGTGCGGCTCAAATTCATGCGGTCCGGGTCTTGATATGAAATATGCCCTTGATGAGAAACAGTTCAATTATACCGTCTATATAAAACCGGTTTTTGCAAACGATACCGATTTCTTTGCTCAGAGCGCATCGCTCAGAGAGAAGGAAAGTGATTGAAGCGGGACAGCGCTGTGAGCGTGTTTTTTAACATATGTCGTGCGGGTATCGGCTGTTGACAGTATCCGGCATCAACCGAAAGAGCAGAGTGCGTTTTACGCCTCTGCTCTTTTTTGTATATTATGTCGCTGTCTGTGATGTGCAGGTATCGCAGTGGGGTCTGTGTTTCCGCTGTAAAAGAGAAAAAATTCCCTGCTGCCGGCGGCAGGGCACAGTGCGCTCAGAAACAGGGCTTTTTTATTTTATGAGAAAAATATCTGTTTTACATATTCCTGGATGGCGTCTTATCGCAGAATACGTGTTTTTTAATGCCCTTGCTTTTTATTTGCGGCATGTCAGACCCTGTCAAAAGGGAGCTTGCGGCATACTATGTTATCGGAGGAAGGTATACACTTCCTTCCGCCGATCCGAAGATACCTCTGCTGAAAGGAAAAAACTTCATGTGTGAGAACAAGACATCAGAAAAGGACGGCAAAACGGTGAAGATAGCCGTTATCGGCGGAGACATGCGTCAGCTTGAGGCAGCCGCCGATCTCAGCTCGTCGGGATATGAGGTTTCGGTATTCGGGCTTGATATAGCTGGACAGAACAGAGCGGATATAGAGATAGGCTGTAATCTGTCAGATACGGTTATGGGAGCACAGCTCGTTCTTCTTCCGCTGCCGTACACGCGCGACTATATCAATATAACCGCCCCTCTTGCCACGTCAAAGATATCCCTTGGCGCTTTGCGTGCGCTTATGAGTAAAAATCAGCTCATCGCAGCCGGAATGGTCTCAGAGCCTTTTGCCGAAAATGCTGATTTTTCGGATTTTGAGATTTTTGACTATGCCGGCAGCGAGTCTTTTGCACTTAAAAACGCTGCAGCCACAGTGGAAGGGGCTCTTGCTGTTGCAATAAAGGAAACCAAATTCACGGTAAACGGTTCAAAAGTCCTTGTCATAGGTTACGGAAGAATAGGAAAGCTGCTTTCGGGGGCGCTTGCCTCTTTAGGCGCACAGGTATGCGTCACCGCGCGCAAGAACACCGATATCGCATGGGCGTGGGCGTGCGGCAGAGAAGCGGTGAAATATTCCGAACTGACTGAAAAAGCGGCGCAAGCCGATATAATATTTAATACCGTGCCCGCTCCGGTAGTGAGCAGACAGGTATTTGAAAAGATGAAAAAAGGCACAGTCTGCATAGAGCTCGCCTCTCTTCCGGGAGGATTTGATTTGAGAGCGGCGCAGGAAAACGGCATCGACGTCATAATGGCGCAGGGCCTTCCGGGAAAGTATTCGCCGGTGACTGCCGGACGTATAATAGCCGACTCTGTCAGGGAAATACTCTCTCTCAACGCTGAAGACTGTAAACAAACAAGTAAGGAAGAAAAACGGGATGAATAAGACAGAAAAAAAAGCGGTCATCGGCTACGCATTCTGCGCCTCCTTCTGCACACTTTCAAGGTCATTTAAGGAAATGTGCGCCTTAGCCGATGAATATGAGGTGTATCCTGTATTCAGCGAGAAAGCGCGCTCGTGCGATACGCGCTTCGGCAAGGCTGACGAATTTGTAAGTGCTGTGGAAAAGGTCTGCGGGCGCGAAGCGATAACTTCTGTAGAACAGGCAGAAAGAATTGGACCGCTCGCTCTTTTCGACGCTATGATTATATCGCCTTGTACAGGAAATACGCTTGCAAAACTTGCAAAGGGCATAACCGACGGCACGGTGACAATGGCGGCAAAGGCGCACCTGCGCAACGGAAGACCGCTGCTTATAGCGCCTGCCTCGAACGACGCCCTCTCTGCCGGGCTTGAGAATATAGCCGCCCTGATACAGCGCAAGAATATTTTCTTCGTTCCGTTCGGGCAGGACGACTGTTTTGCCAAGCCGAACTCTTTAGTAGCTGACTTTACGCTTACGGCAGACGCCCTTAAAAGCGCCTTTGAAAAAAGACAGCTCCAGCCCCTGCTACAATACCCTTTGAAGGCACGCAAAGAAAACAAGGGGAGTGAAGCATAGAATGAAAAAGTGTTATGTCAGTATGTCGACGATGACTCTCGCACAGAAGGCGCGCAATATACTGGCTTTGAACAAGATAAAGGCAAATGTAGTAAAGCTGACCGTAGATCAATCGTATGGAGGATGTTCATGGGGAGTTGAAACAGACTGCGACGACCAGGAAAAGATAAGAAGAATACTTGATATATCGGATATCCCCGGATACCGTTTTATCAGAGGAAAAGAATGATGACGCGCAGGATAATATATCTTGACAATGCGGCGACCACCTTTCCAAAGCCGGAAGGAGTTATAAGAGCTGTCGAAGAGTGCATGCGCTACAGGGGAGGAAATCCCGGACGTTCTTCTCATTCTGTGTCGGTTGCCGCGGCGCAGACAGTTTACAGCGCAAGGGCGGCGATAGCTTCCATGTGCGGAGCGGAGCCTGAGAGGGTGGCTTTCACATTGAACGCAACATACGCTCTCAATCTGGCAATAAAGGGCCTTGTCAGACCGTATTCTCACGTTGTGATTTCAAATATTGAGCATAATTCGGTACTTCGGCCGGTATCCTCCCTTTCGTCAATGAAGACAGACTATTCGCTCTTTGATGTAGTGGGAAAAGCTCAAGGCGATACCGAGGGAGTTTTGGCATCGCTCAAATCCGCACTGCGCGGGAACACAGGCGCTGTGGTTGTCTGCCACAGGTCCAACACTCTTCCGGTAGAGGCGCCTTTGGAGGCAATAGGGGAATTGTGCCGCAAAAAGGGATTGACTTTTATAGTGGATGCGTCCCAGTCCTTCGGATGCGTCGAAACAGACATTGAAAAATGCGGCATAAGCGCTCTCTGCGCTCCGTTTCACAAAGGACTCTACGGACCGCAGGGCGGGGGCTTTGCAGCCTTCGGCAAAAGCGTTTCAGACAGGGAGATAAGGACTATCATGCAGGGTGGGAGCGGCAGTGCCTCATCAGAAGTTTCAATGCCCGGATATCTCCCTGAAAGACTCGAAGCGGGAACGGTGCCCACGCCTGCAATAGCAGGTGCTCTCGCAGGTGCGGAATTTGTAAAAAGACAAGGAGCTTCGCGTATAGACCGTTATGAGCGCGAACTCGTGGAATATATGAAAAAAAGGCTTTCACGTTTTGACAAAGTCAAAGTGTATTTCCCTGAGCGCTCATGCGGCGGAATACTTCTCTTCAACGCCGAGGGCTTTTCGGGCGAAGAGCTCGCCGCTGCGCTCGACAAGAGAGGCATCTGTGTAAGGTCTGGACTTCATTGCTCGCCTCTGTCACATCGTGTAAACAATACGCTTTCATGCGGAGCAGTACGCGCTAGCGTCTCCGCCTTCAACAGCTACTCTGATGTGGACGCTTTTGCGGATTCACTGTCGGCTGTTTTGTCATTGCGCTGAATTCATGCCTTTGTCCGGGGCTCAAAAGGCATCGCATTATTTAAGCTGCGATTTTAAGCTGCAATGTCACATGTGCAGCGTTTATCCGAAAGCACGACCGTGACTAAAGACGTTTTACCGGCTGCCGAATCGGCATGGCTGCTGAATCCGAACAGGCACGATATTGCGATCCGGCGTGCGGCAGTCGGGAAAGACAGCTGACTTTTGCATGTGCCCTGTATGCAGGCGGTCATGCGTAGAAAAATCAGTAAAAAATATGCACCTCCAAAAGTGTCCGACTTTTGAGGTGCATATCATTTTTTACCCGGCGCATATTTTATGCCGTTATCATAGTTAACAATCAACACGATAATTAACACGGTTGTCCTGTCAAAATGAGATGTTCGGAAAAAGCTCCTTCACAAAGCCGATTTCGCGAGCGTCTGTGGAAAAAGTCTTTCCTGCCACTCCTTTGAGTGCTCCGTCGCTCTTTAAGTCGAAGGTGACGGCATGTGAGGCAAGCGCCTGATGGCAGTACCCCATGTCGCGGTCAATTCTGTTTATTCCGTATTTTCCGTCTCCGAGAAGCGGATGTCCGCAATGTGCGAGATGCGCCCTTATCTGATGAGTCCTTCCGGTTATGAGGCTTACTTCAAGAAGCGAAAGTTTTTCTGTTGTCGCTATGACACGGTATGCAGTCACTATCTTTTTCGCGCCCTTCGGAGGATCGGAATCATATATCTTCACAAGATTGTCGTCTGCATTTTTTATAAGCCATGCAGTCATGACGTCCTCGTTTTTTTTAAAGATACCGTGACAGACGGCTATATATTTTTTTCTGACGCTTCTGTCCTTTATTCTCTCGTTCATTTCGCGCAGTGCCGGCGCGGTCTTTGCGCATATGACTATTCCGCAGGTATTCCTGTCTATTCTGTTGCACAGGGCAGGGGAAAAGCTGTTTTCATTTTCAGGGTCATACTCCCCCTTCCGGAAAAGATATGCCTTTATGTGATTTATAAGGGTGTCTGCCTGCTCATTTTCGTCAGAGTGTACTATCATCCCCGCGCGTTTATTGACAAGAAGCACATCTTCATCTTCGTAGATTATCTCTATCCGCGGGGATATGTGCATAAAAAGCCTGTCGGAATCCTTTTCAAAAAATTCTTCGGGGATAAAGAGCTTTATTTCGTCTCCTTCCTCCAGCTTTTCACCTATAGCGCAGCGCTTCCCGTTCCGTTTTATTTTTTTTGTACGTATGTATTTGTATATAAGAGACGTCGGAAGGTTGGGAAGCGATTTGCTTATGAACTTGTCAACCCTTTGTCCGGAGTCGTTTTTGCCTATTGTAAGTATTCTCATATTTAAACACCGATGCTTTCATTCAGCGTTATCACGACGCGGCGCATTCCTGACGGGGCAAATACGACGTCACGTCTGCATGCCGGCAGCAGGCTTCCCGCCTTCCAAAACGGCGGATCGCCATGAAGGCGTTCCGCCGTTTTCACGCTTTTATATTTGCCATTTGCTGCACTATGACATTTCCGGCAAGTAAGACCTACAAACTCAGCGCCCGGTAATCAAGCGCGCAGGGACACGTGCGGCATGCGAAGGCACCGAGACCCGGCACATTGTTTTCGCGGTTCGTCAGGAACGCGGTCAGACGCCGAAAAAAACAATACGTCAGTCAGGAAAACTGACCTTTCTTATATCAGCTCCTACGCTCCGGAGCTTTCCAACTATATCATGATATCCTCGCTCAATGAGCGAAATGTTATCTATTACGGTGACTCCCTTGGCGCAAAGCGCGGCGATTACCACAGCGGCTCCTCCTCTTAAGTCGACCGCGCTCACCTGTGCTCCGCTGAGCTCGGATACTCCCTCGATTACAGCTATCTTGCCTTCTACCACTATGTGCGCTCCCATACGTACAAGCTCTTCTACATATCTGAAACGGTTTGCCCATACGCCTTCGGTAATGTAGCTGGTCCCGTTTGCAGAACAGAGAAGGGCGCACATCTGCGGCTGCATGTCGGTTGGAAAGCCGGGGTACGGAATTGCCTTCAGCATTATCCTCGACAGCTGGCTGTCAGGCTCACGTACCACCTCTACAGAGTCGTCGTCGACGTTTACCGTCACGCCTGCCTCAATGAGCTTTGCCGTTATGGATTCCAAGTGCTTGGGTATCACATTTTTTATAGTGACGCATCCTCCTGCCGCCGCGACGGCGGTCATATATGTGCCTGCTTCTATCATGTCGGGTATAATGTCATATGAACAGCCGTGAAGCTCTTTTTCGCCGCGTATCTTTATGGTGTCGGTACCCGCCCCGCTGATGTGAGCGCCGCATGTGTTGAGAAAATTCGCAAGGTCGACAATATGCGGCTCCTTTGCAGCGTTTTCTATCGTAGTCACGCCGGGGGTCTTGGCAGCAGCAAGTATGGCGTTTACCGTAGCGCCTACAGACACTATGTCAAAGAAAAGATGGGCGCCGCTCAGCCCCTGTTCGGCAGAAACGCATATGTGACCGTCGCCCTCGGTTACTGTCGCTCCGAAGGTCTTGAAGCACTTTTTATGTTGATCTATCGGCCTTACCCCGAAATCACAGCCGCCGGGGTACCCGATTCTTGCATATCCGTATCTTCCGAGAAGCGCGCCGAGAAGATACAGGGAAGCGCGCATTTTTTTGACTGTGTCTACCGGAATGCTTACTTTTCCGTCGATATCCGTCGTATCTATTTCTACGCAGGCACCGTCTTTTACGCATTTCCCGCCGAGAGTTTCTATTATTCCGAGTGTTAAATTTATATCGTTTACGTCGGGCAGATTTTCAATGCTGAATTTGCCGCCGACAAGTATCGTCGCATACAGGATCGGCAGCGCCGCATTTTTCATGCCTGACACTTCAATCGTCCCGTAGAGCGGTCGTTTTCCGCTTATTACGATTTTGTCCATTACACAATCATCGCATTTTCCGTGGAAGCTGCGAAGCTCCTTAACTCTTATGATAAAACAAACCTGTCGTGCGATAGCGCGGCAGCCCTGACGCGGAGTGCCCGACGGCCTTTTGGGCAGGATCTCGCCCAAATGCCGTCTGTGTACAGGAGCAGAGAAAACTCTCCATACTAAAATACTATTATACGTTATAATTATGAATTTATTATTAACACTTTGACAATATGTTGCGGTGTCTGAAAATAATATCCTTTATTCCGTGTTTGGCTAAACAACGGTGCAAAGTATATCTCCGAGCCTGATGTGAAAGGGCATACCCGTGCTGTGAGCAGTATATGCGGAAAAATGAAAAACGTACATTGGCGGTCCTGATGCAGGGATTTACATATAGGAGTTATTAAAGGTCAGCTGTTCAGGACGACTCGGTCTTATAGTAAGCGACGGTTATATCCACAACAAGCCCGTAGCTCTTGGTCCCCTCTTCTATACCCTGTATCTGCTGATAACCGTTGTTTATGCTTTGGGATATGTCTGCGACAGGGGCATCGGCGTATTTGTCAAAAAATTCGTTGTAAGAGCCTATTTCGCCTTTTATTCTGTCGTCAGCAGAGCGGTACAGCTTTGAGAAAAGACTGTCGTCAGCTTCAGCAAGGGCGTTTATAAAATATTCGTACATACCCATGTATCCCGAATATTTTATATATGAGTCGTCGCTTCCTATGCACACAAGATATGCGATGAAGTTTGCTTCATCCTCGCGTGCGATCCCGCGTTGATGTGCCATTTCGTGAGCCATTGTATACGGGAGCGAATAGTCGGGAAAGTTGACGTTTATATTTGCTTCTCCGGTGAAATAAGTGTAGACCCCAGATATATGGGTGTATGTCATCGGCTCGCTCATTATAACCGGTTTGACCTTCGACGACATGGACGAAATAAAATCGTAATCGGCGGCGACGGTCTTATATGAGGTATTCAGCTTGTCATTCAGCTCGCTGAAGGAGTAGGGCATGACGGAAGCCCCGCCTTCTGAAAACTCTATGTCGTCAAGGCAGCTCTGCGCGCCTTTGAGAACTATAAGCGCCGTGTCGTAGAGCTCGTCGTCAGAAACTTCCTTGTCGTCGAGCCCCATTTTCTCAGGAAGGCTTTTAGTGTGATACGCCGCTCCGAGTGTAAATACAAACGAAAAATACAGGTAGAGCAGCAGTGTAGCCATCGCCGCTATAAAGGACACCATTTTCTTTGATGATATTTCTTTTCCTCTGACATGCATGACTACAGGAACTATTATTGCGGAAAGCAGAAGCAGCGGAAGCAGCATTATTATGAGCTCTGCAAGAGAAAAGGGAAGTATTCCGGTTATTTTTGCAAGAACAAAGCGCAGTCCGCGCGCCGGATAATTGTTTATGAACTCCGCTACCGACGGTATTGTCACGCTCAGAATGTGCACAAGTATAACTACCGGAAGCAAAAAAATGGCAAATATTGTGACCGGGTGGAGGTATTTCCTCATGCCGGCGTAGAGAGAAGATGTTCTTTTCATAAGTTGTGCCCCGCTTCCGCCCTGAGGCGGTTGTGTAAAAGATATGCGTTTGTTGTGCCGGATGCTGTTTCCGGTGAAAAACAGGGTGAATGACCGGCGGTATTCGTCTGTCATTCACCCTGGTGAATATGTGTTTTTGCCTTATGCAGTCATGTGCGTGTCACACCCGGCGCCCAGCCGGATAACAGGCACATCTTCGCTTCGGAAAAAATCAGACCTTTGTGGTCCAGCCGAACTCATCAGGAGCCTTGCCCCACTGTATTGATGTGAGCGTATCGTAAAGACGCTTCGAAACTTTTCCTATTTTTCCGCCGTTTATCACTATTTTGTTTCCGTTGTCATTCAGCTCTCCTATGGGGGAAATGACAGCCGCGGTTCCGGTTCCGAACGCCTCGTCAAGCTTACCTGAGGCGGCGGCTTCTGTTATCTCGTCCACAGAGAGCAGCCTCTCGCTCACCTTCATGCCCCAGCTGCGCATAAGCTCTATGGCGGAAGCGCGGGTCACACCCGGAAGAATGCTTCCCTCGTCGAGAGCAGGCGTCACAACCTCACCGTCTATTATGAAGAACACATTCATGGCTCCCACTTCATCCACGTATTTCCTGTGCAGACCGTCGAGCCAGAGTACCTGCGCGTAGCCGAGTTTTTCCGCCTTTTCCTGTCCCTTGAGTGAAGAGGCATAGTTTCCGCCTACCTTGGCAAATCCCGTGCCGCCTTTGACCGCCCTGACATATTCCCGTTCGATGTATATTTTCACAGGGTCGATTCCGCTCTCATAGTATGCTCCGACAGGAGAAAGAATAATCACAAAAAGATACGAGTGTGACGGGTGTACTCCGAGCTGACAATCGGTCGCTATTATGAAGGGACGTATGTAAAGGGATTTTCCTTCTTCGTTCGGGACCCAATCTATATCTGTCTTTACTATCGCCTTGATCGCCTGAAGTGCATCGTCCGGGTCGACGTGCGGAATGCACATACGCTCGTTTGTCCTGTTCATACGCTCTATGTTTTTGTCCGGTCTGAAGAGCTGGACCTCACCGCTTGCCGTTTTGTAAGCCTTGAGTCCTTCAAACATTTCCTGAGCGTAATGGAATACGGCGCAGGATGGGTCGAGGCAGAGCGGTCCGTAAGGGACTATACGCGCGTCATGCCAGCCCTTGCCTTGTGTATAATCCATTAAAAACATGTGGTCGGTAAAATATTTTCCGAATCCGAGTTTGGAGTAGTCCGGTTTTTCTTTTTTGGTTTTGGTGAGTTCATACCTTATGTTGAGCATTTTATATCAGTCCTTTCCGGGCGGTACTGTCGTCTGTCCCAGGCCCCGCCGTATTTCACGTCAATATTATAATACATACCGGCTTCAATTACAAGTGTGTTGAAAAAAGAAGTGAGCACATTTTTCGGTATTCCCCGGCGGCGCGCCATGCGGGTTCCGGGTCAGTATTTGCCGACTTTGCCGCGTGGTTATTTTCTGAACATGAGCCCCATGACTTTTTCAAGCTGTCTGTCCCAGCATGACCATTCGTGGTCGCCCTCGCTTTCGGACCACGTGTTTTCAATTCCGAGCGATTCCAGCTTTTCCTTAAAGCGCAGATTTGCGCCGAAAAGCCGGTCAGAGGTACCGCACCACATGTAAATCTCAGGCAGCTTTTCGCCGAGCTCTTTTTTCTGAAATGCCCTTTCAGCCACTGCAAAAAGGTCGTCCTTTCCTCCGGGGACTTTGTCAAATTCACCCAGCACGGAATACCAGTACGGCTCTTTTGCTTCATGCTTTCCCCTGACGTAACCGGCTATGTCAAGAGCGCCTGAAAAACTCGCGGCGTAGCGGTATTTACCGGGAAAGGTTAGGGCTGCCTTGAGCGCGCCGTATCCTCCCATTGAGAGACCGGCAATGCAGTTGTATTCGCGCCTGTCAGACATTCCCCTGAAAAAGCCGCGCATTATATCGGGCAGCTCCTCCGTAATGTATGTAAAATATCTGTCGCCGTACTTCATATCACAGTACCAGCTCTTTTCAGCGGACGGCATTACGACTGCAACCCCGTATTCCGACGCATACCTCTCAACAGAGGTCCTGCGCATCCATATTGAATGGTCGTCAGAGAGTCCGTGCAGAAGCCAGAGAGTGGGAAAAACATTTTCGCGCCCTGTCCGCATTCCTATCAGGGAGCTGTTGCTTGCCGGAAGCACCACACATGCGTTCTGCGCCTTTCCGAGTACATCTGAGTGAAAACCGATTTGTACAAGCGCCATGATGAATCCTCCTCAAAATACCGGATGCGGCACAAACGGTCAGTTATGCCGCGCACATCAATTCCGGTGTTCGTATGCTTTCATTAAAATGATATCACAAAAATATTAAAATAACAACCTTTTTACCACTCAAACGCATGATTTTATTCTGAAATCACGGTGAAAATAAAGCGGTTGACAGCTCTGCATCCGGAGTAAAGGCGGCGGCAGAACGTGTTTTTTCCTGTCTCTTTCTTTGCCTGATGTGCTGCTTGAGAATTTTCACCGTCATGCTCCGTGGTTCGTGAATACGCTACGGTGTCTGTACGCCGCGTTATTCCGCTTTTCCCGTAAGCCGGCGATATATGTCCTCAGCACATCGGAATATAAATTCCGATTCATTATCCTTGCAGGTGGAAAGCGCGCTTTTTTTCGGAGCTCCCCAGATGCCGAATATTGCCGGTCCTATCCATTCACTGCCGTGGCAGGGCTCGAATATTCCCCTCAATATGGACAGGCACGCCTTTGACGGCTTCATGAAAATCACTTTCATGGGATATTTGATAACGGCAAAGACGACTTTCGGATAGTGTGCCGTTATATTTGTGAAGGTTATGCCTGGGTGAGTTATGCTCAGGCTTGCCGCCGTTTCGTTGCGGAACAGCCTTACGAGTGAAAACATCAGATAGCGCTTGGCGTTGCCGTATACCAAAGACGCCCTTTTGCGTCCGGAAAAATCTATATCCTTGGGGTCTGCCTTTGAATAATTGTGCGCTATGCTTCCGACTATCACGACTCTTCCTCCTCTTTGCCTCAGAAGGGGAAGAAGAGTTTTTATCATGTAGTACGGAGAAACAAAATTTATCTGAAACACATTGTCAAGCCCGTCGTCGCAGGTATGTCTCTCGATTGCATACGCCCCGGCATTATGGATGAAAATATCCACAGGCTCGCTGAGAAGCTGTACGGCAGCGCTGCGTACGCTGTCCATATTTTCAAGGTCGGCGGTTATGCATTTGACTTCAGTGTCGGGGTATGCTTCATTTATTTCGTCGCGGTGTTTCCGTGAGCGCTCCGGATTTCTGTCTACCAATATCAGGGAAGCGCCGAGATAAGCCAGATATCTGCACAGCTCTTTTCCGAGTCCGCCGGTGCTGCCGGTCAATGCCACCGTCTTTCCTGCGAGCGAGGACGTGTTTTCCTCAAGCCATTTCTTTTGATTCATTTTGTCATGCCCTCATTTTGACTTATGCCGGTTCAAGAACCGGAAATTGGTTGCGACACAGGTTCAGAAAAGTCTGCAGTGAGGTTTGCAAAAAACTTTTTCCGGTATCTGTGTCCGGTTGTGATTATACAACTTTTTCGTCTTCTTTTCAATAGCGAACGCTTAAGCTTTAAATAATGATGTGTGTATAACGACAGCTTTGTGCTGTAGATGCGAAATTTTTTCTTTCAAATAGTCAAAAGCACCATGATTCTTCCGGTAAAAGCAGTCTTATTTGGATATTTCCGAAAATTATCTGAAAGGAATTGACGCTGGGTGCGATTCGTGTTATACTGTCAAAGGCGATTGGGGGTCAGCCGATAAGGCCGTAGTCTGTCTATTGACGGTTCTGGCGATCCCAATGCCTTTTTCTTTTTCAGGATGAAACGCTTTTAACGGGCAGTAAAGTGCGCAGTCCGGCTGAAAAATGCCGTTCAGAAGCCGTGCCGTGCCGTCGGTATGATCTTCACAGTTTGTCAATAAAGCATTTCAGGCATTGCATATAAGAGAAAACAATGAGTAAAGTCTGGATAAAATCCGGACATTTGCACGAAAGGAATGATAACATGAACAACCCGACATCAGGGCTTTACAGCGAGAGCTTTGAACATGACGCATGCGGAATAGGCGCTGTTGTCAGCATAGACGGCGTCAAGAGTCATTCGATAGTGGACAGAGCGCTCAGCATAGTCGAAAAACTCGAACACAGGGCCGGAAAGGATGCCGACGGAGCAACCGGCGACGGCGTGGGCATCCTCACACAGATACCGCACGCCTTTTTTAAGAAAACAGCATCCTCTTTGGGAATAGATCTCTCAGACGAGAGAGGATACGGTGTCGGGATGTTCTTTTTCCCGCAGGATACGCTTGCGCGCAGTCAGGCAATGAAGATGTTTGAGGTGATAGCCGCAAAGGAAGGGGTTCCTTTCCTCGGCTGGAGAGAAGTGCCGGTCAATAGCGGCGTTCTCGGAAAAAGGGCGAGAGATTGTATGCCCTTTATAATGCAGTGCTTTCTCGGCAAGCCTGTCTCTCTTGCAAAGGGACTGGATTTTGACAGAAGGCTGTATATAATAAGGCGCGTTTTCGAACAGAGCAACGACAACACATATGTTTGCTCGCTCTCCTCAAGGACGATCGTATACAAGGGAATGTTTCTTGTAGGGCAGCTGCGCGCTTTCTATCCGGATCTTGAGGACAAGGATTATGTATGCGCCATTGCGGCGGTTCATTCGAGATTTTCGACAAATACGAATCCGAGTTGGGAGCGCGCCCATCCCAACCGCGTTATTCTGCACAACGGCGAAATAAACACTATACGCGGAAATGTCGACAGAATGCTGGCACGCGAGGAAACCATGAAGAGCGCTGTGTTTTCAGGCGAGGACATGGATAAGATACTGCCTGTTGTCAATACGTCCGGGTCTGATTCCGCTATGCTTGACAATACCCTTGAATTTCTTGTCATGAACGGGCTTGATCTGCCGCTTGCCGTTATGATCACGCTTCCGGAGCCATGGAGAAACGACAAAAACATAAGCAGGGAAAAGAGAGATTTCTACCAATATTATTCGACAATGATGGAACCGTGGGACGGACCCGCGGCAATACTGTTTTCAGACGGGGACATACTCGGAGCGGTTCTGGACAGAAACGGTCTGCGTCCGTCGAGATATTATATTACCGATGACAATATGCTGATACTTTCTTCAGAGGTCGGAGTTCTCGATATAGCGCCGGAGCATATAGTCAGAAAGAGCCGTCTTGAGCCTGGGAAAATGCTTCTTGTGGATACGAATGCAGGTAAGCTTGTCTCGGATACTGAATGTAAGAGCTATTATTCAGGAAGACGTCCGTACGGTGAATGGCTCGACATGAATCTGCTGAAACTGGCAGATCTCCCGATTCCAAACAAAAAAGTCCCCGGACACAGTAAAGAAGAACGAGACAGACTGTATAAGGCATTCGGCTATACCTATGAGGATATTAAAGACGAGATACTGCCTATGGCAAAAAACGGGTCTGAGCCGATATCGTCAATGGGAACGGACATACCGCTTGCTGTCCTCTCTGAAAAGCACCAGCCGCTTTTCAATTATTTCAAGCAGCTTTTTGCCCAGGTGACGAACCCTCCGATAGATGCGATACGAGAGGAAATAGTTACGGATACATCGGTGTATATAGGCTCAGACGGAAATCTTCTCCGCGAGGAGGCGGGAAACTGTCGGGTACTTCAGATACACAATCCAATACTCACGTCGGTTGACCTGATGAAGATAAAGGCGATAGACTGTCCTGGGTTAAGATGTGAGACCGTGTCGCTCCTTTATTACAAGAACACCTCTCTTGAGAAGGCAGTGGAGCATCTTTTTGTTGCCTGTGACCGCGCATACCGCAACGGCGCCAACATAGTGGTGCTTTCAGACAGGGGAATAGACGAAAACCATGTTGCTATACCGTCGCTCCTCGCTGTTTCGGCGATGGAACAGCATCTGATAAGAACCAAGAAGCGTACCGCTGTGTCACTCGTACTTGAAAGCGGTGAGCCGCGTGAGGTGCATCAGTTCGCCGCACTCCTCGGTTACGGTGCAAGGGCGGTGAATCCGTATCTGGCTCAGGAGTGTATTGAAGAGCTTATAGACAACGGAATGCTTGACAAGGACCCTTCTGCGGCGATCAATTCCTATAATTCTGCGGTGCTTCACGGAATAGTGAAGATAGCCTCCAAAATGGGAATATCCACGATACAGTCCTATCAGTCTTCTCAGATATTTGAGGCGATAGGAATAAAGAAGGATGTTATAGACAGGTATTTTACGAATACCGTGAGCAGAATAGGCGGCATAGGCTTAGAAGAAATAGGACAGGGCGTCGAATGGCGGCACAGTCACGCCTTTGATCCCCTCGGACTGTGCACAGATACCACGCTTGACAGCGTAGGGCGCCATAAGCTCCGTTCCGGGGACGATAAAGAGGACCACATGTACAGCCCCGAAACGATAATTGCCCTCAGGGAAGCGACGCATTCCGGCAGCTATGAGCGCTTCAAAGAATATTCACGGATGGTAGATGACGAACGCAAGCCGCATACCCTGCGCGGGCTTATCGATTTCAGATTCGGCGATTTTGACCCGGTGCCAATAGATGAGGTAGAACCTGCTTCATCTATAGTCAAAAGGTTTAAGACAGGCGCCATGTCGTACGGCTCCATATCCGAAGAAGCTCACGAGTGCATGGCAATTGCAATGAACAGACTCGGTGGAAAATCAAACACCGGAGAGGGAGGAGAAAATCCCGAAAGATTCGGGACCGAAAGGAACAGCGCTATAAAGCAGGTGGCATCCGGGCGCTTCGGGGTTACCGAGGAATACCTGATAAACGCCGAGGAGATACAGATAAAAATGGCTCAGGGCGCAAAACCCGGAGAGGGCGGTCATCTTCCGGGGAAAAAGGTGTACCCCTGGATAGCGAGAACGAGGCACTCAACTCCCGGAGTTACGCTGATCTCACCTCCCCCTCATCATGATATTTATTCAATAGAGGATCTGGCGCAGCTCATATATGACCTTAAAAACGCCAACCGCAATGCGCGTATATCTGTCAAGCTCGTGTCTGAGGCTGGAGTCGGCACTATAGCAGCCGGAGTCGCAAAGGCAGGCGCACAGGTGGTGCTCATATCTGGGTATGACGGCGGTACGGGCGCCGCTCCTCAGAGCTCCATTCATCATGCAGGCCTGCCATGGGAGCTGGGGCTTGCCGAAACTCAGAGAACCCTTATTAAGAACGGACTGCGTTCCAGAGTAATCGTCGAAACAGACGGAAAGCTGATGACGGGAAGAGACGTTGCAATAGCTGCCATACTCGGCGCTGAGGAATTCGGATTCGCCACTGCCCCGCTTATTGCAATGGGATGCGTTATGATGCGGGTGTGCAACCTCGATACCTGTCCTGCCGGGATAGCGACGCAGAATCCGGAGCTCCGCAGACGTTTCTGCGGAAAGCCGGAGTATGTTATGAATTTCATGAACTTCGTTGCTGAGGAGCTACGCGAAATCATGGCAAAACTCGGTGTCCGCACTCTCAACGAGATGGTTGGCCGCACGGAGCTTATAAAAGCACGTGAGAAAAAATATACCGAGCGCTCAAAAACGGTGGATCTCTGCGAGGTTCTGTCCGGACCTTCTTCCGGAGGAAATCATTTCAACCCGGCTGACGTATACGATTTCGGACTTGAAAATACCGTTGATATGAAGCTGCTTCTCCCGAAATTTGAAAAATATCTTGCCGACGGGAAGCCGCATTCCGAAAATATAGAGGTTTCAAGTACAAACCGCACATTAGGCACGATATTCGGCTCGGAGGTGACGAGAAGGTTCGGCAATTCCCTTAAGGACGATACCTATGTCATAAACTGCCGTGGCGGCGGCGGACAGTCGTTCGGCGCATTTATTCCAAAAGGAGTGACGCTCTGTCTTGAGGGAGACAGCAACGACTATTTCGGCAAGGGGCTGTCGGGCGGAAAGCTGATAGTACGGCCGCCTGAAGGGTCACGTTTCAGGGCAGAGGACAATATCATTATAGGCAACGTTGCTCTTTACGGCGCCACATCGGGCTGCGCATATATAAACGGGATCGCTGGAGAGCGCTTCTGCGTGAGAAATTCAGGGGCTGTGGCTGTCGTAGAGGGAGTCGGGGATCACGGCTGTGAATATATGACAGGAGGAAGGGCAGTGATTCTCGGCCCTACCGGGAAGAACTTTGCTGCGGGAATGAGCGGCGGAATAGCCTATGTTCTCGACGTTAACCATGATTTCTACATGCGTCTTAACAAATCCATGGTAGTGATGACCGGAATTACAAAAAAACAGGATGCAAATGAGTTAAGGTCGCTGATAGAGGCGCATACTGCGGCTACAGGTTCCGTTGTGGGACGCAGGATACTCGAAAATTTTGAAGCTTACCTGCCTGACTTCAAAAAAGTCGTGTCATCTGATTACGAAAATATTCTCTTGACAATAGCCCGGCTTAAAGAAAAAGGCCTTTCAAAGGAAGAAGCTGAATATGAGGCATTTTGCGACATTACCGGAAAGAAAGGAGAAAACTGAAGATGGGAAAGCCTACGGGATTTATAGAATATGAAAGACGCGAAAACCCGTCTTTGGCACCTCTTGACAGGATAAAAAATTTCGATGAATTTCACCCTGCCGTGTCGAAAGAGGAGCGGGCAAGGCAGGGTGCGCGCTGTATGAACTGCGGGGTCCCTTTCTGTCAGTCTGCAATGACGCTTGCAGGAGGCGTTTCGGGATGCCCTCTTCACAACCTTATTCCCGAGTGGAATGACGAGATATTTTCCGGAAATTGGGAAGAGGCGCTTTTGAGACTTACGAAGACCAACAACTTTCCTGAGTTCACAGGGCGCGTCTGTCCTGCTCTCTGTGAGGCGGCGTGTACCTGCGGAATGAACGGCAGCCCCGTCACTGTCAGGGAAAACGAGCTTGCAATAATAGAAAACGGTTTTGCAAACAAAATAATAAAACCTGTCCCGCCGAAGGTCCGCTCAGGGAAAAAAGTTGCGGTTATAGGCTCCGGCCCTGCCGGTCTTGCGTGTGCCGATATGCTGAACAGACGCGGTCACAGCGTCACTGTCTTTGAAAAGGAAGACAGAGCGGGAGGGCTGCTCATGTACGGTATTCCCAACATGAAGCTTGATAAAGCGATAGTAAAGCGCAGGGTGGGTATTCTTGCCGAAGAGGGCGTAGAATTCGTCACAGGAGCAGATGTGGGGCGTTCAGTGGATGCTTCTGCCGTTCTTGACGCTTATGATGCAGTCGTGCTCTGCTGCGGCGCAGGAAAGCCCAGAGATCTCGATGTGGAGGGACGGAGCGCCGAAGGCGTTTACTTTGCCGTCGATTTTCTCAAATCGACAACCAAAGCCCTGCTTTCAGGCGGGCTTACCGAGGAGAATCATATTTCCGCAAAGGGTAAAAATGTCGTCGTCGTCGGAGGAGGCGATACCGGAAACGACTGCGTGGGTACATGCATAAGACACGGATGCAAATCAGTTGTTCAGCTTGAGATGATGCCGAAGGCGCCGTCTGAACGCACTCCTGACAATCCGTGGCCTCACTGGCCAAAGGTATGCAAAACGGACTACGGACAGCTTGAGGCAATCGCTGTATTCGGAGCAGACCCGCGTATCTACTGCACTACGGTAAAAAGGCTTGTTTGCAACGAAAACGGTGCTCTTGAATCGGTTGTGACCGTTTCTCTTTCGCCTGAGAAGGATGAAAAAACCGGGCGTATCGCGATGAAAGAAGTAAAGGGAAGCGAACAGACGCTCAAGGCCGACATGCTCATCATAGCCGCAGGGTTTACAGGAGCTTCTGAATATGTCTGCGAGGCGTTCGGAGTGGAGCGCAGTTCAAGAGGAAACGTCTTATCAGGAAAAGGAAAGCACTATACGGGCGTTGAAAAGGTATTTACAGCAGGTGACATGCACCGCGGTCAATCGCTTGTGGTCTGGGCAATAGCCGAGGGCAGAAGCGCAGCCGCAGAGGTGGATGAGTTCCTGATGGGCTATACCGACATGGTGTAAACATATATGCGATACATTATACGCGAATGTAAAAACTGCAAGGTCTGAAATACAGAAAGTAAGAAAAAACGCATAGGCAGAAAATACGGCGCGCATGGAGACTTTGGTTTCTCCCCCCACCCTTGCGCGCCGCCGGATCATCATATGGTTTAAGCTCAAAGAGCGGTTTTTGTTTTTTTCTGATATTTTATACGGACAAGGAAGCGTCAGGGATGGAAGAAATCAGAGTTGAAATAATTCGTTCCGACAGAAAAACGGTGTCTGTCGAGGTAAGGAGCGACCTGCGCGTGATAGTCAGGGCTCCGCGACGCATGACGGATGAGGCTATAAAACGTTTTGCAGAGGAAAAGAAAGCGTGGATAAAAAAGAATATCGAAAAGAATATTGAAAAAAACAAGGCGTTTGATACAAGTCCATTTGCGCGTGAAGAAATACAGACGCTTCTGAAAAAAGCCAAGGAGGTCCTGCCCGTCAGGATGGAGAAATTATCAAATGCCGTCGGGGTGAAATGCGGAAGGCTGACTGTCCGAAGTCAGATATCGCGCTGGGGCAGCTGCTCGGCAAACCGAAATATCAGCCTGAACTGTCTTCTTGTCCTGTGTCCGCCGGAGGTGACGGATTATGTGATAATACACGAATTGTGCCATATAAGACATATGAATCATTCCAGGGCTTTCTGGCGAGATGTGGAGCGTTTTTGCCCCGGATACAGGTCACGAAGGGAGTGGCTCAGAAAGGAAGGCGTCTTTCTTATAGAAAGACTGAAGAAAAGCAGAGCTCAGTCTTCAGAAAGCGCCTCTGAGACAGGTGCATGACCAGCCCTCAATGCCATAGCTTCCCGTTAGCGGATCACGGAATATTGCTATATGCGGAGCCTCAAATGTGAAGATTACAAAGAGCAGGGCAACAAGACAAAGCATAATCACAGCCGCTCCCGGCGCAGAGCATTCCGTTTCATTTCTTTTCATGAGCCGCGCTTCAAAAATAAAGGCAGCTGCGGCGGCAATAAAGAAAATTGCTATATTAACCCAGTCGGGCGATTTTCCGATGACGCCGTTGTATGTGCAGAAAAGCACGGGAATCAGTAAAAGACCGAGCAGTATTCCCCCTGAGCTTGATGCAGAAAAAGGCACTGTTTTCTTTGAAGAAAAAGCTCTGTATCAATGCAAAAGCAAACATTGGAAAAAACAAAAGCTTCATGTGCTCCCAGGTGGATTCGTTTACACCGGAAAAGATGGCGGCAAATCTGTTTTGTCCGCTCCAGTCGTACAGAAAATGAAGAAGCGTGCCTCCGATTGAAGTAACGGCAAATCCCGTAATCTGCCACGGAAGTATATTATTTTTCATAGGCTACCTCGCAAAGTATTTGTAAAAAGTATATTCCGCAGGTTAGAAAGCTATACCTGCACTCTCGGCAGACGGCAGAATATGCTCCTTTCATTGCACCTGAGCATATTCAAGAAGATAAGAACAGATGAGAAGCGTTCGCTTAAAATTACAGTACACGGCGTAGTCACGGTAAAAATAGAATATTATCTTACGCCAGACATGCGCTTCTCAGCGTATGAGGTCCGGAATGACCGTCACGCTCTGTGCGCTGCCATGCCTCTGTGCGCGTTGACCGGTTTTGGGAATTGTCGCGTCTTCCGATCACGGGATGCGTTGACACAGGCAGGCACAGGGTGTATAATGGTATTCGCAGGGTGGGCGAAATGTCGCGATGTATGACCTGCCCGCGCCCCGCGGATGCGTTTGGCGTCCGCGCAATAATAAAAGGCAGTAATAAAAGGTAATAAGCAAAAAGGAATCCGGATTTATGGAAGTAAAAATAGCTGGCGAAGAAGAAAAATGCGCGGCGCTGGCTCTGCGCGTTGAGGTGTTTGTCAAGGAACAGAATGTACCGCCTGAATTGGAGACCGATGATGAAGACTCCTGTGCAGTGCACGTTGTAGCGCAGGATGATACAGGCCGGGTTATCGGATGCGCCAGAATTCTGATGTCCCAGAATGAAGCGCATATAGGAAGGCTGGCAGTAAAAAAAGAGTGCCGCGGCAAGGGAGTCGGTTCAGCTATATGCCGTTTCATAATAGATCGTTGCCGTGAAAAAGGATGTACGGATATTTGGCTGGATTCACAGCTCCATGCCCGTGGATTTTATGAAAATCTCGGATTTGAGTCTTCAGGAGATGTGTTTACCGAGGCGGGAATAGAGCATATACGCATGTCGCTCCGCTGACATGGACTTTTATACTGCTTTGCGGCGGAGGCTTTTCGGATTTTTTACTCATAAAAAGCATGATTAATATGATCATGTATTAAGAGGAGAAGAGTAGAATGCGTGAATTTTTCAAGAGCGTGATAGACCAAGACAGGGCGCCAGTCGTGATATGTGATACCGGACACAGAATAATTTATATGAATCCCTCGGCAGTGAAAAATTACAGTAAATACGGCGGGGCGGATCTTGTCGGCAAATCGCTTCTGTCTTGTCACAATCCGGAGTCATGCGCTATGATCAAAAGGGTTGTGGCATGGTTTTTGGAGGATGCGGGCAACAACATGCTGTATACTTCAAAAAATGAGTCAAAGGGCAGAGATGTCTACATGGTCGCCCTGCGAGACGCCGACAAAAGACTGATTGGCTATTACGAAAAGCACGAATACAGAAACTGCGAAACAGCAAAGCTGTATGATTTCTCGGAATCGCTGATATAAGACAGCATTACCTGCGACGGCTTTTATTTTACTCCGGGTGAAAAAGGCTGTTTTTACAGCAGGGTATCTCTGAAAAAGGTGTCAGCGGCCCAGGGGTTTAGGGGCGCACCAGAGGTTTAATGGCGCACCAGAGGGAACGCTAAAGCGTAGGACTACGAGAGCCTTTGTGGTATAATATTCACAAACGGCAGAACCTGAGTGTAAGGCAGGAGAAAACGATGATCATATTGATAGCAGGAGCATCTCACACTGGGAAAACGGTACTTGCCCAAAAACTGCTTGAAAAGTATAGAATTCCTTATTTATCAATCGACCACTTGAAAATGGGACTCATCCGTTGCGGTTATACTAAACTCACGCCAGAAGAAGACAACGCGCTGACGGATTATTTATGGCCGATTATTCGTGAGATGATAAAAACATCCATAGAGAATGGGCAAAATCTAATCATTGAAGGTTGCTACATTCCCTTTGACTGGTCAAAAGATTTTGAAAATAAATATCTCTCGCATATAAAATACTATTGCCTTATCATGAGTAAAGATTATATTATAAACCATTTTGCGGACATCAAAGAGTATTCCAATGTGATAGAAAATCGTTTAGGCGATGGGTGCGCCATTGAAACTGTATTGGAGGACAATGCGCGATTTTTGGAACTTGCACAAAAGTACAATGCAAATTATGTGCTTATTAAAGACAAATATGAGATAGATATTGACCTGTAATTGACCGCTTACCATTCATAGAAGGATAAGCACAATAGTATGAATTCAGAGGAGTTTAGCCGTTACAGGAATACACCTACATCAGAAGCTGAAAGATTAATTTATGAAAATTCATGGAAGAAGATATAAGTGCCCTCTTCCTCATTTTGAAGGATGAAAAGTAAATACATTCCTGCCAAAAGCATATAGGGGCCAGAAAGCTTTACGAGGAAAATAGTCCGGTGAAACAGTCAAAAATATAACGAAAGTGCGGGAGCGGCCATGTTAGCATATACATACGTTGGAAAAGGAAATTTTGAACTTCGCGACAAGGACAAACCTGTCTTGCAGGACAGCCGTGACGCGATCGTAAAGGTCACGCTGTCGAGTATCTGCACGAGTGATCTGCATATAAAGCATGGCAGCGTGCCGAAAGCGGTTCCAGGTATTACTGTAGGCCACGAAATGGTCGGGATCGTCGAGAGCGTAGGTGCTGACGTAAAAACAGTAAAGCCCGGCGACAGAGTCACTGTCAATGTCGAGACATACTGCGGAGAGTGCTTTTTCTGCAAAAAGGGATTTGTAAACAACTGCACAGATAAAAACGGGGGATGGGCGCTCGGATGCCGTATAGACGGGGGACAGGCTGAGTATGTCCGCGTTCCTTACGCCGACCAGGGGCTGAATAAAATTCCTGAAAATGTGTCTGACATTCAGGCGCTGTTTGTCGGAGACATACTGGCAACCGGATTCTGGGCAGCCCGTATTTCTGATATAACACCGGAAGATACTGTGCTCATAATCGGAGCCGGACCAACGGGAATATGCACTCTTCTTTGCGCGAAGCTAAAGGCGCCGAAGCGCATAATAGTCTGTGAGAGCGACGCATACAGAAAAGAATTTATAAAGTCGCACTATCCCGATGTACTCGTGACGCCGCCTGACAATGTTTTTAATTTTGTGATGGAGAACAGCGATCACGGCGGCGCAGATGTGGTGCTTGAGGTTGCAGGGACGAAGGAAACCTTCCGCATGGCATGGGAGTGCGCAAGACCAAACGCCGTAGTAACGATCGTGGCATTGTACGATGAAGCGCAGATACTTCCTCTGCCGGATATGTACGGCAAGAATCTTACATTCAAAACCGGAGGAGTCGACGGATGCGACTGCCGCGAAATACTTTCACTTATTTCCTGCGGAAGAATAGATACGACTCCGCTTGTTACACATACATTCTGCCTTTCAGACGTAGAGAAGGCATACGAGCTTTTTGAAAGCAGACGTGATAATGTAATCAAGGTGGCTTTAGTCAACAGTTGATACATCAGCTGTATATTTTCTTCATTCAAATCAAAACAGGCGGAAGAGATGGGCAAAGGGAAATACTGAGGGGTATAAGAGAATTTGCATTTTCTGCGAGAGTTTCTGCGTAAAAAGCATCGTGAGAGAGTCAGTGCTGAAAAGTGCTGAACTGAAATATGAAAATCTCAAAACAACGGGGCGGTGAAGATGAAAATAATTTCCTGGAATGTTGCCGGTATGCGGTCGTGCTTCGCAAAGGGGCTTGAAAATTTTGTTATAAATGAAAATGCGGATATCTATTGCTTTCAGGAGACGAAGGTACAGCCTGAGCAGGTGCCAATGCATATCGCCGGATACAGTGAGTTTCTTTACCCGGCAGAGAAAAAAGGCTACTCCGGAGTTATGGTGTACTCAAGGATACAGCCTTTGAATGTTGCTTACGGAACAGGAGTACGGGAATTCGACAGCGAAGGGCGGGTCGTTACCCTGGAATTTGAAAAATTTTTCCTTGTGACGTGCTATGCTCCTAATTCAAAGCGTGAGCTTGAGCGGCTTGCTTCACGAATGGAGTATGAGGATGTCATGTTGAGCCGTCTGAAGGAACTGTCTCAAAAAAAGCATGTGATATACTGCGGCGACATGAATGTGGCTCACGAGGAAATAGATATAAAAAATCCAAAAACCAACCGCTTTTCAGCGGGGTTTACCGATGAGGAAAGGGCAAAGATGTCGGAATTGCTCGGCGCCGGATTTGCAGACACATTCCGCAGACTTTACCCGGATAAGGTCAGATACACATGGTGGAGCTACATGAGAAAGGCGAGGGAAAAGAATATCGGCTGGCGGCTGGATTATTTCATTGTGGATGAAGGCTTTATGGGCCTTGTAAAAGATTCACTTATTTACGACGACGTCGACGGCTCAGATCACTGTCCAATCGGGTTAATAATCAGATAAAAACAGACAGAGGTAAGATTATACAGAGCGGAGAGGATTTCGCATGAGCATATTTCACAAACTCAAAGTGGGCTTAGAGAGATTTTTCACAGGTGACTGTCTGCCAACTGCTACAGAGGCAAAAAGATACGGAAATGAGGCAGAATTTCGATTGTCTGATTTTCTGAAAAAACGAATACCCGATTGCATGTTGAAAAGAAATGTCGTAGTTTCGCTCCCGGACGGGAATGCACACGCCGAAATTGACTGCCTTGTATTATTGGATGATAAGCTGTTCGCAATAGAAATAAAGCACTGGAAAGGCGCGGTGGTGGAGCGCGATGACGGATTCCATAAATACAAGTATAAAAACGATGCAGACGGTGTTTGGGAAAGTGTCAATAAATCGCCGTTTCAACAGGTGAAAAGAGCAGTTTCAATTCTGAAAAAGCAAACGCATAACCGGGACTGGATACAAACAGTTGTTTACATTGAAGGAGCATCGTCTGTTCAGATATCGGATGATGGGGTTTGGTTCGATGATGCCGGAAAACTGGCTGACTATATAATCAGCTATAAAGACAGTTTTTGCGCAAACCGCCGTTTAAACGGGAATATCAGGTGCTTTTACTCCGCTGTATCTTATGATTTTATATATTCCGGTACGTACCGTCAACAGCACTGTATTATCGACAATGATTCTTTAAGATTTGCCATCGCGGACAACGCGTGTTTAGCACGCAGAGATATACGGAAAATCGATGTTGAGCATCACTTCTCTTATGATAAATTGTATATCCGTCTTGTAAACGGGAATACGGAAACCGTGATGATGGAAAACGAAAAAATATATGTTACGGAAAACAATTTTTACAGAGCATACAGTCTTTGTAAAACGGACGGGATCGTCTTGGGCTCGATCTTATAAAATACAGTTAAGATACTGACAAACTGTCATTGTAAAAACAAAATTCAACCAATGGTTGTGTTGTGTTCGGCAAATAGTTAGTTGCAGTCAACTTGTTTCTGCTATACAATGTGAATGCAAGGCGCCGATGCAATGCATCATAAGGAGAATAATCATGACAAAATCTATATCGGAAAAGATATCTGAGCTTAGAAAAGCAAGAGGTCTGACACAAGAAAAGCTCGGAAAATTATGCGGCGTATCAAGTCAAGCTGTCTCAAAATGGGAAAAGGCAGAATGTTTGCCGGACATCTTGCTTTTGCCAACACTTTGCGAAGCGCTCGGAATAACCGCTGATGCTCTGCTTGAAGTTCCGGCAACACTCGGGGAAAAGAATTGTATGGACGATTTGTTTGCCTACGCTAAAAAGAAAGGTGAATATCGCGTTGCCTATCAAGCTATTTGTGCGACTTCATATATTGCAGATAAAAATAATGGCGGCGCCAAAATGTCAGCAGATGGCATAAAGGTCCACAATACGCACGGACTTGGAGTTGTTCTTTCAGGTGGCGAAATGCTGCAGAAAGTCAAGGAAACCGATATTTCATCAATCAAAACAATGGCGGAACTTGTTACAAATGAGAATGTCATGTCTGTTGTTCGTATATTGAATTTTGGAGCTTTTTTGAGCGAAGCAGAAATTTCTGACAGAGCGGGATTGTCACAAGAAGATACCGAAACAGCACTTTTCAAACTGCTTAAGCATGGAATTTGTGAATGTAATACCGATGGTAAATACGTTTTCGGCGCCAAATCGTATATACTTTTTGCAATCTTAACCGGGTTCTATCTTTCATCTGCTGATGGATGTACTGATATCGGAAATTTAACTTGCAGTTATATTGCAAACAATAATTGATAATACAATCAAAGAAGTTGACTCTGCCAATCGTCGACGAAGAATTAAAAGACAGATTGCGTGCCCGCGGCCACACTACCTGTGTTCCGAAATGCGATTTGCGGCAGGTCAACTGCAACGGAAAACAGTATACTGCCGGGCAGGATGCTGTCCTTTGATGAGCTTGGTCCTGACGATGAGTCGCTTGCCTCCTGGGACGATGAGCAGATGAATGATTAAACTAAAAAGAGTATTATTTGTTTCTGTCCCTGCTATCCGAAGTCAGCAGGGACAAACTTTTTACAAAATAAAATAAGAAAAAATGAAAATCGATTTTCGATTCTACCAACCTTCTTGACTTCAATTGTGTCTATAAAGCAGATGCATCTGAACACGACTAAATTTAAACGATAATGTACAATACTTTAACAAGATTATGCCCAAAGGAGAAAAATGCCGTACCATAACTTAAATGATGAAACCCTTGTCATGCTCACGCTCGCAGGCGAACAAAGCGCATATGAGGTGCTTGTAAGCCGTTATCAAAAGGCTGTTATTGCATCAGCTTTTTCAGTAACGCATAATGCTTTTCTAGCAGAAGATACCGCACAAGATGCTTTTGTGACTGCATGGATAAAGCTTGACACGTTGAATGAACCCGAAAAATATGCCGCGTGGGTATGCCGTATTGCCAAAAACTGCGGCATGAATATGCTCAGGCAGTATCGGGGATTTCTTTCATTTGATGTGGTGGAAAACTATGATATTGCTGATGAGGATTCTATTGATTTGCAATACGAAAAGGAAGAAGAAAACGCAGATCTTCATAAATCAATATCAAGGCTTCCTGCAAAGGTAAAAGATATTATAAAACTGCATTATTTTGAGGGGCTTTCTGTTGCTGGTATTGCTGACAAGCTACGAATATCACAAGGTACTGTAAAATCTCAACTTTATGATGGGCGCAAACGAATCAGAAAGGAACTTTGTGCTATGAATGAAGAATGGAACGATACCTTAGTAGAAAAGGTAATGAAGAAGATAGCAGAACTTAAGCTCTGGCAATTCAAAAACAGCAAGGACGGTTTTGAAATTGCCTATGAAGATGTACTCAGAGATGTAGAAGAATTGCCCGAATCGAGCAAAAAATATCACGCTTTGGCAGATGTACTTATGCATGGTTGGTGGTGGTTGCCGAGTGACAAGAATGACGCTCTTTTTGCACGAATTAAAGCAGCGGCAGAACTTGGTCATAACGAAGATGTTATGGAGTTTATCACAACTCGTGAGAGACAGCAAATTCCATATTATGACCGCCAAGGCAGAATTGAGTTTATCCGTGATAAACAAATACCATATCTCGAAAAAGCAGGATTTAACAAAGCTCTTGCAAGAGAGTCATTTTGGCTTGGATACTATTATTTCAGAGAAGACAGGTATAGCGAAGGTGTGGAGGCAACTGAAAGGGTGAAAGAATTATTACTTCCGTCCGATCCCTATTACGCACTTGCCTTGGGCACCCTTTGGTATGAACAAAGGCTGACCGGTGATTTTAAGGAAAAGAACTCCAATCGTTATCTGATTGGTTGTCGTGCCGATGAACTAAGATACCACGATTCTTCTTTGCGTTATTGGAAAGAGGAATCCACAGGTATGGGATATTTGCAGTCAGTCAACGATGATATCCACCGTGTTTTCCGAACAGCTTCTCTTTGTGATGGCTATTTCTATAATCACGATCTTGCTGTCGGGGAATATATGACCGGCTCTGACGGTACAACGCTACTGTTTGAAAGTGATAATGAAACAGTAGTTACACCTGCAGGTGTGTTTGACGGATGTCAGCTTTGGATAACAAAACACTACGCTACATATACCGGAACTTCTGTATATAAGGTTTACTACAAAGACGGTATTGGTATTGTAAAATATATTGCACTCAACTGTGGTACTACTGATACACGCTTACTCGGAAAGTTTCATATTAACGGCGGAACCGGACTCCTGCCTATGCATAAAGATAATACATGGGAGTATGTTGCCGAATATGATCCGAAGTATATGGTTTCCGAGCTTTCTTGTCGTGTTATCCATGCAGGTGATGAATCCGTTGTGATTGCTTCTAAAAGTATGATTGAGCGTCTCGGATATGATGAAAATTCGTGGCTTGATATGATAGAGCAGATCCGAAATGAATATTGGACAAAAAAAGACAATCATAAAGAGCTTTGCGATGTTTCTCATGCAATAGAACGGGCAGAAGTTCTTGCGAAAACACCAATTGAAAAGGCACATACAAAAGTTGCGGCTTCGGTTGCACGAAGAATTATGGAGACCGATCAGACACTGAATCCTAAACGAACAGCAGAAGGATATTGGAATTTCTTCCAGCTCTATGCTGTGCATAAGGAGCGAGGACATATAAGGCTCAATCGTGATACCCGTTGGTCGTTTGAATGGAAGGGCTGGTGTAATGGTTGCGAACCGCTTCTTTGCAATCATATTTATGGGATACTTCAGCATGCGGGTAAGTACTTGTGGTCGGACGAGTGGAAAATCGGTGCGGATTCAACTATTGAATACAAGCTTTATGATGAAAAAACGTTGAAAGTAAAGATTTCCTGCACAGATGGCGGCGTGGTGACAACGAAAGCCGGTACTTTTGAGGGCTGCATGAAAATATCGTTTGATATTTCCGGCATGGATTACAGTCATAAATATCGTGGCGGTCTTAAGGAATATTATTTTGCCGAAGGAATCGGCATCATCAGAGCGGTAAACGAGCTTGATAATCTCAAAAAAGCCGTATATGAACTGACATATTATGATGGTAAGGGCGAAGGATATATGCCTGTTTCAGACGGACTTGTACGTAAATATGAAGCTGTCGGTTTGACAGACGGTTTTTACGCATCATCCGAATATACCTATGTTGCTGATGAAAACGGAGATATCGTTATATTTGCCGACAAGTGCGGAATCAAAAACATACTTGCACCTATCACAATGTATAGTGCTATTCAAGATGAAATCATTGAGGATGAGCTGTGGGACGCAGGAAAGCATAACGAGAGCAGACTTCGTCATGATGTGAACAACTTCAGGCTACTTCTTCATTTCCTCGGCAGAGATGCTCGAATTTGGGCAGAACCTCAAAAAGCGGCAGCTTGGAGTAAAAAAATCATTAAAATTATTGAGAATTTATCAAATGACGGAGAAGTTCCAAAAGCTTGGCTTGGCTGCTATTGGCGGCAACATTTCAATGTTGCCTGCAGATTGTTCGGCTGCGGTACGGATCAAAAAGAAGAAGGGTATGCTTATCTTGAAAAGGCATTTGAACTGTATCCTGCATGGAAAAATATTCCTGACGGGCAACTGCTTGATGTCGGTGACGAAATGATTTACGGTGGTATTAAGCTTATTAAGGGAAAAGAAATCATTGAATTACCCGATGGAACAAGAGAAGGTATTGACTACGGATATCTGTTTTATCCTAAAGCTGAAGACATGTATTACGGTATGACAGCGAAGCGCGGTTGGGAATGGTTTAATTCCGTTCGTGAAGAAGAACGATTTAAGGCATACATCGAGCGAGCAAAGGCTTTGATGGAGTTGGAAAAGTAAAAAATATATCCCATAGAATACAGGGGGGCTGTAGCAAAATTTTACTTTTGCCACAGCCTCTTTATCTAATTTACAAAAGCAGATTGTTTTTGTGCAAAAAATATGATATAATTTTGCAGAAAGGCGGTAGAGAGATGAAAACAAGAGAAATGAAAAAAATAACGAACCATTTCGACCGATATTTCGAACAAAGCGACTGCATGGTTCTGCATCCAATTATCGAAACGGACCTTCATGTTGACATTCTATTGTATAAACCAACAGACAAATTCCCGTTTTGGAAGCTTGTTACAATGGGTGTGAGCGATTATAAAATGCCTAATATTCGCAATACATTTGGAAGATTTAATGAGTTTGTTATGTTTGTCGATCAAGATGTTGATTTGAACAATAAAGAAACGTTAGTTTGGTATGCCGATAAATTGGGTTTGGTTGCCACATATGCTTACCATAATAAAACTCACGTAACCTTTGGACATAGTATAGAATGGAAAAATGAAGATTCCAACGATGAGATGATCGCGGCATTTATTGAACTACCACAAATAATTGAAAACATTGGCGTGCTTCGTTGTAAGCTGGGAATTTTCAAAACAGTCGTTTGTCTGCAGGTTGTGTTATTAAATCAAAATGACTTAGATAAGCTTATGGATATGGGACCTCAGGCATTTGGAGATTATCTTTATCCTGAGGAAGACGATAAAAAGCAGCACTTCCTTTCCGAGAAACATAGAAGCGAAAAATTTTAAGTGTCATCCTTTTTGTCAACGAGCTTCATCTCCCAATGTGGGATAATAAAGCAAAGAAAGACCGGAGCCTGATGATTCTATCGTCATCTTCTCGAACAAAGGAAGCAAAAAGGGAGAAATACTTATGAAAATAATAACGGCGATTATTTTATGTCTTATCATTATGCTTGGCGCGGTCTCGTGCGCCATGCCTCCCGAGGGAGACGGCGGCAACGTAACCCCTCCCGATTCAAACAACTCGCTGAATACTCCCGAAAGCGCGCCAAAGGAAACGGACGAAGCAGAGAATATGGACGAAACCGAGGAAACGGGTGAGCAAACAACCGATCACACGCATACAGCGGCAAAAGCAATCAAGGAAAATGAGGTTGCGGCAACGTGTGAAAAAGTAGGCTCCTATGACGAGGTGGTTTATTGCTCCACATGTGATGAAGAGCTGTCACGAACAACGAAAAGTGTAAATATGCTCGCTCACAGCTATCAAAACGGAGCTTGTATTCACTGTAATGCTCTCAAAGCGAGTGAGGGATTGAAATTTAAATCAAACGGAAACGGCACTTGCTCCCTTTCGGGCATCGGTAGCTGTAAGGATACCGATATCATCGTTCCCTCCGTCTCCCCGAGTGGCGACAAGGTAACGGCGATTTCCGCGTCCGCATTTTACAATTGTATTGCGCTTGACAGCATCCGCATCCCCGCGTCGGTAACAAGCATCGGAAACGATGCATTTGCATACTGCGCGAATATGAGAACGGTGATCCTCTCAAACAGCATTACCACATGGGGTTCCGGAGTGTTTGCAGGGTGTAGCAGTATGCAATATAACCAATCAGGCGGATTGAGCTACGTAGGAAGCGAACAGAATCCTTATATGGTTCTCGTAAAGGTCAATGATAAGACCAAGGCAGGTTATGAGGTTCATACGAAAACCGTATTCATATCGAATAATGCTTTTGCCTCTTGTTCGAATGCTACAAGTATCACTATCGGTGAGCAGGTTGTCAGCATCGGAGGCTGTGCTTTTCAAAACTGTTCTTCGCTTGTAAGTATCATCTTGCCGCAAAATCTCACGGAGATCAACGAGAGCTTATTCTCCGGATGTAATGCGTTGGAGTCCGTTAATATTCCAAACAAGGTGACGATTATCAAAAATAACGCATTTGCTTTTTGCAAAAGCTTAAAAAACATCGAGTTTCCCGAAGGTCTTAAAACAATCGAAGCATCTGCATTCTACTTCTGTTCGTCATTGACCGAGATATCAATGCCCAATAGTATCACAGAAATCCAAGAGGACGTTTTCAAGGATTGCTCCGCGCTTTCCTCCGTCGTTCTTCCAAATCGCATCACTGTAATTCCAAATACATTATTCAGAAATTGTAGCAGCTTGAAGTCAATAACGATTCCAAGCAACGTGACAGAGATCGGAACGCAGGCTTTCGAGAATTGTACGTCACTCGAAAGCATTGTTATTCCAGCCGCTGTTAAGACGATTAAAGATAACGCCTTCCGAAATTGTTCAAAAATGAAGAGCGTCCGATTTGAAACCGCCAATGGCTGGCAATGCTTCGATGTAAACACGCCAATGACCGACGTTTTGGATCTTTCTGACACAGAGCAAAACGCGATCTATCTCACCTTTAGATATAACCAATATAAATGGAAACGTAAGTAAACTGAATACGATTTCTAAACGTAGGAGGCTCAATATGAAAAAATTTATATATTTGATGATAATCTTATCCCTTTTTTGCTTATTTGTTTTATCTTCTTGTGATAATACGGATATCTCTAATGATAATACTCAGCAAACAACGGATGAAACAAACGGCAATGACAACACAAGCACTGACTCTGATGTTTGTCAACACATCTTCGGTGAATGGAACGTTGTTCAAAATGCCTCTTGTAATGAAGAAGGCAGACGCGTCAGAACTTGCAACACCTGCTCTTTCGCAGAAGAAGAACAAATCCCAAAAAGCGAAATACATACCTCTATCACCGATGCAGCTGTTCCTGCAAGCTGTAAAAACACAGGATTGACCGAGGGTAGTCATTGCTCTGTATGTAATAAAGTTCTTGTCGCACAGAACACGGTTCCCAAAACCGAGGATCACACTCCCGTTACCGACGCGGCTGTTCCTGCAAGTTGTAAAAACACCGGCTTGACCGAGGGTAGCCATTGCTCTGTATGTAATAAAATTCTTGTAGCACAGAACACTGTTCCCAAAACCGAGGATCACACCCCCGTCACCGATGCGGCTGTTCCTGCAAGCTGCAAAAACACAGGGTTGACCGAGGGTAGTCATTGTAGTATATGCAATAAAATCTTGGTAAAACAAAATGAAGTACCCAAGGAAGAACACGCGTATGTCAATGGTTATTGCCGCATATGCAACGAAAAAAAAGTATCCGAGGGATTGCAGTTTGAAAACTATGATGGCTATGCGGCGGTAATCGGAATTGGTAGTTGCACCGATACGGTCATCATCATCCCTGATTACGCACCTTCGGGGCTGCCCGTTAAAGAGATTGGTATGCAAGCTTTTCAAAACTGCACGAATATAGTGGAGGTCATTATTCCCGATGCCGTTGGTGCTATTCTCAGCGAAGCGTTTATGAATTGTACTTCCTTGAAAAAAATCACTCTTCCAAGTGAGTATTGGGATATTCAATTAAGAACCTTTAAAAATTGTACATCTCTTAGAGAAGTTGTTATCCCAAACAATGTTTTTCGCGTTGGAGCCGAAGCCTTTGCAAATTGTACCTCATTGGAAAACATAACAATTCCCACATCGGTTACAACCTATTCAAAAGACGCATTTAAGGGATGCACAATTAAAAATCTTTATATCAGCAGCTTAGATGCTTGGTTTAACAGTAAATTTAACAATTCCAATGCCAATCCATTATATTGTGCCGAAAATCTTTATTTGAATAAAGCTCTTGTGACAACAGTAGAAATAAACCAAAACATTCCGTTCGGTGCATTTATGGGGTATGAAAAGTTAACTAAAGTTGTGCTCGGAAATTCGGTTAAATCTATTGGTGACTCCGCCTTTTATGGATGTAGCGGACTAACCGAAGTCGTATTTGGAAACAAAGTTGAAACAATTGGCTCATCGGCATTTTATAATTGCACAAAGCTAACCACCGCCCAACTTCCTTCCTCTTTGAAAACATTATCCAACAAAGCATTTTACGGATGCTCCGCTTTACAGACAGTCTCCATTGCAAGCGGGTTGCAGAGTGTGGGAGATTACGCCTTTAGCGGTTGTATTGCCTTGCGCGCAATCGATTTCCCCGTAACCGTAACGTATATGGGAATTTCCTGCCTTGAAAAGTGCGCGTCGCTCGAAAGCATAACGATTCCGTTTGTAGGAGTTTCCACTTGTTCCGGTCAGTATGAAGCCTTTGGAAGCTTGTTTGGTAGTACCCAATATGAGGGAGGCGAGATGATCACCCAAATCAAAGGTTCTATTGGAACGCAAGCTTATGAATACAGCTATTGTATTCCTATGGGACTAAAGCACGTTAAGCTCCTCAAGCATGATGAGTATTCTTCCACTCGGGCTTTTCACAATTGTAAGTATATCGAAAGCATTACCTTTGGCAAGGGCGTTACGAGAGTTGGCAGCGGTAGCTTCGCAGGTTGTACTGCGCTGACTGATATTTATTACGAAGGCACCAAAGAAGAGTGGAAAAATCTGGTTCTATAATAAATGTTGGGGTGACAGACAGATAGAGCCGAAAAAATAAAAAAAAGAAGAGCATATCTGACAAAA
>CALXXF010000011.1 GCA_944392615.1 uncultured Clostridia bacterium
TATAGCACAAAAACCGCAGAAAATCAATCTGCGGTTTCTGTACTTTTGTGATTCCTCCGTTAAGAACAACAGAGCAATGTCTTTTCGTGTTTTTATATTCATATACATAAAGCTGCATACTGCGGCTTTAACCGGCGGCGGAGTACTACGCGATTTTGTCGGCGCTTCGGTCGAAGGCAATCGAACCGGCAAAGCTGTCATCCTCTGTCGCCCTTGTTTTTAAGGACCCGGTAGCACAAAGAGCAAACCAGAGTTAAGAGCATAGGAATAACCGCATACCCTGCACTTGCCTGCCCGTCGCTCAAAATAACATATACTGCGCCTGCAAAGCAAATAACTGCAAATAACATCGTGAGGATCAACAATAATTTTATCAATACTGTACCTTCCCCCTTGTCGTTTTATCGTACTGATCATTTATTATACTGAGAATGCGGCATGTTCGGCACTACAGTAACCGGAATACCGACCGCCGGGTCTTTTTGGTGTACGCCAAAGGCATCCGTGACAGATTCAGGCGACGGCATCCTGCCCTGCCGGCGATTTATTCTTGACCTTTTGTGCTCTTGCGGCGCGATTTTGAAGAAACTGCAGACACAAGCTGCCTGTCCCCGTCGCTTTCTTCCCCGTTTTCCTGCATTTCTTCTTCAACCGGCTCTTTTGTCTGCTCCTGCGGCAACTCGCATGCATTTTGAACACTGTTATTTTCGTTCTTATCCAGCTCGCATGCGGTCTTTTCATATTCGCCCGCAAAAACCGGCTCCGACAGGGAACGCGGTATAAACTGGCTTGCAATAATACCTTTTCCGCGATGCTTCACGTAAAAAAATCCTATGGTTGAGAAGACGAGAGCCCCCGCAAAATTAACAAGCAGATCCTTCATCGTATCTCTGAGGCCGACGTCTATGTAGCCTCCTTCGATAACCCACTGATTTCCGTCTCCGTAGTTTATCACCGTACTCTCTATGTTCTCAATGGCTATCACGGTGTTTGAATTTGTCTTGTCGAGAGTGACAGTATAAAGATTTTTTATTATAAAATCCTTCTGCATATCCTTGCTCATGACTGTGTCGATGAGAAATTCTATGAACTCCCACATGACTCCTACGGTCATGGCAAAGCAGAAGGCTATAAAAGCCATGAAAAAGGGCGACATATCGAACTTGTTGTACTTGTTTTTGTTCAGGATATCGAGAAGGCAGAATCCGAAGGCGGCGAACATGAAGCCGCATACGGTGTGAAGAGCCGAATCCCAGAGCGGCACCTTCATATAGTAGCAGCCTATCTCGCCGAGTATCATAGCACAGAAAACAAAAACAAATGCCAGCACTTCAAGAGCAGTGGGCAGTTCTATCTTAAAGCTGCGCTCTATGAACGGCGGTATGAGAAACAGATTCATTGTCAGAAAGCAGACGAAAGCGCTCTCCCAAAGACCGTTCCAGGCGCTTCGTACTAAAACGGCGAGCACTATGACGCTGAGGACCATGTAAACCACAAAGGCTTTTCTGTTTGTTCTTATCTGATATATGAGCGAGTGCTTGACAGGCGGTGTACGGAAATTCCCCTGCCCCGTCTCGTTTCTCACATTTGAGACAGTCTTTTTTCTCCCGGTAAAACGGCTCATGACACAAATACGAAAAAGCAAAAAGCCCGCGCTTCTTACGCTTTTCGTCCTTTCTTTTCCTGATACACCTTAATTATATTCTCTTTGCCGGATTTGTCAATACGTATGCACGGCTCTACCGCGTTGGTATACTTGAAGGAAAGTGAGGAAAAAACTGACGAAAAACGACCGCGTCTGGATGTTCATGTGTGAAATTCCGTGTTCACATAGAAATATCCGTTGCTCATTCCGTTGTCTTCTATATATGTGGCTATTTTTACAGAAACGAGTTTGTCCTGCCCGGCAGGAAGCGCCTTGTCGAGCGATACGGTATGTACGTACTCTCCGGGCGCGATAAATCCGCTCATTCCGAGGAGCGCTCCGGGCTTTACGTTTTTCACCGAGCCGTCATCATCGTACTCAATGACGCTTTCGTATATCTCCGCGCGAATCAGGACATCATTTTCGGACGGATTGGTCAGATTGATATAGACGAGTTTGCCGTCAATTTCAGGGTCGCAGCAGAGAGCGACGCTGCAGACTCCCTCCTGACTGTAGCTTGTATAGCCGTTTTCCCCTTTTTCAATGCCGGGGACTCCCACTGTCCTTCCATCGTCATATATATTCGGCTCAAGCCCGATCAATGCAACAAAGGCTGCGACAACGAGAACCAGAAGCAAAACGCCAATGGTCGCGAAAACCACTCTGCGCCTGAGAGATGTATAGCATATTTTACGCATTTTATCATCCTTCCGGCATGCCGGCCTGAAACTCTGTGTAACCGCCTATGGCATGCTGACTTGATGGCATGCTGACTTGAAGCGTTATGTAGCCTATTGGGATAGCGACGTCGCTGAAGAGGTAGTCCCCTGTGGAATCTTTAGGTATGCCGGACAGAGAAATAAAGAACTCGTTTTTATTTCCCGAAGCGACCGTGAAAGAGTATTTCCCGTCAGAATCTGTTTCCTTGTACGCATTTGTAAACGTTTTGTCTGTGAAAAGAGTCATTTTTACCGAATCTCCGACAGTCTGGCTGAACTCAGCCTGGGAATATGAGATCGTTATTTTTAAATCGGAAAGCTTCTGACCTTCGCTTTCGTACAGTGAGGCGTTCTCAACTGTTATTTTATTGGATATTCCGTCAAAGCCGTACCAGCCCGGACTTCCGGCAGCAGTCGAGTGCGACGGATCGCTGCTCGCAGGGTCCGCCTTATATGTCAGCGTGGCGGGATCCCATACGCCGTAGTCGTAATAAAAGCTGAACGAACCGAATTCTATTACTATCGCATAAACGTACACCTCTTCAGCATAAGTCTCCGCGCCGTCCGACGCCAAAAGAGGGCTGTAACCCGGCATAAAGCTATTCAGACCCGCCTCAGACACACCTGAAACCATGCCGGGCTCTTCCCGAACTGCCGCTGCCTCTCGAACTGCCATTTGCGTAGCTGTGGTCGTATCAACGGCTGAGGAAGGAATGCCGGTAAGAAGCTGAAGCACAATGACAAATGCTATTGCCACTGCCGAGCGCGTTATAGCGCTTTTTTTCATATTCATCATGTTAAAGTATTGCATCATGTTAAAGTATTGGCACCGCCTTTCTTCTTATGTTTAAAGCGGTATTGTGCCCTGCGTAACGCCGCAGTAATACTGTACCGCCGGCAAATTGCCGGTACTCGTCGGTTTTTGAGACAGGTGCACGATATACGTCATCTGTCAAAATCCGAATAAAAATATTTTCCGTTTGTAGTGACTCCACTTACCGCAACCGCCTCTATCACCACAAAAAGGCTTTTTTGCCCTCCCGTCTTTTCGACATCCGGATAATTGTCAAGCTCAAGCGACAGAGAGACGGAGCTTATATATATTTCTTCTTCGCCGTCGGTGCCCTCTGTCCTGCAGGCGGGGAGGTGTACATTTTTTACATCCTCACATCCGGAAACGCTCACTCCGCAGTTCTGAAACTGTGAGTCATCAACATGCATGTCAACGGCAAGCGGTATATCGGAGCTGTTTCTCACTGTGACGGCAGAGGTGGGCGTGGGCACTCCGTATCCGTTTATCCAGTCTCCGATCGACACGTGTGTTTCAAGGGTTTCCTCGTCATAATCTATGCTGTGAACGTCAAAGTAAAATTGCATGCTTGCATAATCCACGTCAAGCGAGTACCTGTACTTCTCGGTATAATTCCCGTCAAACTGTATGATGACGTCCGAGCTTGACTGTGATATGGCGGCATGGGAAGCGAAGACACATGCAGATATAAGCGACAAAAGGCAAAGCGACAAAGCGGCTGCCCGCGCTATGATTATTTTTACATTCTGCATTGACGTCCTTTTCATGCCCACGGGCTCACCGCGCCTTTGCGGGTGCGGTAAGTCTCCTAAAAACTCCGCAGGAAAACTCGCCCGCGAAACTGTGCCGGTAGCGGCGTTATCGGGCTTCACTTTTACGCTCTCCTCCTTTCATGCCTTTTCATTGCTCGCTTCATTCACGCTGAGATTTATTTGCCGCTCAAACCGCGGCCGGTTTGCTTTTGCGATGCGGCGCTTTGCGTCGCATCGCAAAAGCAAATTCGTACGGACGAGTCTGACAGTAATTCGCAGGCTACTGTCAGACCGTAGCCGACGGACGACGACCGATTACGCGGTTATCAGGTAGACGCGCTTATGGTAACCGTTACAGTCGCAAGCTTTACAGGAGCAGTAGTTATATTCTGAACGGTTCCTTCAGTAACTACCGATACCATAACCGTTGCTGACGGCACATCTACAGCCTCAACGGGGCACTTTGCGATCGTTCCTGAGGCAGTGTCCTTGCCATCGAACTGGACCTTTGCACCGTATGTCGTCTGATTTTCATTGGAAGCTGCGATAGCGTAGTTGATCGGAAGGTCTGAATGGTTGTCGATCACGATATTGGGGGTTCCGGTAGCCGACCAAACAGCCTCCCCTCCCTCAACGACCTCGTATTTGTGAGTATTGGGATTCCACTTTGTCTCTGTTCCGTATGTGAAGGTCATGTCACCGAAGGTTATGTCAACAGCATATACGTTGACCGTGTTTCCGCTCGCGGAGATAGTTACATCCGACTGTGAGCTTCCTATGGGTGTGGTCGCAGAGCCTGAGGGAATGCCGTCGGTTCCTCCGATAGTAAAGGCGGAAACGCTTACTGTGCACATTCCGATCACCAGGAGAACTGCCAGAATGACGGGTATTATCTTCTTCATTATTCATCCTCCTAAAAACAAAATAAAAGGTCATTTTATTTGGTATATTTTATATCTATATAAATCCTCCCGCCATGGTGATTTCAACAATCGTCCGGAAGTAAGGCGCCTGCTGCGAATCACGCGCCCCGGAAGACAGGAAGGACCTATAAACAATGAAATAACAAATGCAATGGGCAAATGCTGTGGGCAAGCCGCCAATACCGGGCAGGGCTGGTTAAATCAAGCCCTGGAAATCTATGTCCGGCAGACGGCTGAAGGCATTTTACGCAAAATATGCCGAAGGTGCCTAAAATCGGGAATTATCGGGAATTAAAGGAAGGAAACCGTCCTTTTTCCTTTTTTAGTGCAGGACTTTTGAGATCACGCGCTTTATGTGCCGTCTGCCGCGGCGAGAGAAACGGTTACTGTTCCTATTTTGATAGTCCCGCTGTTGCCCTCGTTCATTATAGTGGCTATTGACGTATTCCAGTCGCTGCTCGTCACATTTACCCTGAGCGTGGCTTGCACAGCCACACCGGCTCCGCCAGGAACAGGTGTGACGGCGTCTATTACGGTGGCGTTGGATTCATCCATATCGATAGATATTCCCGCGCCTGAAGCGACGGTTTCAACCGTCGTGCTGCCGGTCATTTTAACGGCTAAGTCAGAATAGTTTGTCACAGTTATATCGTATGTCTTGTTAGTGACTTGTTCTCCGCCGGATGCGCTCACATATTTGAGCTGGTTCACATCCCATACGAGGGCCGACGCCGCTATATCCATGCTGCTGAAAGTAATGTCAACCGCGTATCTGTGTGATACTTCACCGAGAGTTATATTGACAGGCGAGGATGCGCCGGCTTCGGCGGGAATCGTCTCCACCCCGTTGTTAATTCCGGACGCTCCTCCGTGTGTTCCGACCACATTTTGTGCATTTACCGAAAAGGCGGCCGATATGCATACTGCAAATACGAGCATGATAACAACGACTGCTGCTCTGCTGTGTTTTATGCTTTTCATGTTTTCCTCCCCGCAAAGACGGCTGAAGCAACAGCCCCTCTGCCCTGTAAATTTTTATGTTTGTTTTCTCACTGCGGTCAATAACGACGCCCGAAAGCATTCATGCAATATCACATATCAAATCATAAAAGTGCTCTTACGTAGAAATGTCATATCTGCTCTATGTAAACACGCACGGTTCCGACAGAACAGCCATATCCGCCGCCCTCCATGGACGTCATGCTTCCGTTAGATATCAGCTCGCTGAGCACATCGGACCAAGTCCTGTCTTGCCGCGGACAAATCTCTATCGGCAGCTTCGCGTATGCCGGTCCGACATTCGGAAGCGCGCTTCCCACCATTATGACGTTGGCCGCCTCATATGGCGTTGAAAAAAGCAGTCCGCCTGCCCCGGCAGAAGCTGATGTTTCGGCATATGCCGTTACACTCATATCTGAATGATTTGTGACAGTTATACTTATCAACGCAGGTTCCCTGTCTTTGTAACCGGAACCCTGAATTTCATAAAGACCGCTGTCAACATTCCACTTAACGGCATCAAACGAAAGAGTCATGTCGGGGAACGTCAGATCCACGGCGTAACGGTGACTTACGTCCTGCACCATCACATTGAGCCCGGAAGAGGCGCCGGTCCCGTTTTCCGGCAGCGCTTCATAGGCGGACGAAGGAAAGAAGGACAGAAAAACCAGCGCCGCGGCAAGCGCCGGCAGGACGAAACGACGTGAACGCGGACAATGAAGCCTGAGGAAAAGGCGGTGCAGAAAAACGGTTACTCCTCTGCCGGAACCATCTTCAGACCCGCTGCACATATTCGTTTTGTTTTTTTTCACGCGGAACCACCTCCTGTACCGGCATATGACCCCTGCAAAACGTCCCTGGAAACCATAACCGTCACCTTCCCTACAGCGGTCAGGACATTTTCTCCTATCTGGGGAACCCCGGACAGGACTACCTCCACGCAGCGCTCTCCGGGGACACCGGCAGATCCCGTCGAAGCGGGCTTTGCCATGGAAACGAGCAGACTCTCACCGTCCTTCACCGGAACAGCGGTGTCACCGACCTCAGTCTGCAGCGAACAGGTTATACCGTTGTTCTGGCTGTCCCCGACGGGTCCGTAAATAAAATCTATCTGTGCGCTGACCTGAAAAGATATGTCTCTGTTTGAGTAATTTATCACGCGCACACTGTTTGATACTCCGTCGTTGCCCGACCACATCGAGCCGTCGTTGTCGACATAGGTATAATCGTCAACGCTCCAAGTGGTCTTGGAATAGGAAAACTGCATCGTACCGAACTCTATATCTACGGCGTAGACAGCCTCGCTTTCACCCTTGTTGACGGTATGCAGATATACATAATCGCGGTGACTGTCTGAATCCGGAGAGTGGTAGTCTATACGCGGGTCGTCGTTTTCAAAATCGAGAAAGTCCTTGGAATCCACAGGATAGAATTTGCGGAACGGAACATCCGCATCAAGCACTTTTCTGAACATTGCTTTATCTGTCTTGTAGGTTATCTGTCCGTAGACAAGAAAGACTACGCTACCGTCATCCTGTGTGACGTCCGGGACAAGTGTGTAATTCAGCGCCGAATCACCTGTCAAGACAAGAGACGACACTTCTATTTTATCAAGACTGTACCCGACGTCGTCCTTATATCCGATTTTGCCGGTGTCGGTGAATTTCACAGAGAAACCGTCGTCTACGGTTATGCTCTCTCCTGCGACCACGTTCCCGAAAAACAGCTTTCCTGGATTCTTTATATACCCGTCAAAAGAGGTAAGCTCCTCAAGCGAAAAGTATGCAGTCCAGTTTTCTATGGCGTTGAGCGTTATCTCCCTTTTTGATATTTCAAAACGCGCCTCGCCCTTGGCCTCGAAAGTTGAAGCCTCAAGATCTGCACACACTATATACTTTCCCGCATTTCTGGGAGGCTGTGTGAGCAACTCGTCGGTATCGGCCGCTCCGTTTCCGTTTGCATCCCTGTACCAGGTGTAAACGATCTGAGCCCTGTCCTGATCTGTGAGCTGAGGCAGTCCGGAGCCCTGGGTCTGACCATCGGGTCCTTCCGAAATCCCCTCGGCACGCCCTTGCGCGGCTACCCCGTCATATACCTTGTCGGAGCCGGCGAGCTCGAGCGTATACATTTTTTTCACATTCACTACTATTCTGTATACGATATACGTGTTGTCCGTGTCCACTTTTCTGATCCAGAAATCCCCGCCGTCATAACCATCTATGCTCAAATCCACATTGTTTTCCATGACGCCATCGCCTATCTGGTATGTAAGCTCCTCCGGAATTTTCTTGCCCGTGCCGTCTATGGTCACTCTGCTGACTGCATCGCTGAGGGCATATTCGCTGTGGATCGTGAATTTTGTCGTGCCGTAGGGCAGGTATACCGTATATCCGTATGTGGAAGGCGAAAACTCGGTTATATAGTCGGTATCCGTACCCTGCACGTAAAGTGAAATGTCCTTAAATCCGTTTGCGGTTTTGTCTATGGATATATTAGGTGTCTCCTCGTTTTTCCCGTTTTCTCCAGCGCTTACGTGGTAATCTCCGGTGTCTTCCACTCGCCCCGACGTGACCCCGGGCGAGTCCTTGACTATTGATACAAATATGCTGCTTTCCGATGTATCCCCTTTGGGGACCTCGAGAACATAAGCCCCGCCGAAAAGCGAAGGATCAAAAAGACTCATAGCTATCGCCTTGTATTTTCCCGGAACCGTGAGGGTGCCTATTGGCGCCGAGAAATCATAGAACACAGAAAGGCTCTCTATAGTAGCGGGATAGTAGCGCTCATCACTCCTCTCTCCGTTTTTATCGACGGTGTATCCGAGTCCGTCAACCCAGTAATATTTCGATTTATCGGGGTCGTAGGCGTAAAAACGATATTTTTCGTAATTCTCTGCGTTTATTGAGGATACAGCGGATGACGGGGCGGCGACATACATCCTGTTGCCGTTTACGTCTTTTCTCACCGGGTAAAGGCTGAACACGCGGTCCTGAGTCGCTGAATCGAATCTCACAAGATACATATATCCGAGCGGGTCTATGTGTATCATCGGCGTGCTCGAGGCGTCGGTACCGTAGTTTGATATGGCATACTGCGAAAAGCTGGCGCCTATGACCCTCGCCTGTGAATTTATCGTTATGCTGTTGTCCTGCATGTTGGTGCCCTCTCCGCTTCCGACGGCGGCAGTGGCGCTGGTGTCGGCCGTCGCCTCTCCGGAGGTGGCGTATACAGTACCTCCGTTCACGGTTATCTCAAGACCGTGGTATTTGCCATCAAAGCCCTGGCTTGAAGAAACATGGTCGGTGGTGCCGAGCCCTGCGGCGGAGGTACCGCCGTAGGCGTGGAGCCTTCCGCCGTTGACCGTTATGCTGTGGTCATTGAGATACGCCTTGCTGGTCCCGCCGTCGGTCTCGCCGTTGTGTGAATCCCCGTCTCCCACTCCGGTGGCGAACCTGCCGCCTATGGCGGTTATTTCTCCGCCGTTTATGACTATCTCCGAGCTCGTGGAAGCGGAGTTTACCCCTCCGCCTATACCGGCGGCCTGGTGGCCTCCGACCGCGGTTATGTTGCCGTCGTTTATTGTTATCCTGCCCGGAGTCCCGTCGAGGTAATCTCTTAACCCGTATTTCTGATTGTTATAGGAGACCCCGCCGCCTATTCCGGCTCCTCCTCCCGTCACTCCCTCTTCGCATCCTGCGGGCCTTACCCAGGGATCTTTCGAGTCATAAACGGTGTTCTGATTGATTATCTCCTGTACTGTGGTAGAATCGTCCATATCGGTTATGAACTGATAGGCTCCGACTGCGCGCAGATTCTCTGCCGAAGCTATGGTCAGCGAAGAACCCGAATCCACCTGTATGCCGGCGTATCCGCCGCCGGGGTCGAGCCACATACTTGTGACCTTGTCATTTTGCATGGTATCCCCGTTTTCAGATATATACCATCCGTTGAAGCCTGCGTAAAAGCTGCATGATCCGGCAAACCTCGCCGTCACCGAGGCTCCCCCGGTGATGAGCAGCGGGCAGGTGGGTATGTAATACCGCGTCGGCCAGTATGAGGAATAAAGCTCCCACTGGGAGTCCCCGGAAAGACTGTTGAGCTTTTTTGCCGCATCCACCAGCTGCTGCGCCGACGTAACTCCGGAAGGCAGACTTTCGGATGTATCGTTTCTTCTGTCTATCTTGACGTTGTTGAATATTATGGTGACGTCCACGCCGTCGGTGACTGTGACCGAAAAAACGCCGTTCTCTATTATGAATTCTCTTCCGTATGTATCGACAGTTTCCTGCGTTATCACGACCGGACCGGATGAGAAGGTGTGCGCCGCATTGAGCTGCATTTTGGGCAAAACAGGAAATATAAAGGCGCAAAACAGAAGTATCGCCGCAACGCGGAGCGGCCGCAGAGGATTTCCGCGTTTCGCTGCGTCTTTGCCCCTGGGGGAAGGACGGCGGTTTCGCATAATTTTCTTTCCGGAAAATCCTTCTGCGCCACTTCTGCAGATACGTCCGTCCTTATGTTCAATTTTTCCGGTCTTTGTGTCATTTGAGTTTGATTCACGCACACTTAAATAAAAGTCCTTTCCCACGGCGTTCCTCCCCTCCCGTCGAATTAAAAATACAGACACTCCTGCGTTTGCCTTCCGAATTTTTATTTTCCTGAATTTTCATTCTCCGAATTTTTATCTTCTGATTTGTATTTTTGCCCCGCCTTGTTTTACCTTGCCGCTGTGCTCCGATCCCATATCCCGCTTTTACACCGCGAGAGCATATTCTCCTATGCAGACTGCGGGGGAGCATTCACGGGTCGACCAGATCGACTGTATCACAAATCGACTGTATCACAGATCGACTGTATCACAAATCGACTGTATCACGGGTCGACTATATCCACATTTATCGGAAGCTGTGCCGCCACGGCTTCCTTGTCATTTGAATCTGGATCATAGGCGTCTATGACCAAAAGCATCACATATTCTCCCTTTTTCAGATACGTTCCGTCGGAAAGAGGCGAGAGCTTGAGGTCGGCTATCTGATAGCCTATTTCTATCCTGCCCGACCTGTATATTTCCTGATACGACGTACCTGCGTCGTAGGAATCGTCGGCTTCAAGCTCCGCCTGTTCCTTCTCGCTTCTTCCCGTAGTGCCCATCACCCTCAGCAGCTCGGCGTCTGATACGAGCACCCTTAACACAACGTCAACGTTGGAGTTTCGCGAATTTACGTAATCTATGCCTCCGACCATTGTTTCGACATTGACCCTCACGTAGGTATTGCATCTTATGCTTATGCGCTTCTGCCCGTCCTCCGGGGGATCGTATATTACCTCAGAATCGGCGGGACGCTGATTGGGGTCCACTATTCCGGGATTGTATGTAGGCGCAATGTAGCGGCTTATCACAATTCCACCGCCCACAGCGAAGAGCAGAAATACGGCGACGGCGGCGGGCACGAGAAATACCGCTATCGGTATAGCCGCGCTTATACTGCCGTAAAAGCTGCAGCATTTTATGGTGCCGGTGTTTTTCCCTACAAAACCCCCGCAGCTTTTATAAGAGGATATCGACGACACCGCGTGACAGTTCACGAAAAGTCCCCTGTCATTGAGTCCCGCCATGCTGCCCGTAACGCTGCCTGCCGCTCCGACCACGCAGTCTATCGAAAGATTGCAGATCACCGCCCCGGCTCCGACGCACCCGAAGAAGCCTGCGTACTGCGCATCCTTGGCATATATTTTGAAGTTTGAGATGCGGAAGCCTCTGCCGTCGAAGACGCCTGTAAATGGATTCGACTCGGAAACTCCGATAGGCAGCCATTTTTTACCCGAAAGATTTATATCCGCCGTGAGTATGTAGCGGCCCGCCGCGGCCTCAGAATCCCCGGAGGCTATTTTCTCGGAAAGCTCGATAAGCTCGCCTGCGGTGGATATAATGACGGCGTCCACCATAGACAGAGCATCCGGCTCGCTTTCATAATCATAGCGGCACGCTTCCTCGTTGAGGACAGGCTCCCCGTCAGATTCTTTGCCGAAGCTCCAGAAACCGGATTCCAGAAGCCGGCGTCTGACATCGGCGCCCGGGTATACCGCAAGCTCCATGTCGGCATAGCCCGACTTTTTGTTTTCAGACGTCGTTGCGTCCGCCCCGGTGCCCTGCCCGCGGTTTGGCGCGTCATCTGACTGCACGTCATTCACGACCTCGTCGGTTACGGGAGGCTCCCGACATATCCAGCCGCTGTCATCTATGTGACCGCGATTGCGAAGCCCGAACCCGCAGGTCTGTTCCTTTCCCTTCACTTTTCCGGAAAAGAGCGATGACTCTACTCTTCCGACGTTGTCATATACGAATCCGGCGGCGCCGGCCTTGCTTTTTATTTTCGCGCTGCTCAGGCAGCTGGTTATTCTTCCGGCATTGAAGGAGACAAAGCCTCCGACTTTTACCGAGTATGCCGTTACTTTCATAATCTTCACACCTTAAAAACTTTTGTTTATGCAAAAACGCGCGCTTTTTACGCACGGGGTCATCGATGAATCTACGTAAACCTGCGACCTGCCCCCCCGCGTGCAAGCCTGCGCCTGCCTCGGGCGGCTCACGACCCCGCGGCCTGTCTTTCCCACTTTTCGTGCAAGCCTGCGTCTGCCACGGGCGGCTCTGCCATGAAAGGCGCATAGTCAAGTACCGATAAGACGCAGTGCCTTACAGAACATGACAAGTATAGTGCAGGCATCATGGCGCATTTTGTCGAAATAAAGAGTAAAAAACCACAGCTCTGACATGCACCGGAATCCGCCTGTAAAAGGAGGCGGTCGACGACAAAGGAGCTGCGGACGAAAAACGAAAAATATATTGATACCCAGAAGGTCTTCCGCGCAATCTGAAAAAGCTCTGAATGTAATGTGATGAAAGATAGCTCTCGATTGTCATCAGCATTATCAGCATTATCAGTGCAACATAAGGGTCAGCTGTGCAGTATCATTACAGTACATTTCACAGCGTCAGGACACAGTACCCCCTTTGTCATAGTTTTCAATTTATTTATACAGTATTTCAAATGCAAATTCAATATACTTTTTTTACAAAAAAATAAACCATACATTGTGTATATTGTCGTTGTCTTTTTGCACATTAAGGCAATTTATTTCTTTCTCAGCTTTCCAGCCTCCGGCGGGAAACTTATATATGTATAGATAGTTTACATGACGCTATTCATTACGCATAAATTTTAAGAAAAGCAGGGCCGTTATAAAGCAAATAGTTTATTTTTCTTGCCATAGCAAAATTTAAAAAGATAATCCATTTTTTTACAACTTCTTATTTTGTTAACACAAAGTTAACCATTACAAAATACAACTTGCTTTTTTTCTTTCTTTTTTAGAAATTCCTTACAATATGCATATTTTTAAAAACACAGTAAAATATGTTGATTATCGGAAATGCACAACAAAAATCTCTTTTTTTATTGTCTTGCTCTATCATAACATAAAAAAAGCGGAGCGGTGCTATCGCACCGCCCCGTTTTTTTCTGCCGAATGTATCCGGTCAAATCTCCCGGCATTCCGGCTGCAAAATCATCCTTGCTTTTTAACTGCTGATATTATTTCTTTTTCTTTCTGAGTACCAGAAACACAGTGACGCCTGCCGCAGCCACGACCACTATGACGACCCCGCCTATTATGAAGGGGAGCGCTCCTGAGTCCTTGCCGCCTTTATCCGGGTCGTCCGAGGGAGACTTTTCAGTGTCAGGAGCTGTAGTGACGTCTTCGTCCGGAGCCTCAGTACCGGGCGTTTGCCCTTCCTCGGATGACTTTTCGAGAGCTTCATAAGCATCCGTCAGGTCGCCGAGAGCCTTTTCCACCTCGCTGTCGAGCGCGTACTCGTCGTCAAATACTCCCTGTGCAAGAGCAAGAGCTATGCCGAATGAGTTTTTAGCATCATCCGACGCGCCGGAATATATGCTTCCGCCTACAACTCCGAGCATGGTTGCGAGCGTTTCCTCAAGGGCACTCTTGTCCGCCTCGGTATATTCCGGAAGGTCGTATACCTCAAATTCGGTTATCTGAAGGAAATAGCGGTTGCCGTCTGTCTCTTTGGGACGCAGACTGTCCGCATAAAGCCTTACATAGCGCGCCTCTGTCTCTTCAAAGGCAAAGACCTGCGCCGAATATTCCGGAAGCGGGTAATCTGTTGCCTCATACTCGTCGAGTATACCGGTGGAAAACACCGATCCTTTGCCTGAGGCTGAAAGTCCGGATTTGGCAAAAACGGTTACATTCCAGTAGTAAGTCGTGCGGCTTTCGAGCGCTTCGCCCTCATACTTGACGCTGAGCATATCCGGGCTTTCCACCTTTCCCGAATCCCAGACCGTGCCCTTACCGTTCTCTATATCCTCTTTTTCCTTAGATACGATTATACGGTATGCGCTCTGTGAATCACCGCGCACCGGACTCTGGCACTCCAGCTGAAAAGAGGGATCTCATCTATCCCAAGAGGCTCGGAAAGCGAGCAGACCTTGAGGTCGTCTACCTCGAGCTCGTCCTGAGCGGCGACAGAAAAGGCAGCCGCCCCCGCAATGAGCATAGACGCCGCAAGGATGCCGCTTATAATGCGCTTTATTCCTTTTTTCATTTTTGTAATACACACCTTTCGCAAGAATCGCCGGGGCGCTCTTGATTCTTAATTAATAAAGAAGACACCGGCAGAAATAAATATCCGTCGATGTCTTTTCCGGAAGCGCCGCCTGTAGTGAGATTTTAGTCCCCGCCCGTGTTTTTTTCAATAGGTTTATGCCTTGGCATATGGGGGCATTTCACCTTTTTTCTCTCTTCTGTACAAAGCAGGAGTCATTCCGGTAGATTCTTTGAACAATTTGTAAAAAAATTTCATGTCGGAGTAACCGACGTCATTGCATATGGCGCTCACAGGCATCGTGGTATTCCGCAACAGGACACACGCCTGCGAGAGCCTGATTTTCTGGAGCATGTCGGTCACTGTGCAGCCCGTCTGCTCCTTGAAGACGCTTCTGAAATAATTTACGCTGAGATACGCTCTGCTTGCAAGCACGTCTCCTGTGAGATTTTCCCTGTAGTGCTTTTTCATATACGCAAGCGTCTGGGATATTATCAGCTTCTTGTAAACAGCCGCGTTCTGTATCTGACCCGTGTCGTTCCTGTAACGGCGAAATATCATTATGAGGAGCTTGGTGAGGTCCGCCTTGAGCATCTGCATAAATCCGCTCTCTCTTTCGGTGTATTCCCTTTTCATTTCGGAGAGCTGGGCAGGTATGGAATCTCCCGAAAGGCCGGACAGCTTGATATAATCCCTTGGAGTATCCTCGGAAGCGACCGAATAGCACAAATAGTGGTACGCGACGTCGAGAAAGCTCTTGCAGTCGTCTGTTGAAAGTCCTACCGCCGTAGGCTGGAAAATACAGTTGCAGACCCAAAGGGAGCATGACTCGTCAGATGTAAAGGAATGCGCTATATGCGAATTGATGAGAAACAGGTCGCCCTCGCTTATTCTCATATCGCATCCGTTTATCTGCTGTTTTCCGCTTCCCGCCATTATGTAGGCTATCTCGACAAAATCGTCGTGCATGTGCTCAGGATGATGCCCCGTTATTTCCTCTGTCATCACCCTTATATTTTCGTCAGGGGGCACAAATCTTGAAAATGTCAGTTTTTTTACCTTTTCAGAGCTTTTTTGGTTAACTTCGTTATTTTTGACGTCCTCGCTCATGACATTGCCTCCTTGTTATAGGACCGGAGATACCGGCGTTTAACGCCGGCGTAAATATTCCTGTCTTATTTTAATGCTTTTTGCAGAACAGGTCAATAGTTTGCCCGAAAATAGAGTGCAAAAGGAACAAATTACCGGTCATACGCCGCTCCGTACTTGACGACAGTCCCATTTTGATATATAATTGTCGTACAGTACGAATATAGTGACCATAAATACGTCGGGCGGTATATCCGGCGCAAAAACGGAGGGTGAAGACCATGTCATATAAGTGTTTTGAAAATGTACGCGGTATCCTTGGCTTCGGGTGCATGAGGCTTCCCATGAAGGACGGCGCGGTCGATGCAAAGCAGTTCTGTGAAATGACCGACAGATTTATCGAAGAGGGCTTCAATTATTTTGACACAGCCCACGGCTACATAGGCGGCAAAAGCGAGACCGCAATAAGGGAATGCGTCTCAAAGCGCCACAGCCGCGACAGCTTCATCCTCACCGACAAGCTGACAGAAAATTACTTCAACTCGCGGGAAGACATCGTCCCGTTCTTTGAAAGCCAGCTCAAGGCATGCGGGGTAGACTACTTTGATTTTTATCTCATGCACGCCCAGCACGCGGGAAATTATGAAAAGTACAAGGCATGCGAGGCATACAAGACGGCTTTTGAGCTGAAAAAGGCCGGAAAGGTGAAATATGTGGGACTTTCTTTCCATGACCGCGCAGAGGTGCTCGACCGTATACTGACCGAGAATCCGGAAGTGGATGCAGTACAGATACAGTTCAACTATCTCGACTATGAGGACGGCGGGGTGCAGAGCCGTCTCTGCTATGAGGTGTGCAGAAAGCACGACAAGCCCGTCATAGTAATGGAGCCTGTGAGAGGCGGACGCCTTGCGGTGCTTCCGAGACCCGCCGCTCAGATCTACGCTTCTCTGTCAGACAAGAGCGCGGCAAGCTATGCCCTGCGCTTTGTCGCCGGGTTCGAAGGGATAAAGATGATTCTCTCCGGCATGAGCAACAATGCACAGATGGAGGACAACATAAAGACTATGAAAAATCCGGAGCCTCTGTCCGAAAAGGAAAAAGAGGCGCTCGGAAAGGTGCTCTCAATACTCAGAACCAAGGGTGTCATATCCTGCACCGGATGCGGATACTGCGTTGCAGGCTGTCCTGCCGGGATAAATATACCTGAGATATTCGCTTGCATGAACGCAAAGACAATATACAACGAGGATGCAACCGAGCGCTTTGAAAAGCTGCTTTCAAACTCGTCAAAGCCCTCCTACTGCGTCGAATGCGGTCAGTGCGAGAGCGCATGTCCCCAGCATCTGAAGATACGTGAGCTCATGAAGACAGCCGCGCAGGCTCTCGAAAAAAACTGAGCCAGACTCAAAGCGCCGGTACAGGGCCGCGCAGACAAAACCAATAAGGAGGTCAGTACTGTCATGAAGGAAATGAAGGAAGATCTTAAGAAAGCAAAGTCTGTTCTTCTGTCTGAGGGACTGACATGCGTGCTCGTGCGCGGAGAAGACGTCGTCAGAAGCCGCGTGCGGGGCGTGAAGCCTCTTCTGGAGCTTATAGACGGGAGGAAGGATATGCGCGGCTTTTCCGCTGCCGACAAGGTGGTGGGGCGCGCCGCAGCTTTCCTGTACGTGATACTCGGAGTAGACGCGGTGTATGCCGGCATGATGACCAAGGGGGCTGTCACGGTGTTCGCCGAGTACGGGATAATGGCGTACTACGACAGTACCGCCGACACCGTTATGAACCGAGCAAAAGACGACCTGTGTCCGATGGAAAAGGCGGTAGCCGACACAGGCGACCCGTTTACCGCGCTGCACCTGATACGCGACGCACTGAGCGCTCTCGGCTCCCCCGGTGACGGCGCCGCACAGCAGTCATGGACCTGAGCAGGAAAGCTGTAAAGCGACTCATGAAAGCTGTAAAGCGACTCAGAAAAAAAGACAGCGTGTCCCTGCGTGTCTTAAAATTTGCGCAAAACAGCTCCGGCTCTGCCATGAATTTCATTCAGACGCAGGCACGACCGGCATGACGGAAGTAAAACGCCGGAGTCCGGATAAGGGCAAAATAAAATCGGGAGTTTCAGAGAACTGAAGCTCCCGATTTTTCATATAAGGCGGGGATCCCGTGCGCATACAGCACGCAAGACGGACAGACACCGTGCCGCGCCCTTACACCGTGCCGCGCCCTTACACCGTGCCGCGCCCTTACGCCATACCGCGCCCTTACACCGTGCCGCGCCCTTACGCCGTGCCGCGCCCTTACACCGTGCCGCGCCCTTACACCGTGCCGCGCCATGCGCGGCAAATCATCTTTCGACTATTATATGGCAGGCCTGCATTGCCTTCAGCGCAGTCTCGTGCGACTCAGGCGTGACTCCGGCGCAGCAGGACGCATCTACAGATACAGTCGCCTCCGGAAGTACAGAGCGCGCTATTATAGCGTTTGATATCACGCATATATCCGTGCAGACTCCTACAAGGCAGACAGAATCTATCCTCTTTTTTTCATCCTCGCTCTTCAGAAGTCCGGCAAGCTCCATGGAGCCGAAGGCGTTCTTGCAGATGACCCTGGCACCTTCCGGAACGGAAATCCCATCAGCTATCTGCCAGCCCTCGCTCCCTTCTATACAGTGCTCCACCAAAAGACTCTTTCCCTCTCTGGTGCCCAGATAATCGCTGTAGTGCGTGTCCTTTGTAAATATGATTTCATCATATCCGCGCATTTTTCCGGCGACGGCGCTCACGATCTTCTCAGCTTCGCTGCTGCCGAGCGGACCGCTTATAAAATCATTCTGCATATCAACTACTATCAGTATTTTTCTCATAAAGACCTTTCCTTCTCTGCCTTTGCCGGGCAGCCCGGCGGCAGTTCTGTTTTGTCTGAGCTCTTTTGCTAAAACTCCTGCGGCGGCGATATGCTGGCGGGGTTTCACGAGGTAAAACAGGCAGCTCTGTCCTGAAGCGAGCTGCCCGTCCTGTTATGCGTCGGAGCGGTCATTCTGTCCTGAGTGCCTCAACAGGGTCCTTCTTCGCCGCTATGCGCGACGGGATAAGTCCGGCAATCATAGTCAGAAATACGCTTATAACAACAAGTATAACGCAGTGCAGCGGCTTGAGGAAGGCTCTCAGCGTCTGTATTCCCGAAAGCGACTGTATTATGGCGTTTATAGGCAGACACAAAAGCGCGGACAGACCTATTCCGATGAGTCCGGCGGCAAGACCGACTATTATCGTCTCCGCGTTGAAGACAAGGGACACATCCCTCTTTGAGGCTCCTATTGCCCTGAGTATTCCTATCTCCTTTGTTCTTTCAAGGACCGAGATGTAGGTTATTATGCCTATCATTATCGACGAAACCACAAGGGAGATGGCAACAAAGGCTATGAGGACATACGATATTGCGTTTATTATCGTGGTTATTCCCGAAAGCAGGAGCGCTATATAATCTGTGTACTGTATTTCGTCATCCTCGCCCACAGACTCATTGTACTCTCTTATAATCGACGAAACGACGTCCTTGTCCTCAAACGACAGAGCATATATGCTTATGGATGAGGGATTGTCCTCGTCTGCAGCTCCAATGACAGAGAGATTGTTCTCAAGGGTCGTGCCTGATATTCCGGTGGGCATGCAGATATCGTAATAGCCGGAAAGAAGCGCGGTGTCGGTCTGCGCCCCGTATTCGGCGTCGAACACAGCGGCGACCTTGGCATACCTGCTTTCCTCAAACTGACTGGACATCCCGGCATACAGCACAGCCGCTTCCTTTGCGGCGGAGGCGTAGAGAGCCTTTTCAAAATCCTCGTCGCTCAATGAATAGACGTACTCTTCAAGGGTCTGCCTGTCTATTCCGGTGCCTTCTGCCCAATCGTTGACAATATATTCTGCTTTTTCATCCTTCCCGCTGAATTTCGAGAAAATGATTTCGACTATATATGCCGTTTCATTTTCATCCGGGGTGTTCATTATGGCTTCAACTCTTGACTTGACAGTCTGGGCATACGACTCGGCGACAGCCTTTTCAAGCTGCTGTGCGAGAAGCTCCCGTATTTTTTCATCGCTGTAGCTTTCAAGATATGAGCCTATCGTCTCCTTGTCCATTCCCATTGCTCCGGCGATGAATTCTATCATTTTCTCGCGGGTGTCGTACTCCGCCAACGCACTTTCGACCATCTGCTTTATATATTCTTCAGACGGGACAGACGCAAGCGTGACGTAGAGCTCTGCCTTTTCTTTGTTGTCAAGCTCTGAAAAATACCGGAGCACGGCCGCCGCCTTTTCCTCGTCGGACATGTCGTCAAGATCTTCGCTCACAAAGGGCAGACCCGTGAATACGTCTCTGTTCGAATTTTCGGAAGCGAGCTGCTCCTGCAGTATCTGGCTCTGCGCAGTCTTTTCCATGACCTCTGCGGTAAGCGCGGAGGTATATGCGAGCGGTGCGCTGAGAGCTCCGGCAGAGGCGTCGGGATTCTTCCTGATGATACCCGATATTCTCACCGTCATGGCGTTGTCAAGTATCATTTCCATGGCTTCCTCGTTGTCGCCGATATACTTCCACAGCCCGTCTGATTTGGTGTAGTACTCCCAGTTCATGACCAGCTTGAATTCCTTGCCGCAGATATCGCTGTACTCCACCCTTCTGTCAGGATATTCAATCTGCTCTCCCGAAAAGGCGTTTTTCGCCATCTCCGCTATTTCGTCGCTTGACATATATCCGAGAACATAAAAAGCTATATCCGATATTTCATTGTTTTCGTCGAGCACAAGGACGATCTCGTCCGCCTCAGATGGCCACTCGCCGTATACCACGTCGTACTGCTCCTTAAGCATGTCGGAAAACAGCTTGCCGTCAGTTCCGGGCTGCATCTGCTGCCAGAGATTTATCGAAGAGAGGTTTGCGCTTATTATCTCGTACAGTCCCTCCACTTCGCCTGAATCCTGCGAGGCTACGCTCTGAAGCGCTTCGGCAAGGTCGCAGGATATATACTCGCCGTCGACGCTCTCAACATAGAAGTTGAGAGGGACATCGTAGATGTACTCTATGGCACCCACATGCTCGTACAGTCCCGTCGTGCTCTGGACCCTGTCCATCTGTGTGTCGAGAAACTCCTTGAAAGCGGACAGGTTGTTTTCGCGCGTTTCAGGAGCAAATATCATATTGAAGAGCTTATACAGCTGAGGGTTGGAGTATACCGCGTCATTTTCATGCTCTGAAGACGTGTCGTCCTCCGACACTGTAAACATCGCGGCAAGATTTACGTTTTCCCTGTTTATCGTTATAGGGTAGGATGAAAGCGTGTCTCTCTGAACCGAATCTATATACGCCTGAACCCCGGTTGATACGGCGAGTATGAGGGCTATGCCTATTATACCTATGCTTCCGGCAAATGACGTCAATATTGTCCTTGCGCGCTTTGTCATGAGGTTGTTAAATGAAAGCGACAGCGCTGTAAAAAAGGACATTGATTTTTTTGTACGCTTTCCCTTCTTGGACGGGCGTCTTTCTTTCGTTTCGGGATGCTTTTTCAAAGATGAATCTGATTGCTTTTCGCCTGTAAGAACAGCGCCCACTGTGTCCTCGCCTGTAAGAACAGCGCCAGCGGCGTCCTCGCCTGTAAGAGCGGCGCCCACTGTGTCCTCGCCTGTAAGAGCGGCGCCAGCGGCGTCCTCACCCTGTTGCGACGGATAATAAGGGTCAGTATCGTCGGTCACACGTCCGTCAAGGAGGCTGACTATTCTGGTAGAATATTTTTCCGCAAGCTCAGGGTTGTGAGTCACCATAATGACCAGTCTGTCTTGGGATATCTCCTTGAGCAAGTCGAGTATCTGTATGCTTGTGGCTGTATCAAGAGCGCCTGTAGGCTCGTCGGCAAGGAGTATTTCCGGGTCATTGACAAGGGCGCGGGCGATAGCCACCCTCTGCATCTGCCCGCCCGACATCTGGTTAGGCTTTTTATGGAGCTGGTCGGACAAGCCGACTTTTTCAAGTGCCTGCTCAGCGCGTCTTCTGCGCTCTGTCTTCGAAACGCCCGACAGCGTGAGAGCAAGCTCTACGTTTGAAAGCACGGTCTGATGCGGTATGAGGTTATAGCTCTGAAATACGAAGCCTATAGAATGGTTGCGATAGGTATCCCAGTCAGAATCGGTATATTTCCTCGTTGACACTCCGTTTATGACGAGATCTCCCGTCGTATAGACGTCAAGTCCGCCTATTATGTTGAGCAGTGTGGTTTTGCCACACCCCGATGGCCCCAGTATCGACACGAATTCGCTGTCTCTGAAAGCGACGGTCACAGAGCGCAGTGCGCTGACCTTGTACTGCTCACTGCCGTAGTCCTTTGACATGCGTATAAGTTCAAGCACGGTCTTATTCCTTTCAAAGATGATCCCAAATTGATAATATCTGCGATTCAACATAGATTATGGACTGTCAGTATAACGAATTTATGACAACTTAATGTAAACAATGTAAATTTATATGAAACAATCCTCAGGGCAGAGAAGACAAGCTGTACTGCATACATCACGGAGACCTTTATGAAATAATACCCGTTGCTGTCCCTCTCGCCGTGCCCCGTCGCCGTGCCCCTCAGAAATGTCCCTTGAAAAATCAGAAAAGGCCTGCACGCCGTTACACGTGCAGACCCGGTACTGATATTTTCATATGCTTTTGATATTCCCGTATACAGTTTTCAAGAACATGTCGCAGTAAACGGGACAGGCAGGAAATGCTATTCTGAGATGTCCTCATGAACGTTCTCGATAGCCTCGGCGGATATAGACGCCCTGGTGGCGACCTCCTGAGAAGGGGGAGCGGAAGGCGAATTTCTGAAGCACAGCTTGAGCAGTATGGGACACAGCACAGACGTCACTATTATGAGGCATATCGTAGACACCAGAGGGTCTATACCGACGGTTTCGCCGCCGATATTGTGATATATGAGCGTCTGTCCGGTGGCATATACCGCCAGCGCGACCTCCCCGCGAGCCGTCATGCCGCAGCCTATACCGAGACAGTCCCTCGGCGAATATCCGAACGGAGCGGCAGCCGCCGCACAGCCTACTATCTTTCCGAGTATACCGATGATCACGAATACAGCGGCAAAAATAAGGCCTTTTGCTTCAAAATCAGAGAAATCCGCGCTTATGCCGATGTACGCAAAAAACATGGGCGTAAATATCATGTAGCCGCTGACGATCACCTTTCTGTCAACAAACGAAGTGTCGTCGAGTCCGGAGAGCATGAGTCCTGCCATATATGCCCCGGTTATGGCGGCTATGCCGAACAGCTTTTCGGCGGCGACGGCATAGAAAAAGCACATGGATATAGCAAAAATACTGGTGCGCCTCTTGTGCGGGTACTTTTTTACAAGTATCTTGAAGAACATTCTGAGAATAATTCCGGCTCCTATTGTAAACGCAAAGAAGCCGACCGCCTTCAGGATGGTAATTCCTATCCCGCCTCCTCCGTTGAAACCGGTTATTATACTCAGGAGGATTATGCCGATGACGTCGTCTATAATGGCGGCGCTCAGTATCGTAGTCCCTATTTTTGTATTGAGCTTTCCGAGCTCCCGCAGGGTTTCCACGGTTATGCCCACGCTCGTCGCAGCGAGTATGCAGCCGACAAAAAGTGCGTTCATCAGCTTGGCGCGGCTGAAATCGGCAAATCCGTTCATAAAGAGCATAGCGCCCAGCGTACCGAGCGCTACCGGTACCACCACGCCGCAGAAAGCCACGAGAGTAGCGCACGCCCCGCTTTTCTTCAGCTTGACGAAATCGGTTTCAAGTCCGCTCGAAAAGAGGATAAAAATGACGCCGATCTGTGAGAAGCTCTTGAGGACGTTCATCTCCTCAGGACCCGGATTTATGATCCCCTTGAAATCCCACCCGAAAAGGCTCACAATGGCAGGGCCGATAAGCAGACCCGCAATGATCATGCCGGCGACCTGGGGGAGCCCAAGACGCCTTGTCAGCATGCCCAGAACCTTGGTGGCAAGAAGTATTACCCCGCAGTAATATACAATGTTGAGTACATCCATAAAAAGACCTCCTGCCTGTATGAAAGCTGTGTTGACGATTTGTTGAACATGCCGCGCTCTCCGCATGCCCGGCGCTCCGCTGAAAAGGACGCATTACGGACGGGTGAAAAGCTGTTCGCCGGAGGTAAAAGGCGGCGGCAATCGACTTTATTCTGCAAGCACACTTGATTATACTCTATTCTCATCAAAAGTCAAGCGCATAAATAGACAATATTTTGCACAAAAAAGCGCTCCGTCCCGTATCATCGGCTGCAGGACAGCATGCGCACAGACTTTTCCGGTGCCTTTTGATGTTGACAAACGATGTGCTCCCGGCTTCACTCAAGGGTATATTTAAGGGAAAGCGCCGACTGGGACACGGCGCCCATTTCTTCAGGCAAAACAAAAAATCAAAAAACTGTTTACAAATTCAGGTTTTTATTGTATACTGTTAGGGAACAGGCGATGAAGCGGAAAGAAAGCGAACAAAAGAGCCGGCAAAAGAGAGGCGGTCCGGGGCTGAAAGCCCGCCGCCGGGTCTTCGCATGTGCGTCCGTCAGCCCTGCCGGTAATTCGGCACGCCCGGTCCCCGTTAAAAGGCCAAACGAGTGATAAATCAAAGTGGAACCGCGGTGATATACCGCCTTTGCTCCGCATGCCGCATGCTGTCGTGCGGCTGATGCGGGGCAGTTTTGTTTTCCGGCACACCGAAAACACACGCACCGAAAACACACGCACCGAAAACACGCGCGCCGAAAACACGTGCGCCGAAAACACGCATAAATTCCCGGTTTTTCTGTTCAGCCACATTCACCGCAGCAAGCCGCCCTGCTCAGCGCCGTCAGGGACGGGCAAGGCAAGTCATTACGGCGCTTATAACGGCGGTGCTTTCTGCATTTAAGGCAAAAAAACGATACAGCAGAGAAAGCACCGGGAACCGGAGGTAAACATGTTCAGGAAAATATCGGCATTTTCAGACAAACTGACGTCATGCATGTCAGAAATCAAATATGACATAGAGCAGATCCGCCAGCGCGATCCCGCCGCCGTGTCGGATATAGAAGTCGTGCTTCTTTATTCCGGATTTCATGCCGTAACCGTGCACCGTCTTTCACACGCTTTGCACAAGAAAGGCTTTGTGCTCACCGCGCGCACTATAAGCCAGGTCATGAAATTTCTCACGGGCATAGAGATACATCCCGCCGCAAGGATAGGACGCGGGCTGTTCATTGACCATGGCAGCGGGGTAGTCATTGGGGAGACCGCCGAAATAGGCAACGACTGCACCATATATCAGGGCGTAACGCTCGGCGGAACCGGAAAGGTCAGCGGCAAGCGCCACCCCACCATAGAAGACAACGTGATGATTGGCGCCGGAGCAAAGGTGCTCGGCCCGTTCAGGGTCGGCGCCAATTCAAAAATAGCGGCGGGTGCGGTGGTTCTTGAGGAAATACCGGAAAATTCGACTGCAGTCGGAATACCTGCAAGAGTCGTGAGAATAGGCGGCAAGCGCGTTGGCTCGCCCTGCGACCTCGACCAGGTCCACATCGCCGACCCGGTTTCGCTTGAGCTTTGCAAGCTCGACGCGCGCATAGCCAAGCTCGAAAGAGAGCGTTTGCCGCACAGTGCGCAGGAAAACGCCGGGACGACTCACAGTCCGGACGGCGTCACGCCGGACCGGGTCAAAGAGTAAAGGCAGAGCGCTCATGTGAATATTGCAGAGCACAGCCGGACCGCGGCAAAATTGAAGAAAATTCATCAGAATGAAAAAATGGTATGAAGACGTCCGGCGGCGCCGCGCAGTGCGCAGTTTATGAGCGGCAAGCGAACGCCTGACAGGACCCGCGCCCTTGACCCGGCGCAATAAGACCTGAAGAAGCGTCGGACTTCATTTTTTAAGGCAATACAGGCGGCGAAAAAGATAACAAAAAAAGATAACATAGACAGACACCGGACCGATAATTAAAGATAATCAAGATAAGGAAGCGAAGCATAATATGAAGCTGTATAACACGCTGACCAAAACTGTGTCGGATTTTGTGCCCCGCGAGGCGGGCAAGGTGAAGATGTACACATGCGGACCCACAGTGTACCATTACGCGCATATAGGAAACCTCAGGACATACATGATGGAGGATGTGCTTGAGCGTTTTCTCGGCTATGAAGGCATGCAGGTAGAGCGCGTGATGAACATAACCGACGTCGGGCATCTGACCAGCGACGCCGACACCGGCGAAGACAAGATGCTGAAGGGTGCGAAAAGAGAGAAAAAGACCGTCATGCAGGTGGCGGAATTTTACAAAGAGGCGTTTTTTGAAGACTGCAGACGGCTCAACATTGCAGTCCCGGCAAAGGTAGTGCCGGCAACATCCTGCATCGATGAGTTTATACGTGTCATCTCGGCTCTGATAGAAAAGGGCTACGCATACCCGGCAGGCGGCAATATTTATTTTGACACATCGCGCGTAAAGGATTACTATGCGCTGACCTCGCATACATCCGACAACCTCAAAGTCGGAGTAAGAGACGATGTGGATGAAGATTCAAACAAAAGGAACAAGAGCGATTTTGTGCTGTGGTTCACCAAAAGCAAATTTGACGACCAGGAGCTCAAATGGGATTCCCCGTGGGGAGTTGGCTATCCCGGCTGGCATATAGAATGCTCCTGCATATCCATGATGAACCTCGGCGAATATCTCGATATACACTGCGGGGGAGTTGACAACATATTTCCTCACCACACCAACGAGATAGCGCAGAGCGAGGCATATCTCGGCCATCCGTGGTGCTCCCTGTGGTTCCACGTGCATCATCTCAACGACGAATCCGGAAAGATGAGTAAGTCAAAGGGAGAATTCCTCACAGTGGACCTGCTCGTCAAAAAGGGCTATGACCCGCTTGCATACCGCTATTTCTGCCTTGAATCTCACTACCGCAAGCCGCTTACCTTTTCATATGACGCTCTTGACAACGCGTCAAAGGCATATTCGCGTCTTATCAGACGCATAGCATCGCTTGAAGAGCCGCATGAAGAGCCCGACCCTGTTTTCGTACAGAGATATGAGGACAAATTCAGAAAGCTCGTGGGCAATGATCTCAATACCGCGGCGGGCATGACGCTGCTTTACGATATACTCAAGGAGGACGCGTCCTGCGCGTCAAAGTATGCGGCAATAGATTCACTCGACCGCGTACTTGCGCTGTCCCTTACCGCGAAGGCCCGCGCGCTCAAAAAGGAAGATGAAGGCCCTGCGGCGGCGGGAGCAGACCAAGAATCGGAGGAAATAGAAGCCGCCATCGCCCTGAGAGCCCAGGCGAAGAAGGAAAAAAATTATAAAGAGGCTGACCGCATAAGAAACGAGCTTGCAAACCGCGGTATAATACTCACCGATACGCCGTCCGGAACCACGTGGAAAAGAGCATGAGGCAGCGGAGGGCTTAAGGACCGGCGGTATGAAGGATGCCCGGCGTACTTGCCCCGGTAGTTCGGAAGGCACGGAAAAACCGGATATGGACACAAATCAAAAAGGATGCGACACAGAATGAAAAAGAGACTTCTTGCCATAGGAGAGGCGCTGATAGATTTTATCCCGTCTTCATCGGGCTGTGATTTCGACGAAATAGAGTATTTTACACCCGCAGTCGGCGGAGCTCCCGCCAACGTGTGCGCGGCTTTTTCGGCTGCAGGAGGAGAAAGCGCATTTCTCGGGATGCTGGGAGACGACCTTTTCGGACGTAAAATCGAGCGTTTTCTTAAAAATCACGGGGTAAAGACATGCTTTGTGCGCTTCACCAATAAAGCCAATACAGCCCTTGCGTTCGTTACGCTCGACTCCTCCGGGCAAAGGGACTTTTCTTTCTACCGTTCGCCCTCGGCGGATATGCTCTATTCGGAAGAGGACGTGGACGAAGGCGCCTTTGAAAACGCCTTTGCGCTCCACTTCTGCAGCGTATGTCTATGTGACTTTCCGGTAAGAGGGGCTCATATAAAGGCGATAGAGCTCGCCAGAAAGCACTCGGCACTGATAAGCTTCGACCCGAATCTGCGATTTCCGCTGTGGAAGGACAAAGACGAGCTTTTCAACACGGTGTGGAAATTCATACCCGAAGCTAATATACTCAAAATATCCGATGAGGAGCTGCCCTTTCTGTACCGCCTGTCAGAGACAGACGCAAAGGACGCGAAAACACACGTCCGGAGCGTTATTGACCGCATATGCTCGCTTGCTGAGGAAGGCAGACTTTTCAGTAAAGAGAATTATATAACGCTGTTGTCCTGCGGGGCGGCGGGAGCATACGCCTTCGTGAGGTGCGGCGCCGCATACCTGAGCGGTGAAAAAGACTCTATTTACAGAGCCATGTCATACAAAACAGAGCCGGACCGCGAAGATCCTGCCACATTGCCCGAAAGACAGGAGATGACAGGCGCTGAAGGGTGCGAAGCTGAATACGGAGAAGAACGCTTCGGAATTTCCCGCCGTGAGAGGGACTTTCTTCTCTCGCACGGTATAATTCCGTTTTTCTCCCCGGCGTCAAATGCAGGAGTAGCGGTTGACACCACCGGCGCAGGGGATGCGTTCGCCGGGGCATTTCTGCGCTCTCTTGAGAACGACGGGACAGATCTTGAAATTTTATCAGGACTCACAGAAAAAGAACCTGAGCCCGGCAGACTGCAGAGAATAGCAAAGTGCATAAAACGGGCGCTGGATTTCGCCGTGCGCTTTTCGGCAAAAAGCGTGACGTCAAAGGGCGCAATAGACTCCTATCCGCACATGTCGCCCGGAAAATAATAAGCAACGCGCCTGAAACAATGCGCCGGTAAACACATATCCCCGACGATCCTCCGCGGTATTTCCGATGTTTCCGGTATTTGCGGTGTTTTTCCGGTTTGCAATAAAATCAAAATCAGCCCTGCCGGTGGAGGCGGGGCTGATTTTCAATACGCGGAGGCTGTCAACCCATGGTTGACAGCCTCCGTTTTTACGTGAAGCACTGCGGACCTTGCGGGAGGACCTTATTTTATGACCGCAGCGCTCGCCGCGTAACGCAGTGCCTGCGCCAACGGCATCGTCTGCATCGTCTTAAGGAGCCCCGCCTCCACCGGCGCCCTGTCGCAACATATCGACGCAGAGCGGGGAGAGAGCGGGGGAGGTCAGGGCAATAAATATAAATGTGCGCAATAACAGCATAGATGGCATAATAATAATAATAATAATAATAATAATAATAATAATGTTGAAAACTCTACATACATGTGATATAATAAATTGTGGTATCCTACCGGGCAAATCGCAATTAATTGCGTTTATTTGCCGGTCCGCTCAGGAACACCGGGCCTCGTTCCCCGGCGGATTCACGGCGCCGGAAGCAATCCAAAACAACATCATACCCGGTCCCGCCTGTATTTAAGCGCCTGTGCGGTCATGCGTTTTCCACGGCTGTATTTATCATTTTCAGGAGGGTATAATGAAAAAGATTATTCTGATTTTAACGGCAATTCTATTGGCACTGTGCTGTGCCTCTCTGTCCGGGTGCGATTCCGACTATGGATATGCTCCGGAAGGAATGTCCTTCTCTATGAACGAAGAAGGCGACGGCTATATTGTCGTAGGATACAGCGGTGACGACTCCGAGGTAGTTATTCCAAAGAAATACAGCGGAATGCCGGTCCTCGGAATTGGCGAATACGCTTTCAGGAATTGCACATTTCTTGAAAGCATCACTCTTCCAGACAGCATAACCCGTATCGAAACCGGTGCGTTCTTTGGCTGCTCATCACTTGCAAAAATAAAAATCCCCGACAGCGTGACTCATATAGGAGAACGTGCGTTCTGGTGCTGTTCCTCGCTTACAAGCGTGTCCTTTGGAAAGAACAGCGGACTAACGGAGATCGGCGACGTCGCGTTCATTGAATGCACATCCCTTACAGAAATAAAAATTCCGAACAGCGTGGCCGCTATCGGTTGGCAGGTGTTTGACAGTTGCACATCTCTTGAAAGCATAACCCTTCCCAACAGCATAACCTCTATTGAGGGCATTGCATTCAGAGGCTGCGCATCCCTTACCGACATATATTTCGACGGCACCATGCAGGTGTTTGAAAACATAGAAAAAGATAACGCATGGTGTGCCGGAATGCCCTCCTACACCGTCCACTGCTCGGACGGCGACATTGATAACGTTGTTGTTCAAGGCATGTTTTTTTCGCTGAACGAAGCGGGGAGCGGATATTTTGTCGATTGCTATTACGGGGACGCCTCCGAAGTCACAATACCGTCAGAGCATAACGGGCTGCCTGTCGTTGGTATTTCCGGTTTTGCCTTCTCATATCTACCACCAAGATACCCGCTTAAAAGCATCACTCTTCCAGACAGCATAACCTGTCTCGAAAGACGTGCTTTAGGCTGCGCATCCCTTACCGATATATATTTCGGCGGCACCGTGCGGCAGTTTGAGGACATGGAGAAGGACGACATGTGGGATGACGGAATGCCCTCCTACACCGTCCACTGCTCCGACGGCGATATCAAAGCCGAGCGTGTGCCCGGAATGTCGTTTTCGCTGAATGAAGCGGGCGACGGCTATCTCCTTGGCGGATACTTCGGCGAAGACTCAGCAGTGACCCTGCCGTCCGAATATAACGGTCTGCCCGTGGTCGGTATTTCGTGGGCCGCTTTCTACGGTTGCGACTCACTTGAAAGCATAACCCTTCACGGCGGCGTGACCTACATAGGAAGTCAAGCCCTCGGAGGCTGCGCATCCCTTACCGATATATATTTCGGCGGCACCGTGCGGCAGTTTGAGGACATGGAGAAGGACGACATGTGGGATGACGGAATGCCATCCTACACCGTCCACTGCTCCGACGGCGATATCAAAACCGAGCGTGTGCCCGGAATGTCGTTTTCGCTGAATGAAGCGGGCGACGGCTATCTCCTTGGCAGATACTTCGGTGAAGACTCAGCAGTGACCCTGCCGTCCGAATATAACGGTCTGCCCGTGGTCGGTATTTCGTTGGTCGCTTTCTACGGTTGCGACTCACTTGAAAGCATAACCCTTCCCGACGGCATAGCATATATCGGACAGCAGGCCTTCGATGGCTGCATATCCCTTACCGATATGTATTTCGGCGGCACCGTGCGGCAGTTTGAGGACATGGAGAAGGACGACAGGTGGGACGCAGGAATGTCCTCCTACACCGTCCACTGCTCCGACGGCGATATCCAAGCCGAGCGAGTGCCGGACATGTGGTTTTCGCTGAACGAAGCGGGCGACGGCTATCTCCTTGACAGATATTTCGGCGAAGATTCGGCAGTGACCGTGCCGTCCGAATATAACGGTCTGCCCGTGGTTGGTATTTCGTTGGTTGCATTCATGGGTTGCGACTCACTTAAAAGCATAACCCTTCCCGGCGGCGTGACCTACATAGGAAATCAGGCCTTCGATAGCTGCACCGCCCTTGAAAGCATAACGCTCCCCGGCGGCTTGACATATATCGGATACATCGCCCTCAGAAACTGCACCGCCCTTACCGATATATATTTCGGCGGTACCGTGCGGCAGTTTGAGAACATGGAGAAGGACGACATGTGGGATGACGGAATGCCATCCTACACCGTCCACTGCTCCGACGGCGATATCGCAAAGTGACCGTCTGGCAGGCGGCGCTCAAGCTCCATCATCCCCGCCTGAAACCGGCGGGGATGATTTTTCACTATGCGGACGCTGTCAACCTACAGTTGACAGCGTCCGCTTTTCATAGAGCCCTCGGGGCTTTATAGGCACGATACTGCCGCCGAACGCTATGTCACGTTCAGACCGTAAGCGGCGTTATATGTCCCGCGCATCTCCTGAACCCTGACCTACCGTTACGGAACACATAGTTGCCTTTATACCTGCGCGCTGGTATTGCCTCCAAAAACAAAACAAAGCAGATATGCTTGATGCATATCTGCTTTGTTGCGCTCAGATAGCGCAAAAGCGCTCTTTTTGCACAGCATCCGGGAACACGGTGCCCGGATACGGGCTCAAGAGCGCATTTTTTATTTTTGACACTGTTCTTCTCATAGCCGTTCTCACGGACGTTACAGCGTCCCGCTCACAGGACAACCTCGCTACCGGCGTGTCCGGCGTCTCCGAACATTTGAAATCACGACGCCAAACGACACCTCAAGCCTCTTTTGTCTGACTGCCCGGACCGGGGCAGAGCTCAGCCCAAGAAGCCGGCGATTATCTTTGCCTCCGCCTCTTCCTCTGTAAGACCAAGAGTACGGAGCTTGAGTATCTGCTCGCCCGCTATCTTTCCAACCGCCGCTTCATGTATGAGCGCGGCGTCTGCATGGTGGGCAAACAGCGACGGCGAAGCATCCACGATCGCGCCGTCGTCTATAATGGCATCACATTCCGAATGACCCGTACATGGGGCATTTCCTATTATGACCGACTTATATGTCTGCTTTGAGCGGTCGCGCGCGACCGAACGCGATATTATATCCGCCCCGGAATCCTTTCCGTTCAGTTCTACCTCAAACTCAGTGTGAGCGTTCTGCTCATGCTCTGTAAGTATCCTCTCCCGGACTAAAAGTCTTGCTCCTGCCGCAACCTTCACCCTTGTGACTCTCACCGTACTGTCCACCCCGCCTATCTGAGAAGAATCCATTTCAAGCGTTGAGCCCTCCTCAAGATATGCCTCGGTCACAGGGTCGATACTCTTTATGCCCTTTCCGCTTCCGGTTCCTATATGCTTTTCGACATATTTCACCCGCGAGCCCTTGCCGAGGAAAAAGCGGTGTATTCCGTTGTGCCGTGCCGGCTCTCCGCTCTCGTTGTGAACGCCGCAGCCCGCTATTATCAGGACATCGGAGTCCTCGCCCACATAGAAATCGTTGTAGGTGAGGTCGTCTATACCGCCGGCGGTAACGCAGGCAGGTATAGAAACGCTCTGCCCCTTTGTGCCTGGGAGTATGCGTATTTCAAGGCCGGGGGCGTCGCTTTTGTTCTCTATCTTTATGCAGTCGCTCGACGACCTGCCGACACTGCACCCGTTTTCCCTTATGTTATACGCTCCCTCATAGGCTCCCGACCAGTCGGAAATGCTTCTTAAAAGCTCCTTTGTTATCTCATTCACCGAAATATTCCTCCTCTTTGCAGCATGCCGCCTTCATGCCTCCCTGTGCCATGACTTTGTCCATCATTGCCGTATCTGTCCCGCGCCCGGAAACTCTTCCTCCGTCTATCAGGATTATCTCGTCGGCAATTCTGAGTATGCGTTCCTGATGCGAGATTATGACAAGCGTCCGTCCCTGGTCCTTGTGGAGATTTTTGAATACTTCTATAAGGCTTTTGAAGCTCCAGAGGTCTATTCCCGCCTCAGGCTCGTCGAAGACGGTGAGCTTGGTGCGGCGTGCGATCACCGTTGCAAGCTCTATTCTCTTTATTTCGCCTCCGGAAAGCGTGGCGTTCACTTCTCTTGTGAGGTAATTCTTTGCGCAAAGACCTACCGTTCCGAGTATCTCACAGAGCTTTCTTTCGCTGAGAGACTCCCCTGCCGCGGTCTCCATGAGTTTTTTGACAGTTATGCCCTTGAAGCGCACCGGCTGCTGGAACGCATATGATATTCCGGCGCGGGCGCGCTCGGTGACGTCAAGGTCGGTTATATCGCGACCGTCAAAAAATATGCTGCCTGAGTCGGGATGCTCTATTCCGGCGATTATGCGGGCAAGAGTTGTCTTTCCGCTTCCGTTTGGTCCGGTTATGACGACGAGCTTGCCGTCACCGACCGTCAGATCAAGTCCCTTGAGTATCTCCCTGTTGTCCGGGGAACTCCATGATATATTTTTAAGAGAGAGCATTTCTGAATACACCTTTCTTTAAGTGCTGTTCCGGAATTTTCGGGTTGCTTCCGGAATTTTCAAATTCTTTTACGGTCTTCAATGCTTAAGTGTCTCCACCACCGAGCTTTAAGAGGCATGTGCCCGTTTCTTTGACCGTTTTTCTTTGACTGTTTTTCTTTGACTGTTTTTCTTTGACTGTTTTTCTTTGACTGTTTTTCTTTGACTGTTTTTGACCGTTTTTCTTTGACAGCTTGCCCTGTTGGTATCGCGCCTTCTTGCGCAAGCCTTTCCGTCCCGCAATACCCGCATGCCTTAACTGCCGCAAAACCCGCAGGCCTGCACTGCCGCTGCGCATTCAGGCAAAGGCGCGCCGTATCGCAGTATCATATACCTGCCGGGAGATACCATTCTACACCTAACGCGCTCTTTTGTCAATATTTAAGCCGATATACGGATTTTACAGACAAAGCGGCACGCCGCGCATAAAAAAGACAAAAACGCTCTTTCATCGTGATATTTCTTTTTTCATGATGATATTGTCAAGACGCACTCCCATGCGCACGACAGTGTTTGTCATAACGCGCCGGTACCCGCGTTTTTCAAAAAATCCTGCGGCAGACAGCGACGCAAAAACCGTCAGCGACCGGGTTTTTGCCCTCTCTTCCAGAGCGTCAAGCAGCGCGGTGCCGACGCCTCTTTTCAAAAACCGGTTTCCGACATATGTCATGTCTATTTCGCCGTCGCCCGCAATGCTTGCAAAGCCAGCCAGGCATCGGTCTATCTCGGCTACGAGGCAGTATGAACGGGCGAGCTTTTGCCGCATGTTTCTTTCTGCGTCCCGATTGCCCCGCGGAGCCCACGCGTCAAGCTGCTCCCCGGTGTATTCATTCACACAGGTTTTGTGAACGGTATCCAGAAACAATTCAAAAACCTTTTCAAAATCGCCGTCGGAATACTCTCTCAGAACGATATTGCCTTTTTCATATAAAACCATCGGTCAGACAGCACCCCCGTGCCTCACAATATTATTGACGTGTGCGCAAGCTCTGTATACGGTAATATATATACAGAAAAGACGAAATTCCGAAAAACATGCCGCATATCATACGTCGGCACTTATCCGTCCGCCTTTATTAAACCGTATATCCCTATGCAGAATCCGCATACAGCTTGTCTTGCGGGTTCGTACCACAACCGTCCCGCAATGATATTATACTGAAAAAGCGCATGATGTTCAAGCCGTCGGACAAAAAAACTGTCAGAATCACGGCGTGCCGAAGTGCGCTTTTTCTTTTTGCTTCTTTCCTTCAGACAATTTGTTGACAAAGAAAAAAACGGGGGCTATAATAGTGTTTGACGCACAGACAGGCAAACCCGCCTTATTGTGCATATAATGAAAACAGCGTCATCATCTACAAGTATATGTGAAAGGCTGCAACAGGTAAACACAATGAAGACTCTCGGATATTACAACGGAAAATACGATTCACTGGATAAAATGACTGTCCCGATGGCAGACCGCGCCTGCTCGTTCGGGGACGGGATATATGACTCGGCGTATGCGAGGAATCACCGTGTGTATTCTCTGTGCGAGCATGTCGAAAGAACGCTTGAAAGCTGTAGGCTTCTCGACATAACGCCGCCGTGCTCTGCAGAACAGCTCTCGGATATAATAAACGACATGGTGTCAAAGGTCGACGCCAACGAACAGTTTGTCTACTGGCAGGTTTCGCGCGGCTGTGCGGCGCGTAACCACGCATATGAAGAGGGAATGAAATCAAATCTCTGGATAATCATAAAGGAATGCTCCATAAGAGACACATATGCCGAGATAAAGCTCATAAGCGAGGAGGACACCCGTTTTCTTCACTGCAATATAAAATCTCTGAACCTCATTCCCTCTGTTATGTCGGCAACACGTGCAAAGCGGGCTGGCTGTGACGAATGCGTATTTCACAGAGGCGACCGCGTAACAGAGTGCGCGCATTCAAATATTCACATTATAAAGGACGGGACAGTCGTCACACCACCTGCCGACCGATACATACTCGACGGTATAGCAAGGCGGCACCTCATAGCTTTTTGCCGCGAAATGGGCATACCGGTGGATATACGTCCGTTCACGGTTGACGAGATGATGAACGCAGACGAGATATTCTTAACCTCCGCCGGGTCAATGGGACTCAGAGTTCGCGAGATAGACGGAAAAGCGGTTGGCGGAATGGCTCCGTGCATTATGAAAAGAATACAGGACAGAATGCTTTCCGATTTTATTGAAAAAACAAGTCCGGAGCTCGGCTGAGCACCCCTGCACCGTATGAAGCGTTCCGGAGCTCGGCTGAGCACCCCCGCACCGTATGAAGCGTTCCGGAGCTCGGCTGTTTTCTTCCTTCCGGATACCCGGCTTTATCTCCCGGATGTGCAGCTGCATACTCCGATCTGTGAAACACAAGCTGAAATCGCCGTGATGAAGTATATTTTACATACTTTTGAAGCTTTGTTTTCATCGAGCCTTTACGGAAGTAATTTATCCAACCTCTCGTTACCTCGTTAATTTTCCTAATTCGGTATGTAAGGTCAATACTCCAGCTTCTTTTACATGCGATTTCGCTATCACTTCTTCTCGCCTATGCCTCACGACATAAACCTTGGGAGTCGCTTTCGGGTTGGTCGGTAACTACCTCCCAGCGGACTTTCACCGCAGAGCATTGATATGCCCGTCATACACAAAAAACCGCAAAGGTAGTCATACCTTTGCGGCTATAAGTGATATAAATGCTATTATGTAGATATATAGCTTCTACTTCAGGGGCGTAAGAGTGCCACGAGCAACTGAGGATTTTTTTAACAGGTTATCCTCACTTAATCGTGATACTATGTAAGATAACTGCTGCTTCTGATAAGCAGCAAGGTGGTCACGGCAGACCAGCGCATAAAAAATCCCTCCAAACTCAAAACGGGTTTAGAGGGCAGCGAGAGTCCTGTTCGGGCGTGACACAACAGCCCACCAAAGCACCGTTTTTTTATTTGGTGGGCTTATCCAAATATAAGAGAAAGAGCCGATGAGCTGTGAGTTAACTCACAAGTTCATCGGCTCTGCGTCTTTGCGTCTGGCTCTTTGATGACGGTTACATATAGTTCCTTTACATTTATCAAAGTTTCCTGTTTACATTTCGGACAGTAGAGAGGATAGTTCTTCAATACCGTATCCTCTCTAAGCCTGTCACGAGTTTTGCTGCCACAAACAGGACAGCGTATCCATTCTGTTTTATCCATAGGCGCACCACCATATATAAAATTATTTCCACGGTCTGACGCTACCAAGCCAGCCCTGTTCCGCCCAATACTTTCCGTCAAGGTATTCGGGGTCTGATTTATGTATGGATTTCTGCATCATACGACAGACAAAAAACTTAAATTTCGTAATCAGATTTGTGTATGCAGGTTTTGTATAATCTATATAGGCAAATTTACGGGATAGTTTTTGAATCTTTCCCGTAAGCTCAGCTTGTTTCTTTTGGGAAAGTTTTTCCCAAACAATATCGCCCATCAAAGCACCAGTAAATATCCCAATTTGAGAAATTCCCCACCAAGATAAACTATGCTTTATATCTTTCGCCGCTGATTTTGCTCCACTACCCAAGCATTGCGTTATGATAACAGCTCGCTTTTCAAACATTTCAGGAGCCGGGCGATGCGGCATCCAACGATAGGCGAGATGATCAAGAAATGCTTTCATTGCACCAGTAGCATGAAATACATAGGCAGGCGATGTCATTACAATCAAGTCTGATTCCAAAAGTGATTTTTCGATTTTTTCGATATGGTCAGCGTCCTTACAGTTTTTTTCACCCTTTAAGATACAGTTTGTGCAACCGATGCAGAAACTCGGACAATCCTTGGGGAGAAAATATTCTGTAATATTCGCTTTATCCCTAAATGCTACTAAAAACATCTCTTTCAAACGGTAGGTAACACCGTGCTTTTCTGTTCCGTTTATGACTGTGATTTTCATGATTACACCTCCAGAATGTCGTGAAGTATCTGCGTGTGAAAGGCGCTACGATTATCTTTTTGGCTCAAATCAATATTCAACATTTTTGATATTGTTTCGTGCCGCAAAAATGTTTGCTGCATAATAGTTATTAGGCAGAAAGTTTTTCGCCTTACAGTTGCCGTATCCCAATCGGGGCGGCAGGCAGAAACAAGCGAAAGATATGCCGCATAGGTTCTGTAAGTATTGTCGCATTCTTTCGGCGACTGCATATCCGTGAGAACTGAAATTCTGGATACAGCGGCGTGTTCAAACAAGAAATCCAGCGTCATATTTCCGAGATATTCCAACTTCTCAAAAGAGGACAGTCCTTCGATTTCTTCCCGTATATTCTGGAAGCGTTCTACGATTCCATTTATAATGCGTTCTACACACGCTTCTATCAGCTTATCCTTACTGCCAAAATGGTAATTTACAAGTCCTAAACCGACACCTGCATTTTTACATATATCACGGACGGTTATCTCCTCTAAATGTTCACCGTTTTCCTCAATGAGTTTAATCGTCGCCTGTATGATTGCTTCTTTATTATCCATACCAACATCTCCTTTTGAACGCCGTTCAATTATATTATACTGAACTGTGTTCAAAAAGTCAAGGGGTTTTAACATATCGACGACTGTGATTGCTCACAAGTTCATCGGCTCTGCGTCTTATGCGTCTGGCTCTTTAATAACTATTACTTGTAAATTCTTTGCGTCAATCAAATTTTCCTGCCTGCACTTCGGACAGTAGAGAGGAAAGTTTTTCAGTTCTGTATCCACCCGCATCTGTAATCTTGTCTTATTTCCGCAAATAGGACAGCGTACTCTATTGTTTTTTCATTTGCCGCAAAAATAAAAGCACAGCTCCTACAACAGCTACAACGGTATAACCGAGTACCCACCAAAAGTGAGGCAGGATATTGGAATAATCCGCACTAAAGACAGCTCGTTCCAATTCGACAGCGTGGATAAAAGGTAAAACATCCGCAACTTTCTTAAATACACCGCCTACAAGGTCTACATCAAACCAAATACCCGACAACCAAGCAGACAAATTCGTAAGCAAAGCTCCGCAGATACCGCCAACCTGTTTTGAATTAAAAACGCTTCCGCAGATAAGCCCCAAAGCAATGTAAAATAATGCTACAGGAATAATAAACAGCAAAGCATATAAAACAGTGATTGTCAGTTTCAAGCCGAGCAGAGCCGCCGCTATGTAGCAAATGACGCCCTGTGCTACCGCAATCGGCAATATAGGCAGGGTATAGCCAAAAATAAAATCAGATGCGGTAAGCGGGGTAGTATAAAGCCTTTGCAGCAATGCACTTTCTCTGTCCTTTGAAATAAGGACAGCGGCAAACAAAGTCATAAAGGACAATCCGAATACCGTTATACCGGGGGTTAAGTGGTCAAGCTCAAACATCGGCACAGGTATATTTGCCTGTATTGCAGTAAGCAAACCGATAAGGACAAGAGGAAAGCCCAAGCCAAAAAACAAGTTAAGCGGGTCACGCAGTATTTCCTTTGCCGTTCTGCCCGAAAACGCAAGCAATCTCATGTTTTTTTACCCCCTTTTACTATGGCAACAAAAGCGTCCTCGAATTTATCTGTTCCCGCCTTTGTTTTCATTTCCTCCGATGTTCCGAGCGCAAGCAGCTTGCCGTCCTTCATAATACCGATACGGTCTGCAAGAGCTTCCGCTTCCTCCATGTAGTGCGTGGTCAAGATAATGGTTATTTTCCCTTTCAATGCACGAATGCTATCCCATAAGTCGCTTCGTGCCAGAACATCAAGCCCTAATGTCGGCTCGTCAAGAAAAAGTATCTGCGGCTCACTGATAAGAGCCATTGCAATGCTTAACCTGCGCTGCCAACCGCCCGATAATTTACCTGCCCTTTTGCTCAAAATAGCGGTTAAATCAAATTGTTCGGAAAGCTCTTTGGTTTTAGCCTGCCGCTTCTCTTTTGTAAAACCGTGAACGCCACACATCAGTTCAAGGTTTTCCCTTACACTTAAATTCGGGGCAACGGCTGTTTCCTGCGGAGATACGCCTATGATGCTTTTCACCGCTGCCACATCAGTAATAATGCTGTTGTCGTTCACAAAGGCGTTGCCACTATCGGACTTTGTCAAGCAAGTAAGCATTTTAATCGTGGTCGTTTTTCCTGCCCCGTTTACGCCGAGCAGAGCAAATAATTCGCCCTGTTCAACCGTCAAATCAAGGCTGTCTACGGCAGTTATATCCTTATACTTTTTCGTAAGATGAACAGTTTTAATTGCCTGCATCGTCTTTTCCCTCCGTATAGCGGTATTTCAATCCCATATATGCGTCCGTAATTACCCTGCTGATAAATTCATCGTCCCAATCAAGATATGAAGTGGCTATCATTGTAGCGATGCCGTGAACATAGAGCCACATTTCCAAATGGAATAAGTAAGCCTCATCTTCGCTAATCCCTAAGTTTTGCTGTATTAACTGCATAAGGGGTTTAATTTCTTCTTTGTTTTCTTCTATTTTTTCGTTGCTTCGGTCACGCATGAAAAGCAGCCTGAAAAGCTCCCGTTCTTCTTTAGCAAAGCGAATATATGCCATGCCGCTTGCCTTATAGGGGGGATATTTCCCCTTAGCCATATCTTCACGCAAATAATTCTGATACAGTAGATTAGAAGCTGTCAAAACTTCCTGCTGAACTTCCTCCATATTTTTGAACAGTCCGAAAATCGGTTTGACAGAGCAGCCAAGCTCCGCAGCCAACGCTCTGGCGGTCAATCCAGATATACCATTATTTCGTGTTACATTCAAAGCAGCATTTATCATTTCAACTTTTGTAAACTTAAATTTCGGGGGCATTTGTTCATCTCCGTTCACGCAATATTTGTTACGCAACATTTGTTTCCTATTATCATTATACAAACATCGCCTCTGTTTGTCAAGAGATTTACAACACCTTGCACACTGCCCATATCTACAATATTTATTTGAACATCTATTTTTAAATTGTTTAATTATGAGTCTAAATCGCTCATTACAGGATATTTTATCTCCTGTTTCGAGAGATTTCACATCGTTCAATCAGAAACCACATCTCTGTAAAATATAAAAGTAAGATTTTCAGAGAATAGGTGGTGAGCTTATGGACGAGAGAAACAACGATTTTGATTTCGATTTTATGCCGATAGGACAGGCGATTAAGAAAGCCCGTGAAGCAAGAGGAATGACGAGAGAGCAGCTTTCTGGAATAATCGGCTATGCTCCCAGACACATTCAAGCCATTGAAAATGAGGGAAAATATCCAAGCATCGAGCTGTTTATCCAACTTATTCAAATGTTTGATGTTTCGGTTGATGAGTATATATTTCCTGACAAAGAAGTCAAAAAGAGTTCCGTCCGCAGACGCTTAGACGCACAGGTCGGGGGAGGTACAGGATGCAGGGAGGCACAGGATGCTTTCCCTGCTCAGGCAAATCCGAGAAAGCCGACCGCCATGCCGAGGACATAGTGAGGTATGCAGAGACCCCATATAGTGCGCTGACGGCGGTACAGAAATCCGAGAGCTCCCAGCAGGACAGCGGCGCAAATCATATAGACGAGCCCCTTGTGTATGTGGAGCACGGAAAAAATGAGCGACGAAACGACTATTGCAAGACCCTCTTTTTTTTTGCCTGTGAACACCCTGAGAAGGTTTTCATGAAGAGCGCCTCTTGCAAGGAACTCCTGGACCACCACCGTCACCGGATAGAAAATCCGGCTGGGATCAGGCGTTCCCCATTCCCAAAAGCGCGCTCCGGGCGGAAAGAGACCCGGCGAGGTTTTCAGAAGAACAAGCTTGATAAGCACCAGAAGCGCAAGTCCTGCGGCCGCTATGACGGCGTCGACAAGGACGGCTTTTTTTATTCCTTTTATCCGCAAAGCCCCGATACTCAGCGGAAAGCCGGTATATCTCGCCACAAACAAAAAGGTAAACAGTCCGCCAAGCTCAATGAATCTGGTGAGAAGGCTGCCTTCATACGGTCTTCCGAGAAGCTCCCATATGACATACAAGAATATTCCGGCGCACAAAAAGAGCGTTACGGAGACATAAACGAGCATTGCCTCCCGCTGCATCAGGCGCATTCTCACAAGCTCTGTCTCGTCAAGAACGCGCAGGACCGTCCCGCCGTCTCCGCCTTCGCCGGTGCTCAGGGCGGATATGCGCAGATTTTTGCGGCTTCCGTCCGGGCATGTATAAACAAAGCTCCGGTCGCTGCAAGGCGGGACTGCCGCAAAAATTGAGTTTTTGTTCAGTACGCCGGCTTCTCCGGAGCACCCGCCGCCGTGACAGTCCCCCGACACTCCGGAGCACCCGCCGCCGTGACAGTCCCCCGACACTCCGGCACGCCCGCCGCCGTGACAGTCCCCCGACACTCCGGAGCACCCGCCGCCGTGATACATGTCCCGGATTTTTTTCTGATCGCCCGAAGCTATCAGGGAGCGCCAGTCCGAGCCTACGACCTGACCGTGCAGTCCCAATATCCTGCGGGCGCCTGCGTTTATATAGCTCACGACGCCGCACCCGTCGATAAGCACAACCCCGTCGCTCATTTTTCCGGCAATCGACTCAATGTCGCCATATGAGGAAAAAGCCATAATCTTCAGCACCGCCTGTCACACGGCGGGGATGTCCCGAACAACCCGGCCGTCTGTAAATACGTCGTATAAGATTATGTCCCGAAAAAGTGATTTTCGCCGCATTATTTCAAAAAAACAAACCGCGTTTTTTCTGCCCAAAGTGTTTTAAAAAACAAACCGCGGAGTCCTTCCCAAGATGTTTTAAAAAACAAACCGCGGGGTCCTTCCCGAGATGTTTTAAAAAACAAACCGCGGGGTCCTTCCCGAAAACATTTTTAAAAAACGGCGGGGTCAGATTATCTCAAGCTCATCGGGAGATGGAAACGGTGGAAATTTGTCGTTGACCGAATCCGAATACCAGTACGCAACAGACGATATATCGTCGTTGAGAGGCAGATAGCGTCCCCCGCTGCGCCAGCCGAGGGCCTGGATTGTCACCCTTATGTCTTTTTTGAAATATATCGGGTCGGTTATATGCCACCTGTACATATTGAATCTTCTCTGCGCGGCATATGTCCCGTCTGTTCTGTCGACCTTTGAAAGACCGGAATAAGGGGTGCTGTATTCGGTGTATCTGCCGTCCACGTCGAAATTATATGCACCGCAGAAATAATCTTCTGTCCCCGTTCCGCAGATAGTCGGGTATTCCCTGTCGCCGTCAAGGTAGAATTTTATTTCACCTTCGCCCCACCAGCCGTTGTTTTTTACGCCCCAATATATGTATGTGCCTACATACTTGCCGTTTCCGCTGACGCCGTCTATGATCGTGTGGCATTTCTTGTAAGGAAGAGGATTGCTTCTTCTGAACTGGGCATGAAAATACAGCGCAGAGGGGTCTGTCTTCTTTTTCTCGCAGTCTATCTGATAATATACCGTCACATAGGACTCGCTCAGATTTTCGACGGTCATCCTGAATCCGCTTCTGTAAGGCATTTCCCAATAGCAGTTCATTCCTTTTTTAGGATTGACGCAGACGGCAAGGCTCGATATCTGACGGTACTCCTGATACGATGCGCTTGCAAAAAAATCCGAAAGCGGGACTTCTACGCTCGGAGAGTGGCTCCCGTCCCAGTAAATGCGCAGGATAAGATCTCGACCCGCTCTTGCGGAATCTGTGATCCAGATGTGCTTTACCGAGCCCTCTCCCCGGACATCGGCAAGTGTAAAGACCTCTTTAGGAGCGATATTGACGCTGGGTGATATCTTCCAGCCCACGCCCAGATCTCTTGCGCAGGATTCTCCTGTTCCGTGGACAGCCATGCCGGCCTTTCCCTTTTCGCCTGTAAAATTTTCGGGACATATCGAAAATGATTCTATGTCCGCCGCTTTGCAAAGTTCTTCAAGCATGTCATTTCCTCCCGCATTTCCAGTTTTTTATTTTGCCGCGCCTGTTCAAGGCGCGTCCGTGCATATCTACCGCCGCATAAGGCGCGGCGTCCCGCAATTTTACGGGGAGAGCCGGGCTCTTCCGGCGCATACCGGCAGAGCCATCGCAGACCGGAAGCCCTCAGGCGCATACCGGCAGCTCAGAAGTAAATACCGGCATCATCAAAGCGCCGTTTCTTAAAATAATACATCCGGTCCTCGTCGGTGACAGTTCGCAGTACCCTGCAGGGATTGCCGACTGCTATGACGCCGTCAGGTATATCCTTCGTAACGACGCTTCCGGAGCCTATAACAGTGTTGTCGCCTATCGTGACCCCCGGATTCACTACAGTTCCTGCCCCTATCCACACGTTGCTTCCTATCACCGTTGTCATGCCGTATTCATAGCCCATGACGCGCGGCTCCGGGTGTACCGGATGCCCTGCCGCGGCGATTATCACCCCCGCGGCGAGCATTGTGTTGTTTCCGATGATGATTTTCCCGCAGTCCACCATAACGCAGTTGTAGCTTGCGAAAAAATTGTCTCCTATTTCTATATTTGAGCCGTAGTCACAATAAAATGGAAGAAAAATCTCGATGTTTTTTCCGGCCTTTCCGAACAGCTTGCGGATAAGCCGGTCCGCCTTCTCTGAATCCTCAGGGTCGCAGCTGTTCAGCTCTCTCAAAAGCTTTTTACATTCCAGCCTCTTTTCCGGCAAGTCGTCCTTCCACGCCATATAAGGAAGTCCTGATAGCATTTTTTCTCTTTCAGTCACTTCATCACCCCCAGTGTGCAGCATCCTGTAATCTTAAAAACGAGCCCCGTATCCCGTGTTTGCGGCATTTGTTGGCAGCACGTGCCCTCACCCGGTACAGAGCCGGCGCCTCACGATAATATAGCTTGATTTCCTGAAAATCGGACAGGCCGGCAAGACCATAAAAGGCTCGCAAAAAAACCGCCGGTCCGCATTATCCGTATTTATTCCCTGTTTTGGGTAAACTGTTATTTTCATAAAACCTGTGAATAAGCCCCTTTATCAAGGTTATACCATACAACTGCGGCATTGTAAAGGAAATTAATCACCTTTTACCGGCATATATGTGTCCGGTGTAACGCCGTATTGCCCGGATCTTCAGGAAGATATCAGTCCGCATCATTCCGTCACCCGGAGTACAAGCCTGAAGGCGGGGCAAAAAATCAAAGAAGCCCTATTGCTCTTGCGGTCCGGTGCGTCTTTCTTGTCATGCGAGCCGGATTTTTATTTTGAAGCGTTTTCTGTGTTGGGGTAAAGCAGCCTGTCAAGAGCTTCAAACGCTTCAAGCATGCAGTCCTCTTTTGTTTTACACGAACGATCGTTGAAAATCCTGTCTATAGAAAAGCTCCAGCGGCTGCCGTCCTTTGACTTACACAGGATTATCACGTGCTCTTTTATCTTCAGATAGCTGTTTCCGTTACGTGATGTCCTCCATTTGCGATTGAGAAAGCTCTCCCTTCTCGCCTGCTTGTTTTTAAAATCGCGTTCTCTTTTTCTTGCTCTATCGGGAGCACCCTCCATCCTTCCGGCACATACGCACCCGGCGCCGACTGAATGTGGAAAAGCAGGATGAATCATAGTGTGAACATACCTGATTATCTGGCGGCCGCACATACCGCAAATGCCGCTCGGCTCACCCAGATCGGTGACGCCTACGCAGATCCAACCGCTTGAAGGCACATCTTCCCTATCCCAGAGATTTTCTTTTTCGCTTTCGGCGGGAAAATCTCCTGAAGCCGCCGAACTCATCCGGCGCTTGCCGCTTGTCTTGTTTTTATCAAGCTTCTTTTGTGACGCTTTGCAGATTTCTGAAGCCTTCGTAAAAGACGCAGAGCCGTCTGTGCTGTTTTCAAATTGCCCCGGTGCTTCTGCGACCTGTCCCGGCGCTTCTGCGACCTGTCCCGGCGCTTCTGCGATCTGTCCCGGTGCTTCTGCGGCATACCCCGGCGCTTCTGCGATCTGCCCCGGCGCTTCTGCGACCTGTCCCGATGCTTCTGCGACCTGTCCCGGCGCTTCTGCGATCTGTCCCGGCGCTTGCCGCTTGTCTGCTATTTCCAGAGAGCTGGCGGCATTTCCCTTTTCTTCAACAGTGAAGTTTTCCGCGCAGGCGCCACGACAACGCCCGGCTTCCTGAAGGGTGGGACTTTTGTCCTGAAAGGCCGCCTCAGGCACAGGACCGGCGCCCGGCATAGCATCGGCGGGTACCGCTCCGGAAGACGGTATCCCAGAGTATGCTCCATCAACCGGAAACCGCCCGAAAGATGAAACCTCAGATGAAGACTGCCCGCTTGTCTCCATGGTGCAGATGTCAGATGTTCCGGACACATCTTGCGGGGCATTCAAACAACCGGCTGTAAATGAGCTGCGCTTGCGCTGAAAAAAATCTGCAGAAATATCCCTGATACTGCCGAGCGCGTCAAATCTGACGCGGTATACCTTCCGGTTTATTCCGTATCCGACTATCACTCCGTTTCCGAAGACGTGGTGGGTTACGCTGTCCCCAATACCGAGCTCTGCCCCCTGCCTGCCGTGTTCTTGTTCGTCGCCAGATGCGATGCGCCCGCTCTCCTTTTGCAGTTCGTCCGGAACGACTCCAATGCAGACATAATTCTGAGCTCCCATCTCTCTTAAAAATCTTGAAGGCAGCTTCTGTCTGCCGTTCGGAGCAATACCCTCAGAATCGAACAGAAACAAGCGCATCTCAGCGCGCGTGATAGCCACATAGCAGAGGCGGCGTTCTTCCTCAAGACCGAGTTGTTTGCGGTCCTCGATCGTCTTTGAGGACGGAAAGATCCCTTCCGAAAAGCCCACTACAAATACGTTCGGAAACTCCAATCCCTTTGCCGCGTGTATAGTCATGAGCTTGACCGTATCGTTTTCTTTTTCGTCGTCATCCTCAGACTGAAGGGAAATCTGGTTTATAAATTCCGGCAAGGTCACCGCCTCGCCGTAGCTTTTCTCATATTCCACAGCGATGCGCTTGAACTCGGCAAGGTTGTCAAAACGCTCCATGTCCCCAAGCTCGCGTATGTATGTTTCATAGCCTGTCTGCCCGCACACATCACTCACCGTTTCAGCCAGAGGAACCGTATGATAACAGGCCCGCAGCCTGTCTATGAGCTCCACGAAATCCTCCGCTCTGCTGTTTCTGAAAACGGGATCAGATACATTTTCCTTCAGCGTCTGAAAAAGGGTGCCTTCTTTCTGAAGGGCAGCAAGACGCTGCATTTTTGTCCTTCCGAACCGGCGGCGGGGCTTGTTTATGATTCGTTTGAACGAGCTGTCATCGTCGAATACAATAAGCTTAAGATATGCCATGATATCCTGGATTTCCATGCGCTGATAGAATTTTACACCGCCGAATATCTCATAGGGTATCCCCTCTTCTGTAAATTTCTTTTCAATGACACGGGACAGAAATCCCGAACGGTAGAGCACCGCAAAATCAGCGTATCTGCACCCGGATGTCCTGCGCAGCTCTCTGATATTTTCCGCAATCCTTTCGGATTCCTCAAAATCGCTTTTGCTGTGATAGTACATAACTGACGGACCGTCACCTGATTTTGTGAAAAGGTCCTTCTTCAGCCTGAACTGATTTTTATCTATTAGGGTGTTGGCGCATTTGAGTATCTGGGGCGTGGAACGGTAATTCTGATTCAAAAAGATGGTTTTGCATGGCACATGATGTTTGTCAAAATCAACGAGAAGCTTCACGTCTGAGCCCCGCCATTCGTAGATATTCTGATCCGGGTCCCCTACGATCATCAGATTCCTGTATTTTTCCGACAGCTTGTCTATCAGCTCCATTTCAACAGACGAGCTGTCCTGAAATTCGTCCACCTGAATGTAATTGAGCCGGTCCTGCCACTTTCCCAGCACATCGGGACAGCGGTCGAAAATATCAAGAGTGAAATAGATGAGGTCGCTGAAATCCATGGCGTATATCTGTTTTTGGTGTTGCAGATATTCCTCAACGATCCTGTCATCAAGAGTATTTATTTCATCCAGCACCTGGCATTTGACCGTAGCTCTCATTTTTGCGACATATACACGTGAGGCCTTCTTCTGAGCGATCTGTTTCAGCACCTTTTCAAACCCTGCATGATCGAGCTTCAACTCAAATTTCTGATAGATATCCGCAAGAATATCTTTTTGGGCTGACTTGTCGATGATCTGAAAATCCTGCGGATAGAAGATCTTGCCTACATCCTCCCGCAATACACGGACGCAGAATCCGTGATATGTGCAGATGAGCGACGTGTCGTACTGTTCCCCTATGATGGCGCGTATGCGCCGCTTCATTTCACCTGCTGCCTTGTTTGTAAACGTGACACACAGAATATTTGCGGGGTCGATACCGTATTCCCTGACCAGGTATGCATACCTGCTCACCAGCAGCTTGGTTTTTCCGCTGCCGGCTCCTGCAATCACCCGCAGATATCCTTCCGTACATGCTACTGCTTCTCTCTGCCTGTCATTGAGAGCGGTAAAATATTCCATAATGTCACCTCCGGACATGTACTTCAAGTTGAGTATAGCACATTTGTTCTCCCTTTGCAATCAAATCATAAACATTTTGAATGTTGTGTTGAAACCCGCCGAAAACGTATGATTACAGCAAAAAATATGATTTACACGGCTGTAAAACAGCGACCAAAGCGACCGGCGCGTTTTTTGTTGACCGCACACCACGCCGACCGCACACCACATCCGCCGTCCACACGCACACCACGCCCCGCCGACCGCACACACACCACGCCCCGCCGACCGCACACACACCACGCCCCGCCGTCCGCACACCACGCCCCGCCGTCCGCACACCACGCCCCGCCGTCCGCACACCACGCCCCGCCGTCCACACACCACGCCCCGCCGTCCACACGCTCTGTGCTGCTTTATCTACCGTGAATTCAACAATATCAGAAAAGATAAGAAAAAGTGAAAGACAGGCAACAGACGCGCAGGGCTTCGGCCAATCCCGCATGAAAATACTGCCTGCACCAAAATTAACATGCAAGGCAGGGCTAAGAAATATAAAAGCAAGACCCTCCTCCCGGAAGGTCTTGCTTTTGCTGATGTACTGTAATTGTGATTTTGTGCCAAAGTTCTGTTCATTCGCCCTTCTGCGCGTCCGAAGGCTGAGCCGCTCCGGCACTCTGGCTTAAAAATGAGCGGACCGCAAATATTGCGAAAACTACTATTTTGGCTATTGACGAGATCTTGTTCATAATGTCGCAGACAGTGTAGGCATCGGACATATAATATCCGTCAAACATACCGCCTATACTGCTGTAGATCGACAAAAACATCGATATCGCCGTAAAAATAACCGTGATTATAAAAGCCTGTTTTGCAGTTTTTTTCAGCTCCTCATCTTCAGACTTTACGACCGCATATCCTCCGACGACTGCAAACGCAATTATGCTGAGATAGGCGCTCACCCATATAAACAGGGATTTCCATCTTGTTGTCCAACCCTCTTTCATAAAACAGCCTCCTTGTGTAAATTAAAAATTTATGTGTCTTCCTGTCCGTGCCGTCCGGACTCGCAGGTAAAAAAGCATCTGATGCATTCCGCCGGTTTACGCGGCATATAAAGGCAGTGCCCTTGCCCGAAGTCTTACGAACACGGTTTTACAAACCAATTATAACCGTTAATCCCCACGGAGTCAATAGCGCGCAGGCAAAAACCTCTGCTTGCTTTCCGCCGCATACGAGTATTATAACAGCATATCATACGTGTAGCGGCGCCCCGACGCCATGGCTCAGAATAAGCAGAAAAGACCGGCAGATATATCGTTTCCTTAAGAAAAGACGTCCTTTTCTGAGGCCGTCTTTTGTTATGTGTCCGACCGGGTTCTGTCCTTCCGGTCATTTGATTTCCTGCTCCAGATTTTCAAACACGGACGACGAAAAAAAATCGACAATGGATATTTCCAGTCCGTCGCATATTTTCTTTACCGTCGCTACTGTAGTGCTGTTGTTGCGACCGCTGATTATATTGTTGATGGTAGACTGCGTGATGCCGCTGATGGTGCTCAGCCTGTTGACCGTGATACCGCGCCCGGCGCACAGCTCCAAAATACGCTCCCTTACCGCCTCTCCTATATTCACATAATCGCTCCAATCAAAACATTGTAAAATTTCGTTGTAGAATTATATTAACTGTTTTGAGTTGAAAATATTACCTCTTTTGAGTTGATTTCCAAGATGCTTTATTATATAATTAACTCAATATAGTTTACCAAGGACTCATATGTGCCAAAACATGTTCTGCCGGAACCGACTGCAAATTATTCGGAAAAATATTCCCGGATAGTCAGCTGCACGCAATATATTGGGCAATGCCGCGCAGGTCCAACGGCTATTACAGGTCCAGACAAGCCCTGCCATATATTGAACGCGCGTTTGCTTTACATTGATATGCTTGCCGGGCTTAAAATATATCTGCGATACTGATGGAGAAAGCATGAAAATAGCGGTAGTAGGTTCAAGAGGATTCTCTGTGGACAATCTGGAAAAATATCTTCCCGAAGAGGTAAGTGAAATAGTATCGGGAGGAGCGAGGGGAATAGACGCCTGTGCGGGAGAATATGCGCGTGCAAAACGCATAAAGCTCACTGAATTTCTCCCCGAATATAAAAGATACGGCAGGGGAGCGCCTATAAAACGGAACATTGAGATAATCGATTATGCCGACGAGGTAATTGCTTTCTGGGACGGACAATAAAAAGTCACAAAAAACGTCATCGAGCAGTGCAGGAAGAAGAACAAAAAAGTCACAGTGATAAAATCACCTGAAATCGGCTGACAGGGTCGGAAGGATCGCAGTGCAAATACGCTCCCACCGCGGCGAGGTACAGCGCATCCCTGCCCTCCTGCCGGCGCAGGGGGCGATTGTCAGCTGCTTTACTCCCAGCCTGACTTGCACTTAAAAACCTAACCATTCCTAACCAGATACATAAAGCGTTGGCCGCCCTGAAAAACGACATAACATTTGACACAGGGTAAAATTCATGCTATTATTTATACATGATGTATACTTTATACATGATATTGGGAATATGTCAAATTTGATTTGTCTTGCTGCCTGCCTTGCCGAAAGCATGACTTTCAGAGCAGGCGAACAGACGCGATGTAAAAAATTACGCGTCATTTTCCGGAATTGAGATAAAATATTCATTAACTGCATAACGCCGGGCTTTTTCGGCTGTACGCAGGTGAGAAATGATCCCGGATCATAAATGGAGGCAGGATATATAAAAATGACCGCAGTTACAAACAGAAAAATTCTGATAATCGATGACGACGAGGAGCTTTCCCTGACAACGGCAAAATACTTCATCGAGCGCGGGAACGAGGTCGAGTGCGTCGGTCTTCTTTCAGATGCAGAAGAAGCGCTGGGACGTACCGGATTCGACGCAGTGCTCCTGGATCTGATACTGCCCGACGGCGAAGGCACGGATCTGTTCAAAAGGTGTCAGAGCCTTCCGCCCGTCATAGTAATGTCGGCTCTGTCGTCTGAGGAACACATGCTTGACAGCTTTGATGCCGGAGCTCTTGACTATATAATAAAGCCGTCGTCCCCCCGCCTGATAGAGGCGCGCTTGTCACTGAGACTTCTGCCTGATGACAAAGGACGCATATGCATCTGCGGGCTTACCGCCGACGCAATAAGCAGAACGGCGGAATACGATGGCAAACAGCTCAGTCTTACCGGAAGCGAGTTCAATATACTGTGGTATCTTATGAACCATGCCGGAGTGTATTTTGACGCCGTCACCCTATATGAAGAGGTCTGGCAGATGCCGAGTCTCAAGACCAATTCCATAAAATATCACATCTCCAATCTGCGAAGGAAAATAAAGGCTGCCTCCGACAAAGATCTCATCGTCACAGAATTCGGAAAAGGCTATAAATTCATGACGGAGGCGTGGCGATGAAAATATCGGTCAGAAAAATGATAATACCGCTGGGTATTATATTGATATCGGCAGCGGTGTTTTTTATCTCCCTGGCAATAACGAGCTCAGCAAAACCGGACGAGCTTCCGGTTTATAATACGACGGTTGAAAACGGCGTTCAGCTTCTGACGTCGTCGATAACAGACATAAAGGATTGTCATGTTTTTAAGGCCGTGAACAGGATACCGGACAGCTTTGTGTCGGTATCGTCGCCAGAAACGACCCCAGACGGAGATTCCGGCTCTTTTGAACGCGGCAGCTACCAGTTTCTGATAACAAACCTCGACCCTCTTGACCCTGAATTCTCACAAAAGGCGGAGGCTCTCGATTTTCTCAGCGATGTCGACGGAAACTGGCATCTTACCATGTATATTCCGCCGGTACTGTCCGCATGCAACGTGTATGTCAGAGTACAGCTGCGAGGAGTGTCCGGCGCAATTTACGACTATGACTATTCTGCTTTTTATAACAGCGGCGACCATACATATGAACACCGGAATGCAACATCGCCGATGTTTCTGGACCTGACGCTCTACAGCGACAGAAAGTTTCTTTCCATTGACTCTCCCGCAAGCAACGGAATACTTGTAACTATACACTGCGAAGCCGAGGAAGGAAAAGAGGCTGTTATCGACGGCGATATACTGATAGGCGAGGATTCTGCGGTAAGGCGGGCTGTGGGAAGAAACGATGATGCACTTTCGTTCCTGTCCATGATATGCATCGCAATTCTTGCGGTGCTCGTGTTTGTATCGGCTCTGAAGAGGTCGTCCTCCTTCGTGCCGCTGATATTTCTCGTGGTGGGAGTTATGGGCTCTTTCTTCTGCGCGCATCGCTATACCGGCACCTGCGTTGCGCCCTACTGGATAAAATCTCTCGGCGCTTGCTTCACCGGCGTCATAGCAATAGGAGGAGCTCTTTCCGGGTGCGGAAAGGTGGGACGGTTTTCTGTAAAATACACTCTTGTTTCGCTGTCCGCAGTATTTTGCGCGCTCCTCTTTATGGCGGAAATCCTTCCGTACGACAAAACGGCGGCTGTGAAGATCGCAGTACAGATACTCGGAGCGCTGCTTGCGACGGGCATAGCGCTGAGCGGACTCATTTCCTCGTGCAATGAAACGGTACGAGGCTTCGGCATGGAATGCGCAGTTTGTGCCGTCATAGTGGCAGCCGCTGCTTCAGGACAGTTCGGCCTGTCCCTGTATTCTCCTATGTTTGTGATGTTTATCATTCTGCTTGCCACCGTCATATACACCAGTTTCCGTGAATTTGTAGTCACGGAAAAGAGAAATCTTTATCTTACCGCCAACCTCCAGAGCGAGGTTGAGAGACAGACAGCAGACCTCAAGGCGATAATCAATGAAAGAGATTCTCTTCTCAGGTTTCTTTCACACGATCTGAAAAAGCCCGTGACAAGGATGGAGCAGTTGCTTAACGACGTAAAAAACACGTCCGACGAAAACAGGCGTTCTGACGCAATAGAAAATATAGCGGCAAAGCTCAGGGTCATGGACTCGGACATAACCGAGATACAGCACTTTTCAAAGACGACATACACAGCGGAAAAATCAGACGTCACAGAGCTTGAACCGCTGCTTTCAAGAATATTCACGGAGCTTGAACCAGACTGCGCGGCAAACGGCATAATACTGCGCTACCACCCGGCGTCCATCCGGGTCTTTGCAAAGCCGAAGCTTCTGGAATCGGTTCTGCGCAACCTTATCTTCAATGCTCTCGACCACGCGGAATGCTCCGTAATAGTTATGGAGGCTCACCGTGACAAAAGCATATGCCGGATAACGGTAAGCGACAACGGAAAGGGCATAAGCTCTCCGCAGAACATATTTGAGCCCTATGAAAGCGGAGAAAAAAATTCAGAGAACCTCGGACTCGGATTGTACATATGCAGACGACACCTCGCTTCCATGGGAGGAAATCTGACCTATGAGCGCATATCGGGCAACACTGTTTTTACCGTCACCCTGCCCCTGACATGAATTTTCAGGGCTACATGACACGCAGTCGCGCGCATAGCAGTCTCAGGTACAGGCTGACACTGAGCCCAAATATATGATATATGTAAATAAAATCCGGCGCACTTAAAAAAGTGCGCCGGATTTTATTTTGCCTGTTTGGGAAAATATGTCGCTGGGGATAATGCAATATCCCCCTCAGAGTATAAATTTTATCTGTTTGCGCTGTACCGTGACAAGAGTCGCGGGCACAAAGGGAGCAAAAGGCGCAGATCACTGTCAGGCATACGGCTACGACCGATACTGCCGGTTAAGTAAGCGGTACCGCCGGCTGTTTTTCGCATGCCTGCGCTCACCATATGACAGGCGCGCCGTTTTCATAATGCCAGTAGCTGCCGTCTTCGGCAGGCTGCCCGTCGCTGTAGTAGAAGAGCCCGGCTGATGTCAGACAGTCATTTCCGGATTTGCCTATGTCGGTCTCATCCCACTCCTGCGGCGTTCCCGTATAGTAAACGCAAGTAAGACCGTCGCATCCGCTGAAAGCACCCGATGCTATCTTTTCCACACCGGCGGGAATAACAACGCTCTCAAGACTGCGGCAATCCCCGAATGCATGACCCTTGATTGACGACACGCCGTCAGGAACGATCACACCTGCAAGAGCAAAGCAGCCGGAAAACACGTATTCCCCGATTTCAGTAATTCCGGCTCCTATAATTACATCAGTAAGCCCTCTGCAGTCCCTGAAGGCTGAAGCACCGATTTCCGACACGCTGTCAGGTATGATCACGCTCTCAAGAGCGGTGCAATTATAGAAGGCGTTGCTGCCTATTCTGGCAACGCCGTCGGGGATGGCGGCATCCGAAAGATTGGTGCAATATGCAAAAGCAGAATCTCCGATTTCAGTAACACCGGAAGGAATGGTCACGCTTGTCAGATTGTCGCAGCTGAAAAATGACCTGTCGCCTATTCTGGTAACGCTTTCGGGAATAATCACGCCTGTGAGGCTGTCGCAATCATAGAACGCCTCGTCTCCTATACCGGTAACCGGCAATCCTCTGTAAACAGAGGGTATTATTACGTTTTTTCCGGCAGAATCACCTATTCCCGTCACCTCATATCCGTCTTTGCCTGATAACCTGAATTCCATGTCCGTGACGCTTCCTCTGTCACAGCCTGTCATTGCCGCGCATACTGCAAGCATCTGCGCAAGTATTAAACACAAAAACAAAAAAGCGCTTCTTTTTTTCATCATCCTGCCTCTTGCAAAATTATCATATTACATTATATATCATCGCCGCCGGAATTGTCAACGCTCTGTTATTGCCCCGCGCGTCCGTCCATAAACACGCCGTGTCTTCATACCTGTCAAAATCCTTGGGCGTAAATTTTCCTTTAACCCTCGCCCCTCCCCTGCGCTGCGCATGCCTTTCAGAATACGGATCCCTCGTGAGCCGCTCAACCGCACTCCCCTGCGCCGCGCATGCCTTTCAGAATACGTACCCATCGTGCACCGCTCAACCGCACTCCCTGCGCCGCGCACGCCTTTCAGAATACGTACCCCCTTGTGAGCTTTTTAAAAATTTGCAGAGCATTCCGGACCGGTTCCGAAATAACCTGCCGTTTCCACAGCGTCGCTGTTCACGCAGAGAAACAGAAATTCCCCGCCGTATTTATTCTTTCTGTACTCTGTCATCCGCTTCACGCGGTGGCTTGAATAAAAGCGGCTTTCAAAACATATCACGAAACGATACGCTCTCTATGTCTTTGATATCATCCAGCGGGATCCTGGTTCCGTCTGTCAGCAGCAGGTACCGCTCACACTCATTTATATTTTTAAGTATCCCGCTTTTTTCCGCATACGCGCCGCCGGGCTTTTTTGCGTCTCGGATAAAGCATGTGACGGTAAGCGAGGGGTGCTCGTCGGACTTTTCCGACAAATACTGCAGCTTTTTGTCCAGCTTTTCTTTTTCTTCCTCTCCCAGGTCCTTCTTACTGTCGGTATGCCGTCCGGCTTCACGGACGGCGTCATCATAACCCGAAAGAGCTGAAAATGGTGAAAACTGTGCCGCCCTGTCCCCAAGGGGCATCTGGGGTCTTTTCGTCGAGACATGATGAGGAAGATCAATGATGTCGTCGTATTCGTTTCTTTGTTTCACCGGGGATTCCTCCTCAGACAAATGAAAGTCGGTTATTGTCAGCTCCGGTCAGATCCGGCATGATCAGAAAAGCGTTTTTGGCCCCACCAATCAGGAACAAGCTCTTTGAGTTTTACCGCCGATTTTGTTTCATAGTCGCGCAAAATCTCTGTTTCACCGGCTTCTTCACTCAACTGCATCATGAATTCCCTGCACGCGCCGCACGGCATACCCGCCTTTCCGTCCGGCATGACGGCGACTATTTTCAAGATCTGATTTTCACCGTTTGTGATCATGCCGGCAAGGGCGTTTCTTTCGGCGCACATTCCCAGAGAGCAGGCCGTATCGATGCAAACGCCGGCGTATATGTTTCCCTTAGACGTAAGCAGTGCGGCTGAAACAGCTCCTGCCTCTGCCAAAGGTGAGATATTCCTTCTGTACTGAACCTTCCTTGCGGCGATATACAATTTGTCCCACGTCTGGTCGCACTGAGAAAGCGCGCGCCGTTCCGCCTCGCGGACAAAGCTGTCTTTCCCGTCGCAATATCCTTTTATGTCGTACGGAAATTTCCGCGCAAGGCTTTTTTTGATTTTGGCATATTCGTCGCGCTCTTTTTCGTGGGTGCGCATGTAATCCCGGAACGCAAGATGTCTTCCGATATTATTCCAGTCGTCCGCACTGAAAATATGGATCTGATGTGTCCTTTCATCTCCGCCTTTGCGCAGATAGCGTCTGCCCTCTATTCCGAACTCTCCGAGATATTCATAGCCTGCGCGTGAAAATCTTTCTGCGGCGGCGTCTGCTTTTTCAAGGCTCCTGACGACGACCATGATATCAATGATCGGTTTAGCCGCCAGTCCGGGCACAGACGTACTTCCGATGTGATAGACGGCTACGCAGTTATCGGCGATAATGTCCTTTATAAGCAAGGCCTCGTCCTTGAACTTTTTTCTCCACTCAGGATCATAATCATTCACTGTAACATGCTGGCTCATCCTTTATGACCTCCGTATGCTTGAGATTTCTTTATCCGCTATGCCTTGTGCCCGCCTATCTGAGCATTTCTGTTCCTTCCGGTGGCGCCTTCCTCCAGATTCATGCCCTTTATGACGGCGTTTTTGCCGTACCTTTTCCTAATGCCGAGCAAGGCTTGCTGCAGCTTCCTTTCCCTTGCCAGCGCTTCATTCTCCTGCCTGCGCTTTTCTTCAAGCGCCGCGTAGTCGGTAAACAGGTCGAGCTGCTCAGAGCTGCCGCCACGACAGACGGCCGAGGCCTCGTCCGTCACATGATTTGCCGTGATGTTCAGCCGACGTATGAGCAAGCTGCCGTCTGCAATGCGGTCGAACAGCTCCGCGGCTGCTTCCACGATGAGCTTTGTGGAGCAGGTATAACGGTCAAGCGTCACCGTACCGTGCGAGTGTTTGGGTATCTGACGTCCGTAGTGGTCTTTCACGACCTCGCCTCGGTACTCCGCCCTCCTGTCGGGATCGGTCAGATTCACGGCGTCATAGCCTATTGTTACAACAAGCTGATCGGTCACAAGACCCTTGTCCGTCAAATCCATTGAAAGTACGTCTGCCATCTCCTTAAGCACAAGCCGCGCTTTGCTCGCCTCATAGGGAATATGAAGCACCTGTCCTGAGCCCAGACTTCTCGATTCCGGCTTGTACGCCTTTATTTCCCCGAATGTACAGGGCTCCCAGCCCCACGCATGGTCAATAAGCAGCTCCGCGTTCCTGCCGAAGAGCTTATAAAGCAGGTCCTCATCGGTGACAGAGCGGCGTGCGACATCGCCCATAGTGAACATTCCGTTTTCTTCCAGCTTGTCCGCATATCCTCTGCCCACTCTCCAGAAGTCGGTTAGGGGCTGATGAGACCACAGCGTCCTGCGATAGCTCATTTCATCAAGCTCTGCTATGCGCACGCCGTTCTTGTCAGCCGGAATATGCTTGGCGACAATATCCATCGCGATTTTACACAGGTAGAGATTTGTGCCTATTCCGGCGGCGGCAGTGATTCCGGTGGTGCGAAGTACGTCAAGAATTATCTCCATGGCGAGAGCACGCGGCGAAAACCCGTATGCGGCAAGGTAACCGGTGACGTCCATGAAGACCTCGTCTACAGAATACACGACGATGTCCTCAGGCGCCACATATTTCATATAGATCTGATAGATACGGAGGCTGTACTCCATATAACGCGCCATCCTCGGCGGCGCTGTGATGAAGTCGACGGCAAGGGACGGGTCGTTCTGCAGCCAGGAGAAAAAATGAGACGAGCCTTTGAGCCTGCGTCCCGGAGCGTTGCGCCGTCGTAATTCGTTTACCTCCATTACCCGCTGCCTGACTTCAAACAGCCTTCCTCTCCCAGATATGCCGTAGCTTTTGAGCGGAGGTGTCACAGCAAGGCAAATCGTCTTGTCGGTTCTGCTTTCATCTGCAACCACAAGGTTTGTGTCCAGCGGGTCCAGACCACGCTCCCGGCACTCAACCGAAGCATAAAAACTCTTAAGATCGATCGCGATGTATGTGCGCTGCTTCATGCTCCGCGCTCCTTTCATGTGACAGAGACTGTTTTTCGCTTTTTCCTGATGATCTGTAAACTTCCTCGCTGACAGTCTGTAAATTTTCTTTGTCACAGTCTGGAAAATTTCTTTGTCGAAGTGTGTAAATTTTCTTTGTCGAAGTGTGTAAATTTTCTTTGTCGAAGTGTGGAAATTTTATTTGTCGAAGTGTGGAAATTTTATTTGTCGAAATCTGAAAATCTTATTTGTCGCAATTTATAACATCCTGCAAGACCATATTTTTGGCTTACATACCCCGTCCAAAGTGGCGAGGCGCGCGGCGTAAAGCGGCATTATGTCTGTGCCGAATATGACCACGGGCGCAAAAACCGCGCGAAGCACTGCGAAATGCAGCCCGAAATTTTTTGAAGGGTACTACTTCACGCACAAAAAACGTGCAAAACACTGTGTTGCGCGGTCCTTGCACAAAGGCGAAAGCGCCTTCCGTACACATAAGGACAGGCCGGCGGCTTCACCGGGATTTCAGAAGTGAGCCGGGCGGTGTGCAGTATTCCGGCTCATCCTGTTTCAGTTTCCTATTTCAGAAAATCGCTGCGATGCTCGATCCGACGCAGGTCATAGCCGGCTTCGGCAAGATGGGATATCTTCAGGGCAACAAGATTGACATCGGTTTCCATGGCGCGTGCAATCTGTTCGGAGGTGTAGCCGCGCCTATAGATACAGTCCAGCACCTCGTCCGTGTCAAGCAGGATTTCCGCGGCTACGATGTTGGCCTCATACTCCTGCCTCGTGCTCGTGTCGTAGAGCATGAACTCCCTGAGCGCGCTGTCCTTCGCAAGCCCTCTGTGCAGCTGGTCGTGACCGAGCTCATGAGCGCATACGATTTTCTGCATATGCTCGTCAAGGTCCGCGTTGATGATGATAAAGCGGTTGCGCCTCACTACCCTGTACATTCCCTTCAGCGACGCAAGATCCCCGCAAAACAGGACCTCTGCGCCTGTCTGGCGGGCAATGTCAAAGGGATCCCTCGTCCCGCATCGCTTTACAAGGCCGCCGCCGATCTTAAAGAGCTTTCTTACATCCATGATCTCACCCGCATTCGCACGGCAGAAAAGCAAGAAACAGACAGAAAAGCAAGCTCATTCCGTCGACCCGCCGCCGCGGTATTTTTTAGGAGTGTACTTTTTGTTTTTCTCCTTGGCTATCCAGTACGCCTCGTTCAGTGCGCGCATCGCCCCGTCAAGAGCGTCTTCGCTCAATGAGCCGCCGGCGAACATGCCCGTCACTTCACTGACAAGCGCGTCGATATCCCTCGCAGCCTCAGAGCCGCCCTTTTCATATGCTGCAGCCACGAGAATGCCGCTCTGACCGAGCAGATACTCAGGAGTTGTATCCAGTGCTTCTGATATTCTCTCTACAACTTCATACTTCACAGGTCTGCGTGAACCCATCTCGTAATTCTGAATCGTCCTTGCGCTTACAGATATCTTTTCCGCAAGCTGCACCTGTGTGAGATTCGCTTCCAACCGTTTTTCCTTTAGCCTGTCTTTGAAGCTCATAGGGCACCTCTTTCCGAAAAATTTTGTACCCGCCGGCAAAGATCCCGGACCGGCTGTGTCCGACGGTGCTGTGCCGCAGTCGACACGAACAACAGTTTCGTGTATATGATACCACACGAACAATCTGTGTGTCAACACAAAGTGAAGAAAATCCTTTTACCCTGAAGTAACTTTTTTATGAACAGAAACCGTTTTCTCTGCTCCTGAGCTTGGTAACACAGAAAGAGCTGCACGAGGGCCTTTGCAGCATTAAATTTGAACCGCCGGATCTTCCATACCAAAACAGGACGGCGCAGACAGGAGCATGACTGCCCGTATATTTCTTTCCTTCTGAATTTCGGCGCAAACACGAGGTGATATTGACATCTGTACTTTGAATGTAATGTAAATCGTGTTTGTCATAGTGCGTTTTGTGGACGGTTAGAAGCCCGTTTTCCGGGGCGGACGATACTTTATACCACCTGCCCCGGTTTGGGGCTTGCGGAGCCTGATAAATCAAGGCTTTTTTCGCTCCTAACTGTCCACACAAGACCTCCTTTTCCGTTCACTTTCTGTTTTCTGCCGCCTGTGAACTCTGGCGGCACAGCCGGGGCAGTATTTTGCCC
>CALXXF010000012.1 GCA_944392615.1 uncultured Clostridia bacterium
TGCCTCCGACGTCGGCTTTGTGAAGAGCGAGCTTGACAGAGACGACGGCATCATCGCATATGAGGTCGAGTTTTCGAAGGGCTTCGTCGAATATGAGTACAAGATCGACGCTGTCACCGGCGCTGTGATAGAGTTCGAGTCTGAGTATGACGACTGAAGCTTAAAAAAGTAAGCGATAAAAAAGTGCAACCCCAGCCGGGAAAACTTTTCCGGCTGGGGTCTTTGCGGCGTTTTTAATCACCCTTTTAACACATTTCTTCACCGCGCAAGAAAGGGGAAGGGCGCTTAACTCTCCGTCACGCAGGGAACCTGCTCCTCATAGATAAAGGTGGTATCTGGGGCGTCGGTGTCATCAGCGCTCTCGGTGACCTTGCTTGGCTCCTCAAAGCTGAGATATTCGCCGCTTCTGCGTATCTCGGCGATGTCGGCTATCTGCTCGGCTGTGAGGTATCCCTTTTCATAAGCCTCTTCGAGGGTGAAAAATTCTCCGTCTATCCAGACGTCTATAACCTTGCTGGTGTCAGCAAATAAGAACGTCTCTCCGGCGATCGTCTGCTCTATGATCGTATATGCGGCAATACTATGATGGATTACCAGCGGGACACAGTTTCCGTTGTAAACTCCATAATATTCGGTAATGTAGACTCCTTCTGCGCCGCCATCGCGATAATCCTCTTTAATTTGCTCTATAAAGCGCTCGGAGGGCTGTGCGATTCCGTTTTCGTCGTTGTCCGGAGGGATGTCAGGAGAGTCGAGATATGAGCAGAGCATAAGCACACACATTGCAACAACAGCGACGACGGCTATCGCGCCTGCAAGTCTTCTTTTTTTAGTGCCTTTCATAAAATAACCTCTTTCATTTTCAGCGTTCAATGCTTGATGAGTTTTGCACAATGCCACGGAGAAGGGTGCTTAGCTCTCCGTCACGCAGGGAACCTGCTCCTCATAGATAAAGGTGGTGTCGGGGGAGTCTGTGTCATCGGTGACAGGCACGCTGTTGGACGCGGACGGGTCGTCAATCACAAGATACTCACCATAGGCGCAGGTTCTGGCAATGTCGGCTATCTGCTCGGCTGTGAGGTATCCATTTTCATATGCCTCTTCGAGGGTGAAAAATTCTCCGTCTACCCAGACGTCTATAACCTTGCTGGTGTCAGCGAAAACGAACGTCTCTCCGGCGATCGTTTGCTCTACAAGCATAGTTAGGCCAATACCATTACTGATTACCAGCGGGACACAGTTTCCGTTGTAAACTCCATAATATTCGGTAATGTAGGCTCCTTCTGCGCCGCCATCGCGATAATCCTCTTTAATTTGCTCTATAAAGCGCTCGGAGGGCTGTGCGATTCCGTTTTCGTCGTTGTCCGGCGGGATGTCGGGAGAGTCGATATATGAGCAGAGCATAAGTGAGCATATTGCTAAGATGGCAATGACAGCTATCGCGCCTGCAAGTCTTCTTTTCTTAATGTTTTTCATAAAAATAACCTCTTTCATTTATTGTTGATACAAGTCAGGACACATTCTTGAGAAAATGTCTGACGGGTATATGTAATATATATTATATATTGTGTATTTCTTGTCAAAAGTGCAAAATACTCGACTTAATTGTCGTTGTAATACGGAATACCAACAAGCGTATCTGTACGGACAGCGGACGAGAAGGAACAAGACGCCGTGCCGCGATACGTGAGAAAGTTAATATCGCCGCCGTTTTTCCACTTGACGATGTCCAGTGTACTATCATGTCAGCTCTGCCGTTGCCGTCTATATCTCCGACAAACACAGGGTCCGTCTCTATGTAGTCGTTTGTGCTTGTAAGAGCGTCCGTAGAAGCGTCCTTAATATATGGAGACGACGCCTGCCCCAAATAAACAAGGTTGCTCCTATCAGCGCTCTGATTCTTCCTTCTTTCCGTCGTCAAGCTCGATTGCCGGGGCTTCGCTTGCAGAATCATTCCCGGCGCTGACGCTGAATGCCGGTATCATGACAACCACACACAGAAGTATGCTGAGTAGCTTTACAAATTTGGATTTTTTCATGGAGCGCTCCTTTCCTTTCATGAAAAGCATACTTTTCATCATCTGCTGCTACTGTCTGCCGCTGTAAAATCAAACCATGACTCTCTATAAATCACTGCTCTTGTTCCAGCAGCTCGTAGCTCAGCTGATTGGATATTATATTGAACAGCGAATAATAGCTCGCACCAGATGTTATTATCCTATCCTCATCAAGAAAATATATCGTGTTGTCCGGTGCGATAGCTGCCTCTTTGAAATTGATATAGACCATGACAAAGCTTGTATCTGGGTTTTGCGACAGCAGCTCGTTCAGCTTATCGATTTTTGTGTCGCCGCAGGTTATGCGATGGAACAGGGAGCCGTTGGCCCTGAACAAATCCACCGAGGCTACAATTTTCCCGCTTTCATCAAGCACAAAGAAGGTGGCGCTGCCGAAATTCACAAAGCGCTCCTCTTCTGTCACCGTAACATGATAGATTCCGTTATTCGAAATGCGCAGTGAATCCAAAGCTACATTTTTTACATTTGATATAAGCGACAGAATCTCTCTCTCATGCTCTGCAAAAAAGGCGTTTGACTCGTCCTTGCTGATAGGCTTTCCCCTGTACATTATCCCATCATACGACGAGTCTGCAGAATAATACACGCCTATCGTCCTGTCGGAAAAGAGCGGCAATATGTTTGTCGCCAACGGAATACAGGCGAGTACAACCACAAGGCAGGCCGCCGCGGCGACCAATCCGGTAAAATTTTTCTTCCCTTTTCTTTTGGTACTGCCCTTCAGTTTTTCCTTCATTTCCAGATGCTCAGATATCAGCTCCTCATCGAGGCAGCTGACGGCGTCCGTCAAGATGTGATTATTCATACAAACACTCCATTTTTCTCAAGATGCTTTTTCAGCCCCTGTTTTATCCTGTCTAACTCTCTGTAAACCGTGGGGACCGAAATCGAAAGGGCGGCGGCGGTAGTCTCGACGGGTTCCGCAAAATAAAAGCGGTCGATGAAAATATACCGCTGTCGTTTTGACAGGCCTCTGACATAGTCGCTTACAATCCTTCCGACCTCCTGTGCCTCATACCCGGCATCAAATGAATCATCGCTGTGCAGCGCGTCGCTCAGCTCCTCCATTGAAATTGTGAGCTCGGACGGCACGCGCTTTTGGCTCTGCCTTTCCTTGTAGCGATTTATCGCGATATTCCTCATTATCTGCGTGATAAACGCCGGAAATGCGACAGGCCTTGTCGGGGGGATGGCCCTCCACACGCCGAGATATGTATCGTTCCGGCATTCCTCGCAGTCAAGGGGGTCGTGAAGAATGTTATATGCTATTCTGAACAGAATTTTCCCGTATTTTTGATCGGTCTTCTGTATCGCCTTTTCGTCCCTTTGCCAGTACAGGTCGATTATCTGCTCGTCGGTGATGACCGCTTGCTCTTCTGCATGTTCACACATGTTGCCCCCTCTCCTTCATTTCTGAAAGCGCCTTCATAAGTGTATGTCAAGAAAAACCGATTTTTTTCTCATGTTTTTCAAAATTATATCACATATTTTTTATTTGTTTCATATTTTTTATCTATTTATAACAAAAAAACCAAGGTCTACATATCGGTTCGACCTTGGTTTTTTTAAGTCGCGGGGTAATACTTGCTTTTTCTGCGCTGGCTGCCCTTACACGGGCGGGTGTTTTCCCGCGGGGCGCCTTACACGGGCGGGTGTTTTCCCGCGGGGCGCTCGAGGCCCTGAGGCGGAGCGGGCCCTGACAAAGCGCGCGGAGCTACCTCTGCGCATTTTTTTGTTTTTAGAATTTTCGTAAAGCCTTAAAAGGCCGTGGGCAAGGGCGCTCGGAGGGGACTCAGACCTTGGCGAAGGCGTTTTTGAGGTCGTCTATGATGTCGTCACAGTTCTCTAAGCCCACAGAGAGGCGCACCATTCCCGCCTCTATGCCGGCGGCGGCGAGCTGCTCGTCGGAGAGCTGGCGGTGGGTCTCGCTTGCGGGGTGAAGAACACAGGTGCGTATGTCGGCTACATGCACCTCGTTTGAGGCAAGCTCAAGGGAGTTCATGAACTTCATCGCAGCCTCTCTGCCTCCTTTTATTACAAAGGATATGACGCCGCTGGCGCCCTTGAGATATTTTTTTGCGTTTTCGTAGCTGGGATCCTCGGGGAGCATGGGGTAGCGCACGCTCTCCACTTTATCAGAGGAAGCGAGATAACGCGCCACTCTTTCAGCGTTTATGCAATACTGCTTCATGCGCACTGCAAGCGTCTCAAGACCGAGATTGAGAAGAAATGCGCTGTGCGCGGCGGGATATGCTCCGAAATCTCTCATGAGCTGCATGCGCGCCTTGATTATGTATGCCATCTCATGATATTTTTCAGTATATGATATGCCGTGATATGTGACATCCGGCTCGGTAAATTCGGGAAAATTCCCATTTGCCCAGTTGAATTTTCCGCCGTCTACGATGACGCCTCCGCCCTGTACGGCATGGCCATCCATGTATTTGGTGGTCGAATGTATCACTATGTCGGCACCGTATTCAAAGGGCTTGCAGAGTATCGGCGTTGCAAATGTATTGTCTATTATAAGGGGGACATTGTGACGGTGAGCGGCGTCTGCAAATTTTTTTATGTCCAGAACGGTGAGGGCGGGGTTGGCAATTGTCTCGCCGAATACCGCTTTTACCCCCGGTCTGAACGCCTTGTCTATCTCCTCGTCGCTTGCATGTGAGCTGACGTAGATACACTCTATGCCCAGTCTTTTGAGGGTGTGCGAGAACAGATTTACCGTACCTCCGTATATCTCCGTGGTGCTTATGAAGCTGTCGCCTGCTCCGCACAGATTGAGTATTGACAGAAGCGTCGCCGCCTGCCCCGATGAAGTGCACATTGCTCCGACTCCGCCTTCAAGCTCTGCAATTTTTTCCTCCACAGCCATTACGGTCGGGTTTGCAAACCTTGAATATATGAGCGATTTGGTGGGGTCGTCAAATACAGCAGCGATTTCCTCGGTGGAATCGTATACGTATGTTGTGCTCTGGACTATGGGAACGACTCTCGGCTCGGAATTTTTGGGGTGATAGCCTGAGTGCAGGCATTTGGTCTCGTCTTTCATCTGACATCCTCCTGCTGAAGTAAGTTGCGTTCTGTAACAATATGCTTTTTGTTGTATCTGTTTTTTACGAATTCTATATCAACGCTGTTTATGTAAATTACGTCTCAGCCGCCAGGACTGACGACGTCTGTATCAATACCGGGTACCGGCATCCGGCGAACTCGCCGACCTATATTATAGCGCTTACGCAAGCGCTTGTCAAGTCTTGACGTCACTTCTTTTGCCTCGGTGAAAAATCGATACGCGCAGATATGAAGCCGGGTCGTGTACATCGGGTCGCCGCAGGGAGGCTACGGCTTCTATTCGTCCGACGGCACTGTGAACAACACGACGCTTGCCTTCAATGTCTACGGTATAAAGAACCAGGATTCGGATGAGGAAAATGACAGGGATTATATAACCAAGGGGTCATCTCTTTTAACTGGCGAGTATCTCGATGAGATATACAACATCAATGCATTCAGCGAATGGAATTACGCGGATGCGCCGTATATACTCATGGATATTGATATGTTTGAAAACAAGGTGATAACAGATATAGAAGTCCCTGTGTCAGCCTGCTCCGAGGGGTCGGTCATGACTGTGTCGGTCGTGAAGTTTTCTTCCGGAATCACAGAGACGCTTGCTACATACACGCTGACCGCCGAGCGCTCGGCAGTGCGCGAGTGGATGCATTTCGGTGGACTTGATATCGAGGTGCCGGACGGATATACGCTGGCGTTCGGCTCAGGCTCAGATACCCTCAGGCTCTGCTACTTTGCGGCCAAAGTGCCGGGTTACGAGTTCTACAACCGGTTTGCCGCAGCCGCGCGCGACATTTGTCTTGCGATGAACGTATACGGTAAATAATTATCGATGCCGCCTGTGTCTGGAACACGGCGGCATCGTTTTGATTTGCTGTGCTTTGCTCAAATCAGGTTGTAGAAATTTTGATGCAAATAATAGTTAAAAGCATGTAAAATTTGTGCAAACGACAAAAATCGACGGTATCATGCACAAATACGCTGTGCGTTTATTATACAAAAATGCCAATATATTTTTGCTTTATATGTTAAAATTTGGAAGGATATTTTTATAAACTATTGAAAAAAGGTTCGGAGCATGGTATAATATACGGGTGATAATGTATATTTATTTACAAAGGGACATTTCAATGTCAATACAGACAGGAAGGTCCATGAGAGCTTTTTCCTGATTTTTGTACCCGCCTCGCCGGTACTTATGGGGAATATACAGTACTGTGGATGAATGTGAACAAAAAGAAAAAAAGAAAAAATGCCGGCTGTTCCAGTCGTGCCGCCGGAGCTTTGACCGGTGGAGCTGTTTTCCCGCCGCTTGCGGAAGATCCGTGTCTGCCTTTTGTATGACGGAAAAGCGTACAGGAAAATGGCATCTGAGCCGCCTCGGAAGCGGCATAAAGATTTATAGTTAGTGTCAGCCGCATGATGCGGTATGGGAGATTATCATGAAAAATAATGGTGACGCAAAAAAAAGCAAGAATCAAAAAGAATCAAGCGAAGCACTGCCGTCATACCTATTTCACGAAGGCACAAATTACAGGGCCTACAAGTATCTCGGTGTACATCGTGAGGACCAAAGCGACGGCTTTTCTTATACATTCAGAGTATGGGCACCCAAGGCTCACAAGGTCTCGCTTGTCGGGGATTTTACAGACTGGCAGACAGGCCTTCCTCTTAACCGCGTGACAGAGCAGGGGGTATGGGAGCTCGTCCTGGTCACTCAGGACAAGATAGAGGGTCAGAAGTACAAGTATAAGATATACTCAGACGCCGGAGAGCGTTACAAAGCAGACCCTTACGCGACCTTCGGGGAGACGCTCACGCATACCGCGTCCATAATTCACACAGAGGACAAGTTTTCATGGCGAGATTCAGCATGGCTTGAAAAGCGCCGCGAAATTGCTTCGGGAAAGTTCTTTTACAGCGCCCCGATGAATATTTACGAGATACATCTCGCCTCATGGAGGACCCGAGACGGAAAGACAAACGTCAACGGCGACGCGTATCTCAACTACAGAGAAATAGCAGACGAGCTCGTCCCCTATGTAAAGAGGCTGGGATATACCCATGTCGAGCTCATGCCGGTCACCGAGCATCCCTTTGACGGCTCCTGGGGCTATCAGTGCTGCGGATATTTTGCCCCGACTTCGCGTTTCGGAAGCCCTGAGGATTTCAAATATTTTATAAACAAGCTTCATACAAACGGAATCGGCGTCATAATGGACTGGGTGCCGGCTCATTTTCCAAAGGACGAGCACGGTCTGTATGAATTTGACGGCGGGTGTCTCTACGAATATTCCGGAGATGACAGAAAAGAGCACAAGGAATGGGGGACCCGTTGCTTTGACGTTGCGCGCAACGAGGTGCAGTGTTTCCTGATATCGTCGGCGCTTTTCTGGCTTACAGAGTATCACATAGACGGTCTGAGGGTGGACGCCGTTGCTTCCATGCTCTATCTTGACTACTCAAGAAAAGCCGGAGAATGGAATCCCAACATATACGGCGGCAATGAGTCGCTTGAATCTATCGCATTTTTCAAAAAACTCAACACCGTTATTTTTTCTCAGTGTCCGGATGTGCTGATGATTGCCGAGGAATCAACCGCTTTTCCCAAGATAACGACTCCAGTTTCAGACGGAGGGCTCGGCTTTAACTTCAAATGGAATATGGGATGGGCAAACGACATGTATGACTACATTGCTTGCGACCCGTATTTCAGAAAGTACTGCCACGAAAAGCTCACATTCTCGATGTGCTACGCATATTCAGAAAATTATATCCTCCCGGTCTCTCACGACGAGGTCGTTCACGGAAAAAAGAGCCTGCTTGACAAGAATTTCGGAAACTATGAACAGAAATTTGCAGGCGACCGCCTTTTCATGGCTTATCAGATACTCCACCCCGGCAAGAAAATGACGTTCATGGGGTGCGAGTTCGGTCAGTTCAGGGAATGGGACTATCAGAATCAGCTTGAATGGTTCATGACCGATTTTGAGATGCACGCGAAGCTGCGTCACTATGTCGAAAAGCTCAACAACTTTTATCTTAAGAACAAGGAGCTCTGGGAAAACGACGTCTCCTGGGAGGGCTTTGAGTGGATATACCCCGACCTGAAGGAAAAAAATATCATAGCCTTCAAGAGAAAGGACAGAAGTGGCTCCGAGCTTGTCGCCGTGCTTAATTTCTCTGCAGCTGCAATAAATTCATTTGAATTGCCGGCTGACGCGGGCTCCTACAGCGAGGTCTTCAACTCGGACAAGGAAGAGTTTGGAGGAAGCGGCACGGTCAATAAGAACCCGATAAGATCCAGAAAAGGCATGATAAAGATAAAGCTCGCTCCTCTGACTGCCGTCATACTCAGACCGAAACAGGACGACGAGTCTGCAGGCGGCAGCACGACCAGAAAAAAGGCGAAGAAGAGCGAGGCAAATCCCGAAAAAGACGCGGATCCATCAATGTCCGCAGTTGAAATTTCCGATACCGGCTCCGGGAAAGCTCCCCGCCGCAGATCAAAGTCAAAATCTTCCGGGTGACAGAGTCACTTGCAACAGGGTACAGGGCGGGAGCGGGCATGAACCGACCGACAGGATGCCCCGCCCGTAATTTATGAAAAACAAGCGGAGGCGCCCGCATCTGCCTGCGTGCAAACGCACGGCTCCTGCGTGTGCCTGACGCCGAAGGGAAAGCTCCCGCATGTCGGGAAACGCTTTTTTGAAGTGAGACCTTTTAAGGCAGATATTGCGACTTGTGTATCATGAGTCATGTAAGTTTTATAAACATATAAAGTATCGGGAGGTCAATATGTATCACAAAAAAGAATGTGTGGCAATGCTGCTTGCCGGAGGACAGGGAAGCCGCCTTTATACCCTGACCGAAAAAACGGCAAAACCTGCAGTTCCTTTCGGCGGAAAATATCGTATCATAGACTTCACATTGTCAAACTGCATCAACTCGGGTATCGATACGGTGGGCGTTCTTACCCAGTATCAGCCCCTTGTCCTGAACGAGTATATAGGGAACGGACAGCCCTGGGACCTCGACAGGATTTTCGGAGGCGTTATGGTACTGCCGCCTTACCAGAAAAACAAAGGAGCCGACTGGTATAAGGGAACTGCAAATGCCATATATCAGAATCTGCCCTTTGTAGACAGGTATGACCCCGACTATGTGCTGGTACTTTCCGGCGACCACATCTACAAGATGGACTATTCCAAAATGCTCGATTTTCACAAGAAGAGCGAGGCGGACTGCACAATTGCCGTTCTGAACGTTCCTCTTGAAGAGGCTTCAAGGTTCGGCATAATGAACACCGACGAGAACGCCAGAATATACGAGTTTGAGGAAAAGCCGAAGAATCCCAAGAGCACCAAGGCGTCCATGGGAATCTACATATTCAGCTATGCGAAGCTCAAGAAGTATCTGATCGAGGATGAGCAGACAGAGGGCTCGTCCAACGATTTCGGCAAGAACATCATACCCAACATGCTCGCCGCAGGCGAAAGAATGTATGCATATCCATTCGAAGGATACTGGAAGGACGTCGGAACCATATCCAGTCTGTGGGAAGCAAACATGGACCTTCTCGGAGACAAGCCCAAGTTCAATCTCTACGACAAGGATTTCCGCATATTCTCGCGCAATTCGGCTCAGCCCGCACAGTTCATCGGAGCCGGAAGCGTGACTGAAAACTCAATAATAACCGAAGGCTGCGAGATAATGGGAACTGTGAAAAACTCGGTTCTGTTCTCCGGAGTCACAGTCGAAAAAGGAGCGCTTGTCAACAACAGCGTGATAATGAGCGGCGTGGTGATAAAATCCGGAGCAGTGGTCGACAACGTCATAATAGATGAAAACACGGTTGTCGGCAAGAAGGCGAAGGTTGGCGACGGTTCGACCCCAGGCGTCAATGTCACCATAATAGGATCTGAGCTCGTCATTCCCGACGGCAAAAAGATAGGGGGAGACCTGAAAGTCAACTCCGCAACGCTTGAAGAGCTTATATAAGGAGGACAAGACCATGTCAGTTACCGGAATCATTTTTTCCAACCTCCACGACACCAATATCTCTGAGCTTACGAGCAAGAGGACCATGGCGTCGGTGCCGTTCGGATGCAGATACAGACTTGTGGACTTCGCTCTTTCAAATCTCGTGAATTCGGGTGTGAGTGACGTCAATGTCATTACGCACTACAATTACCAGTCGCTTATGGACCATATAGGCTCCGGCAAGGACTGGGACCTTGCAAGGCGTTCGGGAGGACTCAAGATACTTCCTCCTTATATAACCGCCTTCTCCAACGAAAACAACAGGCTCTACAGCTCAAGACTCGAAGCGCTTATGAGCATTCAGGGCGTTATAGCCTCGCTCACCTGCGACACGGTGGTGCTCTGCGACTGCGACTCCATATGCAACATAAATCTCAACGACATGATAGATTATCACGAGGAGGCGGGAGCCGATATAACCATCGGCGTTAAGAGGATGACTCTCACGCCGGAAACCTCAAGGTACTATAATGTCATAAAGTCGAGCGACTCCGGCGATGTCACCGATATAGCCTCTCATCAGAAGGATTTTTCGGGCAGAAGAGACGTGTGCATAAACATATGGATAGTGAAGCGCCGTTTCCTGCAGACATTTATTCTCGACGCGCTCAGCCACGGTTTTACAAGCTTCACGCGCGATATAATAGGGCGGGGCATCGGCAAGTTCAATTACAAGATATACAGGTATGACGGCTTCTATGCCAGCATAAATTCCATGACAGAGTATTATAATATCAATATGAGCCTGCTCGACCCCAAAAACAGAGAGGCGCTTTTCAAAGTGAAGGGACGCCCTGTTTATACCAAGATCAGAAACAGCCCTCCCACCAAATATATCGGAGACTCCAAGGTGTCTAATTCACTCATAGCCGACGGCTGCATAATAGAGGGAACTGTTGAAAACTCAATACTCTTCAGAGGCGTCAGGGTGGACAAACACGCTGTTGTCAAAAACAGCATACTCTTCCAGGATACACAGATCCTTCAGAATGCCTTTGTAAACTGCGTGATAGCGGATAAAAATGTGGTTGTACGCAATGATGTTATGCTGTCAGGGCACAGTACAATGCCGCTTTATATAGCAAAGTCAAAAATGATATGAGCTCCGCTGTATCGGCGGAAACGAGAAAGGTACGGTCAATAAATGGCAAAAATTCTTTTTGTGGCGGCTGAGGCGGTTCCGTTTGCCTCTACGGGAGGCTTGGGAGACGTTATAGGCTCTCTTCCTGAAGCCATAGCCTCTGCAGACAAGTCGGCTGATGTGAGAGTGGTTATACCCATGCATTCAAAAATAAGCGCGGGCTACAGACACCAGATGACGCGGGTCTGCGAATTCAATGTACCACTCGCATGGAGAAACATATACTGCGGAGTGTGGCAGCTCCAGAAGGGAGGCGTCACTTACTACTTTATCGACAATGAATACTATTTCAACAGAGCCCGCCTCTACGGCGAATATGACGACGGAGAGAGGTATGCCTATTTCTGCCGCGCCGTTCTTGAGATGCTCCCGCACATAGATTTTTATCCGGATATACTCCATGCGCACGACTGGCAGAGCGCCCTTGCCGTCATTTATCTGCGCCGCAGCTATTACTATCCAGCCATACACTCGGTTTACACTATCCATAATATAGAGTACCAGGGAGTGTACGGCTTTCAGATACTCGGCGATGTCTTTGCGCTCTCCCAGAATGACCGCGAGATAGTGGAATACGACGGAGATATAAACCTCACAAAGGGAGCTATAGTCTGCTGCGACAAGCTGACCACTGTTTCCCAGAAATATTCGGAGGAAATAAGGACTCCCTTTTATTCCTACGGATTATATCACATAATAAACAAGTACGCTTTCAAGACCATGGGAATAGTAAACGGCATAGACTATGATTACTACAATCCCAACAAGGACCCCGACATTCCCGCCAATTTCTCGGCTTCCCCGAGAAATCTGAAGAACAAGGCGGTGTGCAAGGCGGATTTGCAAAATGCTCTCGGACTCTCCGTTTCACCTGACACTCCCCTTGTCGCAATGATAACCCGTCTTGCCTCGCACAAGGGTGTGGATCTTGTCAAGAGGGTGATAGATGAAGCACTGCTGACAGACATGCAATTCGTAATTCTCGGAACGGGGGATCCTTCATACGAGGACTTCTTCTGCAACCTTCAGAGCAGATTTCCGGGCAAGGTCAGGGCACTCATAGAATTCAACAAGACTCTGTCGAAGCGCATATACGCGGCTGCCGACCTGTTTCTGATGCCTTCGAAGAGCGAGCCCTGCGGGCTGTCTCAGATGATAGCCTCCAGATACGGAGCTGTGCCGATAGTGCGCGAGACAGGCGGGCTTTATGACACCATAAAGCCGTTCAATCCTGAGACAGGCGAAGGAAACGGAGTTACTTTTGTGACATACAATGCTCACGATATGCTTGATGCGATAAGGAGAGCCTGCGCCCTCTACAGAAGCGATTCGTGGAAAACACTGAGAAAGAACGCAATGATGACCGATTTCTCGTGGCAGGCATCGGCAAAAAAATATCTTGAGATGTATGCGGAAGTGCAGGCGCTATATTGATCCGCAACCTCAAGAGGCAAAAAACTACAGAAAGACGACAGACTGAACATGGAAAATACAAACAACACAGCAGACGAAAAGGAACTCTCTGCCTCCGACAACGCACAGAGCGTTGCCGGAGCGCAGGCAAATGAGCCGTCGGCGACAGCGGCGGATGCATCAGTATCTTCTGAAAAGAGTACAAAGACCGCAAAGGCAAAAGGCAGCGCAAAAACGACGAAATCCGCCGGCGCAGCCGGAACTTCAAGTACAAAAGGGACAAAAGGCGGCGCAAAAACGTCATCAAAGGCAAAAACTGCGGCAAAATCAGGCAGATCAGACATTACTGTAAAGCCGGTTCGTCCGGCGAATACAGATGAGCAGCCTGACGATCCTGAGCATGCAGACCTGCTTCACGACAAGATATTCATAAGCGACAAGATGCTTACAAAAAAGTATCTCAAAGAGAACCTGGTCAAAAAATTGTCGAGATACTACGGCACCATTCCCTCGGAAGCAACTAAGGACCAGCTTTACAAGGCCCTCCTTCTCACGATAAAGGATATCCTTTCGCAGAAAAGAACGGCTTTTAAGAAGAACGTCAACAACCAGCAGGGAAAAAAGGTATACTATCTCTGCATGGAGTTTCTTATCGGACGCTCTCTCAAGAACAACCTCATGAACCTCGGTATAGCCGACAAATGCGCCCAGATAGTCGAAGAAATGGGCGTCAAGCTTGAGGACCTCTATGAGTGCGAGCTTGATCCCGGACTCGGAAACGGCGGTCTCGGAAGGCTTGCCGCCTGTTTTATGGATTCCCTTACCTCTCTTGACTATTCTGCAACAGGCTTTTCCATACTCTACGAATATGGCTTGTTCAAGCAGAGAATCATAGACGGGGATCAGATAGAGGCTCCTGACAACTGGATGCCGAGCGGAGAGCCGTGGCTCGTGCCGCGTACAGACAAGACCTGCACCGTGCGCTTCGGGGGAAGGATAATAGAGGAGTGGAAAAACAACAGGTGTGAAATAACACATCTCGATTACACCGAGGTCCAGGCCGTTCCGTACGATATAATGATATCGGGAGCGGACTGCGAAGCGGTGAACAGTCTGCGCCTCTGGAAAGCACGCAGCGTCAACACGAACTTCAACCTCTCGCTGTTCTCACAGGGAGATTATATCAAGGCGATGGAAGAAACCAACCGTGCCGAGATAATATCAAAGGTGCTGTATCCCGCGGACGATCACGAAGGCGGAAAGCTTTTGAGGCTTTCCCAGCAGTATTTCCTTGTCTGCGCCTCTCTTCAGAGCATAGTTGCAGACCATCTGCGTACCTACGGAACGCTTGCCAATTTTGCCGAAAAAGTAGCAATACACATCAACGATACGCATCCTGCTCTCGTAGTTCCGGAGCTTATGAGGATACTCATAGACACCTATTCCTACAGCTGGGAAGCAGCATGGGATATTGTAGAGAGAACTGTTTCGTATACGAATCACACTGTGATGCCGGAAGCACTCGAAACCTGGGGAGAGGACCTTTTCAAACTCAGGCTTCCGAGACTCTATATGATAATTTCCGAGATAAACAAAAGATTCTGCGAGCATCTGTGGAGCAAATTTCCCGGTGACTGGGGCAGGATAACCAACATGTCCATAATATCACACGGAAAGATAAAGATGGCAAATCTCTCCATCGTAGGCTCTCACACCGTGAACGGAGTTTCAAAGCTTCACTCGGACATCCTGACGAAGACTATATTCCATGATTTTTATGTTGACACGCCCTACAAATTCACAAACGTCACAAACGGTATAGCTTACCGCAGATGGCTGTGCTATTCCAATCCTGCGCTTTCCTCTCTTCTCGACGAACTGATAGGAACAGGCTACAGGAAGGACGCCTCACAGCTTGAAGGTCTTCTGGCGTACAAGGACGACAGCTCTGTCCTTGACAGACTTGCCGTGATAAAGCGAGCCAACAAGGCGGCATTTGCCGACTATATCAGGAAAAGAAGCGGTATAATCGTAGACCCAGACAGCGTCTTTGACGTTCAGATTAAAAGAATGCACGAGTACAAAAGACAGCTTCTGAACGCTTTGCGCATAATAAGCCTGTATGTGACACTGAAGGAAAATCCTTCGCTTGATATAACTCCTCAGACATATATTTTCGGCGCAAAGGCTGCCGCCGGATACTATATGGCAAAGAAGATAATAAAGCTCATATGGGAGATAGGAGCCGAGATAGAAAAAGACCCGGTAATATCCAAAAAGCTCAGAGTTATATTCCCGGAGGATTACAACGTCTCTCTTGCAGAAATGCTTATTCCCGCTTCTGATATATCCGAGCAGATTTCTCTTGCCGGAAAGGAAGCGAGCGGCACCGGAAACATGAAATTCATGCTGAACGGAGCCGTCACGATAGGAACGCTTGACGGGGCAAATGTCGAAATTGCCGACGCCGTAGGAGAAGACAACGTCTATATTTTCGGACTTACCACAGGCGAGGTGGAGGACCTCTGGAAGAGGGGCTATCACGCAGGAGAATACTACAACAAGAACGCGACCCTCAAAAAAGCGGTCGATGCACTCAGAACAGGTTTCAACGGAGTCTCGTTCGAAGATATGTACGCATACCTGCTCTTCGGAAAGGGCGTTTCCGACCCATATATGTGCCTTGCTGATTTCGAGCCCTATACGGAAGCTCACGCAAGACTCGACAAAGACTATCTTGACAGAACAAAGTGGAACAGGATGTCTCTTGTCAATATCGCAAAATCCGGAATATTCTCTTCAGACCGCTCTATAAGGGAATATGCCGATAATATATGGCATATAAAGAGCATCCATGCCGAAAACAACAAGTGAGCCGCCTGGTTGAACCAATGCCGGGATACGTGAGCCAATTCCGGAGCGCAGCTGAACCGACTCCCTGATTCGGCTTAATCATGGCTGAAATGCCTGACAAAGGTCGCTCGTTGCTTGTGATACTGCCGGATCTGCGCAAAACATTTGCAGGTCCGGCAGTTTGACGGTAAAAAAGTCTTGTTTCAGGAAATTCATACGGCAGAAGAGTCATGCGGTAAGAAAGTCTTTCCGTATGTGTACGCATTTTATCACCGTGTTAAGCACACATGAGTAAAAAGCAACAGCGTGCGTAAGAAAAAGCAGTACACAATTTTGTCAACCTTAAGTTGACAAAAATTGTGTACTGTAAACTGAAAGTTGCATATTGCGGGCGACAGGCGGTGAATGCAGTCTGCAAAAAAAGAAAAAGCAGGGCTCCATATTCAATATACATATCTACTTTTCAGCACATATGTTCATCATACGATCTATCAAACACATATACCGGAGGAACACACATGTCCCCGAATGAGCTTGCGTCAGGTATAGAGTATCGTCTCGTCGCTTCCGACGGATGCAGGGCGGATTTGCTCGGAGCTTTTCCGGACCGGCTGAGACTTGATTTTCAACTTCAGATACTGCGCTGTATAGGCGCGGTGTCTCCGATCATAGAAATATATGACGGGGATTGTATACAAGACCAGGATGGCAGATTGAGCGGCTCCAATGTACTGCGAAGGCTTCCCTTTGAGTGGTGCGGCGACGATTATGTGACGGAAAACTATTCCCTTTCTTTGGACCTCAGTGCTTATGAGGGTCTCCATTACTATTCGGTTATACTCGACACTGCACTTGGCAGACTTCGCATATCCTACAATCCCGACTCTTACAGGGCAAAGGTGACGTATGCCTCCGAACCGTACGAGGCTTTCCAGCTTCTTGTATATTCATCTGACTTCAGGACGCCGGATTGGTTCAAGGGCGGCATCATGTATCAGATTTTCGTGGACAGGTTCAGACGCGCGGGGAATGTGCCGGTAAGGCAGGACGCCATATTGAACGAGGACTGGGACAACGGCATACCGCAGTATCCTCCATATGTCGGAGCCCCGCTTGAAAACAACATGTTTTTCGGAGGAACTCTGTACGGCGTCGCAGAAAAGCTCGATTATCTCGCCTCGCTCGGAGTCAATACGATATACCTGTCGCCCGTATTTGAAGCATATTCAAATCACAAGTACGACACCGGCGATTATCTCAAGGTGGACGAAATGTTCGGGTCGGAGGAAGCACTCAGACTTCTGATCTCAAAAGCCCGGAAAAAAGGCATAAGGATAATACTTGACGGAGTTTTCAACCACACAGGAGTGGACAGCAGATATTTCGACAAGTACGGAAGGTACGGGGGAAACGGCGCCTATTCTTCAAAGGAATCCCCGTATTACCGATGGTACGATTTCTACAGCTATCCGGATGAGTACAGGAGCTGGTGGGGAATAGATATACTTCCGAGTGTCAACACACGTGATCAAAGCTTTAACGAATTTATCAACGGAAAAGACGGCGTGGTCAGGCATTACCTGAGTCAAGGCACCGCCGGCTGGCGTCTTGATGTTGCCGACGAGCTTGATGAGGGGTTCATAAGGAATCTTCGCGCCGCGGCTAAAAACGCCGTGCCTGATTCCATCATAATAGGCGAGGTGTGGGAAGACGCCTCCAACAAGGTGTCATACGGGAGGCGCAGGAGCTATTTCAACGGCAAAGAGCTTGATTCGGTCATGAATTACCCGTACGGGAATGCCATAATCGGCTATATCCTGAGCTGTAACAGCGCGTTTCTGTTTTCTACCGTAAAGCGCATATACGCGCATTACCCGAAATGCGTGTCGGACTGCAATATGAATATCCTCGGCACACACGACACCGCCAGGGCGCTAACGCGGCTTTCCGGAATCGGTGAAGAGGGCAGGAGCAACGAGCAGCTCTCTGTATCCAGGATGCCGCAGGACAAAAGACAGCTTGCCGTAAAGAGGCTCAAGCTGGCGTACTTTTTGCTCTGTGTGCTTCCCGGTGTCCCCTGCATATACTACGGCGACGAGGCGGGCATGGAGGGTTACCATGACCCCTTCAACCGGATGCCTTTTCCATGGAATAATATTGACAAGGGACTCCTTTCTTTTTATCGCAGAATGGGAAAAATAAGGCGGGCGGAAAAAATATTTGCCGGTGGCTGGCTGCGCCTGTGCGAAAAAATGCCGCAGGGCGTGTTCGCACTGAGGAGATTTGATGGAAAGAACGAGATATTTGCGGCAGTCAATCTGTCGGGTTCTCAGGTCTCTTTTGAGCTCAGCGGATTTGACATGATGCGGAATAAGCCGGTCAGCGGGAAAAGGACGATTTCAGACATGGGCTTCTGCCTCATAAAAAGAAAGAGATCTGAGGCAGATCCTGAGTGCAGGATGCAGCAGTTGCCGGATGTCAGAATTTGAAAATCAGACTGCCTGCCAAAAATGGAAAGGCTTTTTGGTGCCCGCCGTGCGCAAGGGCAGACCTGACGTGCGCGAGGGCAACCAACCGTGCGCAAGGGCAGACCTGACGTGCAGAAGATAAAAATGCGGTCGGCTATATCTGTTTTCATATTTTGTTCATGAAACGTTAATTTTAACTTGCTATAATCATGAAAAAGATTCTTTAAGCGCATCTTCACATGTCGGGGATACACTTGCGGAGAATGTCCTGCTTTGAAGAATATATCAACAAAATGGCCGCCGTTCTTATTACCGGCGGCAGGACGAAAGAACGGAGGTAGTATTCGTTATGAAAATCAGAAAGCTCCTTTCGCTTGCGGCAGCGCTGATACTTGCGCTTTCCGCCGTATCCTGTTCATCCGATACGGGTCTGACATCCGATACAAACGGACCCGGAGGAAACGGTTCCGACGACCCCACTGTCACCCAGACGCCCGGAACAAACGGCGGTGATCCTTCCTCGTACATACACGTCAAGCTCTTCAAGGTGGGTAAGGCAAACGCCACTCTTATACGTACTGCAAATTCCGCGGTTCTCATAGATAACGGCGACAATGAGGATGACGACGGCAACGGAAAGTACGACGACGGTGAAAAAATACTCGAATACCTTGCCGAAAAATCGGTTACGAAAATAGATTATCTCATAGTTACGCAGTTCAACAAGAATCACTACGGCAGCACTCCCACGATACTTGAGGGAGTTGAAGTCAAAAACATAATTGAGCCGAATACGACAAAGACGGGCACAGCCTATGATTCGTACAGAACGGCTGTGGATGCCTCCGGCATAACTCCCCAGGTCGTGAGCGGCGTGACCGAGATAAGCTGCGACGGGGTGAAATACACAATTTACCCGGCTGAAAAGGACGCTGTGGTCGCCGACCAGGACGAGTATTATTCTCTTGCAGTGTCGGCTGAGTACGATGACTTCAGTATACTTCTTTCCAGCGATATTTTCGGGGCAAGAATGGAGAGCCTCATAGCCTCTCTTGCCGGAAAGACCTTTGACGTGCTCCAGATACCCATGCACGGCGCTTACAACGACGGTATAGAATCTTTTATAACGGCGGTCGATCCCGATTATGCGGTTATATTTGCTTCATACAACAACCCTGAGGACTCAAGAGTCACCAGGATACTGTCCGACAAGGGAATAACCTTCTATGTCACAAAGGACGGCTCTGTTGAAGTGAAATACGAGGACGGAGTACTCAACGTAAAGCAGTAGTCACATTGCATTTCCGGGAAGAAAGCCTGCGAAGCTCATACCTGCCTTTTCCGGCATCTCTTCTGACGCTCTCTGTTTTGCCTGTCCGGCACTTTACCCGCCGCGGTTTATTATACGGCGGGGGAAATACTGCGTCTTCACTGCAGGTATGTGACAGCTTCCGCATGCACCCGTCCTGCCCGGCGCTGCCCGGTATCGCGCCTGCCCTATGATGCAGGCTGTGGCAGCAAGTACACTATAAAACAAGTATACGACAAGTAAAAATCGCGGCGGATGAATTTCCGCCGCGATTTTTGTCAGTAGTTGTTTTTACAGATGAAGCCCTGATAATTTTCTTGATGCAGACACCTGACTGTCGCTGAGCCGTTGACCGGGTATTAGTTTTCCTGACTTATCGTACGTATACTTTATTCAGTACAATGTTTTTGCGTTTGCGACCCGTGTGCGCATCTGCGGTATTGTCTGCCCGACAACACCCTTACTGCATTCCGGACATGCTGTACCGTGCATGCTGTATGAAAAGATTTGCTGCACGAAAATTCAGCGGTGGCTGTTTCCGCCATCTGTTTTTTCATTGTCCGGAGGGTCTGATCTTATTACAGCTCCGGCTCTCATAACATTCATTCGCCTTGTGACGAACAGCGAAGCGCTGAAAGATACGCAGAGCGAAATAAAGAGCATTGCCAGCCTGAGCCATAAGGAGGATATGAACATTGAGGCGGCAAAGGAAGCGAGAAACGCCGCTGAAGCGCAGAGAAGCGCTGTGAAAGCCCGGTTTTTGTTACTGCTCTTTATACGTATGAATTTCATCAGCAAGGCGGCAAGAGCAGAGAAGAGAAACAGCGCACCGAACAAAAGGGGCAGAAGGAGCGATACAAGCCCGTCTGCCGGATCGCCGGTCTGCTGGGTTATATACCTGTAATAGGATACTGAGTTTATACTCAGATCTCCGTCAGGGGACACGAGCAGAGTCACGATCTGAGGGATCGTGGAATCTCCCGCTATGTCTTTCCGGTATGTCCCGTCGTTGTGATATATTTTGTAGCGGACATCGAACACGGCAAGGGAATACCTGTCATACGGTACATTTTTATCTCCCTCGCCCGCTGAAACCGATTGATATGAGTTGAATTCAACGTCTATGTCGTATATTTTTTGCGGAGTGAAGCGGGAGTGCCCGCCGTTTTTTTCAAGGTAGACTTCGCTGAAGAAGCCGTCAAAGCTTCCGTCGGCGTCGGGGTATCCGGCAAGAAGGGCAGAGAAATAGTCGTAAAAGAATTCGGCAAACGTATCCGGAGCAAATTTCCCGGTGACCTCCTGACGCTGATTGTCTCTGGTATAGTAGATTCGCCTGTTCAGACGCATGTATTCATATATCGTTGAAATATCTGTGTCGTAATCAGGCTCGAAAAAGTAGCTGTCCGGAAGCTCGGTGACCTCCGCCGCTGTGCTGTCTTCCGATTTTTCGTTCAGCTTGTCCTCTGCTTTTGTCAGTAACGCGCAGGCACATATCAGAATTAACAGGGATATGCATAAGACCGCAGCAATGAGAAAGGCAGTTTTTTTTATATCACATCTGCCCTTTCCGACGTGGGATTCTCTGCCGGTCAGTTTGTCGCCTTCCGGCGTGCATTTTTGCTCCATATGTTCTCCTTAGTCACATCACACGCCGTGACGGCATGTAGTTATACTGAATTATACCACCTTCAGCATCTCCATTAGTTAAAAATATGTGATTATAATGTAAAAAAACTCTTGACAAAGGTTTTTTCATCTATTATAATATAAAAGCTCAGATGATGGGTGCCTGTCCGCATGCGCGCTTACGGCGCGTACAGGTCGGGTACGCCGCATCGGCTCTCTACCGCGGAGCAGAGCGTCCGCGGTCAAAAGTCCATAGGGAGGTGTAAATAATATGGAAAAGAAGAATTACGAGTCTCTGTTTGTTGTTGACGTGACTCTCGGCGAAGAGGGCGTCCGCGCTCTCGTCGACAAGTTCCTTTCTCTCATCGCAGAGAACGGGGAGATCACACAGACCAATGAGTGGGGAAAGCGCAAGCTCGCTTACGCAATCAACTACAAGACAGAAGGTTATTATGTCCTCGTAGAATTCAAGTGCGCTCCGAGTTTTCCGAGCGAGCTTGAAAGAATTTTCAATATTACAGAGGGAATAATGCGTTCCCTTGTGGTAGCTAAGGGCGAATAACCGGAGCGGTGCAGCCGCATCACAGCATCCACGGTCGTTAAACGCAAAAGAAAACCGAAAAGAGGATTGCAGTTATGGCTAATTTTAACTTCAATAAGGTGATTCTCGGCGGTCGCCTCACGGCAGATCCCGAGTTACGCCAGAATCCCAGCGGTGTCCCTGTGACCTCCTTTTCGATAGCGGTAAACCGCCGCTATTCGAAGAATTCGTCACAGCCTCAGGCAGACTTCTTCAATGTGGTCGCATGGAGAGCAAACGCTGAATTTATTTCCCGCTATTTCAGAAAAGGAAATTCCATTTGCATAGTGGGCACCATCCAGAACAATAACTGGACAGATCAGCAGGGGCAGAAGCGCTACACGACAGAAATAATAGTGGATGAGGCTCATTTCGTTGATTCAAAAGGCGACGTGTCGCCGGAAAGCGCGAGACAATCGTCGGGTACTCAGTATACGCCCGACAGCTATTCCGCACCCGGATATTCGTCAGACGCCTCGAATGCTCCGAGATTTGAGGACATGTCAAACGATGACGATCTTCCGTTCTGAGCGGATCAACACTATACGGAGGTTATGATTCAAATGGAAAATGAAAGAGAAATGACGGGCGCAGAGCAGCAGCCCGCCGAGGCAGCAAGCGCTCCTGCGGCTCAGCCCGCGGGAAGACCCGCTTTTCGTCAGAACGGTGTCAACCGCAAAAAGAGAAAGGTTTGCCAGTTCTGCGCAGAAAATGCCAAATCAATAGATTACAAGGACACAGCCAAGCTTCGTAAGTTTATTTCTGACCGTGCCAAGATACTTCCCAAGAGAGTTACCGGCACATGTGCAAAGCACCAGAGAGAGCTTGCTATAGCTATCAAGAGAGCGCGCACGGTCGCTCTGATTTCCTATACATCTGACTGACAAAACGCAACCGCTCTCGCAGGTTTTGCAACCTGCGGGAGTTTGTTTTTTCGTTTTTATACTATGTTATCACGGGCTCTTTCGGTGCGGGTCATGTGACGACACACACACGGCTGCCGGTGACTGCCTCGCGTACAGTGCCGGTGTTTTACAGGCACGCCGCAAGGACCTGAAAGACAGAAGGCGTTCAAGGGGAGGGAAGGGAAAATCAAAAGACTTCTTGTTTATCTGAAGGAATGTAAAATATCAATAACGGTGAGTACGATAGTCAAGGTAGTAGGAACTCTCATGGACCTGTTTATACCTTACATACTCGCCCATCTTCTTAACAATGTCGTGGGGACAGAAAATACGCGCCTCATTATTTTCTGGGGCGCGGTTATGGTCGTGTGCTCGATAATTGCCGTTTCGTTCAACATTATAGCGAACAGGATAGCCTCGGCCATAGCGTGCGATTGCACACGCCAGATAAGGCACGACCTGTTTTCGGGTATATCATACCTTTCTTCTGCGCAGACTGACAGACTCACAATCGCTTCCCTTGAGTCAAGACTTACGTCTGATACCTACAACGTCAATCAGATGATAGGTATGATGTTGAGGCTGGGCATCAGGGCTCCTATACTGGTGGTAGGCGGTGTGATAGTGACGGTCACTCTCGACCCGCTTCTTACGCTCGTCATGCTTGCTACGCTCCCGTTCATATACTTCATTGTCAGGAAAACATCGAGCGCCGGCATACCTCTCTATGTGTTGCTCCAGAAAAAAGTGGACGGGTTTACACGTGTGCTCAGGGAGGACGCCGCCGGAATAAGAGTGATAAAAGCCCTTTCCAAGACGGATCATGAAAAGGCGCGCTTTGACGCTGCAAACCGCGAGGCTGTAGATGTCGAAAAAAAGGCCGGGATCACAATGGCACGCATAAACCCCGTCATGACATTTATAATGAATGCCGGAATGTGCGCTGTTATAGTTGCCGGAGCCCTGCTTGTATCGGGTGGCAAGAGCCAGCCAGGTACGATAATCGCGTTTATGTCCTATTTCACGATAATAGCTAACGCACTTATAAACATATCGAGAATATTCGTCAACTTTTCAAAGGGCAGCGCCAGTATGAAAAGAATAGACGAGGTCCTTTCGCTGTCACCTGAGCTTTGGGTGGACTATGAGAAGGACTGCGCCGAAAATGAAGAGCGTGAAGGATCCGGTAAAGCAGCCTGTGAAGAATCCGGTAAAGCAACCTGTGAAGGAAATAAGGAACGAACCGCGGTACGTGCGCAGGGAGCCGGCGGTAGGACGCCCTTTATAGAATTCAGAAACGTCACCTTCTCATATTCGGGAAAGGATTCGCCCGAGGAGGGAGAGGTGCTCAAAAATGTGAGCTTCACGCTTGAAAAAGGACAGACCCTTGGCATAATAGGCCAGACTGGAAGCGGGAAATCAACAATAATAAGTCTTTTGATGCGCTTCTACGACGCCGACGAGGGCCAGGTGCTGATAAACGGCGTGGATGTCAGGAAGATCCCGACAAAGAAGCTGCGAGCAATGTTCGGAGCTGTTTTCCAGAATGATTTTATCTTTGCTGATACTATAAGCGAGAACATCAAGTTCGGACGCGATATAGACGACGACAAGATGATATTCGCCGCCAAGCAGGCTCAGGCGTACGATTTTATAACCTCCAAGGAGGGCGCCTTTGAGCATCAGCTTGAGATAAAAGGGGCAAACCTGTCGGGCGGTCAGAAGCAAAGGCTTCTAATATCAAGGGCACTTGCTGCGGATCCCGATATACTTGTGCTCGACGACTCCTCATCTGCTCTCGACTATAAGACGGACTCACTTCTAAGAGCCGCTCTTCGTGAAAATTTCACGCGGTCTACGACTGTGATAGTGGCGCAGAGGGTATCTGCCATCGCCAATGCAGATAAGATAATAGTTCTTTCAGAAGGTAAAATAATCGGAATGGGCAAGCATGAAGAGCTCTTGTCCGGGTGCAGCGTATATGCCGATATCAGTCGCTCGCAGATGGGAGGTGCGGTTCTTGAATAACAGTGAAAAAAGCCGTATTTTCAGAAAGCCATCGGTAGATCAGGAAGAACTGAGAAAATACTCGTACGGGTACGATGCACGTTCAAAGAACCGCATGAAGAAAAGCGCGGTCATACGCCGTCTTATCTCGTATCTTGCTGAGCACAAGGTCATGCTTGCGTTTGCGCTGGTCCTTACGGTAGCTGCCAACGCTCTTGCGCTTGTCGCACCGTCTCTTTCGGAATATGCTATAGATGCCATTGCAGATAAGTCGGGCGTGGATTTTCCGGCAGTAGTGAAATACTGCATTCTCATGCTCGTGTTTTATGCCGTGTCCTCGGTTTTGTCGTATTTTCTGTCTGTGCTTATGATCAATATTTCCCGCAAGGTCGTGTATACAATGAGAAAGCAGGTGTTTGACCACCTTATGGAACTGCCTGTCGGATATTTCGACAGCAATCAGACGGGAGATATAATAAGCAGGATATCATACGACATAGACACGATAAACACATCGCTTTCAAACGATTTGGTACAGATTCTCGCGGGCTCTATAACCGTGGTGGGCTCATTTATAATGATGGTAAAAATATCGCCGCTGCTCCTTGTCATATATCTGTTCACAATACCTTTGCTGATATTCTTTACCAAGTACCGAGTCAAAAAGGTCAAGCCTCTTTTCAGAGCGCGCTCTGCAAAGCTCGGAGAGCTCAACGGATATTCCGAAGAGATGCTTTCCGGACAGCGCACCATACGCGCTTACGGCAAGGAAGAGGTTATGATAGGACGCTTCGACAAGCACAACGATGACGCGGTTGAGGCATACTTTGCCGCGGACTATCAGGGAAGCATTGTCGGTCCCGGAGTCAACTTCATAAACAACCTTTCAATATCTCTTATAAGCATGTTCGGGGCGCTTTTGTTCATGCTCAGCGGACCTGAAACACTGGTTATCGGCTCTTTGACTATGGCCGCCATGACACCGGGCAAGCTCTCTTCGTTTATTCTTTATTCAAGAAAGTTTTTAGGGCCAATAAACGAAACTGCCAACATAATAAGCGAGATACAGTCGGCTACATCCGCGGCAGAGAGGGTCTTCAGGCTCCTTGACGAGAAGGAAGAGACGTTCGGAAAAAAGGTCACAGCCGCGTTTGAGTCGGAGATAAAGGGAAAGGTCGATGTGGAAAATGTCAATTTTTCGTATACTCCCGGTGTGAGAGTGATAAACGACATGAGCTTCTCGGCAGATGTCGGCAAAACTGTTGCCATTGTCGGCCCCACCGGAGGCGGAAAGACTACCATAGTCAATCTGCTCATGCGTTTCTACGAGCCTGATGAGGGCAAGATAACGATAGACGGAGTGGATATCTCGCGCCTTGAGCTGTCCGAGCTCAGGAAGGTCTTCGCAATGGTGCTGCAGGAAACATGGCTGTTTTCAGGAACTGTTGCTGAGAATATAGCCTACGGCGCTGAAAATGCCACTATGGAAGACGTCGTCAGGGTTGCGAAAGCGGCGAATATAGACCGGTTCATACGCGGACTTCCAGACGGATATGATACCGTGATAGACGAAAACGGCGTGAACATATCAAAGGGTCAGAAGCAGCTCCTCACTATAGCGAGGATGATGCTTGTAGACCACCCGATACTTATACTTGACGAGGCTACGTCAAATGTGGATTCGCACACCGAGCAGCTTCTCTCAGAAGCGATGAACGCCATAACCAAGGGAAAGACTGCCTTTATAATAGCGCACAGACTTTCCACTATTCAGAACGCCGACGTGATACTGGTGGTGAACGGCGGCAGGATAATAGAACGCGGTACGCATGAATCCCTGCTTGCTCAGAACGGCTTTTACGCCTCTCTTTACAACTCTCAGTTCTGATTTCATAGCTGTATGTGCGGGGTGACGATATGCAAAAGATGCGCAAAAGTAATATTTTCTAAATTTGTTCAAATGACTTGACAAATTTCTTTTTTACGATATAATATAGACGGTCGTCGTTTTTCGACGCCGTCGCTGTTTGTCAGCGCTTCACCGCGTGTCTTTTTCGGCTGCGTTGCTTGATTCGGTTTATACCGCCGCGGATCTTTGGAAAGGTTGGTTTTGGATATGGAGATTAATGAAAAGCTCAGGCAGATCATTGCGAATCAGTTGAGAATAGAGACAGATTCTGTCGAGGACACCACTGATATCGTGGAAGATCTCGGCGCGGATTCGCTTGATATAGTCGAAATACTCATGGTTATTGAAGAACAATTCGGCGTTTCCATTCCTGACGATGAGGTCACAGGTCTTAAAAACATAAGTGATATCCAGGCGTACATAGAAGCAAATATGGACTGACTGTTCATAAGCTTTCAGATGCGTAAGTGTGCTCGTGAGTATGTACGCAGGCGCAAGCAAAGCGTGATATCAGATATAAAACCAAAAGGATGTGCAGATACTGCACATCCTTTTTACTTTATCTGAAGCAATTCATCAGCCGTTTTCACCATATTTTGAGTTGCGGCCGAGCGCACAGGTCAGAGCGTACAGGTGAAGCGCCGCGAGCGCGTTCGGATGGGAGTGCGGATACCCCTGTTCCTGAATATTCTGAGTGGAAAAAATGCAATCAGGTCGCAAAGCCCTCAAACTGATTCTGATAGAGAGCGCTGTAGGCGCCTTTTAAAGCAAGCAGTTCCTCGTGATTCCCTGATTCCACTATTTTTCCGTCGTCGATCACGATTATTCTGTCAGCGTTCTTTATGGTTGAAAGTCTGTGCGCTATTATCAGAGTCGTTCTTCCTTCCATAAGGTTCTGCATTGCGGTTTGTATCTGCATTTCCGTGCGGGTATCAACATTTGACGTCGCCTCATCGAGTATCAGTATTTTAGGGTCGGCAAGCACGGCGCGCGCTATTGAAATTAGCTGCCTTTGCCCCTGACTCAGATTTTCCCCGGAACGTAAGAGCATGGTATCGTAACCGTCGGGAAGCTGTTCTATGAATCTTGATGCGTCCGCTGTCTGCGCCGCTTTTTTTATACGCTCCATGTCCGTGTCACTTGCGGCATAGCTTATATTTGCGGCGACGGTGTCGGAAAAGAGCACCGTATCCTGAAGCACTATCGATATCGCCTTGCGCAGAGAAGTCTTGGAATATTCGGTTATATCATGCCCGTCAAGCGTTATCCTTCCGGAATTGATATCGTAAAACCGCGTCAGAAGATTTACTACGGTGGTTTTTCCTGAGCCTGTTTTACCGACTATTGCTATCTTCTCCCCTGACTTTACATTGAGGCAGAAGTCCTTGAGCACTATTTCCTTGTCGTTATATCCGAATCTCACATGCTCAAAGCCGATATTTCCCTTTACCGACGAAATGTCAAGCGTTTTCCCGTCGAGCCCGCTTTCCTCTTCGGCGTCAAGGATTTCAAAGACCCTTTCGGCTCCGGCAACGGCGGTAAGTATGTTTGAATACTGATTTGCTATTTCATTTATCGGGCGTGTAAACTGCTTCGAATAGCTGAGAAAAGCAGATATCAGTCCCACATTGAACACAGTCGGCATTTTCAGCGCAAAATAGGCTCCAACAGCGGCTACTATCAGGTAATTTAAATTATTTGTCACATTCATTATAGGACCCATTACGCCGCCCAATGCCGTGGAGACTATTCCGTTCTTCTTATACTGCGTGCTTATCTGAGCAAATTTTTTCTTTTCCGTCTCTTCTCTTCCGTATGCCACAATGGTGCGGTAACCGGTGACGCTCTCCTCAATCTGTCCGTTGAGCTCGCCGAGAAGACGCTGCTGCCTTGAAAAGAGCCGGTGCATCAGCCTGCCCATGACCGCGGAAACAATTATTGTTATCGGTATTGTTATCATTGCAACCAGTGTCATCTGCCAGCTGAGTATGAGCATTATCACAAGGGAACCGACCAGAGTTATTACCGCGGAGAAAAGAGACGTGACAGAACCGGATACTGTATTTGAGATATTCTCCACGTCGTTTGTTATGCGGCTCATTATATCTCCGTGCTTGTGGGTATCTGTGTATCTTATCGGAAGATACTCTATTTTCCTGAACAAATCCTTTCGCATCCCGTATACCGTCTTCTGCGACAGCTTTGCTGATATGCGTCCCTGGAAGAGGGTGAAAAGAGAAGACAGAATATACATGACGGCAAGCACTGCAAGCAGCTTTACTATATCAGCAAGATATGTGTTGTCTATGTATTTGTCGGCAAAGCTCAGGGAATCGCTTATAAGTGTGAACACACCTGAGGAAGGCTCATACTTGTCAAGGTATGTCATTATGTTTATAGCCTCGGATATCATGACAGGGGCGGCGAGTGTCACTGCGGTGGTTAAAAGCATGATGACAAGGAGCGCCACCAGAAGCCTGTTGTTCTTGCCGAGATATTTTATGAGCCTTTTCACGACCTTGCCGAGATTCTTGGGCTTCTCCGATGGCCGCATGCCGGGAGGGCCTCCGCGTCCTCTCCCCGGACCGAACATCCGTATGTCGGGGGCCTGCTCCGGCTGCTCCGCGCCGCTTTTCCTATTCTCAGCCATCTGTTTTTTCCCCCCTTCTTATCTGCGAATAATATATTTCCCTGTATTCAGGACAGTCGCGCATCATTTCATCATGGGTTCCGCAGCCGGCAAGTCTGCCGTTTTCTATAACGGCGATTCTGTCGCACCGTATTACCGTGGCTATCCTCTGCGCAATGGTTATTATCGTCGTATCCTTCATTGATTCTCGCAGTGCCCTGACAAGTCGCGCCTCTGTTCCGAGGTCGAGCGCGGACGTGCTGTCGTCAAATATCAGTATCTCAGGCTTCCTGACAAGAGCGCGTGCTATCGCTATGCGCTGCTTCTGACCGCCTGAAAGGGAAGAGCCCTTTTCACCTATTATAGTGTCGTAGCCCCGCGCAAACGAAGTTATGAAGTCGTGGGCCTGCGCAATGCGGGCCGCCTTTTCCACCTCCTCATCACTTGCATCTTCCTTGCCGAAGCGTATGTTGTCGGAGATGCTGCCAGAAAACAGCTCTGTTTTCTGGAGTACAAATGCGACCTTTGAACGCAGTGCTCCTATGTCGTATTCCTTTATGTCCTTACCGTCTATCATTATGCTTCCTGAGGTGTCATCGTAAAACCTCGGTATAAGATTTACAAGAGAGCTCTTTCCGCTTCCGGTCGCTCCGAGTATGGCAATGTTTTCACCGCGCTTTATGTCGAGCGTTATGTCAGACAAAACAGGCTGACCGGATGCGTCGGGATATGAAAAGCTGACGTTTCTGAAGCTCACTGTGCCGACGTTTTCTCCTTCTTTGGTCTTTCCGCCTTCTATGGCAGGCTCCTCCGCAAGTACCTCTCGTATACGTCTTGCCGATGCAGAAGCCCTGGTGAGCGACTGGAATATCATACTGACCATCATCAGCGACATAAGCGTCTGCGTTATGTAAGTGGTTGCCGCCATTACGTTTCCGGCGCTCATCTCCCCGCTTCCGCTTATTACGTCGCGTCCTCCTATCATTACAATAACAATGACGGCGAGATTCATTACTATCATCATAACAGGTGAAATTACAGCCATCAGCTTCTGAACGCGGTATGTCGTGTGCGTCAGGTCGGAATTGGCACGGTCAAAACGCTTTATCTCTTTTTTCTCGCTCGTGAACGCCTTTACCACTCTTGCACCGGTGACGTTTTCCTGCACCACAGAATTCACCGTGTCGAGCTTTTTCTGCACCGCCCCGTATATGGGGGTTGCGCGTCTCAGTACAAGCGCTATGACGAGAATCTGTACCGGCATTGAGGCGGCGATGACTATACCGAATTTCGGGCTTATACGTATCGCCATTATGATCGCTCCGATAAATGTCAGAGGAGCGCGTACAAACATCCTTATGATCTGCGAAACAAGGTCCTGAGTGGCTGATATATCATTTGTAAGCCTTGTAACGAGCGAGCCGGTTGTGAAACGGTCCGTCTGTTCTACAGAAAGACTCATTACCTTGTCGTAAGCATCTTTACGGAGGTCGTTGCCGAAGCCCTGCGCGGCAAACGAGGCTACGATAGCTGCCAGAGCGCCCATCAGTCCTCCGAGGGCAACAAACAGGAGCATCTTTATCCCGGTTGAAGTTATTACCGCCATATTTCCGCCTATAACGCCGTCGTCCACTATTACCGACATGAGGTCGGGGAGAAGCAAATCTATATATACTTCGCCGACCATCAGAACAGGGGAGAGAATTGCCCAGAAGGCGTAAGGCCTGAGATACGACGAAAGTCGCACTTTTTTGTTCCGGGCGGCCGATTTTCGCCTTGCGCCTTTGCCTGCGCCAGGAAGGAATGCAGTTTCATCACTCTTCATCAGAAAAGCCCCCCTTACCTTCAGTCACCGGCTCATGTCTGTTTTCAGAACCGCCGACGGCAATGTTGTCCCTCATCCGTATGAGCAGATTTCTGAGGACCTCGCGTTCTTCATCGCTCATTCCTGTCATGGCAAGGCGATCGGTGGCGTCCGCGTGATGTCTGTTAGCCTCTTCGACGGCAAGTCCTTTTTCAGTCAGACTCACATGTATCACACGCATGTCCTCTTTGTCCTGAGTGCGCTTTACGTAACCGTCTGCCTCCATGTTTCGCAGGGTTATACTGACAGTTGGCGGAGTTGTATGCGTTAGCTTTGACAGCTCCAACTGCGTTGCGCTCTTTCTGTGTCCGAGATGAAAGAGTATCCAGCGATAGCCGTCCGGTATGCCCGCCTGCTCTGAAGCTCTTCTCATTCTTTGTCCGAACAGCTTGGAAATTTCGTTTATCAGCATCATCGGTGTATTCAACCTCACCAACCGCAGAGCCAAGCTGCAGCATAGAATGGAAGCATTTGATTGCCTTTTCCAATTGATCGGTCAAGGAAACCGACTCTGCACGGATCTCCTGTGAAATACCACCAATGGTAATGCCTTTTGCAATTGACCTTTTGGCGTTGTAATTTGACCAATCCGCTTTAACGCCGCCGGTGTCAACCAAGGAACTGCCAACTCGTCGGTCAAATCCAACCACCAACTCGCTTGAAAGAAATGCTTGTCTTTCTCGCTGAAGTTTTTGCACCTCGGCATTAAACAGTTGTTTTTGACCTTGCTCGAGCATTTGATGATTGTTGTTGCCTTGCTGACGGGCATTATTTGCAGCTTGTTGCGCTTGCTGAACGTCGCGATTGGAAGCTTGTACCGCAAGCTGAATATCCCGTTGCAAATACAGTTCTGCTTCTTCTGCCATACGCATAAAATCAAGCGTCATTTGCTTCCAATCATAATAGCCATTCTTTTTCCAAAGTCGGTTGTTAAAGGACTCTGCCGTGTCCTCAATGACCATCTCGTAAAAAACACGAATGTGATTCATATTGATGGACTGAGGACACGTTGCAAAACCGGGCTTGTACTCCTTTGTGTACTTTGGAGGCAACTGCGATACCATCGCCGTAAGCTCGGCAAGAAAATCCTTGTCTGCTTCTATTCTGTTTTGATAATTTCTTTGAATGTTTTTGATATTCTGCTGAGCCGCTTGAAAAGCATTATCAACCTTTTGCTGATCCGAAGAAAGCTTTTGCGCGTGAGTGCCCTCAAGCACCTTCAAATTCAAATAAGTTTGATGTAAGCTTTTGATTTTGCTCTCAATCGTAAGAATATCTTGCTTAATCTGATTGTTCATAGTTGCCTCAAGTGTTGTTAGTTTCCTTCAATAATGGTTGCAGAACAATTTGTAAATGAATTCTCACCTTTAGACACGATGGAAGAATAGATAATTGTTTCGAGTAAATCACAATTATTAAATGCGTGATCTGGAACTGTTGTTTGAGAAGTTACTCTTACAGTTTTCAAACTTTTAGGAATAGCATAATAGAAATATCCTGATCCTTCCGAAACCTGAGATGTAAAACCGTTGGTTCCGCTTGTCTTGTATATTTTGGAGCTTTTTTCCATTGTATCATCCGTATCATTATCACCAAAAATATATCCCAAAACTGCCCATCGGGGATTATCAGGATTGGAATTTATACCAATAAACGGTAAAGTTATTTTCTCTAACGAACTACATTGACAAAACGCGCCAAAACCGATATTTTTTACGGAATTCGGTACAATAACGTTAGTTACATTAACCAACCCCCAGAAAGCATATTCTCCAATTGAAATGGTGCCATCGGGGATAACAATATTTGAAAATCGTGCACAATTCATAAATGCGCCATTACCAATGCTTTCTACTGATGATGACATGGAAAACATTTTAAGTTCGGAGCAATTGCTAAACGAATAATTTCCAATTGTTTTTGTTGGTTGTATAAATGTAATAGTTTCTAACAAATCGCAGTTGTTAAATGCATAATTGGGTATGTTCGTTTGAAGGGTGATGGTAACTTTTTTTAGGCTTTTTGGGATAGCGTAATAAAAATATCCAGATCCTTCCGAAACTTGTGATGTGAAACCGCTTGTTCCGCTGGTCTTATATATTTTATCACTTTTTTGCATGCTGTTATCGTCATCATAATTACCATCACCAAATATATACCCAAAGACTGCCCATCTTGGATTTTCAGGAGAACTATCACTACCAACAAAGGGAAGGGTTATTTCCTTCAATGAATTGCATCCGCCAAATGCACCACTACCTATAGATTTAACACTATCAGGAATTATAATGTTTGTAATCTTGGAACAACCAACAAACGATTCTCGTCCTATTGATGTTACACTATTGGGGATATCTATGGTATCGAACGCGCGGCAGTTCATAAACGCACCAATTCCAATTGATTCAACGCCGTAATTGATGTTAAATTGCGAGAGATTGGTACATCCTGAAAAAGCATAGTCACCAATTTGTTTCAAATCATTAACAAAAACAACATTTTCTAATAAATCACAGTTGTTAAACGCATAATTCGGAATATTAGTTTGGAGGGTAACTGTGACTTTTTTTAGACTTTTAGGGATGGTGAAATAGAAATATCCGCCCGACCCTTCAGAAATTTGTGAGGTGAAACCGCTTGTTCCACTGGTCTTATATACTTTATCCTCTCTGTTCATATTGTCATCATTGTATTCACCATCGCCAAATATATAGCCAAAAACCGACCAGCGAGGATTCTCTGGCGATATGTTTTTGCCAACAAACGGAAGCGTGATTTCTTTTAAAGATGTGCACCCTCCAAACGCTCCACTACCTATTGATACAACGCTATCAGGTACAATTATCGATGTTATTTGGGAACAATTCAAAAAAGCATTGCTTGGAATAGTGGTTACAGGTTTTCCTCTATAGGTAGACGGGATTTCAACATTTCCATTCAATTTAGAAGCTCGGTCGGATTTAACACTTACTGCATATCCACCATTAGCTTCAGTAAATTGTAAATTCTGTTGCATCTCGTAGGCTTCTTCCACTTCAAGACTCTCCATGCAAGTGAAAAGCTTGTCGGCATTTTCGACTTTATCTTGAAGCTTAGAATCGAGTTCTTGATACGCTGCATATGCTTCTACAATCTCTTGGTGATAATCGATATAATAATCGGGGTTGGTCGGAAGATCTGCAATCAGTGCTTCAACCTTTTCGATCTTGTTGTTATTGATTGCGGTAGTAATACCAAAATAACCGCCAACTACAAGAACGATAGCAAGAACACTAATAATGATGGCTTTGGGAAGTTTTCTTGAAAAACCATTAGAACTTCTTTGAGATACTCTCGTAGAAGAACCGCTACCCGACAAAACAGTTCCCGAATACTGGCCGCTACCCGAAGAATTATTCGATGAGCTCGTATAAGAAGATCCCGAGGGCGGAGTAGGCGGAGGTGTCATTGGCGTGGGGAAACTCATCTGTCCCGAAGAGGGTGATCCGGATGACGTACCATAGACGGAGCTCATACTAATTGTGAAGTTGTATCTCTGATCAGCTTCGCAATAGGGACAAGTCTGCAGGCCTTTATAGTAATGGTGCATTGGATTGGTACTACACTTTTTCAGGTTGGAGAGATAGCTTGTAAGCACTGCATCCCATTCATTTGCTGTCGGACGTTTACTCGGATTCTGATGTCCCTCATCAAAGGCTCTCGCAAAGAGTCTTTGAATATCGCTCGGGAATGCCTGCAAGGGCAAAACGGCAACACTCAAAGGTCGATTGCCAGCCTTGAAGCAATAGTGATCCATTTCAATCGCGGCGTTACCAACCCCGGGAGATGCCGTTGAAGAACGTTCGTTTTCGGGAATACCGTTATAAGGGGTAAAACCGTTCATCAAGAGCTTAAAGATGTGAATGGCAAGCGAAAACAAGTCAGTTTCCTTGGTAAACGTAGGAAGCGGAGCTTGAGCGTATCCCGTGTTCTTGCACTTCTTAATCAATTCGGGAGCAACGTAGCCGTTAAGGCATACGTTACAACGATACGTCTTACCTCTTGACTTATCGGTAATATGATAAGAATCGGTATCAAGGAAAGCAACGTGTCCGTTGGTCAAATTAACGCCGATATTACAAGGGTTAAAATCACCGAATACGTAATCCAAATCGTGAATTGCGGAAATAACACGGCAGATATTGATAGCGATAATAACCTTCTGCTCGCCCGTAAGCGTTACTTTCTTTTTGGCGGGATATTTATATACGTCGCCAAGCTCTACGTCAATCGACAGCTTGGGCATAACGAAACCGACGAAGTTTCCACTTGCATCGGAAAGGATGTCAATCGGCCAAGCAATTTGGTCGAGAATGTCCTGACGCGGAGGATTTTTCACCATCAATGAGATCTTTTCTTTCAGTTCGGGAGATTTTGCGGGTGCAAGATAAATTTTAGCAAGCAGATTTGACTTGCCCGACACCGTATGAATTGCACCCTCTCCACCTTTTTTTATCGGTATGTCGTCTAATATGTATGTTTTTCTATTAGCACCGTAGTAGGTCATAGCAATTATTCCTTCTTTGCTTTAGGTTTGAAAATAGAGGTGATCTGTTGAAGAATCTTTGGAGATTTTTCTCCCGAAGGTTCTTTTTTGTCCTCTACCTTTTCTTCAACTGTTTCGTTATTGGATGGAGTGACTGTATCTGCACCGCCATCCTTTTTCTCCACCATTGTATCATCGGTGTTTGTGGCTTCTGTAGAAACGTTGTTTGTTTCGTCAGCCTTTTCGGTTGTCTCGGATGCACTGGTTTCTGTTTCTTTGGATTCTTCCGTCTTTTCTTTCGCATACAAATGAGGATATGCAAGACGGGTAAATTCCTCTTGGCGTTTCTTTTGAAGCTCCGCCCAATTGGGAACTTGATAATAGGAATCCTCCAAACGCTCGGGTTTAATCGAATCATTAACGATGACGAGCACCGTTTTATCGTCATTGACCTGTTTTTCTGGAATATTCTGCACGAAAGCGGTCATTTTCTCCTGAACAGCTTGCTCTCCGGCTTCATCAAATTTTAAGGACAAATTATCCATGAAGAATTGCGCCAAAGCAACGTAAATGTTTACCTTTTCCGAGTGCAATAGTACGGGGAAGAAAATCTCGAGCATTCCGTCGGTGGCAAGCAGCAAGCTTGCGACATCGGATTTTGAACCAAACACCCATTTTTCTTTGCCGAAAGCAAGCGGAAAAACGCAACCGTTTTCGTCGCGCTGCTGTTTTGTTATGCCCTCGTAATGTCCGTCTTTACATAAAACGATAGCTCCGCTATCTCCCGATTGACCAAAATATACGTTACTTCCTTTGTAGATAGCAAGGCATAGTGTGGTATCATACTGATTGATGTCGCCGTTTTCTTTGGCAACTTCATCCGTAATCTTTTGTAAAGCGTGCATAAAAGAATCTGAAATCACTTGCAAAGCATTTTCTTCGGTCAATTCAGACGGAAGATTCGCAACGCAATATTCAACGGACTCGGTTGCCGCAATTTTTGAAGCCACATCGGAATGAGATTCGCTTCCCAACCCATCGGCAACAGCGGCAATTACGCAATCCTCGGATACCTTCTTTATGTAATGAAAATCTTGGCAGACAATGTTTTTTTGAACGTGATATGGACCTTGCTGTGTTGTTCCGTATGAATACATCATAGCTCTATTATCCTAACTGGTCGAGAGTAATTGCTTCATTTGCAGGAGGAAGCATAACCTTTTCTCCGGGGGAACTTTCGGAAACTGCTCTCATACTCTTGTTTACCCAATCAAAGAATCCTACAAAATTGTATTCAATAAGATTCAAAACTCTTGCTCCGGACAGTTCGTGCAGAACCTTATTGTCAGCACCGGGAAGGCTCAAAGACCAAAATGCGAGCTTATTTGATTGAGAAAGCGAAGTAAGTTTTGCGGAAACATCGCTGATATTATCAAGTGGTGCACCGTCACTAATCATAACGATCCAAGGTTTGTAGGGTTCTGTTCCCATTCTTCTGTAGAAACGAGAACGTTCGTCAACCATCTCAATAGCCTTTTCGATAGCGGGAGCCATATACGTTCCTCCGCGCGCGGTAAGATTCACCTGCTGCATATATTCAACGGGCGAGAAGTCCTGAATAACATTAATGCTGTTATTGAACTCTACGATAGCAACATCCAAAATATCAGAGGTCTTGTCATCCTGACATACCTGTGCCTTAAATCTGTTCATTGCATCATTGAGTGCATCTATCGGAACAACGCCGTCGGTTGATTTAAAGCCCATAGAACCGGATGTGTCGAGCAAAAACAGACAAGCCATATGAGGCTCGCTTGAGTTTACGATAGGGGGGATGTCCTCGTTGAAGAAATTGTTGTTGAAATCCATTTGTGACATAGCTTTTATCTCCTTTTTTGTTGCTATATTCATACCACATAATTTTCGTTATGTAGTAAATAAAAGATAATATACATAAAAATAGGGCGTTCGGTTAAGAACGCCTTTTAGACCAATGAAATCGAAATTTTCATTGGTCGCCTTTGCTATGCCTAATTTTGTAAATTTTCATCGATTCATAGGATTAAAACGATGTTAACAATTGACATATATATTTATTTATGATATAATTTAATGTAAGAAATTGTATCACACACTACATAACGAAAATTATGTGGTGTATTATTTTTCGTGATGGACTAACACCGCAGAAGTCCTAATTTTTGAATCTGCCTACGGTGTATTTCGCCCGTTTCCATGGTATAAATTCTCGTTGTATTCACGCTGCTATGACCGAGAATGTCGGCAAGGCGTACAATGTCCTTTTGCAAACTGTAATAAGTGCGCGCGAAAAGATGACGGAGGTTGTGGGGAAAAACCTTCTTTTCCGACACGTTCGCCGCCTTACATAACTTTTTCATATCACTCCAAATATTTGATCTATCAAGCGGATTGCCGTTCTTCGTTACAAACACGGCGCCGCTTTTTATTTTTTGCTCTTTGATATACTGCTTCAAGATCTGACAAAGCTGCTTCGGTAGAAATACCCGTCTGCGCTTGCCTTTGCAGTTGATCTCGGATACGCCACGATTTACAGCTTCAACAGTAACATAACGCACCTCTGACACACGGATACCCGTAGAGCATATCGTTTGAATCAAGAGATATAAACGCTCGTTTTTCTTCTGCTTTGCTGCTTGTAAAAGGCGGTCATACTCGGCTTTGCTTAGTTCCTTATCCGCTGAAGCGAATATCTGTTTTTGAATTTTAAGATTCTTCACTCTCAAATCGTACCACTCCATAAAGTTGAAAAAGCTATTGAGCGATGAGAGCGCGGCGTTAACGCTTGCAGGGGCATAATGCTCGCAAAGATGTGATTTATATGCAAGAACCGCTGTTTTGCATAGTTCCTGCTCACCGAGCCATATTTGAAATTCACCTACACCGTGCAGATATTTGTTAACCGTCGCTTGCGCCTTTTCTTCGTTAATCAGATAGTCATTGAATGATTTTATTGTTTCGGTTGTTATTTTTCTCATATTCTTTCATCCTCCTTCTACCTAATTATTTTATCACGAACAGATGAATATATTTATGGTTGGTATTATTGTATCAAATATCAGTTAAAATGAAAATAATCCACAGACCATGATATAGCCTATAGACTATGTGAATTATAAAAAAACAGAGATACGAATCAAAAAATGACTCGTATCTCCTTTGAGTTGTTAAATTTCCGTCTTGATCTCGGTAATAAATGCACCTATATCCTTGATGAGCTTAAGTATAAATTCTTTCTCTTTTACAGTACAATTGTTGAGGTTGACATCTATTTGATTTTCAACTTCTTTATGTACTTGCGGAATATCGGTGAACAATATACCGTCTGCCGATACTTGCAAAGCTTCGGAAATTTTAAGTAAAACTTCGGCACTTAGGCTTTTTCTCCCACGCTCAATATTACTCAAATGGCTGACTGAAATATTGGCTTTTTCGGCAAGTGTTGCTTGGCTATATCCTTTCTCCATGCGAGCTTTCGCAATGCGCCGCCCGACCGATATAAGAAAAGTTGATTTTGGCATTGCAGTTACCCCTCTTTATTGAGTTGCAACTGCGTTTCAAGCATCAGTTGTGCTCCTAATTTGAAAGCATACGTAAAGATCGCTTCTTCGGCATAGCTTGCATACTCGTTCCAACAATCGTGAAACTTCTCAAAGATCTCCTTCTGCTCGTCCGTCATTGTTTTTAGCAAGGCGTCATTATGCCAACGGATGTATTCCAATAGTTGCTTCATTTCTTGCATGTTATGTCTGCTATCCTCGGGTGGCATTACGTTTCCGCGCCAGAACTCTTTTATTATACTTTTCATAGTCCGTACCTCCTGTTAGCACACAACAATACCACAGAAGGTGGAGAAAGTCCAGACCTTTTTCGAAAATAAAAATACTATTTTCACTTGGCTTATTCTTTGTTTCCTCCGACGCAAATATTGAACTTTGACACATTGCGGATCGCAAAGCAAAACACCACGGATTTTCTTCCGTGGTGTTTTGACGTAAAAGCTGCTTATTCGGTTGTTATAATTTTACCGCTAATTTTGCACGCCTTTCGGACTGTTCTTTTTTTTTTAGACATCGCTGAAATATATCCGCACAACGTTGCATACGTTCTTTTTAACACTACAGCTGTATCGGATAGTATTTGAGCTGCGCCTGGCGCAATAAAAATACGGCGTGAAAAGTCTGCGAAAGCCGGGCTTTCAAAGCATGGGACAAAAATCTATTTCATAAGTTTAAGCCGCATTGCCTCTGTCTCTTAAAAGTATTTCCGCGACCTGAAAAAAGCTTTGCCAAGGTCGAAGGAATACAGGATGCATCTTTGCGCGCTTTGCTGTTTTATAAATTTTTATCTGGTGCGATAAATGACATTCCGGAGGAGCAGACCTGCCGCGCTTTTTTAGCTGTTGTTTTCTTTGCACATGAAGTGAAAACCGCAGAACAAGGTATGCTTGACAAAGCCGCGCGTTTTTGCTATAATTATCCGGTGCGTCCGCACGCGCACATCTGCAGGGCGCGAAAAAAGTGTTCATGTTCTCAGGAGCGCGTATACGGTGCGGACAAAAATAAAAAAGGAAAGAGGAATCTCAATGAAAGCCAAGGCAAAGCTGATACTTGAATTGTTCCTGACTTTTTTTAAGATAGGACTGTTTACGTTTGGCGGCGGCTACGCAATGATATCCATAATTCAGGATGAGGCAATCAACAAAAAGAAGTGGATAGACGACAAAGAGCTGATGAACATTATTTCAATTGCCGAATCGACTCCGGGCCCGGTCTCGGTGAACAGCTCTACTTTCATAGGCTGTAAGATGGCGGGATTTGTAGGCAGCGTTGCCGCTACCCTCGGACTCGTCATGCCATCATTTATAATAATATACATAATCTCGCTCTTTTTTGACGAATTTATGAAGTTTGGGATTGTGCAGGATGCCTTTGCCGGTATTCAGGTGGCTGTTGGGTTTCTCATAATAACAGCCGGAGTCAGACTTTTCAAAAAGCTCAGAAAAGACGTATACTCGATGGTTGCGATAAGCATCACAACCGTCCTCATGCTTGTTCTTGAATTTGTGGAGAATGATTTCTCGCCCATATATCTGATACTTCTGGGAATGCTCTGCGGTTTTACTCTTTCTCTTATAGCATATATTCGTGAAAAAAAGAAAACGGCGCTTTCCTCCGCGTCTGCCGGTACCGACCACGGCGCCTCAGCCGGAGAAGATAAAGACGCAGGGACTGAAGAAGTAAAAGAAAGAGTTTTGAAAGAACCGGTATCGGACGAGGAAAGAAAGAGTACGACGGATGTCGGGGCTGCGGAAGAAAAGAAAGACCAGGAGCCCGGTGAAGAGGGAAGGGAGGAAGATAGGAAATGAATATATGTCTTCTTCTTTTTCTCACATTTTTTAAGATAGGGCTTTTTACCTTCGGCGGCGGTTACGCCATGATACCTCTTATAAAGGCCGAGATGCTGGGCCACGGGTGGCTCACCGAGTCTGAGGTCATAAACTTTATTGCGGTTTCCGAATCCACCCCCGGACCTTTTGCCATAAACATGGCTACGTTTGTCGGGTCCTCTCAGGGTGGGATAATAGGCTCTATGTGCGCAACACTCGGAGTTGTCCTGCCGTCCTTCATCATAATATTCATAATAGCCAAGCTGCTCAAGAATTTTGCCGACAACAGGTTCGTTAAAGGGGTCATAAGCGGCATAAACCCGGTTGCTATAGGTCTTATAATTTCTACAGGAATAGCCGTTTTCGCCGGAAATGTGATATCAAATTTCGGAGCTATTGAAACACCTGATTTCGATTTTCGCTCCATAATAATTGCCGTAATGATAGGCGTGATGCTTATCGTGCATAAAATCGTGAGGAAAAAGAAATTTCCGGCTATACTTCTCATACTTGTGTCTGCAGTATTCGGCATGATAGTGTATGCCGTGCCGGTGTGATAAATCACGTATATTCTCGTCCTGACTTACGATATGCGGCCTGTTTGCAGTACGATAATGGTGAAAATCCCCGGACGCCTGTTACTGGGCGTCCGGGGATTTCGGTTTTCTTCATCAGTTGTATGCCGAGAGTATTTTATTTATAGTGGCGCGGGAGAGTTCACTGAATTTTTTTATCCCGGCTCCAGGCTCGGCGGTGCACGAAAGCTTTTTTTCAAACCAGCCGACATTGCGCAGTGAGCCGTTTTTGTATCCGGTATCTGTCAGAGTCGCGATAAGACTGAAGCCGAGAGATCTGTGAAGTCCTTCGCTCGCCGGGTTCGGTATGGTTACGAGCGAATATACATTTCTCACGCCCTGCTCGTCAAGAATGTCGAGCAGCGCAGAGCACAGTCTTTTTCCGACGCCCGACGATGTGTTGTGCCTGTCTATATATACGGTGAGCTCGCAGCTCGGATAGTATGCTTTTCTGTCAAATATCCTGTGAGCATATGTGTAGCCTATGATATGACCGCCGCTGTCTTTTGCAACGAGCACCGGATATGTTTCGGCAAAGCCTTCGAGTCTTTTGCGAAAGGTGATTTCGTCGGGAAGCTCATATTCAAAGGTTATCGGAGTGTCAATATACTGTGAATATATCCGGCGTATAGTCTCATAATCCTCAGGGCACGCCATTGTGATTTCCGTCATGTCTTTCTCCTGTTTTCCTGCCTTGCTGTCATATGTTTCCTATCTCGTTCTGGGAGGCGACAAGGTGGTCTGAGCAGTATTTTTTGCGCAGACGCGGCTTTTCGATTTTTCCGGTGGGATTTCTCGGAATGTCATCAAAAAATATTTTACGGGGCCTTTTATATCTCGGCATTGCAGAGCAGAAGTCGTTTATGTCCTGCTCCGAAACAGACATTCCGGGTTTTACCTCTATTATCGCGGCGGCTATTTCTCCAAGTCTTTTGTCGGGAAGACCTATTACTGCCACGTCCTTTACCGCATCGTGCCTTCTGATAAAATTCTCTATCTCCACAGGGTAAAGGTTTTCGCCGCCTGTTATTATGACGTCTTTTTTTCTGTCAACAAGGTATATAAATCCGTCTTCATCCTCGCGCGCCATGTCCCCTGTCAGAAGCCATCCGTCTTTGAGGACCGCGGCGGTCGCCTTCTCGTCCTTGTAGTATTCGGACATGACGCCTGGGCCCTTTACCGCGAGCTCCCCGATCTCGCCTCTTTTTACAATTTCGCACTTGTCATTTACTATTTTTGTCTGCCATCCGTAGCCCGCCTTGCCTATTGAGCCGATTTTTTCTATGTTTTCCACCCCGAGGTGAACGCATCCGGGTCCTATGGATTCCGAAAGGCCGTAATTGGTGTCGTACAAATGATGCGGAAACAGCTTCATCCACCGCTTTATCAGCGACGGAGGCACGGGCTGGGCTCCTATATGCATGAGCCTCCACTGAGACAGGTCGTAGTCGTCAAGGTTTATTTCCTTTCTGTCTATCGCGTCGAGTATGTCCTGTACCCACGGTACAAGCAGCCATACTATAGAGCATTTTTCCTCCGAAACGCTTCTGAGTATGTATTCCGGCGAGGTCCCTTTGAGAAGAACCGCCTTGCCGGCTGTCAGAAGACTTCCGAACCAGTGCATTTTCGCGCCAGTGTGGTAAAGAGGAGGTATGCACAAAAATACATCCTCCTTGGTCTGCATGTGGTGCTTTTGCTCAACTATACAGGCGTGCATAAGGCTTCTGTGTTTATGCAGTATTGCCTTGGGAAATCCGGTTGTTCCCGATGAGAAATATATCGCGCCGTAATCGTCGTCGCACAGCTCTATATGCGGCGCATGACTTGAGCAGTAGCTCACGAGCTTGAAATAGCTTTCGGCAAAAGACGGGCAGTCATCGCCGACATAGAACATGTACTTTATGTTTTTCAGCGAGGTGTATATCTCCTCTATTCTTCCGACAAACTCCGGACCAAATACCAGCATGTCCGAATCCGAAAGCTCAAGGCAGTATTTTATTTCTTCTGATGAATATCGGAAATTGAGGGGGACCGCTATAGCTCCGGTTTTGAGTATGCCGAAATATATCGGAAGCCATTCGATGCCGTTCATAAGCAGTATGGCGACTTTGTCTCCCCTACGGATCCCGCGTGTCAGGAGCAGGTTGGCAAACCGATTCGCCTTTTTGTCAAATTCGCCCCAGGTCATTTCCTTTCTGTATGCCTCTTTTGCGGCGGGCTCTATGAGAGCGTAGTCCTTCCAGGTGTATCTTCTTCCGGTATCGAGAGAGGGGTTTATTTCGACTATAGCAACGTCGTCCTTGTATTCGGCGGCGTTTCTTGCAAGAAATTCGGTTATCGGCATTTTGTTTTCCTTCCTTAATTGACTTTATACTTTTAATTCTGCGTTTTTTGAGCTTCTCTTGTTTGCTTACTGGAGTTTCCCGCAGTATGACGGCACGGCAAGGCGCTTGCCCGGAAAAGCGCCCGCGTGCTCAAAGCGACTGTTATTTCGGCGGCTTCAGTAAAGCTCGCGCCTTGAGCCCTTCAAAACATCATCCTGAAAGCATATGCCCACAAGCACACGCCCGCAAACGTGCGCCTGCAAGTATATGCCCGGACGTTTGTCTGTTTGCTTTAACTATATGTCCGACATGCTTTTACATGTAATACGTGCTTTTGATGACAAAAAACAAAAGCCGTCCCTGAATTACAGGGACGGCTTGATATTCCGTGGTACCACCTTGCTTCGCCGACGGCTTTCTCCGAGGGCCTTTTCCGGGCGGACAACCGGTATTCAAAGCGGTCAAAGCTCGCTTTACAAACTACGGTCCTGAAGATCCGTCCGTCGGAGATAACGGTCCGCTCCGTCACAGCCTACTCACTGCCTGTGGTATGCGGCGGCTTTCGGTGTGAGGCTCCCGAAATGTATTTCGTATACCTACTCGCCGCCGTTTTACACCCGCCAACGGCTCTCTGCCGGCACTTCGGAATACTACTTCTTTTCGATCAACGCCTTTTACCATATATGTTCACAAGTGACATATGTCACTTGTGAACAAGTATATTTCATCACATGGCTTTTGTCAAGATGCAAGCTGAATTGTTAACAAATTGTACATATTTGGCAGACGACAAACCGTCACAGAAATCTGTCGTACAGGCGTCTTGTCAGGGAAGGATATTTCCCGCCGATTTGTATACATCGTACCACTCGTCTCGTGTGAGCGTTATATCCGCCGCCTTGAGGCAGTCGAGAAGCCTTTCGACTTTGGTAGTGCCCGTCACCGGCATGAGGTGCGCCGGATGGCGCAGGAGCCATGCTATTACAATGGTATTTTTTGAAACGCCGTACTTTTCAGCAAGCTCGTCCAGCTTTTTATTGAGCGCGGGAAATTTTTCATTGTCTACAAAGCTGCCTTCAAAAAATCCATACTGGAAAGGCGACCAGGGCTGTATGGTTATGTCGTTCAGCCTGCAATAGTCGAGTATACCGCCGTCGCGCACGCACGCCCTGTCATTTTCGTTATTGACATTTATGCCCTCAGATATCATTCCGCAGAAGGCAATGCTCAGCTGCATCTGGTTTGCAACTATAGGTGTATGCAGATATTTTGAAAGAAGGGCTATCTGTCCGGGATTGTGATTTGACACACCGAAATTTCTCACTTTTCCTGAGGATTTGAGAGCGTCGAATGCCTCCGCCACTTCTTCCGGTTCGCAAAGCGCGTCCGGACGGTGGAGCAGAAGCACGTCGAGATAGTCGGTGTTGAGTCTTGACAGTATTCCGTCAACTGCGGTCAGAATGTGCTCTTTTGAAAAATCATACAGACCTCTGTCGATTCCGCATTTTGACTGAAGAATTATTTTTTCACGCTTGTCGTCGGTCATTCCATATGCCTGGGCAAAGAGCTTTTCGCTTCTTCCCCCTCCGTATATATCGGCGTGGTCGAAGAAGTTTGCTCCGTTCTCAATAGCCGTACCTATGAAGCGGGAAGCGTCGCTCACCGAAAGAGCGGTTATCCGCATACAGCCAACGGCGACTGTAGGTACCGAAAGAGCGCTTTTTCCGAGTGTGATATTTCTCATTGTCATTCATCCCTTCTTTTTTATTATAGTCACAGCGTAGAAGATCACCGCTGCCGCAAGCATTATCACAGCGGAGACAGGCAGACTTACAGCTGCGTTTGAGAATGCCCCCGCTATGTCGAGTATTCCGTTTATCACAGAATAAAGAGTCATGCATACAAGTGAATATGCAACAAGCACCGAGGAGGCAAAAGGCGGATAAGCCCGTTTGGGAGCAAAGGCGAGCACTGCATAAAGAACGGTTCCGAGAAGCAGCCATACAAACGCAAGATCCATATTGCGCGAAGTCACCCCGTATCCGAAATGGGTATATATTCGTCCGAAAACAAGTGTGAACAGGGAGCCTCCGAGATAAATTGCCGAAGTTCTCAGCCCTGCCTTTTTAAAAATATGCTTATGTCCGTCGGCTTTCCGGATATCACTTGCGTTCATGTCTTCTCCTTCTGTATTTTCTGTGCCCTTTATTTCCTTCATTTGCCAAAAACGCCCGTCCTTTTCTCTTTACTGTTAGTCATCGCAGACTGGTTGTCAACGCCGGCAGGGCGTACTTTTCGGCACTCTGCCGGAAAAACACAACGGCTGGATATCATCGCTTAAGACTCAGTCTGAATATTTGCTTCCGTTTATGAAAATTATATCGCTTACCTCGCGCTCCTCTTTATAGAGCTCGTTTATAACTCTTCCGTTGAAATAAAGCGTGGTGGAAGAGCCGCCGTCGAGGTTGTAAGCATAGACACAGCCCTCGTCCTTCATTATTTCGGCAAGTTCGTACAGCGTAAGGCCGTCGTCATCGACGAGCCTTCCTTCTGATACGACGATTTTATAGTGGAGAGGCTCTATCATTCCTATTGCAGTCCGCGGGTTGCTGGACGCAGACTGCCCGACCTCATCTGAATATTCAACCACCACATTCCCGTCCTCTATGAGCGTTGGACCGAATGAAAACACCTGGTATATGGAGTAGGGGAACGTCAGGGCGTCGTACTTGCGCTCGTCTACCGAGTACATGTTGCCTTTGTTGTCTATTACAAGCGCGTCGTCTATACCGTCATGACGTGCCGACGCGCGCCACAGCTCGTAATTTCTGAGCACAAAGCCCTCGTCCCTGAATCCGTAAAAGTCGCCGTTTATGGCAAATATGGCGTCGTTCGCCTTCGCTATCTCGCTTGTCTTTTCCTCTATGTTGTTTCCGAATCTTCCTTTCGCAAAGGCCGTCATGAGATATTCTATGTCAGACAGCTTCAAATCGACTATGAAAACGGTCGTCGGTACTCCGTTCTCGTTTATGTACTCTGTCTCTTCAATGCTTATTTCTATATTTTCGTCCTTATAATACATGTCCTCAACTATAGGATAGTCGGGCTGCTCCGGCTCCTGGGTGGTCTGCTCCGGCTCTTCGGTCTGAGGTCTGTCCGTCCCCGGAGCTTCGCCGGTATCGCCGGGTGCGTCGGTTCCGTCGGTGTCATCCGGCGCGTCGGTTACGTGCGGTGAATCGCTGTCGTCGGGTTCGTCGGTCGTCGCCGGTCCGTTGGTGTCGTCCGGCGCCTCTGTGTCGCCGTCATACGTCGTTTCGGGGTCATTTCCTGCGTTGTCCTCCTCTGTGGACGGAACACGGCTTATGGGTGTATCGGAAATCTCGCGCTCTATTACAAAAGCGTCAAGCATAACGTATGTTGTCAGCGATGTCACGTATATGCCCAAAACAATGGGAAGTATTATTGTAAACGAAAAAAAACGTCTCATTTTTCTTTCTCCGATGAGAAATGTAAGAAAACATGTAAAATCCCGGTCAAAGCCGCAAAAACGGCATGTTATTTACACATAAAGCCATTTTATCACCTTTTTGTGAATACTTCAAGAATGATGTATGAAAATATGTTTCAGCATGCATCACAGAGTGCCGTGTAAATCGCACTTCAGGTGATAAGCAAAACAAGAGATGCGGCATTTGACGCCGCACCTCTTGCTTTATAGGATAAAGTACAAACCGCCGTATCACGGCAACCACGCCGGCGTCAGCCTATTTCAAGCTGTCTTACGCCGGGCTTGCGGGCTTCTTTTTTAGGAAGCGCAAGTCTGAGAATTCCGTCTTTGTATTCTGCCTTGATCGCTTCAGAGTCTATCTCGGAAATGTCAAAGCTTCTTGAGAAGTACCCGTAAGAACGCTCCCGGCGTACATAAACAGGCTTGTTCTCGGCTTTCTTTTCGTCCTTCTCATCCTTCGCATCCTTCTCGGACGTTTCGCTGCTTTTTTCGGTCTGAGCCGATATCGTGAGGTAGTCTCCGTCTATTGATATCTTTATGTCCTCTTTGTTAAATCCCGGAAGCTCTGCTTCGAGCTCGTAGGAGTCACCGAGATCCTTTATGTCGGTCCTGAAAACGTTGGCACTCGTCGAGAAGAGCGATCTTTCAAGGTCATCAAAAGCGCTGAACGGATTTACTGAATTATAACGATTTCTGTGTGTGAAAGGAATAAGTTCAAACATGGTAAAAAAGACCTCCTTGCTGTTCTTAACGACAGCTGTATAATAAATGTTATTTTTGTTTTTTACTGTAAGCTCATGTGGCTGGCACTTAACATCATCAATTGCTCGCCTCATTTCTTACTACGCCTATATTATATTCTGAAATTATTAACAATTATAGCTTATAAAATTAATAAATTGTAAATATTAGCAAATAAATCAGAAGAGTGCTAAAACATTGTCGAACAAACAAGACAGACCTTGCGGAAAAGCGGTGTGCTTCTGGCAATTACTGCTGTCTAAGTGCGAATTGTGACGTGACACTGTGGAGGAGTTGTGCTTGTTTCCGGTGCATGCGCGCGGGCTGGCGGTGCATGCGCGTGGGCTGGGATTTACAGATCAGGGAAATACCGAAGAATGCTGTGCCATGTGACAACGAATGCTTGACTTATGAACATTGCTCCTGCGCCGGCTCTGAAGGCAGCTGACGTCGGCGTTGCCATGGGCGGCATGGGCAGTGATATATCCATAGAGGCGGCAGATATCGCACTGATGGGTGACGATGTCTCGATGCTGCCGTATCTCAAAAGACTTTCAAACGCCACGGTGCGTACCATAAAATTCAGTATTTCGCTTTCAATGCTGATAAACATTATCGCCGTTGTGCTGTCGGTAGCGGGAGTTCTGAATCCCACTACAGGCGCTCTTGTACACAACGCCGGGTCATGCTTCGTTGTACTCATAGCAGCGCTTCTGTATGACAGAAAGTTTGACCGATCCTGAACGCAGCCGATTATACATATTTGTTTCGGTATCTGAGTTTGATATCCTCGGAGATATTTGCTTTAATACCAGAGGACTTGAGCTGTCTGCGCACCGCACATCCGTCAGGCGCTCTGTTTCGCAGATGAAAAAACGGCGCTGTAATGTGTGCAGGACTCTTTCATGCTTTTACAATAGTCAAAGAAGGCGGTTTTTCTGTCATTACAGCGCGCCGGATGAATTATTCTGTGAAGGCAAGAACCTTTTTTCCACTTGACAATACGTAAAGCACGGTGTAGAATATGATATCGACTATCATATTTGCAAACCGGCGGGCGTTTCCGTCCGGCGGCATGTCGTATGGCGGAGATGAGGGCATGAAAGAAGAAAAAAATTACAACACCCGGCAAAAGAAACAGATACTTAAATTCTTCGCCGCGCGTCCCGGAGAATGCTTCGGCGCAAGAGAGCTGATAGATTCGCCTGAAATTGACGCGGGCGACGCGACGGTTTTCAGGTGTCTTGCAAAGCTGGCGGGTGAGGGCAGACTGAAAAAATATTCCACGGACAAGGGCGCAATTTATCAGTATAATGAGAGTGCAGAATGTCTTTCGCACTTTCACCTGAAATGTCTTGTGTGCGGAAAGGTGATACATCTCGAATGCGACTTCATGAACGAGGCTGAGCGGCATATCTCGCAGATGCATGGATTTCAGGTGGATATAATGCGCACAGTGATATACGGAAAATGTCCGCAGTGCTGCGGAAAGACTCTGAACAGCGCGAGATCCTGACTATGAAGAGCACACCCTGACGCACCATGAGCATGAAGAATGTGCTCCGGGCATGAAGAATGTACTCTGACTATGAAGGGCGTACTTTGAGTGAAGAGCTTATTATGAGAAGTAGCGTATCCTGCCGGATGTCCGGAATTTTTTTCGGTTTCTGGCGCGCCGCTTTGGACGCTTCGGAGCATGCGCCTTCTTTTTGCGCTGATTTCTCTGCTACGTGCGGACGTATTGCATGCGGATGTGTCTGTCGCTTTATGAAGAAAAATCTTTATTTTTTGATGCGCGGCAATTCCGTCACGGATGCGCCCAAGGCCGTCACGGATGCGCCCAAGGCCGTCACGGATGCGCCCAAGGCCGTCACGGATGCGCCCAAGGCGTTGCGGCGTGCTGTTTTCAGAAAAACTATACTGCCCGCATGGAGCGGGCACAAATCGGCGGTTTTGAACAGATGAGCGTTTTTTCATTACACCGGCGTCTGTGCCGGAACAGGGCGTTTTGGTTTGTTTTACTTTTGATTTTGTCATTTTTTATCCTGTCTTCGTGCTCTTCCGACGACACCGGAGACAAGGACGGCATAAGCATAGTGTGTGCAAATTTTGCCGGCTATGATTTTACAAAAGAGGTAGTCGGACGCGACAATGAAAATATTGAGGTCATATTCCTCTCCTCCGGTTCGGTACATTCTTTTGAGCCGAGCTTCAGGGACATAGCAGACATACGCTCATGCGATATGTTTGTATATGTCGGAGGGGAATCGGATGCAGCGATAGACACCTTGCTTTCGTCAATGGAAGGCGTGAATGTTTTCCGCATGACCGAATGTGTGGAGCTGCTTTTGGAGCATGCAGAGCACAGTGTGCCGGGCGAGGAGCATGACCACGCGCATGACAATGATGAAGAGGAGTATGACGAGCATGTATGGACGTCTTTGTTCAATGCCGTCCTCATAAGCAAAGCAATCTGCGAGAGGATATGTCTCATCGATCCGGAAAATGCAGATATTTATCGCGAAAATACCCGTGTCTACGCGGACAAGCTCATGGAGCTCGACGCCTGCTTTGCCGACCTTTTTGAATCGGTAGGCGACAAGCCGCTGGTTTTCGGCGACAGATTTCCGCTGAGATACTTTGCCGACCGTTACTCACTTGAATATTATGCGGCAATGTCAGGGTGCAGTCATTCGTCAGAGCCGAGTGTGAAAACGGTGGTTCAGCTCATAGATACGGTGAGAAAAGAAGATGTCAAGGCGGTTTTTTACATAGAAAGCGGGACTCATGATGTGGCGGAAAGAATCGCCGCCAATACCGGTACTACAGCGGCTCTTTTCAACTCCTGCCACAAAATATCCGACAGGCAAATAGAAGATGGGGCGACATACCTCTCGGTGATGTACGAAAATCTCGAAACCCTCAGAAACGTGCTTACATAAAATGACGGCGCCTTCCCGAACAGAGAGCTTTTTGCAGGTACAATATCTTATAGGAACAAAACAAGACCGGACGGGGTACACCCGCCCGGTTCTGTGATCAGGGCTGCTTCAGGCTCTTATTATTTTATGTAAATTCCCGACTGCGGTTTTAAAAAGCATGCAGATTCAGCACTTAAAGATTTCATCATATTGTAGAGGCTGATACGTGATTTGTGCTGTAATACTGTAAAACCGGTGCGGGAGCCGCGGGCAGAGCGGAAACGCGCGGGGAAGGCGAGTGCGGGCAAAGCGGAAAAACGCGCGGGGGTGCTTATTTCATTGCCGCTGCTTTGCGGGCTTTGATGCAGCCTTTATCCCGCTTATCTCCTTCATTAAGAGCGCTAATGTTTTTGTGACGAGTTCGCGTGTCTTTTTGTCAAGAGACATTATTGAGGCGGCTATTTTGTATGCCGACCTCAGTCTGTCCTCATTTATTTCGCTGAGGGTGGATGCACCTGTTGACTCTATTGCTCCGAAGAGCCCGTTTACGAAGCATTTCCGCTGTTCGGTGTCGAGCTCGTTGAGGTGATTTCTGAGCGATTCTTCAAGCCTTTTGCTTGCCGGCGAGGTGTCCTCAAGACGTACGAATCTCGTGCCGATTACGTGCCATGTGAATCCGTCGTGCTGGAGCAGTCCCTTTCCGTCGCTTTCCACTACGTCGTAATTCAACTCATGCTCAAGGAGAGAGCCCACCACCGACAGATGAGGAGTCAGGGTTATTATTTTCCCGGCTATCCTTTTATATCCTGGTTCCTCTCTTACGGGTCTTTTGAATCCGGGACCGTCATTGTTATAGATGTTTATTATTCTCGACTGTATCTGCGGTATTGATTTCAAAGCGGCATATATAGCGAGGTTTCCGCCCTTGCTGTGCCCTCCTATACGCAGAGGAAGCGCTGAAGAGCATGCGGCTATGTCGAGATATGCAACCGCTTCTGTCTGTGCAGGAACTTCGCTGAGAAAGCTCATGTTGAAGTCTTCTTTCCAGCCGACGACGGTGTCGTCCGTGCCTCTGAAGGCGACATATTCTGTACCGTCGCCGAGCAGATAGGTCGTTGCGGAAAACTGTGTCTGGCGTTCTGTATCTACGATATTCACATACCCGCGCACATAGGTGTCCCTGAAACGGCGGGAGGAGGCAGCCTTTTCCAGAAGCAGCGGTATTTCATCCGGTATGAGAAGCCCCATGCTTATTTTGTCGGCAGGGCCGTTCTTTTTCAGAAATTCTTCTGCCGCCTTTCCGAGCGCAACCGCTCCGCCGTCTTTTGGCGAGGGTACAATATTCTCAAAGTCAATAAAGCAGAGCTCTGAAAGCACGAGGTTATCCACCTCGTTGAACGGGGAGGCTGAAAAATCAAGATCGCCTCTCCAATCTATATAATCAGATATATTTGCCAAGTCTGTTCCTCCTTAAGCCCTATGTGCAGTGTTTACACAGATGTAATTATAACCGATAGTGCGGCACGCGTCAATAGAAAAAACAAAGTAGTGCCCGCATGTCTTGCCTGTTTGTCGCCGCAATGAAACGAAAATAAAAATATGATATATCAAATTTTCACACAAATGACTTTTTTCAATCATCATTTTGTCGTTATGCTCATTTATAATTCCGGATGTAATGATTCCGGATGTAATAAATAATTGTCCGCCCGGAGGACGGCTGACTGCCTGCAGGGGAGGTGTCAGCCTGCCTCTGCTGTCGGACTGCCGGTGAAAGTGAAGGGAACACTCTATGAAAAAGTATATTTCAATAGCCGTTACGCTTCTTCTCGTTGTTGCCGCGGTTTTGGTAATGTCAAGCTGCATATCGGCAGACACAAAGTCTGTCACCTCTGTAAAAGAGATATCCTCCGACGGGCTTGTAAATACGTATCAGATAGTCTATTCTGACGGAAGCACCACCGAGTTTACCATCGAGGCAGACGGCACGGAGGCTGTCACGGTGGACGATTTGTATTCCAGATACTGTGATGAATACGGCGACATGGAGTATGCCGATTTTTTGAAGATGTATTTTACAGACACTGTTCAGGACAGCGACGCTTCGGGTGAAGAGACTGACAACGATTCATCAGGGACGGTTTCGGGAGACTCAACGCTGTCTGCGGTCAACAGCTGTCTGCGCTCAAGCCTCGTTATATACAGCCAGTTCGTTGAGCGCAGTTCTTCTTCCATATTCCCGTTTATGGGCTCAGGACAGAACCGCAGTCTCAGCATAAGCACCGGCTCAGGCGTGATATATTCTATGGACGAGGATTATACCTATATAATAACCAACTATCACGTGGTATACAATGAAAACGCGGTCGATACCCAGATAGACGGTATATCCGACCACATAGTCTTTTATCTTTACGGAAGCGTCGGCACTCCCGTTGCAACAGAAGAGGATGCCGATAAGGACGGTATAGAGGACTACGATTACGGAGATTACGCCATATACTGCGATTATATAGGCGGCTCTGTGGTTACAGATATAGCGGTGCTCCGCGCTTCCACTGAAGACGTGCTTGCAATCAACGAGGATGCCGCCCCGGTGGTGTTTGCTGATGATTACAGCGTCGGTCAACGGGTGTTCGCTATCGGAAATCCCGACGACAGGGGTATAAGCGTCACCGAAGGAGTCGTCAGCGTGGACAACGAGTATATCGCACTCAGTATAGACGGCACTGCGAGAAGGTACCGCTCCATAAGGATAGACAACGCAATTTATGCCGGAAGCTCCGGCGGCGGACTTTTCAACGAGCAGGGAGAGCTTGTCGGCATAACCAACGCCGGCAATGAGAGCGAGGAAAACATAAACTACGCAATTCCTCTGGAAATAGTCAGAAACTCTGTAGAGAATGTGATGTACTATTATGAAAATGAAGAGGACTACGCGCATGAAATGTACAAGATAAGTCTCGGCGTCACGGTCTATTCAGAAAATTCGCGCTTTGATTACGACGAACTGACGGGCAGTGGTAAAATAATTGAGAATATCACCGTCGTGAGCACCGAATCCGGCTCAATATCCAGAAAGACGGGAATTGAGACCGGCGACATAATAAAAGGCATTATAATAAACGGTTCTGTGGTCACTTTTGACAGACAGTATGATATTGCGGATATCCTCCTTACGATAAGGGAAAACGGCGTTTTGTCATTCCTGGTCGAAAGAGACGGCGAAAGCGTCGTTACGGATTCCTACACAGTTACAGCAAACGACCTGGCTGTAGTTGCGTGAACCCGCGGTGACCCGACGCTCCGGTTAGTGAGCGCAACTGTGCGGAAAGTCATTTGACCTGTTCCGGAGCATTCCGGACCAATCGGCTGACATTATCCGGTGCATTCTGCCCGTCTGATTACTTTGTATGAACCTTTGATTTTCATACCGGTACAAAAAAACGACCGCCTTGTCCGTGTTCGCACGGATAAGGCGGTATTTTTACCGGTCGTCATCAGTCTTCTGACAAAACAAAGCTCCGATGCCTGTCGTCTTTACCATACTGAATGAAGGAGGCTCCTTTTTTATGGATCACGAAAAGACTTTTGCGGAAATACTTCTGCGGGAAGATTGTAGCGGGAATGTTCCCCTTGTGCAAACCGCAGAAAGACGCAGCAAAACGCTGACTTTTTGATACAGAGGCGTTATTTTTCGGGATACAGCATAAGAAACTCCTTTTTTAAAACCTTGTATTCCTCCAGAAGGTCGTCTATATAGTGTACGTGCAGTACCTCGTGAAGCCCCTTTTCATCCCAAGGCTTTATGTTGACCAGATGAGGGTAGGGCAACAGCCTCAGGCTTCTGCAGAAGTGACGTACAACGTCTTTTTCACGAAGCCATCTCTGGGAATTGTAAATGCTCTTTATGCGCTTCTTTTTCTTTGCCTTCCTGTTCAGGGCATCCTGGTCGGGAAAGTAAAGCTTTTTAACTGTGCAGAGTACTCTCGCTTTTTCAAACACGCCGGTTTTCTTCGATTCCGGTATATTTATGAGCATGACTCCTGCGTTGAGATATCTGGGACCGAGAAAAAATTTCCCTATATAGTCTATAGATGCGGCAAACTCGTATCCTTCAACGTCTATATCGAAGAGCTCGCCTATATCCTTCATAGCTACTGTATCGGCGTCCATGTAAAGCAGCTTGTCCGGAAGCTCAGGCACCTTGTCGCAGAACAGGCGCAGCAGTGTGTATGGTGTGTAAAATCCGAATATGTTTTTTGAATTTCCCATTTCGGACATAAAAAGTCCGGTTATGTCAAGAAGCGTTATACTGCTGTCTGAATTGTATTTTTTTATCATCTTTTCCAGAAAGGTCGTCTGCTCCACCGTTATCGGCGAAAATTTGGGGTCGAGATTCCGGAGGTCCACCGTGAACACATAGACATTGAGCTGTCGGTCTGTCTTCCTTGCTATTGAAAGCAGGGATATGAGCAGTCCGTCAAACACGCGCTTATTACCGCAGTATAATAAATTTATCATAGCTTTTTCCTCTCTTCTCGCCGGAGCGCTTTGCCGGGTGTCACTGCCTTTTATCTGCCGAACGCCCTCCCGGCGCTTTCTTAAAAAGCTGCATGCAACCGGATAATAAAAATCAAAACACATGGTATTTAATACTATGTGTGGATTATATCACAGCACCGCTGCATTGTCAATAGCTTTTTTTGCTTTTGAAAACCGATACGGCGCTTAAACCGCCTTTGAGTCAAAAGCACGCCGGTACGTGAACGCTTCGTGCGGTCATGCTTTTTTTAAACTGCCGCAGCGCGGTTGCAGGTACCCCCCTTTTTTTTGTGTTCTCGGGCATTTTAGTTGAAGAGGCGGTATTGCAGGACGGTGTCTGCGCTTTTAATTTGTCACTGTTGCATATTGACATGTGTCGGAAAATGTGGTACAATGCCGGGTGTAAGAGGGCTGCGGACTCTGACGGATATGTGATGAACACAGTGAAGCCGCAGCTTATAGAGCCGACCGTCTGGGCAGCAGTTTTCCCGCAGGGGAGGATTGCTGCTTTTTTATCGGTTTTTGTTTTTAATGAAACTTCTTTTCGGGAGGAATTTTCAATGTCTGATTTTGGCTGGAGAGGCTTTGTGTCCGGAGACTGGCAGAAAAAGATTGACGTCAGAGATTTCATACAGAAAAACTACACGCCCTATGAAGGCGACGAGGCGTTTCTGTGCGGGCCGACTGCAAGGACTGCGGCGCTGTCTGAAAAGCTCAGTCTTCTTTTCGCAGAGGAAGCGAGAAAAGGAGGCGTGCTCGACGTCGATACCGGGACGGTGAGCTCACTGCTGACATTTGCGCCGGGTTACCTCGACCGGGAAAACGAGATAATAGTCGGACTTCAGACCGACGCCCCGCTCAAACGAGCCGTCAATCCATTCGGTGGAATAAACATGACGAGAAAGGCGTGCAAGGCATACGGATACACCCTTTCAGACAAGGTCGAAGAGGAGTTCATGTACAGAACGACACACAACGACGGCGTTTTCCGTGTTTATTCGGACAGCATACGTGCTGCAAGGCATTCGGGAATAATAACCGGGCTTCCCGACGCGTACGGCAGAGGACGTATAATAGGGGATTACAGGCGCGTCGCTCTCTACGGACTCGATTATCTTATAGAAATGAAGAAGGCTGACAAGGCGGCGCTTTCCGAAGAGCTTATGGATGCCGAAAAAATAAGGAGGCTTGAGGAGCTCTTCCAGCAGATAACCTTCCTTTCCAGACTCGGAGAGATGGCAAAAATGTACGGGTACGATATATCAAAGCCTGCCACAAATGCAAAAGAGGCGGTACAGTGGCTTTACTTTGCTTATCTCGGAGCCATCAAGGAGCAGAACGGCGCGGCTATGAGTCTTGGCAGGGTCTCGACATTTCTCGATATATACTTTGAACGCGACATTGCCGAAGGAACTCTTGATGAGAGCGGCGCTCAGGAGATAATGGATGATTTCGTCATGAAGCTCCGGATGGCAAGACACCTGCGCACTCCTGAATACAACGAGCTTTTTGCAGGGGACCCGATGTGGATAACCGAAGCCGTGGGGGGAATGGGCACCGACGGACGCACTCTTGTGACGAAAAACAGCTTCAGGATTCTCAATACGCTCTACACTCTCGGAGCATCGGCGGAACCGAATCTCACTGTCCTCTGGTCCGAAGAGCTTCCACATGCGTTCAAGAGGTTTGCAGCAAAGCTTTCCTGCGATACCGATGCCATACAGTATGAAAACGATGATCTGATGCGCCCTGTATACGGAGACGATTACGCCATAGCCTGCTGTGTTTCGGCAATGAGGCTGGGCAAGGATATGCAGTTTTTCGGAGCGCGTGCAAATCTCGTCAAGCTCCTTCTTTATTCCCTCAACGGAGGAAGGGACGAAAAGAGCGGGGCACAGGTCGCCCCCGATCTCGGTGGATTTGATGGCGAATACCTCGACTATGACACCGTGACATCCCTTATTGACAAATATCGCCCGTGGCTCGCTAAGACCTACGTAACAGCCATGAACATGATTCACTATATGCACGACAAATACGCCTATGAAAAGACGCAGATGGCACTGCATGACACAGACGTACACCGCTACATGGCGTTCGGCGCCGCCGGACTTTCAGTGCTTGCAGATTCACTTTCTGCGATAAAATATTCAAAGATTCGTGTGGTCAGGGACAACAGGGGGATAATAACCGATTTCGTGAACGAGGGCGGCGATTTTCCGACTTACGGAAACGACGACGACAGAGCGGATTCGATTGCATGCGAACAGATAACAAAGTTTTATGAGGCGCTCAGAGAAATACCGACATACAGAAATGCGGAGCATACGCTGTCTGTGCTCACAATAACGTCGAACGTTGTCTACGGAAAGAAAACCGGCGCTACTCCCGACGGCAGGCGGGCAGGGGAGCCCTTCGCTCCAGGCGCCAACCCCATGCACAACCGCGAAAAAAACGGCGCCCTTGCATCGCTTAATTCGGTGGCAAAGATATCATACTCTGTCTGCAAGGACGGCATATCCAACACATTTTCAATAGTTCCGTCCGCTCTCGGCAACAACGATGAGGAAAGATATTCAAATCTGTCCGGCATAATTGACGGATATTTTTCCAAAATGGCTCAGCACATAAACGTCAATGTCATGAACAGAGAAAAACTTGTAGACGCATATGAGCATCCTGAAAAATATCCCAATCTGACGATCAGGGTGTCGGGCTACGCCGTCAACTTCAACAAGCTTTCTGACGAGCAGAAGCGCGAGGTGATCTCAAGGACCTTCCACGAAAGGTTCTGAAAAGGACAGTCTCTGAAGCTGCCGGACAACAGCTGCGCTGCGCTTTTTGTCCTGCTTTTGGCATAGCGGTATGGGAATGCAGTGTGACACAAGGCTAAGGAGGTAAGAAGTGAAGGTACATTCTTTTCTCTCGCTCGGCTGTGCAGATGGTCCGGGCGTGCGGAGCGTGCTTTTTTTGCAGGGCTGCTGCCTTAAGTGCGCCTACTGCCATAATCCTGACACCTGGTTTCTGCCGGGCTTTACTGAAATTTCATCCCGCGAAATAGCTGAGCGCGTTGCGAAATACCGACCGTATTACGGCAAAACCGGGGGCCTCACAGTGTCCGGAGGAGAACCGCTGATTCAGGCGGAAGAACTTACGGAACTGTTTTCGCTTCTTTCGGAAATGAAGATTCACCGCGCGATAGACACGTCCGGCTTTTGTCCGTCGCTTTCATCCGGTGTCCTTTCGCGCCTGCTCTCCGTCACCGGTCTTGTCATATGCGACATCAAATTTTCGGATGATGCGGGATATCAAAGATACTGCAATGCACCGCAAGGCGCATTTGAACGTATAATGAGCTTTCTTTCGTCTGTACAGGACGCCGGGTGCGACATATGGATAAGACACGTTGTTTTGCCGGGAATCACGGATAACATTGAATATATATCTTCGGTCTTTGAAAGAGCGCTTGCATTCAAATCACTGAAACGATTTGAGCTTCTGCCGTTCAGGACGCTCTGCAGGCAGAAATATGAATCACTCGGAATAGAATTTCCCATGAAGGACACACCGGACTGTACCCAGGAAAAAATACAGCAGCTTTACGGACAGATAAAGGCGGGTTTTCCCGCCGGCAGGGACAAGATACCCTGAGCCTTTGGACAAGCAAAACGCGCCTTACAGTGCTGAGACAGCGGATAAAAAACAGCCCCTTTGCGTTTTCAAAGGGGCTGTCGGTATATTCAGGACTGTTCTACTGCATGAGGAGCATGTCGTAATTGTAGCGGGAAACATGCCCTTTTGAGTCAGGCAAAATTTGCCGATATTATCAGTTCCGCTATTTCTTCTGTCATGAAATCACACGCGGTTATTCCTAAAAAGCGGTCATTATCTGCAAGATATTCCCTGAGCATGGGGTTGATATATTCAGAAACGTCGGTTATGTCGGGTATTGAGAACAGACCCTCGGTGTAGCCGCTTGTGTTGTTGAGATAATAACGCGACGGAGACGGAAGCGCGCTTTCAAAAAAAGAGCAGATGCTGTTCCATTTTTCCTGCTTGTCTCCGATATTGTAGTAATCCTGGACAGACAGGGATGTCGCACCGTTGTTTATCACAAAGGATGTGTTATCAGCCCATCCGTGAAAGGCAGGGTATCCTGTACTTCCGTCAAATCTGCGCAACAAAACTATTTTGCCCCGGACACTTTCGAGAGAGGGAATCGAGCTTTTTGTAAAGAAGCGCTCCGGGTTTTTGTCGATGTAACGCAGGAGAACCGATTCGAATGACTCGTCTGAGCCGCTTGCCGCCTGTTCTTCTTTTACACACATTATAACCGCTTCGGTGGGATTTTCATCAAGAAAGGCGTATATCTGCTCAAGCACTCTGTCAAAGCTTATATTCTGCGAAACGATACCGTGATATATGTCAAAGGAATTTTTTACGTTTTTGCACCTTATATCAAAATATCGTACGCCGGCTTCCAGCTGCTCCGATATGCTCATTGTCTGACATATCGCTGTCCCGGGCCACGGCTCATACAGCGCGCAGCTCTCGTGAGTGCCGGGTATTGATATCATAGAGAGGGGCGTTTCGCCGTCTACGGCGCTCATCCAGTTTGAAAGAGAATATGTGACATCGGGTTCCTCAGGGCTTTCGGAGTCGCCCGGGGCAGAGGTGTC
>CALXXF010000013.1 GCA_944392615.1 uncultured Clostridia bacterium
ACCGCCGTGTACCGAACGGTACGCACGGTGGTGTGAGAGGTCGGCTTCTCAACTAATGGGAAGCCTCCTACTCGATTCTCCGCTAATAATGCAGAGACGAGCTCCCCCCCCGCGTTTTTTGTATCCTATACCCGGTGCGTTTTGATGCGGCAGTTTTCGGATATGTCCGGTAATTTGTGTGCAAGAGCGCGGCTGCCCGCAGAACAGCACGTCCGGCGCGCTCCGGTGACCTGCGTTTTTTTCATCGCTCAGACCTTCCAAGAGATTTTTCATATCCCTTTGTAATAAATCTGCGATATTTGAAATAAAAGAAGTTTATACTCTTGACAAGTTCTAAACGGTGTGATATACTTGTAAAGCTGTTTGCTTGCGTGAAAGCAAGTTGCTTTACAGCCATCGGATCCTGAGGACGGCTCCGGCGCCTGAGCGCGTATAAGGCGAGTTCTGATTTTCCGGGCGGGCAGAGTACCTTTCCGCAGATAACGAACAGTCTGGGAACGCCATAAAGTATAAGGTCATCATAAAAGAGAATCGAACCATAAAAGATTTATGAAGTTGAGGAAAGAAGGAAGTTTGCGTCATGATACCCGAAAGAATGAGACGCATGTCTCTTTTGCTTGATTTTTACGGTGAAATGCTGAGCGCAAGACAAAGACAACTGTGTGAGTATTATTACAACGACGATCTTTCTCTTTCCGAGATCGCAGAGAATACCGGGATAACAAGGCAGGGCGTCAGCGACGGTATAAAGAAATCTGAGCGCATACTTCTTGAAGCTGAAGAAAAGCTGGGTATGTTTTCAGCATGGCTCAGGCGGCAAAAGGATGCCGAAGCGGTCGAAAACAGACTCAGGGCGCTCGGCGTGGAAGACCGCGATGTCTACGAGGCGCTCGAACGGCTGAAGGCGTGATATACATGCGCATGACTGTGCGTCTGTGCACTTTCTCTTTTTGCCGGTTATGACGACTGTGTGAGGTGCGTTTACCGCAGGCGCCGGGACTTGGGCGTCGCCGGGTCTGATCGGCGGTCGCATTTACATGTGTGAATTTTTTACAGAAATATTTTTATGTCTATTGGGGGTATCAACATGTTCGGAAGCCTGAGCGAAAGACTTTCGGAGGCCTTCAGAAAATTCAGAAAAAAAGGCAAGCTCTCCGCCTCCGACGTAAAGGAGGGCATGCGCGAGGTCAAGCTCGCGCTTCTTGAGGCGGACGTCAACTTCATGGTCGTGAAGCAGTTTGTAAAATCTGTTACCGACAGGGCTGTCGGCGCGGAGGTGCTTGAAAGCCTGATGCCGGCACAGCAGATAGTCAAGATAGTCAACGAAGAGCTTTGCTCGATAATGGGCGGCGAGGTGTCGAAGATAGAGATAGCGTCAAAGCCGCCTACGGTGATTGTGATGGTCGGTTTGCAGGGTGCGGGAAAGACGACTCACTGCGGAAAGCTCGCCGGAATGTTCAAAAAGCAGGGAAAAAGACCGCTTCTTGTGGCGTGCGACGTATACCGCCCCGCAGCAATACGTCAGCTTGAGATAGTAGGCGAGAAGGTAGGCGTTCCTGTCTTCACAATGCCGGACAAGACAAAGCCTGTCAAAATTGCAGAGCAGGGCCTAAAATACGCTGAGAAGAACGGCTATGATATGGTCTTTATAGATACGGCGGGAAGGCTTCAGATAGATGAGGACATGATGGATGAGCTTGTCGATATCAAAAAGGAGACAAAGCCCAACGAGATACTTCTTGTCGTAGACGCCATGACCGGACAGGTCGCCGTGGATGTCGCCAAGACATTCAACGAGAAGCTCGACATAACAGGAGTCATACTGACAAAGCTTGACGGAGATACAAGGGGTGGCGCGGCTCTCAGTGTGCGCTATATAACCGGAAAGCCTATAAAGTATGTGGGAGTCGGCGAGAAGCTCGACGACATCGAGCCGTTTTATCCCGACAGAATGGCATCGAGAATCCTCGGTATGGGCGATGTTTTGTCGCTTATAGAGAAGGCGGAGCAGGCATACGATGAAAAGAAGGCGGCCGAGCTCGAAAAAAAGATAAAGGAGTCCACCTTTACCCTTGAGGATTATCTTGAGCAGTTTGCACAGCTCAGAAAGATGGGATCGCTTGACAGACTTGTCGGAATGATACCCGGAGTCAAAGCAAGCCAGCTCAAGGATGCAAAATTAGACGAGAGCGTCATAGCACAGACCGAGGCTATAATACGGTCGATGACCCCGGCAGAGCGGGAAAGGCCCGACATAATAAACGCATCGAGAAAGAGGCGGATAGCTGCAGGAAGCGGGACAAAGGTGGAAGATATAAACAGGCTGTTAAGGCAGTTCGACCAGACCCGTAAAATGATGAAGCAGTTTTCAAGCGGAAAGTTCGGGCGGCGCGGAGGGTTCCCGTTTGGCGGAATGTGACGCCATGGTATAAGCCGACTGCACCGGCAGACGGAAGACCTGTTGAAAGCGTCCGGCTTAATAACCATTCGCAGGATCGGATCATGATGCCGGACATCTTAAGAGTATTATTAAAATACATTAATATAATTTATATTATAATTGTCAAACGGAGGAAAAATAAAATGGCAGTTAAAATCAGACTCAAGAGAATGGGAGCCAAGAAGAGCCCCTTTTACCGTGTGGTCGTGGCGGATTCGAGATATCCCAGGGACGGAAGATTTATCGAAGAGATAGGCACCTATAATCCCATGGTCGAGCCCGCAGCGGTCAATATCGACGCTGAGAAGGCTCAGAAATGGCTCAAGAACGGCGCCCAGCCCACAGATACAGTGAAGGTACTGCTCAAGAAGTCCGGGATAACCGAGTGAGGCTTCCCATATGGCAGATTATAAGAAAATCTTATCTCATATCGCGGGATCGTTGGTGGATAAGCCGGAGGAAGTAGTAGTGCTTGTAGCCGAGGAAACAGACGATACCGTGACCCTGGAGCTTTCCGTCGCGCCGGAAGATATGGGCAAGGTAATAGGTAAGCACGGGAAGATCGCCAAGGCTATACGTGCTGTAATGAAGTCAGCCGCCAACGCCGACGGCAAGAGAATAAACGTAGATATAAAGTGATGACCTTGCTGAAAAAAGCATCGTACCCGGTTCAGACGCTGTTTGAGGCGCTGACCGTGCTGCGATGCTTTTTTGCTTTCTGAATTCTTCGGGCATTTTTTCGCGTCAGGTCGTGTGCCTCAGCGCTCTTTGTCACCCGAAGGTCTTTGCCGGATACTTTGCTGCAAATTAGTATCAGGCGGCAAATGACGGCGAAAAAAGCCGCGGTGTCAGCGCGGCTTAAGTCTTATCTTATTTTCCGAGATACTCTGCAATTCCGGCAGCGACGGCAGACGCGTATTTTTGCTGCCAAGCCGGGTCCTGAAGATTTGCAAGGTCGCCGGGATTTGTCATAAACCCGCATTCAAGGAGCACAGAGGGCAGTCCTGTCGCAAGCACCGCAAGGGACTGCCTGTACCATGTCGGCTCTTTTGAAAGCGAAAATGCGGATTTTACAGAGGAAATTATGTCCGCCATAAGCGTGTATGAGTCGGAATTATATCCCGAAGCGCCGGAGGGAAGTATGTAGTAGCGCGAGCCCGATACAGACGAAGATGAATAAGAATTGCAGTGCACCGAGATCACAAGGTCTATTTCGTCCGCTCTGTCGCGTATCCACTTGTTGCGCATGTTGACGTTGAATCTTGGAAGGGTGTCGTCGAGGTATTCCTCGTCGGGCTCATCGGTGCCGTTGTGCGTCAGAATGACGTTATATCCGAGGGAGTTGAGCGCCTTACTGAGGGCAAGCGATATCTGAAGGTTGAGCGTGCTTTCGTATATCTGGCTTTGATTCAAGGAGGCAATGGCGCCGGGGTCTGTGAATCCGTGTCCGGGGTCTATGCATATTGTAGGAGCATCTGCCGGTACAGACGGGAGACTGTCGCCGCCTTCGATATTTTCAGCGCAGTACTCTGCAATTCCGGCAGCGACGGCAGACGCGTATTTTTGCTGCCAAGCCGGGTCCTGAAGATTTGCAAGGTCGCCGGGATTTGTCATAAACCCGCATTCAAGGAGCACAGAGGGCAGTCCTGTCGCAAGCACCGCAAGGGACTGCCTGTACCATGTCGGCTCTTTTGAAAGCGAAAATGCGGATTTTACAGAGGAAATTATGTCCGCCATAAGCGTGTATGAGTCGGAATTATATCCCGAAGCGCCGGAGGGAAGTATGTAGTAGCGCGAGCCCGATACAGACGAAGATGAATAAGAATTGCAGTGCACCGAGATCACAAGGTCTATTTCGTCCGCTCTGTCGCGTATCCACTTGTTGCGCATGTTGACGTTGAATCTTGGAAGGGTGTCGTCGAGGTATTCCTCGTCGGGCTCATCGGTGCCGTTGTGCGTCAGAATGACGTTATATCCGAGGGAGTTGAGCGCCTTACTGAGGGCAAGCGATATCTGAAGGTTGAGCGTGCTTTCGTATATCTGGCTTTGATTCAAGGAGGCAATGGCGCCGGGGTCTGTGAATCCGTGTCCGGGGTCTATGCATATTGTAGGAGCGCCCGGAAAGTATTCCGGGGCAGCGGTCAGTCCGGGCTCGGTCGTCTGCGGCTCTGACTCGGTCGCCTGCGGTTCCGATTCGGTCGTCTGCGGCTCTGACTCGGTCGCCTGCGGTTCCGATTCGGTCGTCTGCGGCTCTGACTCGGTCGTCTGCGGTTCTGACTCGGTCGTCTGCGGCTCCGATTCAGTCGCCTGCGGCTCTGATTCGGTCGTCTTATTTCCGCTGTCATCCGGTTTGCCGACAGATTGGTATGTATCATTGGAAGATGATGAACCGGTGTTTGTCCCGGCAGTGCCTTGAAGAGAATCTTCCGTGCCGCCGACATCCGCAAAGAAGGAGCAGCCTGAGGCTGAAAAGACGATCAGAAAGATGAGAAATGTGAGGAACAACACCGCTAAGAGATGTTTTTTCAAATTGATCATGCCTTTCGGTATCTTTATGCATCCGTATAAAAGCATCGGAAGGGTAGATGCGCAAATGCGGGGATACATGCATCGCTGCGGCAGGTACGCTTTCACGGGATACACGGAGCATAGTAATATTATATAATCAATAGCAAAAAAAATAATTAACTAAATGTAAATAATAATTCGCATAAGGCAAAAAACTAAAGACAAAATCCGCCGAAAAAGGATAAAACTTCCTCGGCGGACTGTATTCTGCGCTTATATAAATTGCTTTTTCATTCGCTCAAGAGCGTTTTTCTCAAGCCTTGAAACCTGAGCCTGCGATATGCCTATTTCCTCGGCTATTTCCGTTTGGGTCTTTCCCTTGAAGAAGCGCATGTCTATTATCCTGCGCTCTCTTTCTCCCAGCTTCCGAAGCGCCTCAGAAAGTGATATGTCTTCAAGCAGCGCTTCATCACAGCAGGAGAGATCGCTTATCTGGTCCATTATATAGACGGTATCGGATGACGAGCTGTCCGAATATACGGGCTCAAAAAGAGATATGGGCTCTATTATAGCTTCGAGCGCCTGCGCTATCTCCTCTCTGGAGTGATTTTCCCCGGTCTGTGCAAGGCGCGCTGCTATTTCATCTATGCTCGGTTCATTGGCGTTCGCCTTAGCAAGAAAGTCGCGCGCCTGGAGCGCCTTGTAGGCTATGTCACGCATAGACCGTGATACCCTTATGGAGTTGTTGTCGCGAAGATACCGTCTGACCTCTCCTATTATCATAGGCACCGCGTAAGTGGAAAATTTCACGTCAAGATCAGTGTTGAAATTATCCACCGCCTTTATAAGCCCGATACATCCTACCTGAAAAAGGTCGTCGAGATTCTCGCCGCGGTTTGAAAAGCGCTGTATTATGCTGAGTACCAGGCGCAGATTTCCGTCTATCAGCTCCCTGCGCGCTGCCATATCGCCGTTCTTCAGCCTGTCGAGAAGTTCCTTTTTTTCCTCATCGGAGAGAGTTCTGAGCTTTGAAGTGTTTATTCCGCATATCTCTACCTTGTTATAATACATAGCACACCCGCTTTAAGTGGATTTGCTATGATTATTGACGCTGCCGGGTACAGCTTATGCGCGGCGCGCAGTGGTAATTTTTTCAGATGGCGGATTTTTGATATACACTCGTAATGCGCCGGCGGCGGGGGTGGTGTGCGTTGGCGTCGGTGATATGCGCCGGCGGCGGGGGTGGTGTGCTTTGGCGTCGGTGATGTGCGCCGGCGGCGGTGATGTGCCGGCGGCGGGAAAAGAATACAATAAAAATAACAAGGAACTCTGTTCTGACAGACTTCCTTGTCTTTTTATGTCAATTACAGGCTGTTTAATGCTCTCACCGGAGGATGTGTCTTTGCGGCAAGAAAAAATTATATGCTTTCGGCTTTTGCTATGAAGTCGGCGATAGAATCTATTTCGAGCTCTGTCTGGCTGCTGTCTGCCATATCCCTGAGTATCGCCCTGCCGCTTTCCGCTTCAGCGTCTCCTAAAATTACCGTAAAGCGTGCGCCGGTCTTGTCGGCATATTTCATCTGAGCCTTGAGGCTTCTGCCCATGGTGTCGCAGTCGGCGTATATACCGCGTTCTCTCAGCTTGCGGGTTATCGACAGCGAGCATGCGCGCGCTTTTTCTCCGAGAGTAGCAAAATAAACTGCCGGAGTCCTTACATCCGGGTCCTTCGCGCCCGACGCTTTCATTGCAAGTATCAGGCGTGTTATACCCATGGCAAAGCCGCACGCGGGAAGCTCCGGACCGCCGAGCTCGCTCACAAGCCCGTCGTACCTGCCCCCGCCGCATATAGTGGACTGCGCTCCTATAACCGGGCAGATAAACTCAAACACTGTTCTTGTGTAATAGTCAAGTCCGCGGACTATAGACGGGTCAACTTTATATTTTATATCCTGAGCGTCAAGATAAGAACACAGCGTATCAAAATGCGTCCGGCAGTCGTCGCACAGATAATCCAGAGTCCTGGGGGCTCCCTGGGATATCTCTGAGCAGACCGGACTTTTGCAGTCGAGTATTCTCATGGGGTTGGTATTCAGTCTTGCACGGCAGGATTCACAGAGCTCGTCGGAGCGTGAGGAAAAATATTTTACCAGCGCGTCGCGATAACCCGGACGGCAGGACGGACACCCGATAGAGTTTATGTGCAGCTCTGTGTCTGAAATTCCCAGAGATGATATGACAGAGTCTGCAAGCGATATCAAAGACGCGTCCGCAAGAGGAAAGGCCGAGCCGAAGATCTCAGCTCCGAACTGAAAAAATTCGCGTGAGCGCCCCGCCTGAGGCTTCTCATACCTGAAACAGTTTATGAGATAGAAGAGTCTGTCGGGCATCAGTCCGGAGCATCTTCCGTTTTCTATCATAGAGCGCACCACCGATGCCGTCCCCTCCGGACGCAGTGTAAGGGAGCGCCCTTCTCGGTCGGTAAAGGTATACATCTCCTTCTGAACGACGTCGGTGGAATTTCCGACCCCGCGGGAAAACAGCTCGGTCGCTTCAAAGCATGGAAACCTTATCTCGCGGAAGCCGAAGTTTGACGCCGTGCTTCTGGCAGTGTTTTCTATATGAAGAAAAGAAGACACCTCTTCGGGCAGAATGTCCATTGTGCCTCTTGGCTTTTTTATCATCTGGGTTCACAGTCCTTTCGCGTCGGGATCCTGCTTTTTACAGAAGATCGCCTGACTGAGTCGGTATTTTTATTTTACAGTGTGACAAGGAGAAAATAAACAGGCGCGTAATAGAAAAGAAAGGCAAGGCCAACAACAAAGGTCACTATATTCAATATCAACGCCGTCCGAAGACTTGCTTTTTCAGCCGCGTCATCCTTTGCGTTCCTTGCGCCGAGCACATACGGCAAGGCTATGGCGGAAAGCAGTGAGAAAAACAGAATGTTTACTATAGTCACTATAAGAAGAGGCTTGTTTATCTTTCTTTTTACGACCGAGCCGCCGTAGTATTTGTTGTATATGCTGTCGAGGTCTATTTTCTGCGCGCCGTCCGTCCCGGAGCCTCTATCGCTTTCTGGTCCGCCTGAGCCGCCCGTTCCGTTACCGCTGTTTGTCTGACTCTGATAGGTGCCGCCGGCTGAAGTGTTGTTCTGATAATAAGAGTTTTCCTTGTCTCGTGGCTGCTCTTCCCTTCCGCCTTCATTTTCTTTGTCGGGATCTGCGGAAATTTTTGCACCGCAATTCATGCAGAATTTTGCATCGTCCGGCAAGGGCTCGCCGCATTTGCTACAAAATATCATCGTTTCCTCCAAATATAATACATATGTACTCCCGGAAGCGCATGTCAGAGCTTTCTACGAGATTATACCACAGTTCAGGCGCTTTTTCAATATCTTTCAGTCATATAATTTCATTCCTCCGTCGCCTCAAAAGATCCTCCGGTGCCTCTCACGCAAGATCCGCGCCGGGCTGGCGTTGCTGTCGGTGCTTGCCGACGCCGTGCAGAAAGTCTTTCATGATAGTCTTTCAAGGGGCTTTCAGGAAAATCTGACATGATAGTCTTTCAAGGGGCTTTCAGGAAAATCTGACATGATAGCCTTTCAGGGGGCTTTCAGGAAAATCTGACAGGATAGTCTTTCAAGGGACTTTCAGGAAAATCTGACATGATAGCCTTTCAGGGGAGTCTTTCAGTACAGCCTTTCGGAAAGCTATGAATGCGTCCTGCCCTTTATATTATTATCGAAATTTTTGTTGCAAAAACCGCCGTTTTATGATAAAATTATAAGAACGTATAAAAGACTTGTTGCAGGGTGAAAAGGTGGAAATGAAACGTTTTGTCGGGGACGCGCTGATTGCCGCTTTCATAATTGCGGCGGCCGCTGCGCTCGCCATTTGTTTTTTTGCCGGCAGCGCGGCTCTCTGTGAGGCTGATGATTTACAGCTTTCTGTTCTGGTCAAAGACAGGCACGACAGCGTTTCACTTTCCGACGACAGTGTGTTCGTCATCGAAAGTAACGGCTTTGAGATGACCGTCGTCGTAAGGGACGGGTCGGTTTATGTGGAAAAGTGCGACTGCCCAGATCAGGTATGCGTTCACACAAAAGCCATAAGCTCGGCATATCAGAGCATTATATGCGCTCCTGCCGGAATAATACTGAAGATCGAACCGAAAGGAGAAGGTGATGAGATCATCGTCGCGGGCTGAGACCGCCAGGCTCGGCGTGCTTGTCGCCTTTGCCATGCTGCTCTCATATATAGAAATACTTCTTCCGCTGAATATCCCGGCGCTGCCCGGATTCAAACTCGGACTTGCAAATACAGTATCCGCCGCCGCGGCTGTATACATGGGACTTTACGCCGCTTTTGCCGTCACCTTTGTCAGGGTACTGCTCACCGCTCTGCTTTTCGGAAATGTACAGTCTTTGATTTTTTCACTTTCAGGAGCTCTTTTTTCACTTGCCGCTCTCTGTTTTTCTGTTCTTTTCCTCCGGGGCAGGGTGTCCTTTGCCGGAATCTGCATGCTCTGCGCAGCCATGCACAATACGGGTCAGATCGTGGCGGCTGCCCTGGTGTTCTCAGACAGCGCTCCCTTCCGCTTTCTCCCGGCACTTCTGATAGTTTCACTTTTTTACGGCATGTGCACGGGAATCGTTCTCAACCTTTCTGACAGGGCGCTTTCGAAGCTTTTGAAACCGCGCAGCACGAAAAATGCGCGCACGAGCATTGTATCAGGCAGGGAATTCGACGGCGCAGGAGGCGGTGCACGGACAGATACCGGACCGGAGGCGCCTGGCACGGAACACGCTTTTTCAGAAGAGCCGGAATTGGAAAAAACGAAAAAACAAGGAGAAGATGCAGGGCGATGAAAACCAGGGCTCACGGAGCACGCAGGCTGCTTTTGCGTGTCATTTGCATTATTCTCAGCATGTCTGCGGCGGCGTCTCTTTTTTCCTGCGCGGACGACCATGACGGCGGCGAGCCTGCGGCAGAAGCTACGTTTACGGCAATGGATACTGTCATGACAATAGAGGTGCTCTCGGTGGAGGACAGCGCGGACGCGCAGGCGCTTGTAAGAGATTGTATCGATATTGTGTCAGATATAGAAAAGAGGATGTCGAGAACGCTTGAGGACAGCGAGATATATAAATTCAATCACAGCGAAAAAGGAGCGCTTCTTTCAGACGATACAGCCTGGCTGATAAGGACGGCGCTTGAGATTTCTGAGCTGTCAGACCGTGCTTTTGACATAACTGTCGCCCCGCTTGTCGATTTGTGGGATATAAAAAATGCTCAGGCACCTCCGGCACAGGAGGATATAGATGAGCTTCTTCCGATCGTGGGGTACGATCATCTTTCATTTGACGGGAATTTTCTTTTCAAGGATGATCCGCGCGTTATGATAGACCTCGGAGCTGCGGCCAAGGGCTACGCACTGTCCGCCGCGTGCAGATACCTTGAAGAAAACGGCGTTCTGTGCGCTGTTCTCAATTTCGGGGGAAATGTTGGATTCATCGGAAAAAGAAGCGACGGCTCAGACTGGCGGGTAGGAATAAAAGACCCTGACTCCCCGTCCTCGCTTTCCGGTATTTACAGTGTGGGAAGCGGCGCTGTCTCCGTATCCGGAGATTATGAAAGATATTTTGTCTTTGAAGGGGTCCGGTATCACCACATACTCTCGCCGCAAAGCGGATATCCCGCCTCGCTTTGCAGAAGCTGTGCAGTATACTGCGCCGATGCCGTTGTGGCGGACATGCTTTCCACAGCGCTTTTTGTGGCAGGTAAGGACGGCGCGGAAAAAATTTACTCAAGCGGACGGTTTGATTTTGAATATGTCATTTTTACCGACGACGGCTTTTATACAAGTCCCGGCGCCTCAGACAGCTATGAGCCTCTTAAATAATCCTTGAATATGACGTCGTCAGGCTGCGCGAGGCCGACGCCTCTTCGCATTTTTCCCAAAGTCTGAAGATACAGAGTTAAGATACAGAAAAAAACGGCGGCGCATGCATGTCTGCCGCGAAATAAACCCGAAAGGAAAAACTGATTTGAAAAAAGACAAGACCCTCAGTGCGCAGGAAACAGAAAAACAATTCGAATTTATGGACAAGGTCAGAAAATACAACCGCGAGGGTATGCGCGCATATATAGAGACATTCGGCTGTCAGCAGAATGAGGCGGACAGTGAGAGGCTTGCGGGAATGGCTGAATACATGGGGTATACAGTCACAGACGACCCGTCAGATGCAGACCTCATAGTGGTCAATACCTGCGCGGTCAGGGAACATGCCGAATTGAAGGCTCTCTCCGTGACCGGTCAGTTCAAGCACATAAAGCAGAACAAAAGCGGACTGATCATAGCCATGTGCGGGTGCATGGTTTCTCAGGAGCACAGAAGTCAGAGTATAAAAAACAGCTATCCATATGTGGATTTTGTCTTTGACACCCGGTCCCTGCACACATTTCCGGAAAGGCTTTACGAGCGTCTTGTCACCGGAAAGCGGAGCTTTGACATCTCAGGCTCTCAGGAGGGAGTTATCGCGGAGGGGCTTCCTGTCAGGCGTGCTTCAGATTTCAAGGCGTGGCTGTCGGTTATGTACGGCTGCAACAACTTCTGTACCTACTGTATCGTGCCCTATGTCCGTGGACGCGAGAGAAGCAGAAGACGTGAAAACATACTCGAAGAGGCGCGCCAGCTTGCAGCATCCGGGTACCGTGAAATAACGCTTCTCGGTCAGAACGTGAACTCGTACGGAAACGATTTGTACGACGACTATGATTTTGCCGACCTGCTCGCAGACATATGCAGAACGGACGGGGATTTCACGGTTAGATTCATGACAAGTCATCCGAAGGACGCAACCCGTAAGCTGATAGACACCATGGCGGAAAATGCAAAGATAGCAAAACAGTTTCACCTTCCTTTGCAGTCGGGAAGCGACAGAATCCTCGGACTGATGAACAGGAAATACAACAGGGATAGATATCTTGACCTTGTTGGGTATATGCGCCTGAAAATACCTGATATCACCATAACCACCGATATAATAGTCGGCTTCCCCGGCGAAACCGAAGAAGATTTTGAAATGACTCTCGACATGCTTTCAAGGGTGCAATACGACAATATTTTCTCCTTTATATACTCAAAGAGAAAGGGCACTCCGGCGGAAAAAATGGCATCACAGGTCCCCGACGACGTCAAAAAAGAGCGTTTTGAAAGGCTTATAGAGCTTCAGAACGGGATATCGCGGCGCAAAAACGAGGAATACATAGGAAAGACCATAAGGGTGCTTGTTGAAGGAAGAAGCAAGACCGACGACTCAAAGCTGACGGGAAGAAACGAGAAAAACAGACTCGTGCATTTTGAAGGCGAAGACAGCCTGATCGGCGGATATGCCGACGTCACTGTTGAAAGCGTGCAGCCGCACGCGCTTTTCGGAAGACTTGTCTGAAGAATCAGGCGTCAACTCCGTGGCAGAAACAGTCAGCAAAGACCCAATATAAAATCAGCTTGTGCGAAACAAAATAATATAAAGCATAATTCAGGAAGATAAAATATATGCCGGAGAACCCGGAGAACAGGAATAACGATATGGACATAATCGATATGGCGGTAATGCTCGGTCAGAGGATAAAGAACGAAGAGACAGCAGAAAGATATCTGAAGGCAAAAGAGGCGTTCGACGCCTGCGAGGAGCTCAGGACATCATTCAGTGAATATGAGGTCCAGCGCATGGTGCTTGCGCAGGAAGCCAACAAGGAAGAGATCGACAACGAGCTTGTCAAGCGCATAGACACAAGGATAGACGAGCTGTTTGAATTTATAACCCATCACCCGGTTTACACAGAGCTTGAGCAGTCGCAGGCCGAGCTCAACGCGCTGATAAAAAAGGTTACGGATAAGATAACAGAGCAGATAACAGGAGAAAAGCCTTCGTCAGGCTGTACTCATGACTGCTCCTCATGTTCCGGGTGTTCCTGACAGGTGCTCACCCCAGAGGTATTTGACGGTCTTCTGCGTTCGGCGTATATCCCCGCCGTCCTGTGCTTGCCGCACATGTAAGTGATGCGTTGTGAGCCGGAGCGGCGGAACGGAGGGTCACCCGGATTTTTTTGGAAACGGTCCCGGACGCATGAAAAAGAGCGGGATATAAGACTACAGGCAAGCCGTATAAGGCACGGAGGGATACATGGCGCTTTCTCCTATGATGAAACAATATCTCAGCATAAAAAAAGAGCACGAGGATTCGATACTGTTTTTCCGGCTCGGTGATTTCTATGAGATGTTCTACGATGACGCGGTACTCGTATCGAAGGAGCTGGATCTCGTGCTCACCGGAAAACAATGCGGCGAGGAGGAAAAGGCGCCCATGTGCGGCGTGCCTTATCATTCAGCCGATACATACATCGGCAAGCTCGTGGACAGAGGGTACAAAGTCGTTATATGTGAGCAGACAGAGGACCCGGCTCTTGCAAAGGGCCTTGTGTCGCGCGATGTCGTCCGGATAATAACCCCCGGAACGGTCACAGATCAGGCGCAGCTCTCCGAGGAAAAAAACAACTATATAGCCGCCTTTGTGCGTGACGGCAATGAGGCGAGCATATGCTTTGCAGATATAACTACCGGTGAAATAAGGGCGTGCACACGCGAGGACAGCGAGCCGGCAATAATAAACGAGCTGTCGGTATATCAGCCGCGCGAGCTTCTTGTCCCTGAGGGCGCTCTGACCGACGGACTTTCCGATTATGTCAAAAACCGGCTTTGCGCATCGGTAAATACCGAAAAAACCGATTCGTTTGAGCTTTCTGCATGCAGAAAAGATATAGAGCAGTATCTTTGCCGGAATCCGGACGACATGGCGGTGAACGACGGTATAATACGCTGTATGGGCGTTCTTGTTCGTTACATAGCAGGCACACAGATGACCGACATCTCGTATATCAAGGACCCTGTTATATACGGAAGCGGGGATTATCTTGAGATGGATTCATCATCAAGAAGAAGTCTTGAGATAACCGAGAATCTTGCAGACAGAGAAAAAAAGGGCAGTCTTCTGTGGGTGCTCGACAAAACCAGGACCTCCTTCGGCGCAAGGCTTTTGCGCAAATGGATATCTATGCCCCTGAAGGATCCTGCCAGAATATGCGCAAGACAGGACGCAGTGGGCGAGCTTGCCGGAGACTATATGCTCAGGCAGGAGCTATCGGAGCTTCTTTCCGGTGTCCTCGATGCCGAGCGGATAATGACCCGCATACTTTATAAAACTGCCGGCGGAAGAGATGTAAGGGCGCTGTACAGGACCATTTCGGTACTTCCTTCACTGAAAAAAACACTCCTTGGATGCAGATCAGGACTTTTGCTGGATATAGCCTCCTCTCTTGATACCCTTGAAGACCTGAGTGCCATTATAGACAGGACCATAACCGAAGACCCGCCGTTTTCGGTTCGCGAGGGCGGCTTCATAAAAGAGGGTATCAACGAGGAGCTTGACAGACTCCGTTCTGTTCTTCACGGCTCAAAGGGCTATCTTGAGGACATAGAGAGACGTGAAAGAGAAGCTACCGGTATAAAAAATCTCAAAGTCGGCTATAACAAGGTGTTCGGATATTATATTGAAATATCAAAGTCCAATCTGTCTGAAGTGCCGGCTTCGTATATAAGAAAGCAGACGCTGACAGGCGGGGAAAGATATATAACCGAGGAGCTGAAGCAGCTCGAAAATACAATTCTGGGTGCTGCGGATAAGATAAACGCCATAGAATACGATATTTTTTCGCAGATATGCGACCACATAGCCGAAAACACAAGGAGAGTGCAGGCAGCAGCCGAGGCGATGGCGACTGTGGATGTGCTCCTCTCATTTGCGCAGGTCGCAGCGGCGAACGGCTACGTCCGTCCGGAGGTCGATATCGGAGATGTAATAGACATAAGGGACGGAAGGCATCCTGTGGTGGAACTATTTTGCACGCAGGCGGGGTTTGTTCCGAATGATCTGTTTCTTGATACCGGAAACCACAGACTCATTTTGCTTACAGGACCAAATATGGCGGGTAAATCGACATACATGCGTCAGACTGCCCTGATATGCCTGATGGCGCAGGCGGGTTCCTTTGTCCCTGCGTCAAGCGCGCGGGTAGGTATTATAGATAAGATATTCACAAGAGTCGGCGCCTCTGACGACCTCGCCGGCGGGCGTTCCACCTTCATGCTTGAAATGACCGAGGTAGCGTATATACTCAAAAACGCGACTCCAAGAAGTCTGGTGATATACGACGAGATAGGGCGCGGCACCTCTACATACGACGGAATGAGCATAGCGAGGGCGGTCGCAGAATACACGGCAGAGAAAAAGAAATGCCGCACTCTTTTTGCAACTCACTATCACGAGCTGTGCAGACTGGAGGACAGTGTCCAGGGGATAGAAAATTTTTCGGTCACTGCCCGCAAAAAAGACAAAGGCATAGTTTTTCTGCGTAAAATAGTGAAAGGAGCGGCTCCGGACAGCTACGGAATAGAAGTGGCACAGCTGGCGGGAGTTCCGGCGCCTGTGATAAAGCATGCAAAAAAAATATTGTCAGAGCTTGAAGATAAAGCCCCGTCAGTCCAAGCGGCTCCCAAAGACGACGGCAGCCTCAGCTTTGACGATTATGTAAACAAGGAGACGGCGGACCGGATAAGAATGGCGGATACCGAAAACATGACGCCGCTGGAGGCGCTTGTTTTTCTCACGGAGCTCAGGAAAAAGCTGCTGTGAGGCAGATTTTGCATGACAGCCTGCAAACCCTGTAAAGAAATATACCGATAAAGAAAGATGTCCACAGAAAGGCGGGGGACTTGTCCATGGAATATAATGAAAGCGGCTTCAAGAGGGGTACTCTCATAAAGATTGCCGCGATAATAGCCGATGCGTTGATTTTACTTGCCGTATTTCCGTATCAGGTGGTTGTAAACAGAAGAAGGGGCAGCCTGTCGGTTCGCTCATTGCTTCTTTACATCGTCATAAGAATATCCGGAAAAGACAAGGAGATACGCTGTTCTTTCCCGGGCGTGAATATTGCAGAGCTTAAAAGCTCCTGCGCACGGCGCTCTTCTTCCCGCAGTGCCGGGAAAGGAAAAACAAAATCACCGCGCCGCAAAGAAAAGACGCGGTGAATGCTGTCATGAGCATGGGGAAAAGAATGTGAAAGCATTAGCTGCCGGAGGGGCGCTTTATGGGAATAATAAACGTACTTGACATTCGTGTTGCAAATATGATTGCCGCCGGGGAGGTGGTGGAGCGCCCTTCTTCCTGCGTAAAGGAGCTCCTTGAAAATGCAATAGATTCCGGCGCCGACGATATCACCGTGGAGATAAAGCGAGGAGGCGTGTCGTTTATCCGCGTCACCGACAACGGCTGCGGAATGTCCGGAGACGATCTTCCTGTGAGTATCATGCGCCACGCCACGAGCAAGATACACTCTGCCGCCGACCTCGACGGTATAGTTACGCTGGGCTTCAGAGGCGAGGCGCTGGCGGCAATTTCGTCGGTATCCAATATGCGTATAATGTCGAAAAAGAAGGATGAACGCTTCGGACACATACTAAGCGCAGAATACGGAAGAGTCACAGATATTTCCGAGGCGGCTCTGAGGAACGGGACTACCGTTATAGTGGAAAACCTATTTTCAAATATGCCGGCAAGAAGGAAATTTCTGAAAAAAGACTCCTCCGAAGCCCTCGCCGTCGCCGGAGTCGCCGAGAAGACAGCTATATCCCGCCCCGATATTTCAATTAAGTTCATAACAGACGGAAATGTCCGTTTTTCCACACCGGGTGACGGAAAGCTGATAACGGCTGTTCACGCCTGTCTCGGACGTGAATTTTCCTCAGGACTTCTCAAGGTGAAAAATCTAACCGGCGGGGTAGAGGTGATAGGTTATATCTGCCGCCCCGAAGCGGTGCGCTCCAACAGAAATATGCAGTATTTTTACATAAACGGGAGGTACGTAAAAAACAGAACGGCGACCGCCGCGCTTGAACAGGCGTTTGATTCATATTGTGAATCGAGCAGGTTCCCGTCATGCGTTCTGTTTATAAACATCCATCCGACGCTTGTCGATGTCAACGTGCATCCGACGAAGCTCGAGGTCAAATTTTCAAATGAAAAAAGCGTTTTTGATGCTGTTTACTGCGCTGTGAGAAACGCGCTTTCGGAATTCAAAGAAGAAACAGGCGCGCTTCTTGAACCGAAAAGAATGACTCCTGCGGACAGGAGTCTTTACAATGCTTTTGTTCCGGCATATGACAAATTTGACGATACACCCGCTGCAAAAGTTTCCAAAGACAGGCTTTTTGAATACTATGACAATTCAGCAGACCCCGACGCCGTCAGGCAGGCGGATGCGGCACATGTACAGGCAGACGCCGGGGAAGTGGCAAGAGAAGCACAGCGCGTGCCCGGAAAAGATTCGCCCGGCAGCGAAGAGCGGGCAGGCACCGGGGAAGCGGTGAGAGAAGCACAGCGCGCGCCCGGAAAAGAATCGTCCGGCACCGAAGAGCTGGCAAAATCAGAAATGCCCATACAAAGTGCAGACGATTTTATTGCGTCACTGTCAGGAAGGACGATTTCAGCGCAGCTACAGGGCTCTGAGGCAAGTGCCGGTTCAGAGAAAAGCGGTGAAGGAAAAAGACGAGAAGAATACGCCTCATCCGTGGTCGACGCACATCCGGAAAAGATTTATGTCAAGGACAGCGTGCAGGTCAAGGACAGCGTGCAGGTCAAGGACAGCGTGCAGGTCGGGGACGGCGGGCAGGTCAAGGACGGCGGGCAGGTCGGGGACGGCGGGCAGGTCAAGGACGGCGGGCAGGTCGGGGACGGCGGGCAGGTCAAGGACGGCGGGCAGGTCGGGGACGGCGGGCAGGTCAAGGACGGCAGGCATTATGCAGAAAGATCCGGACTTCCGCGTCCGTACCGGATAATCGGCGTTGCCTTCAACGCATACATAATGATAGAATATAATGACACCACGCTCATAGTTGACAAACATGCGGCGCACGAGCGAATCATATTTGAAGAAATGAAGGCAAATATGAAAAAGGGCAGGGACAAGGGAGGCTCGCAAATGCTGCTGCTGCCGCTGGAAATCAGTTTTTCAGCGGAGGAGACCGGCGCGCTTACTGAGTACCGTGAGCAGATATTTTCAATAGGCTACGACTATGAAATGGTCGGAAATACCGCCTTTGTCACAAGTATTCCTCACCATCTGAGCACAGAACAGGCGCAGGATATGCTTGTCACGATAGCCGGAGCCATCGCCGCAGGAGAGGGAAGCGTCGACGTGTCCCGCGAGATATTTTATGAGAAAGCTCTGTATCAGGCGTCTTGCAAGGCGGCGATGAAGGCGGGCAGAGCCGATTCGGAGCAGGACGTTCAGTGGCTTGTGGACAGGCTGTTTGAGCTTACCGATATACGTTACTGCCCGCACGGGCGTCCTGTCGCATATGAGATATCAAAAAGGGACATGGAAAAATTTTTTAACAGGGGCTGACGCGTATTTTCCTGATAAAACACGCGGAGAGGATGGTATCGGGCAAAGCGCCGTGCTATGCCGGATGACATGCTCATGGCGGTCAGATTGTCCCTGATAGGCCCGGACGCAGAGCTCGCGGGCTTAATTACAAAAGTTTATGAGGGGTTCTTAAAAGTGTTCAGTTTGATAAAGACGGAAAACAGGGCGAGAAGAGGATATTTCGAAAGCGTGCACGGAAGTGCTCAGACTCCGGTATTCATGAATGTCGGGACCTGTGCCGCAATACGCGGCGGCGTCTCAACAGATGATCTGCGGGAGCTGAATTGTCAGATCGAGCTTTCAAATACATACCACCTTCACATACGTCCGGGTGACGAGCTGATAAAGAGGCTGGGAGGAATACGCCGCTTTTTCAACTGGGACAGGCCGGTACTCACAGACAGCGGAGGATTCCAGGTCTTTTCTCTTGCAAAGCTGAGGCGAATCAAAGAAGAGGGAGTATATTTTTCCTCGCATATAGACGGTAAGAAGATATTCATGGGTCCTGAGCAAAGCATGCAGATCCAGTCCAATCTTGCTTCTACGATAGCAATGGCGTTTGACGAATGTATAGAAAATCCCGCTGAATACGAGTATGTCAAAGCGTCCTGTGACAGGACTTACAGATGGCTCATACGCTGCAGGGATGAAATGTCGCGTCTTAATTCGCTGGAGCAGACTCTCAATCCTCACCAGATGCTGTTCGGGATAAATCAGGGCAGTACCTATCACGATTTGCGCACCGAGCACATGAAGCGCATAGCGGAGCTTTCTCTCGACGGGTATGCGATCGGCGGGCTTGCTGTCGGAGAGAGCGCCGAGGAAATGTACGATATAATAGAAACGGTCGAGCAGTATATGCCGAAGGACAAGCCGCGCTATCTCATGGGAGTCGGCACTCCGCAGAATATACTTGAGGCGGTCTACAGGGGAGTGGATTTCTTCGACTGCGTCATGCCAACAAGAAATGCACGCCACGGGAATCTCTTTACCTGGCAGGGTAAAATAAATCTTTTAAACGAGCGCTATCTTTACGACGATCGTCCCATCGCCGCGGAATGCACATGCCCGGCGTGCAAAAGCTATTCAAGAGCCTATATACGCCATTTGTTCAAGGTCAAGGAGGCTCTCGGAATGCGACTGTGCGTTCTGCACAACCTGTTTTTCTACAATGAGCTTATGCAGAGGATACGGGACGCTCTTGACGAGGGTGATTTCACAGCCTTTTATAAAAGATATGTAGATATTCTGGCACAGAGAAGGGAAGACTGAGCCGAAGGCTGAAGCTGCGGCAGAGCTGTTTGCCGCTTGCATTCAAAATTTTCCGCCCGATCTGCGCGGACCTGCAAACAGCGGGGCGGTGTACCTTCTCTGAAAAAGCAGAAAACTCCTGCTCAGGAACGAGCAGGAGTTTTTGTGTTGTAAGCGGACTGCACATGTGCGCACGGACATGCGTTCAGACCGGCAGACTATAGATGAGGCAAACGATGAAAACCGGCGATACGCGCGGTACGAAAAAGACGGCAGGATGTCCTGATGAGCTGCGCTTTACTGTCCGGCGGTTTTGATAAGCCTCGCTTTACCGTCCGGCTGTTACCAGCGGTCCTTTTCTTTATCCTCAGGTATCACCTTGTTCATTGCGGCAATTGCACATTCTATCATACCGTCATCCGGTTCTTTTGTGGTTATGTGCTGCAGCCACATTCCGGGCGCAGAGGTTATTCTGGTGAAGAGATTGTTTTTTCTGCCGGCAAGTTTTATAAGCTCATATCCTATGCCTATTGTAAGAGGAAGAAGTGCGATTTTTATTATTACCCGTAGATATGTCGGAAGAAACGACGGAATAAAGAATCCTATGAACATACTTACTATGAGTACAAGAATGAGAAACGATGTGCCGCATCTGGGGTGCAGACGGCGCTGCTTCCTCACGTTTTCAACCGTGAGCTCAAGCCCCTGCTCATAGCAGAATATCGTTTTGTGCTCCGCGCCATGGTACATAAACGTGCGGTGTATGTCCTTCATCTTCGAGACAATGAGCATATAAAGAACAAGAATGAATATCTTGAGTACGCCTTCAAAGAAGGAACGGAAAAGGCTCATGAGATAGCCGCTGTTTTCAAGGTCTATATTGAATAGCTTTGAGAAGCCGAGAAAGGCATAAGACGGCAGCGCTATGAACAGTCCGATGCTCAGCGCCAGACCCAGAACCACTCCTATCACCATCACCACTGTGGTGAGTGAAGAGCTGTTTTTTTTCTCGCCCTTCTGCCCGTCGTCCGGTTGCGAAGGTTCTTCAGAGTCGCCGTCCTTCTGTCCGCCGTCCGGCTTGGAGGGCTCTTCAGAGTTGTCGTCCTTCTGCCCGTCGTCCGGCTTGGAAGGTTCTTCAGAGTTGTCGTCCTTCTGCCCGTCGTCCGGTTGCGAAGGTTCTTCAGAGTTGTCGTCCTTCTGCCCGTCGTCCGGCTTGGAGGGCTCTTCAGAGTTGCCGTCCTGCAGCTTCTTTTCCCGCTCAAGTCTGTCCGCTTCCTCTGCGTCAGATATAGCTATGTCGGCAGATCGCATGAGACATTTGTATCCCAGCGTCAGCGACGATATCATATTGAATATGCCGCGTATAAACGGCAGTTTTCTAATTTTTCCCTTTCCGACAGGCGTCGGGAAGTCTTCAAGGACTATTTCGCCCTTGGCATTGCGCACCGCCATGGCGGTGCGCTCTGGTCCGCGCATCATTATGCCTTCCATCAGCGCCTGTCCGCCGATGGAGGTCATTTTACAGCTCTGCTGCTGTTCGTTTTTGTCTTTTTTCATATATCGATACGATACCTTTCGGAAATAGCTTACTGACCGTTTTGGCCTACTGAAATGCAACAACAGATAGTCTACAACAAATATATTAACCCAAAATGAACAAACATGATCTTCTGCCCTTTTGTTGTTGCGAATAATGTCGAAAAAACTTGACTTTGACGCACTTTCTGATATAATCACTATTGATTTGAATTTATTGGTTTGATTTTTACACGTACAGGCAAGAGGAAGTATTGATATGGAAAAAAATCAGGTGACGGCGGTAATTGTCGGGGCAGGACACAGAGCGCTAATATATGCCGACGTTTCGCTTAAGATTCCGGACAAGTTGAGAATAGTTGGAGTCGCGGACAAAAATCCCGACCGCCTTGCTTCAACCGCGCAAAGATACGGTATATCCGAAGAATACAGGTTTGACAGCGCCGATTCACTTGCCCGCCGCGAAAAAATCGCCGATATCGTTATAAACGGCACAATGGACAGACAGCATGTTCCCACATCCATACCTCTTATAAACAGAGGCTACGGTATGCTTCTTGAAAAGCCCTTTGCAACCGACACGTCAGAGCTTGCAGACCTGTATGTCTCCGCACAAAAAAACAAAAGCAAGGTGTTCGTCTGTCACGTTCTGAGATATTCTTCGTTTTACTCCGAGATAAAGCGGCTTGTTGCAAGCGGAACGCTTGGCAAAATACTCACTGTGAGTATGTCTGAGGACGTCTCACTCCGTCACATGGTGGTGTCATACGTGCGCGGAAAATGGAATAACGAAGACACCGGAACGCCTATACTTCTTGCCAAATCATGTCATGACATAGATATAATGATGTGGCTGATGGCTCCTGAATATCCTGTGAGCGTATTCTCAAGCGGTTCAGATATGCGCTTTTCACCCGAAAACGCTCCGGATGGCGCCGGGACACGCTGTCTGTCGGATTGCCCCATAGAGAGTTCATGTCCTTTTTCTGCTGCAAAACACTACGTCCATTACGCAAATCCGCGCGATTTTTATGTGTGGGGCGGCAAAGAGCTCAGCGACGAGGAAAAGTTAAGATCCCTTGCAGACGACAACGATTACGGGCGCTGTGTCTGGAGATGCGGTCATACAGGGGTCGATCATCAGACGGTGTGCGTCACCTTTGAGAGCGGTGCGACCGGCACTTTTACGCTCAGCGCAGGCGCTCCCTGCGACGAGCGCAGGATAAAAATAGTGGGCACACAGGGCACCCTTACCGGAGTTTTTGAAGAAAACTCCATAACTGTGAGGACAAATATAAACGAGCGTCCGGACAAGTATGACGAAAGGGTAATACAGTGCGGCGTGTCAGCCGAGTGCAAGCACGGCGGCGGCGACGAAGCTCTTGTTATGGATTTCTGCGATTATTTTCTGTACGGAAAGCACTCTCTTTCCTGCTCTGAGCTGTCTGAATCCCTGCTTGGACATCTTGTCGTTTTTGCCGCGGAGAGGTCGAGAAAGACCGGCAGAACGGTAAATCTGTAGCGCTGAAAAACGCTCTTTTCATCTTTGTACAACGTCAGATACAAATTCTTTTCTATTCTGTCCCCGGCTTCTGCGCCTTTGAATGTATCAGGGCAGGCTTGAAAGATTTGTCAAAAAATCCTGATAGCTGCAACAACGAAAAACATACCCGGTTTTTTCCGGGTATGTTTTTTTACGGGGATCTTTATTTTGCAGCTTTCCGCCCGATTATGACAGGCAGCCTGAGTCGGGACCATTCATGCGCGCGGGGTATTCGTGCACGTAGGGGTTCATGCGCGCGGACTGGTCACAGGGAAGAGTCGTTCAGGTCGTCGTTTTCAGTCGTTTCGGCAGGTTGGCGCATTCTCAGTATTTTTCTGAAGTCAGGGTAGAGGAAAACGCGCTGCGGATGCTGAAGGCTGTCCTCGCTCTCCATAAGGATAAAGAGCAGTACTGTGAGCATTTCATACGGTATCGGGCAGAATTCGCCCGGATTGACCATTGACATCAGAAAAATGCCGGAATATGACAGGGCGAGGGCAAACTTATTGACTCCGGGCCTTGTAAAGATGACAACAAGTCTGTTCAGTATCTGATAGCCGTAGCATAGTATTCCGACTATGCCGAGGCTTCCTATTATCTGAAAAGGCATCATGTGGTACCAGTTGCCGGCGCCTGTCACAGGATTGTATATATCGGTGTTTCCTGTATATCCGAGTCCCTTCCCGAATATGGGACTGGAAAGAAAGTCTTCAAGCGCTCTTTTTATCAGCTTTCCTCTCGCTTCCTCCCTCCAGTTCGGAAGCTCTGACGGCAGTATCTTTAAAAGACTTGCAAATGCGATTATCTGGTCGCGAGCCAGGAAAATTACTGCCGCCATGACTGCGATTGTGCACAACGTGCCGATGCGGACGGAAAGGCGGCGCGAGGAAGCAAAAAAGTATATAACGCACAGAAGAAGCTCTACTACGCCCATGAGGATTCCGCCGCGCGAGCCGGTTGCAAACGCGGCGATATATATGGCAAGTCCGGAAAAAACATGCAGCGGATTGCCCTTTACCGCAAAGTAAAAGGGAAACGGCATTGCGAACATGAGCATTGTGGATATGTTGTTTGACCACTGTATCTCGGCTTTTTCCGCCTGGATTATGTCGGAAAAATTCATCGCATAGTGGGAAGCCACCATGAATACCCCGAACAGTCCGGCAATATACATTGTCGCCGCAAATCGGAGAACAGGGTCATATCCCTCGTCGCGCTTTCCGACGTAGGCATATCTGAGTATGAGATACAGAAGCACCATCCCCGCTCCGAGGCCGAAAACATAGTAAAGCGACGTCGGTGAAAAATACTCCGACGCACTTATGCTGAACGCCCCGCCCAGAGTGACCGCCGCGGCCGCGGCGCATACTCCGCTGAAGGAAGGACCGACAGAAAATTTTCCGCGGTACCTGACAAAATGGAAGATAAGAGCGGCTATCGGTATCACAGCCATAGGAGCGAGCTTTATAAATGTGTCAAAGCTGTCGTAGCATTTTGTCACGAACATGCACATCAGCATGAAGGGAAGCATGGTGGGCGCTGTGTCCCTGCTTATAAACAGAAGGAGCGACATTATACATATAAACACAGGCACGCCGATTATCTCATTTCCGGTGAGTACCACTACAGCGGCGCAGATAAACATTATGCCTGAGAAAAACGGGCTTCCGATAAAGAGTCTGGTCTGTTCCAACATAAGACCGAATCCGCTGTTACGGCGGTTCCTTTCCTGTATGAAAAACCGGTTCCTCCGCAGGTCTCCGTGCTTCATCTTTTTCCTGTGAGGCAGGCAAACCGGAAGGCGTGAGAATAGGTCCTTCAGACATTACTTTATTTTGTACACATTCAGCTTTTCATACATATCTATCCTGGCGGAGGAATGAGACGCCAGCTTTACAGGGTTGATTCTGGGACGCTTTCCGGCAAGCATCCTCACAAAGTAGCGGCATGATATGAATATTATGCCGAACGGAAGTAAGACAGGATGCCTTTTCGTAGACGGTAAAGACTTGTTTGTGACTTTTTTCAGATTGAAAAACAGCCTTCCTGCTTTGGAACGCTTTTTTTTGGGGTCCTCATCGGTGAAAAGGGAGCTTGAAGCATATAGGTCTTTTCTGTTCCTGCCGAAATTTCCGCTGTCGAGAAAATCGTCTATCAGCGATTCGCACACGCTCTGTTCTGCCCCGGAGCACCATTGCGCGCGTTCCGGCGGCAGTCCCAGATATCTGACGCACGTCATCGTTATATGCTCCGCAAGACATAAAAGCCCGCAATCTGAAAGAGCGCACAGTACCTTGTCCTGCTCTTTGGCAAATTCATCCGACGATGCAAAAACAGCCCAGTCGCATATCTGCCTCAGACCGAGACCTCCGTGCCTCATGTGCTCGTAAATGTGCATGAGCATCACAAGGGCATTTTCAACAGGCGCAGGACGCCTGAATGCGTGGCCCTCAAACACAGCTTCGGAGGAATCGGAAAGTATATTTCCGAGATATCTTCTTATGACCTGCCCGGCATCGTTGTCAGGAATACGCGGGTGAATGTGAAGCTCTATTTCAACGCCGTTTTTGTAAAAGGCGGTGTGATAGTCGGTATCCTGCCCATCAGATGCAGTATAGGCATTTTCCGAAAGAAGCTTGCATATCTTTTCAAGCTCTGAGGGTTCTATGAGCAGATCTATGTCCCCGAATGACCTTTTGGCAGGTTCGGGATAGGGAAGCGCCGCAGACAGACCCTTTATGACCGTATAGCAAAATCCGTTGTTTTCAAGTAAGCCGCACAGGGAATCCTGTACCGAAAAAAGGTTTTCGTTCTGCCTGTATATTTTGCCTATCGTCACCGTCCATTTTTTCTTTATCTCCTCAGACAGTCCCAGCGCGACGGCTCCGTCATATACGAGAGCGCATACCGCCTGACTGACGGCGAGACTGTAGAGAGCCTGCCCTCCGTCACACAGAACCGTGTCTTCAGGCAGCGGAGCCCCGAACATGGCATGCGCCAGGAGCTTAAGGATAAGTGAATATTCGTCAGGACGCTTTTTTTTGCTCATCTTTTTCTCCGCTCTGCATCTTTTTGAATCTTACAAGTTTCTGTCGTTTTGCTTTTGTAGTTTTGACATTTTTCTTTGTTTTTCACTCGTTTGCCTGTCGGAAACGGCATACCGCATGTAATTATACTCTTAAAACACCCTGTTGTCAATAAAATTTCACATATAACTCACATTTTAATCGGCTTTCAGCCCGCCGTCTGCCTGCAATGTATTCCGCGATTTCAGCACTGCACCGGTGTTTTAAGGTCGTGTTGCTGTATCCTCAGAAAAAAACTGTATTGACTTTGCGGGATTATCTGTGCTATAATCGCATCCGGTATCGTGTCCGCATTGAGCAGAAAACACCGGCAGTGATTATAACGGGTGTCTTAAGCGGACTCAGAAACAAGGAGGCATGCCCGATGAGAACACGCGGCAGAGAAGATACGAAAAATGTAATTTCAGAGCGCGTAAGAGCGCTTACCATGACGGCATTCCTGTGCGCGTTCGTTTGCGTGCTGTCTCCGTTCAGCATACAGGTGGGTCCGATACCGCTGACGCTTGCATCCTTTGCCATATATATAGTGGCGGCGGTGTCGCCGCCGCCGATGGCTTCGGGAGCGCTTTTTCTGTATATTTTCCTCGGCTCGCTCGGAATGCCCGTGTTTTCGGGCTTTGAAGGAGGCATCGGCAAGCTCACAGGCCCTACGGGCGGATACATAGTCGGCTTTTTTATACTTGCCTTGTCGGCTTCCTCAATCATCGGGGTTTTGGGGCGTCGCAAATGGTCTTTTCCTTTTGCAATGACCGTCGGGACTCTTCTTTTATATGCTTTCGGCACGGCTTGGTATTCGATATATACAGGCATAGGCTTTGCAGAATCCGCCGCTGCCTGTGTGCTTCCCTTTCTTCTTCCCGACGCCGTCAAAATAACCGCCGCCTCGGTGATAGGAATATCCCTTGATTCCCGTCGTGCGCTTTCGCGATATCTGCGCCGGGAACGCCGGGATGACAGGCGTGACTGATTGTCTGTTCCGGTAAGACCGCGGCATCCGTACTGATAACCTCCGCGCGCCAAGCTCACGGCTTTTTATGGCAGTCACGTCATGACAGCTCTTTCACGGCAGCATGTATGAAATTTCTGTTTGTCGGCATAATCACATGACAGTAAAAGAACAGGCAGGACGCACCTTTTCATGCGTCATGCCTGTTCTGTTTTCTTTCATCGCTGAACTCCTTCACACTTGTTTTTTACCGCTCATTCCGGCTGTCTTGCAGCGCAGAAGCACTCTGCTCATGCCAAAGAAGCCGTGGCACGCCTTCAGATGCGGGATATGCGCGGGTGCGCCGGCTGTATGCATTTACAGACCGAGAGCTGCGGCACCTATTATGCCGGCGTCGTTTCCGAGAGTTGCGCGCGTTATCCGCGTCTGCGACGCGCTGTTGCGGGCAAAGTTGTTTTTATGTACAAGCTCTCTCAGTGGAGCCATGAGATATTCGCCTTCATTGCAGACGCCGCCGCCTATGCAGATCACCTCAGGCTGGAATATGTTGGTTATGTTTGTTAGTCCTTCTGCAAGGTACTCTATGTAAGAATCGACAACCTCTGCGCCTGCCTTGTCGTTCATGCGTTTTGCCTGGAAAGCAGTCTTTCCTCCTACCGCATTTATGTCACCTCCGACAAGTTCCCACATGGCGGAATCCTTGACCTGCTCCATTTTTTCCCTTGTCATGTTTATAAGACCGGTAGCCGACGAGTAAGTCTCCCAGCATCCGCGTCTGCCGCAGGTGCACTGCCTGCCGCCTTTTTCTATCACCATGTGTCCGAGCTCCGCTCCGGCATGATTGTGACCGGAAAATATTTTTCCGTCTATTATTATCCCTCCGCCCACTCCGGTACCCAGGGTGATCATTATTGCCGACGACGCGCCCTTTGCCGCACCGGCGATAGCCTCTGCAAGAGCTGCGCTGTTCGCGTCGTTGTCTATAAGCACCTTTTCAACGCCGAGCTTTTCTTTCAGCACGGCGGCAATCGGATAGTTGTGCATGACGATGTTGTTTGAAAAGACCACGACTCCGTTCTCACTGTCGCAGGTACCGGGCGAGGCTATACCTGCGTATTCTATATCGTTTACGGTAATTCCCATGTCCGATATAAGCCTCTTGCAGAGATTTGCCATATCTGTCATGATCTCGTCAAGCGGCCTTTTGGAAAGCGTTGGCACCGAGCCTTTTGCAAGTATCTTGTGGTTTTCATCTACTATGCCGGCGGCTATGTTGGTTCCGCCTAAGTCGATTCCGAGGTAATACATAAGATATCTCCTTGTTATTTACAGATGTATTTTTATTTTATTTGAAAAATTAAGCGAAGGTCTGCCTGTATTCAACGCCGGCTCCGGCGCCGGTTTATGGAAGCGGAAAATGTCGGCCATCAAGCGAATAGGCTGCCGCAAAAAGCTCGCGTACCCTGTCCTGCCTCTTCTTAAGCCACAGGTATGCAAACAGCGCTTCAAAGCCGGTGGCGCGCCGGTATTCGCACGCTCCTGCGCTTTTCGGAGTCCCGGAGCTGTGACCGTTGCGACCGCGTTTGAATACTGCAATTTCCTCTTCTGAAAGGCAGGGTAGGATCTTCTGTATCGCTTTGCTCTGCGCCCTTGCGGTGACAAAATTCATGGCGGAGTTGTTGAGCTCCTTTGCTTTGCGCACACCGCTGTTGAGAAGATATTCCCGGGTCAGCAGTTCGATTACGGCGTCGCCGAGATATGCAAGCTCGGCGCCCGAAAGAACATCGGGTTCCATTTGCGTCCTTTCCCAGGCGTCCGACCGGCTCACTGCACGCGCAAGTCATTTTCCGCGCGGTCGTGAAAGGCGTCGGAAAGCAAGTACAAAATATACTTCAATACGCCCGGCAATGTGATATTTGCCTGATATTTTATATTACAGCATCGGGCAGTCCAGCTGCAGGGGCAGTCCGACCGCAGGGGGCAGTTTGAGCGCAGGGGGGGGATGATGCTGATCGGCGGACGGCATCGGGCATGCCCGGCTTCCGGAGTACTGAAATGCCCTGAAACGCCGCCGAAGTCTTTTAAGACTCAGAGCCTTGATTTTGTTACAAATACCGCTATACATAGGACCACGGTCGTGGTTGAGAGAATTGCGGCAATGACGACGGCTGTTGTATTGGGTTTCTTCGCTTCCCCAGAGCCGACCGTGTCTGTGACCGGGGAATCGCCGGCAGATGAGTCAAGGACTGAAGAGTCGCCGGCAGATGAGTCAAGAGCTGAAGAGTCGCCGGCTGAGTAAAAAGACTCTGTAAAAGTTTTTTTGAATCCTGCAGCCGAAATGCCGTCTCCCAAGCCGGAAGACAGTGCCAAGGAAATTTTCTCAGAGTCCGTCTGAGCCGCCTGATCGTCAGAAGCGCCTGGAACATAGGGAAGACCGGTGTATTCTCCCGCTTCCATCGCGTAGTATTTGTCAAGTATATATGGAACGAGCGGCGAGGCGGCTATTGCAATTGCTATTACAAGCAGTATGCCTATCAGTACAAAAAGCTTTCTTTTCACGGCTTTTTTCTTCTTTGATTTTTTCTTTAAGAGATTTCGGGATTTTAGTTCATTTAAGCAGCTTCTTCATGTCTTTTAACCTCAGTCTGCTTCCGTAATGCAGGACCGATGCCTCATAAAGCCTTATTGATATGAATGTGACTATGACTATAGAGGCGGCAAGAAGTAGAAGCGAGACTACCACCGTCGGGGCGCTTACCGCAGAGTTCAGAAGTATCGACGGCATTATGAAGGGGGACGTGAGAGGAATATAGCATGCCACTCTGGCGACTATCCCGTCCGGAGAGGCGAGATATGAAAAATAGCCCACATAGAAGGAGATTATCGATATCATGCTTACAGGCAGCATCGCCGTGTTCATGTCCTCTATTTTGCTGACGGTCGCTCCGCACACGGAGCTTATCATCGCATAGAGCGCAAAGCCGAGTATGAAGTAGAGTACGACAAGTATTATGTTGACAGGGCTTATGCCATTGAGCGAAAAGTCAACAGAGTCTGACATGTCCGGCATAAATACGTTGAAGCATATCAGTGCCCAGACGACTATTGTCATAAGCTGGGCAAGTCCGAGCGTGCCCATTGCGAGACATTTTCCCAGCAGAATATATCTCGGACGAGCCGATACGACCAGTGTTTCCATGACTCTTGAGGTCTTTTCTGTGGCTATGCTCGACGATACGGTCTGACCGTAAAAGATAATCGCGAAGAACATCAGCACCAGTACTGCGATACCCGCCACGTAGCCGGATATATTCATAGTTCCTGCCGAAGAGACAGAAGAGGGGATGGTGAGTCTTGAAAGAGCTATCGTCTCCTCCGATACGCCCTGCTCACGCAGGATTCCGGCAGACCAGGCGGAGCTGAGCACTTCGGTGACGGAAGCCTGACCCGATGTGTTCATGAAGCTCTTGTATATGAACTCAAGGTTCGGAAGGCCTGTTGCTTCGTCCTGAGTGACTATGACTGCGTATACCTTGTCGTTTTCTGCAATGACTGACTTTTTTTCCTCAATCTCGCCGGCGGATATTTTTTCAAACGCCGTGTCTTTTATCGCTTCTGTGAGCATTTCAAAACCGTCCGGTATTACGCCTTCGTCGTCCGCATAATAGGCTTTGTAAGTGCGTTCCTGTGAGGCGCCCGGGTCCGGCTCCGTGCCGGAGTCCGATGCTCTTGATATTACCGCGCCTACGGCAAACAGCGCCGTCACTATCAGAAGAAGCACGACGCTGGATATAATAAAGGGCTTCTTTTTTACGGCGTCCCTGAGTGTGAATATGAAAACTGTTTTTATCTGTTTCATCTTGCCTCACCGACCTTTTCAATGAAGATCTCAGACAGCGAAGGCTCCGCTATCTCGTATTTTTCGGGAATGACGCCGTTTTCCAGAAGCAGTGTTATGAGCTTCTTCGCGTCGTCATCGCAGGATATCGAGAACAAAAAGCCGTTTGCATTGCGCTCGGCAAGTCTTATTCCGAGCGAAGAGGCTATCGGAAGTATCCTTTCGTCGGGAGAAAGTATGAGCTTCGTATGCCCGTATGAGGATTTTATGTCACGCAGATTTCCGGAAATAAGAGTCTTTCCCTTGTCCAGTATGACGAGATTCTCACAGTAACGCTCCACCGTCTCCATTTGGTGGGAGCTCATTACTATGAATTTCCCCTGTTCAACCAGCTCCCTCAGTATGGAATCGAGCATGTCTGCGTTGACGGGGTCGAGCCCGCTGAACGGCTCGTCGAGAAAGATAAGCTCCGGGTCATGGACAAGAGTGGCAATGAGCTGGATCTTCTGCTGGTTTCCTTTTGACAGCTTTTCTGCCGTCATGTCATAATACTGCGGTATTTCCATCCTGTCGAGATACCTTCTCACAGAGGCTTCCGCGTCTTTTTTTGTCATTCCACGGAGCATACCGAAGTATACAAGCTGTTCGCCGACCTTGTTTTTCATGTATATCCCGCGTTCTTCCGGCATGTAACCGAAGCGCAGGGATTCTCTTGATATTTTGCTTCCGTTCCACAGGGCAGTGCCGGAATCGGAGGGCAGTATACCGAGTATCATGCGTATCGTCGTCGTCTTGCCCGCACCGTTGGTGCCTATGAGTCCGAAGATGCCCGGATGGTCCATTGAAAAAGAGAGATTGTCAACCGCAATATTGTTTCCGAATCTTTTGGTAAGACCGCTGACCACAAAAGCCATGGCGTCTTCCTCCTGTCTTGTGTATAGGTGGTGTTATATATGTCCGGCGCAAAAACGGCCGGCGCACATCCGCCTGCATTATATCACACGGCTTGCTAAAAGTCAATAAAAAGGATACATGCGGAAAACGCTTTTATGCGGATAAACTTTTATACAGCCAATAATATCCACTCCCTGTACGTTCTTTTGCTTTTTTTGACGTTGCCAGATTCCATAGCCGCTCCGGTCGTCCGGAAAAATCTCACGCCGCCGGAAAGCTGTATGCAGAAGGGAATGGGAAAAAGCATAAAACACCGTTTAAATTATGGCAAAAACCACAATAAATAACCTTAAATTTCAATACAAACGCGCGAAATATCAAAAAAACATTGATTTTTTTAAAAAAATCGCTCTTTTTTTGCTTGTAAATTGTGAATTTTTATGTTATAATCTAAAACACAAGACCGTCCTTTGGGCATGTTCTTGCAGCAATCAAGCGTCGCTGCTTTCGTTTGTGTTTGCTCCACTGATTGATGCAAGACGAGACTTCTTGCTTTGTATTGCGGACGGCAAATATTATGGAGGTATTCTGCAGTAATGAAGAGATTTCTCAGCACAGTTTCCGTACTTCTTCTGCTGTCGATGGTTCTCGGCATTTTGCCGGCAGGACTTTTGTCATTTGCCGCAGGGGCAAAGGACAAGGTGCTCTTTTCTTCCTCATTTGAGACCGACGACCCGGCGATAAAAGAATCGACGTCAGACAGCGGATATTACGGCAATATAGCAAAATATGAGCTTTCCGCACAGGTGCCGGGCGAATTCACAGAACTCGTCGTCACCTCTTCGATACAAGGGTCAGCCGATTTCAAATCGGAGGAGTCGAAAAGGATGCTCTTTGACATGAGCTCATCGACAAAATTCCTGACTGAGGCAAACAAGCCGTCTCAATCAAACCCGGTGTGGGTGTCGTTTGAGCTTGAACAGGCAAGGGCAATAGGCATTTACGTCATAGTATCTGCAAATGACGAGCCTTCGCGTGACCCCAAGTCGTGGAGGCTTCTTGCTTCCAATGACGGGCAGTCATATACCGAAATAGATTCACGTTCGCAGCAGACCTTTTCGGCGAGATTTCAGGCAAAAACATATGTGCCCGCCGACAATAAGACCGAATATAAATATTTCAGGCTGGAGATAACCGAAAACAACGGGGCAGCTACGATGACCCAGTTTGCAGACCTCAGGTTCGGCACAGGTATTGACGACGTGGAGACGGTCGGCGATTCTCCCATGGCGACCGTTGTAACGGCAGGACCGACAACCTCATATGCCGGAACCGGTGCTTTTGACGGAAAAAGGGCTGTTGCCGTCTACGGCACCCAGACGCAGAAAACAGAGACTTATGCAAGAAACATAATTTATTCCGGTCTTGATATAAAGGTCGGAGACAACACGCAGCTCAGTTACGTTCATTTTCCCGCCTTTTATGACGGCTCCACATATGATTATGAGTATACAGCGATGTATATGATGATCGATGTGAAATTCACGGACGGGAAATACCTCTCGGAACTCGGAGCCGTGAATCAGAACGGCTTTGTGATGGATCCTGTTTCGATAGGAGATTCATACTCGCTTTACTCAAGTCAGTGGAATTATCTTGAGACCGACCTTTCCGCGGTTGCAAAGGGAAAGACAATAGAAAGCATATACATATACTTCAGAATGGACGAAACCACAGAGGCTGCGACCTTCCTCGCCTATTTTGACGACCTTGTGATAGAGGAAAAAGCTCCTGTGACCTACGAGCACCTGTCAGATTATATAGTTACCACCCGCGGTACGAATGATTCCACTTCATTTTCAAGAGGGCTTACTGCGCCCTTCTGCACAATGCCTAACGGCTTCAATTTCTATATGCCTGTCACGAACGTCGGTTCAAACAAGCCTTATGACTATTATGACGACGAGATAAAGCAGTTCAGCATTTCTCACATACCGTCCAACTGGGTGGGAGATTACGGAACGTGGCAGTTTATGGCAAACACCTCTGTTGATACCTCGGACATCAGCTCGGTCACGTCCGGAGCGATATCTTCAGGCAACATCGGGGCATCCTTCTCACACGACAACGAAATCGCAAAGGCTCATTATTACAGCGTGACCTTTGACGAGGGCAGCAAGGCGTCCGGAGTTCAGGTAGAGATGACGCCGACTGTGCACGGACTTTATGTGCGTTTTACCTTCCCTGAGGGAAGCGACAATGTGAATATTATTTTTGACTGCGCCAGGGCTGACGGAAGTCTGACGTACGGCTACGGAGGCAACGGCAGGGCATTTTCCGCGACAAGCCAGCACACCCAGAACGGCTCGGCAACTCTCAAGGTGTACGGTGAATTCAGCATTGAGCCGGAGGAGTGCAGGGTGCTAAACAGCAAGATGGGCATAGCGTCATTCCCCGAAGGGACAGAGGTCGTCACCATGAAGCTGGCGACGTCTTTTATAAACGTCGGGCAGGCGGAGCACTCGCTGGAGCTTGAAATAGATGACACTACTGATTTCGACGACGTCTTTGAAAGAGCACAGAAGGCGTGGGACGATATATGCGGGATATTCGAAATAGAGGGCGCTACATTCACCGAGCTTACGACCTTCTATTCCTGTGTTTACCGCATGTATTCATACCCCAATCTTTACAGCGAGAACGAGGGCACCAACGAGTCGCCTGAGTGGGTATATGCAAGCCCGTACAAGGGCGGCAGAAAGACGGACGGAAAGCTCTATGTAAACAACGGATTCTGGGATACATACAGGACCGCATGGGCGGCGTACGCTCTGTTTACACCTTCTCTTGACGGCGAGCTGCTGAACGGACTTATACAACACTACGATGACAATGGCTGGATACCGCGCTGGGTCGCGCCCGGAGGGACGTCGTCCATGCTCGGAACAAGCTCCGACATCATTTTTGCCGATGCTTACGTCAAAGGCGTTGAATTTGATTACGAGGCGGCATTTGAGTCGATGATAAGAAACGGCTCCACTGTCTCAAACAACGTCACCAACGGGGGGCGGGCTGAAAACGAAACGGCGATTTTTACAGGATATGTCACCAATTCCACACAGTACGGTCTTTCATGGACGCTTGAGGATTACATATCCGATTACTGCATAGGTGTGATGGCTGAAAAACTGGGATACACCGACGAGGCGGCGTATTACTACAACCGCGCAAAATTCTATGTAAACATGTTCCATCCTACGCTGAAAATGTTTGTCGGCAAGAATGCCTCTGGTCAGTGGACAAATACAAGCTATGACGGAGTAGGCTGGTGGGGTGACTATTCGGAGACAAACGGCTGGACGATGAGGTTTGCGACAGTATACGATGCTTTCGGACTGGCTGCCACCTACGGCGGCAAGGCACGGCTTGAAAAGTATCTGGACGCCTATTTTGACAACAGCGTTGCGGCGATGAAGAGAGTCGCCACCGGAACGATCCACGAAATGATAGAAGCAAGAGAGGTAAGGCTCGGTCAGTATCAGCAATCAAATCAGCCGTCGCATGCGATACCCTACCTCTACGCTTATGTGGATGCTCCGTACAAGACTCAGGAAATAGTGCGAGAGGTGCTGTCAAGGCTCTATGTCGGAAGCGAGATAGGCCAGGGCTACTGCGGAGACGAGGACAACGGAGAGATGTCGGCATGGTATGTGCTTTCGGCAATAGGAATATACCCGTACAGCATGGGAAGCGGTCAGTATATAATAGGTTCTCCGCTTTTCGACAAGGTCACCGTGCATCTTGAAAACGGAAATGATCTCGTAATAACCGCAAAGAACAATTCGACGGAAAATATTTACATACAGTCGATGACGCTCAACGGCGAAGAGTACAACGACTGCTTTATAACCCATGAGGCAATATCTGAGGGTGCCGAAATAGTTTTCACAATGGGAAATAAAAAGTCCGAGTGGGGCACCGGCTCTTCTCCCGCATCTCTTACCGACGGAAGCGCAGAGGTGGAACCTGCAACGGATATAGTCACCGGAAGATTCAGAATATCATCAACGGCATTCAATCCTGACAAAGCGTCCGTACGCATAGTTTATGCAGGCGGGATCGACGGAGCTGCCAATCTCTTCGATGACGATGCAAATACAAAGACAACTGTTGAGAACGGCGCTCAGATAGTTGTTTCCTCAGGGGATCCGATGGCGCTTGAGATATACACAGTGAGCTGCGACATGTCATCAAAGGCTGTGAGCTCTCTTAAGCTCGAAGGCTCATCTGACGGCAGGGAATGGGTCCTGCTCGACGAGCGCGACGGCCTTGAGTATGATTACAACAAGTACACGCGCTGCTTTGCAATAGCTGAGGAAAACATCGGAAGCTACTCCTTCTACAGACTCACGATAGGCTCCTCGTCCTCTGCAAGCGTGTCGGAAATAGAATTCCTTGCTCATGAGGGAAGCGAGCCCGCCGAGGAGCCAGGCACACCCGATACGGAGCAGCCCGGCGTGACCGAAAATCCGGGAGAGGTTACGACAGCCCCGGACACCGATAATACCGGGACACCTGGTGAAAATGCAGGAACTGAAGAGACAGGCGGGCTGTCAGATTCCGCAATAGCCGTTATCATAGTGGCTTCTGTTCTGATTGCAGCCGCTGCCGCGACGGGTGCGGTTTTACTCGTAAGGGCGAAGAAAAAGAAATGACGTCGGATGGCAGCCGGTAATTCGGTGTGATTCAGACGGTATCTGAAACAGGCTCACCTGACTTTTTGGAAAGATAAGTGAGTTTTACCATCGCAATATACAGGATATACAGGCGGGTCACCCTTTTCAGGAGGCTGACCCGCTTGCTTTTGCTGACGCGGCTTTGCCGGTGCCGAAGCCTGAAAAAAGCTTCTGCGGAATGCAGAGAATACTGAATTCTCCATGTATTTATGTGAGAAATGTTTCTCCGAGCGCTGACCGCACGGTGTGAGCCACCCGGCGGTTTGGTACGTCTTCTGCAATACGAATGAAAGAGGTGTCCGACTATGGTGATAAGAAAGGAAGAACCAAAGGATTACGCCGCGGTATATGAGCTGGTAAAGAATGCCTTTGGCTCAGCTCAACACGCAGATGGTAATGAGCAGGACCTGGTTTGTGCCCTTAGAAAGAGCGACGCCTATATCCCGGAGCTGTCGCTGGTTGCTGTAACAGGCTCTGAAATTGCCGGTCACATCATGTTCACCCGCGTGAAGATCGCAGGAAGTACTCAGCTGGCACTGGCTCCGCTGTCTGTTCTTCCGAAATATCAGCGAAGAGGAATAGGCATGGCTCTGATCCAAAGCGGACATGCAATGGCACGGAAGATGGGATTTTGTTATTCCGTAGTCCTCGGAAGCGAAAAATACTATCCAAAGGCAGGATATGTCCCTGCAAGAGAATACGGGATCGTCTCCCCGTTCCCGGTCCCATACGAGAATTTTATGGTATGCAGACTGGCAGATGACGCTCCCGAAATCTCAGGAACGGTTGAATATGCACGCGAGTTCGGAGTGGAATGAGATGAGTTTCGGCTTGCGGCTTTCAGTTGACAGGATACTCTCCGCGTCATTTCGCCACAGTGAGGACGGGCTGTTCAAATGCGCTACATACTGTATTCGCGCGGACGCAAAAAAACGAGCTTGATGACAAGCAAAAATCGCCCCTGCGGCAAAGCCTTTAGCGGCTGACGCAGGGGCGATTCGGTCTATTTATTCTGTTTTAAAAGACACAGGGACCTTTTGAAGTCTTCATGAAAGTCTTTTTAAAAACCTTTATAGAAGTCTTCATGAAAGCCTTTTTTAAAAGTCTTTATACAAGCTTTTTAAAAGTCTTTTTGAAATGACTGACTGTAAGTACAGCCTTTATGCGTTTTTCAGACGGTCCTCAAGTGCATCGAGCTGATTTCTGAGCTCTTCAGGAACAGTGTCGCCTATGAGTGCGTAAAACTCGCGTATGTTTGCCACATCATCCAGCCATGCCTGTTTGTCGACGCTGAGAAGCTCATCCATTGTGCTCTTATCAAGGTCGAGCCCGGTTATATCTATGTCTTCTGTGTTGGGAATATATCCTATGGGCGTAGTCTTTGCGTCAGCTTTTTCGTCGCAACGGTCGAGCATCCAGAGGAGGACTCTAAGGTTATCGCCGAATCCGGGCCATATGAAGTTGCCCTCGTCGTCTGTCCTGAACCAGTTGACATGGAATATCTTGGGGGCTTTCGGTATCTTCTTGCCCATTTCGAGCCAGTGAGCAAAATAGTCGCCCATGTTGTACCCCACGAAGGGACGCATTGCCATCGGGTCGCGTCTTACCACGCCGACTGCGCCGGCGGCTGCTGCGGTTGTCTCGGACGCCATTATGGAACCTACGAACGTGCCGTGATTCCAGTCAAATGACTGATAGACAAGAGGAGCTGTCTTTGCTCGTCTGCCTCCGAATACGATGGCGTCTATCGGCACACCGTCGGGATTGTTGAATTCCTTTGAAAGGCAGGGGCAGTTGACCGCTTTAGCCGTGAAACGCGAATTGGGATGCGCGCCGCAGGTGGATTTGTCCGCCTTGTTGTACTTGGTGCAGTCCCAAGGATTTCCCTTCCAGTCTACGGCATTCTTTGGCGGATTGTTGTCAAGACCTTCCCACCATACCGTATTGTCGTCAAGATTATGTACGACATTGGTGAAAATTGTATCCTTCATTGTAGTGGCGAGCGCGTTGGGATTCGATTTTTCATTGGTTCCGGGTGCAACTCCGAAGAATCCGTTTTCGGGGTTCTGAGCCCAGAGACGGCCGTCCTTTCCGACTCTCAGCCATGCGATGTCATCGCCTACAGTCCATACCTTGTAGCCCTTTTCCTTGAGAAATTCCGGAGGAATGAGCATAGCAAGGTTGGTCTTTCCACATGCCGACGGGAATGCTGCGCAGATATACCTCGTTTCGCCGTTTGGCTTTTCTATTCCGAGAATGAGCATGTGCTCCGCCATCCAGCCTTCGTTCTTTCCGAGCCAGGACGCAATGCGCAGAGCAAAGCACTTCTTGCCGAGAAGAACGTTACCGCCGTAACCGGAGTTGACCGACCAAATGGTATTGTCCTCAGGAAAATGCACTATATATCTGTTGTTTTCGTCAAGGTCGGCTTTTGAATGAAGTCCCTTTACAAAGTCGGGTGAATCGCCGAGGGCTTTGTCAACATCTGTGCCTACCCTTGTCATGATGAGCATGTTGAGAACGACATAGATCGAGTCGGTCAGCTCGTATCCTATTTTGGAGAAGGAGCTTCCGACAATGCCCATGGAGTAGGGTATGACGTACATTGTCCTGCCCTTCATAGAGCCTTTGAAGAGCTTGCCCAGCTTTTCATAGGTCTCTTTGGGGTCCATCCAGTTGTTGATATTTCCGGCGTCCTCTTTGCGGCGTGTGCAGATGAATGTCCTGCCTTCAACTCTTGCAACGTCATTTACCGCCGTTCTGTGGAGATAACATCCGGGGAGCTTTTCCTGATTGAGCTTTATCATTTCCCCGGTTTCGACCGCCTGTCTGCGGAGATCCTCAGCCTGCTCTTCGCTTCCGTCTATCCAGACGATTTTGTCGGGACAGGTGAGCGCTGACATCTCGTCGATCCATGCTTTTACATACTTGTTGTTTGTCATGGTTTTCACTCCTTTTCCAGGTCGTATTTTATATTTTAATAAATGCTTTCTTGCCATAAGGGCGGCTGCCTGATAGTGAAAAACACGCCGCACAGCGTGCCGTCTTGCCGGCGCTTTTTTCTTCATCCTTAAAAGATGCGACCTTATAAAGATGCGACTTTGAGAGAAACGACTTTAAAAGATGCGACAAAGACGCAGGACAAAGATCTGACAAAGTCCAAAAGACGACACAAAGTTGTCGGAGCGTATAAACAGCCGGTACAACAAGCCTCATTTTCTGACTTGAGTGCACCATAATTATATAATACAACGTGTGCTTCTTCAATCTGTGAAGGGAAGAATTAACAATTATTTCATAAAATTCGTTCTTTTTCACATATAGTTTACAACTGAACTATTATTTTTGTGCGATTTTCTTGCAATCGCGAAAAGCTATACAAAAAAACTTTACAAAATGCGGCAAATGTGTTATAATAAGCACAGAGCGGGGGATAAACTCCCTGCATCATATGAAACGGAGGGACGGTTATGGCTAACAATTCAAAATGCGAAAGCTGTGTTTTTTACGATTACGATGAGTACTACATGGTTTATCGTTGCAGACAGAACCTTGATGAGGACGAGAACCTGCGTTTTATGAATAAGAACAGCGCGGACTGTCCCTATTACAAGTTCTACGACGAGTATAAAAGCGTGGAAAAGCAAAACTGATGCTCTCGCACAGGGTTGACGTAAACAGACAGAAAGCGCCGCCGGTAAAAGGCGGCGCTTTGAGTCGGTATGTGCGATTGACAAGCTGATGCGGCATCCGGAAGGCCTGTGTTAAGCAATGTTAGACGCAGGGCTGACGTACTGCAGCAGATAAACGCGGCGTAGTGAACTGCGCTGCGGAGATATCGTTAACCAACTATGTAGCGTTCATTATAGAACAGATATTGCTGAGCTATACCTGCGTATTTCCCGAAATAGTTTCTCACATACTCGGAGGAATTGACTCTGGCGCCCCCTCGCGGTGAGCAAATGGCTGAATACATCTCCGGATAGTGCCTTTCAAGTACTTTTTTCATCCACACGTCTATCGGAAACATGTCGTATTTTTCAAAACCGAACAGGAGGGCGCAGGAGGCGACCTTTATTCCAACGCCGTTAAGCGAGCAGAGGAGTGAGCAGGCGTCGTCCGAGCTCATGCCTTTAATCGAATCAAGAGAAATTTCTCCGGACGCGACGGCGCGTGCGGCAGACATGATATATTTTGAACGGAATCCGAATTTGAGTGCCGAGAGCTCCTGTTCGCTCGATTTGCGCGCAATCGTGCCGGCATCCGGAAATGAATATCCGGCGCATACCGTTCTGTCGGAGCCGGCGGCATAAACCGGCTCACCGTAGCTTTCGCAAAGGGCGCGTATGTTTTTCTTTATGCGCGGTATGTTGTTGTTCTGTGATATTATGAATGAGCAAAGAGTCTCCCATCCGTCCTGATTGAGGATGCGTATGCCGCTTGCGCGCTTTGCTGCTTCGGACATCGCTCCGTCTGACGGAAGGGAGGAATTGATAGCCTCGTAGTCGGTGTCAAGGGCAAAATAATGGTACCAAAGGCTGTCAAAATCCTCCGGAGTAGTCTCGAAAATCACAGTGCTTCCACAGGGTTGCGAGCAGCGCAGGAGTCTGCCGAAGGCTATTCCCTCAAAACTGTCTTCCCCGGTTTTGTCAAATCTGAAGCACTGGCCGCAGTCGAATATCTTTTCAAGAGAAAAGTTTTCAAGTTCTGTCACTGTTACAGATGCCGTCGATTTTTCTATCTTCATCTTTCACTGCCTCTATTCTGATTTTTTACATTTTTTATATTCTGATCGTGTTTACACTCTTTTGTGCTTTTATATTCTGACTTTCTTATAATTCTGATCATGCCCGCGTTTTACCGATTTTAACCCCCGGATACGTAGTTGATATGATTGCTCCGCTGAAGCCTGTCTTTTACATATGACCCCGAAAACACGGAGCGGTAGCGGCGCAGCGCGTACAAAGCCCCGACACAGAGCGGTAGCGGCACAGCACCGTTGATATTATACAATGTCGCGGATAATTTTTCAAGGAGAAGATACGGATATGCAGGAAACAATTTACACTATACCGATAAACGAAGCTTTTGAGAAGGGAATAGAACTCAAGGAGCAGGGAATATGCGAATGCCCTTTCTGTATTCTTGAGCACCGTTTTGAATCGGAAGAGCTTGAGCTGATACTCGGCGCCTCCATGATGGAGCCCGATGTGAGAATAATGACAAATGAAAAGGGTTTTTGCCGGGATCACTTCAAAAAGATGCTCGGTATGCAGAAAAAGCTGCCGCTCGCTCTGATGCTTGAAAGTCATCTCGACCAGCTTTTCAAAGAAATTACCGTCCGCAGTCTGCTTCCTGCAGGAAGCGATGATGCAAAGCTGAAGAAAATAGAGAAACGCCGCAGCAGCTGTTATGTATGTGACCGCGTTGAGGCAAATATCAGAAGAATGTTTTCAAACGCCGTGTACATGTGGGACAAGGACCCTGATTTTGCAGCAAAGCTGAGATCACAGAAATATATATGCTTGACCCATTTTTCCGAGCTTATGTCTGCTGCCCAGTATCTTTCCAAAAAGAGACGCGCTGCTCTGTATGACGATGCATTCGGTGTGGTGTCGTCGTATCTTGGGGAGCTGTGCGCCGATGTTTCACATTTCTGTAAAAAATTTGATTACAGATATGAAGATGAACCGTGGGGAAACTCCAAGGATTCCGTGGAAAGGGCAATAAGGTTCCTTAAGGGAAGCAAATGAAAAACGAATAAAAAGCAAAAAAACGAAAAAAAACGAATGAAAAAGCGAATGAAAAAGCGAATGAAAAAGCGAATGAAAAACGAATAAAAAGCAAAAAAAACAAATGAAAAAGCGGTTTGCAACCGGTACGGTCACATATTGAACATTTTTTCAAATTGTGTTGTCGAAGTATTCTTGCAGGCATGCCATACTGGTGCCCTGTGATATGCTTTCAGTTTACAGGATCGTCAGTTCATGCCAAAACGCATACAGTACCGGCTCTTCATGTCACTTCATTCGCCCGCCGTTCGGATGTATATATATTGATGCCTGCAGGCTGTGTTTTGCATGGGGTTCTGAGAGAGTTCAAATGTGTTTTTGCACAAAAGAATGCGAATAAAATGATGAAATGTGACGAATTTTAAGCCGGCGTGTGAACATTGTGCAAAGTGCGCAAGTGTAGAAAATGAAGAGAAGTAATTGTGCACAATAGACAAGCGGCTGGTCAGAGCGTTGCTGACGTGAAATGCGCCCGTTTAGGTAAATATTAATTACCGTAGAAAATCAAGATGACACCTGCAAGGTCTGTCTTGATTTTTTTGTTTGCGCCTAAAACAAAATAAAGTGTATTTTCCGGAAGAAAATTCAATATGTCCGAGAGTAATTAAGATTTAAAGAAAAAAATGCAGTAAATTAAAATTACTCATTCAAAAAAACTGCTTGATTTGAGTTGGAAACACGCGGATGCGTGTATTAATTTGCCGTAACGGAAATCGCATATTTTGTGAACAAATCGGGGAAAAGCTGTGTTGCCTGCCTGTGTGAAAGGCAAGTTGACGCTTGACAAAAATAGCCGTTTATGATATCATTGCTACATAATTTAAGTGTGCTTATTATGCATACCGACGGCGGAAACTGCACCGTGCGCGAGGTCGCATTATCCGCCGGTGAGGCGCGGAGGTAAAAGTACACAAACCGACTGCTGGGCTGGCCGTGATAGTATTGACGGTCATTTTTTGTCACTCTGTCGCCCCTGCTTTACGGCAATGCTGTGATAACGTTGCTCGTCTCAGACGGCGGCGCAGGCTGCAGTGCGGTCGGAAACTGCCGGAACGCAGCGGATGCAAGAAAAATGCGTCTGCGGCGGCGCTGGGAATACTGCTTGCGAGTGGCGCGCGGGAGAAGCTGGCGATATACCAGAACCATCACGCCGCCGGGTTGACTGTCACCGCTTTTTGCCCGATCCGGGATCCGGACATGTCGACCGACCTGACAGGTACGCAGCAGCCTGCCCGGAAGCCGGAAGAGCGCGCATGCGCGCCGGCGATTCAGTTGCAATCATTTCAGGAGGAAAAGGCGAATGAAACACCCATTTCTAACAAAAGCGTTGGCGATCCTGCTGGCGGTTATGGTCCTGATAGGACCCGGGGCCGCAGTCAGCGCCGATAGCAGCGCTTCGAGAGCCTCTGAGTCGGAATCGTCTGACATGTCTGACCTTACCGACCTTCTGAGTGCTATCAAGTATACCGAATATCTTGCCAAGTATTCCCACATCGGCAACGCTACGCAGACAGTGGTCATTGAGGGAGAGGCGCTGTTTGCATATGCAGAGTCTGTGACGAATGCTTACAGTGACGTTTATCTCACGGACTCGGAAGGCAACGAGGTGGTGGACGGCTCTGGCAACAAGGTAAACAAGTTCGTCGCCACCACAGACGATATAGAGGTAACCGGACAGATAGCAATAGTTCAGGAAAAGGACGGAGTTGAATGCATCTACCTTCCGAACAACGGAACGGTCGGATGGACTGTCAACGTTCCAGAAACCGCCAAGTACAACATAATTTTCAACTATTACGCCAACGACGGCTCTACCGCCGAGGAGGCAAAGACCACCTCAATAGAAAGATCACTTTTCATAAACGGAAAGGTCCCGTATTACGAGGCGCGCTTCCTCACTCTCACGAAGGTGTGGAGGGACGATCCCGACAGCTACCAGCATGATGAGAACGGCGATATAATATACAAGGATGATCCCACCGGAAACAAGGTGCCGCAGTTTGCCACCGACATAAACGGCAATGAGATAAAGGCGGATAAGGTACAGGCGCCCGAATGGCGTGTCTACAACTGCATGGATTCGACGGGATATGCCACGTCGCCCCTTCTCTTCTATCTTGAAGAGGGAGAGAACACGATAGCTCTGGAGGCCCAGAGAGAGGCAATGTACATTTCGTCGATAACTCTCGCTCCTGCAGAGGACATGATGTCATATGAGGAATATGTAGAGTACTATCGCGCACAGGGTGCAAGCGACTATGTAGGCGAGCCCATAAGAATACAGGCGGAGTATGCTTCAGCTACGAGTGAAAATACGATATATGCCACAAACGACAGAACCAGCTACATAACACAGCCGCAGAGCGGACCCAAAATACTCATGAACTCTCTCGGCGGCAGCGGCGGAGACAAGTGGCAGACACTCGGACAGTGGGTGCGATATGACATAGAGGTTCCGGAAAGCGGATTCTACAACATCGTTCTCCGTTTTAAGCAGAGCGTTCTTGAAGGTACCTTCTCTTCAAGAACTCTCAGAGTGAAGTATCCGGGTGCTGATCAGGCTGTGGTTCCCTTTGAAGAAGCGTATTACCTCCAGTTCAACTATTCAGATGACTGGCAGGTAGGACCTCTCAACACCGGAGACGGCGTTGCTCTCAACATATATCTTGAAAAAGGCGTTAATGAAATAGAGCTTGAGGCGTCTTTCGGAAACATGTCCGAAATACTCAGGCGTGTCAGCACCTCGCTTTCAACAATAAACGAGATATACATCAAGATACTCAGAATCACCGGAGCTACGCCCGATTCAAACCGCGACTATCATTTCTACGAGACGATGCCGGACGACGTTGATGAGCTTCTTGTACAGGCTGAAGAGCTTCAGAGCATTTCCGATGCGTTCACAGAGATAACCGGTACGAGCGGCTCTCATGCAAAGACTCTTGAGACTGTCGCAATGCTTCTTGAAAGAATGGGCTCCAATGAGAGCAACATAGCCAGAAACATGGGCAACCTTAAAGAGAATCTCGGTACTCTCGGAACATGGCTTCAGAACTCGATGGGACAGCCGCTTCAGCTTGACTACATACAGCTTCAGGCTCCCTCAGATAAGTCTCTCCCCAAGGCGGTTGAGAACTTCTTCCAGGCACTCTGGTATGAGATACTTCTCTTCTTCGCCAGCTTCACCGAAGACTACAACTCAATCGGTGTTACTGAGGTAATAGACAGCGATGATGTGATAACCGTCTGGACCACGCTCGGACGTGACCAGGCACAGATAATAAGAAACCTCATTACAAACGGTTATAACTCGCAGGCAAAGGGTGCCAGCGTGGTGCTGGAGCTTGTAGCGGGAGGTTCGCTGATACCATCGATACTCGCGGGAGTCGGACCTGACGTCTCTATGGGACATGGTTCGGGCGACGTCATCAACTGGGCTATAAGAAGCGCTGTCATCCCGATCGACGAGATGGAGGGATATGACGAGGTGACAACGTGGTTTTCCGATGCCGCGATGATACCTCTCACTCTCAGAGAGCTATACTGGATAGAGGACGTCCCAAAGGAAGATATCGAGAAGGCTTATTCCTTTACCGACGCTGATTATCAGGCATTCCTTACGTACAATGAGGAGTGCCCCAGAAACGAAACCATGGATCTGGGCGAGTACGCTTATGCGCTGGCACGTTCCAAGGGGTACTACTCGGCGGTATACACAGACCCTTCAGACGGGCTTGAGTATTATTATAAGGAAAGTGTTTACGGGCTTCCCGAAACTCAGTCGTTTTCAATGCTCTTCTACAGAGCGGATATATTCCTCGATCTCGACATAGAAGCGCCTACGACATGGCAGGAGCTCATGGCGATAGTGCCTGTGCTCCAGAGAAACCACATGGATATTGCCTTCCCTAACTCGCTTGCCGGTCTGCAGCTCTTCCTCTATCAGATGGGCGGAGACCTTTACTCCTATGACGGGCGCGAGATAGGCATAGACAAGGATATCGGACTTGAGGCATTTGAGTACCTCTGCCAGTTCTTTGAACAGTACAGATTCCCGATAACCTACGATTTCTCCAACCGTTTCAGAAGCGGAGAAATACCGATAGGAATTATGGATTACACCACGTATACACAGCTCAGCGTGTATGCCTCGGAGATAAAGGGGCTCTGGCAGTTCGTTCCGCTCCCCGCATATGCCGTCTATGACGACATCACCGGAGAAGCTGTCTATGTGAACAACGACTCTGTGTCCGGGGTTTCCGCCATGATAATGGTCAGAAATGAGGACAGGGACGAGGAAAAGACTGCTTCTGCATGGGATTTCATGAAGTGGTACGTTTCTGCTGAGACCCAGATAAATTACGCAAATGAGCTGACCGCACTGCTCGGCTCGGTGTCAAAGCACAATACCGCCAATATCCAGGCGCTTGAATCTCTGCCCTGGACCACGACGGAGTTTGAAAACCTCATGAGCCAGTTTGAAAATCTTTCTGCGGTCCCCGAATACCCCGGAAGCTACATTATTTCCCGTTACGTGAACTTCGCCTTCCTGGCGGTTTACAATGAAAATGCGGATGCTGCCGATTCACTCCAGAGCTACATAATAGAGATAAACAAAGAGCTCACGAGAAAACGTCAGGAATTCGGCATGGCATATTACGAGGTCTGATAAAGACTCAAAAGAAATACCTGCACTGAAATCTTTCGCATCCTTCTCCGGAAGTTTTGGAGAGCTTCCGGAGAAGGGATACGGGAAATAAAATATTGATAAGGAGAGGATTTTCAAGTGTCAAACAAGGTCGCGGATGCCGCTCAGGCCGCTCCTAAAAGAGCAGTCGCGAGAAAAGACATGTCGAAGCTGCAGTGGACACTTAAGGAGATGAAGAACAACTGGGTTGCCTACATCATGCTGGCTCCCTATTATCTCATATTCTTAACGTTTACTATAATCCCGGTCTTCGTGTCTTTCTTTCTGAGCTTCACATCCTTCAACATGATAGAGGCTCCTGTTTTCATCGGTATGGACAACTACGCAAGGCTGTTCCTCGATGACGACATATTCATTCTTGCATGTCAGAACACACTCATATTCGCAGCAGTTACCGGCCCTGTGTCATACCTGCTGTCATTTACGATAGCGTGGTTCATAAACGAGCTTCCCCCGAAGCTGCGCGCTTTCATTACCCTTATATTCTATGCTCCTAACATATCCGGCTCGGCGTATATGATATTCCAGGTCGCGTTTTCAAGCGACTCATACGGACTTGTAAACGGCTGGCTTCTCGATCTGGAGATGATAGACACTCCGATACTGTTTTTCCAGAACGCTTCGTACGTAATGCCCTTGTGTATCGTTGTTGCGCTGTGGACATCTCTCGGAGCCGGATTCCTGTCATTTATCGCAGGTTTCCAGACAGTCGACCGCTCCATGTACGAGGCGGGCGCTGTTGACGGAGTGAAAAACAGGTGGCAGGAGCTCTGGTACATAACGCTCCCTGCGATGAGACCTCAGCTCATGTTCGGCGCTATTCTCGCTATAACCGGAGCCTTCGGCTTCGGAGGCATAGTCGATGCACTGGCGGGTAACCCGTCTGTCGACTACTGCGCATGGACCATAATGCACCATCTGAACGACTACGGCGGCGCGCGTTTTGAAACGGGCTACGCCAGTGCGATAGCAACGATACTGTTCATAATAATGATAGGTTCGAACAAGATCGTCAATATACTTCTGAAGAAAGTGGGGCAGTGATATATGGCACAGAAATATAAAAAGCTCCGCGTACGGAAGCATACAGTCGTTCTCAACCGCTCCGCGGGCGGTGACGCGGGAATATTCTTCTTTCTCACAATCATGGGAATATTCATGTTCATCCCCATGTACTACACCGTTATCCAGTCATTGAAGCCTCTCGACGAGCTCTGGGCGTTTCCGCCCCGCCTCTATGTCGTCAACCCGACACTCAAGAATTTCAAGGATTTGTTCAGACTCATGAACTCTTCCTCATGGGGCGTGCCTTTCTCAAGATATATATTCAACACTGTTGTCATATCTGTATCGGGTACGTTCGGAAACCTGGTCCTTTCGTCACTGGCAGCCTATGTTCTTTCAAAGATGAAGTTTCCCGGAAAGGGATGGATGTTCCAGCTCATCGTGCTCTCGCTCATGTTCAACGCTGTTGCGGCTTCCATAGCTAACTTCATTATCATGAGCTTCTTGGGATGGGTCGATACCCTTTGGGCCATTATCATTCCTGCATGGGGCTCCACGCTCGGACTTTACCTTATGAAGCAGTTCATGGATTCCTCGGTTTCAGACGCCGTTCTTGAGTCGGCGCGTCTGGACGGGGCAAGCGAGCTCCGCACATTCTGGAGTATTGCGATGCCAATGGTAAAACCGGCATGGCTGACCCTTATAGTGTATTCCTTCCAGGGCTTGTGGAACACCGGTTCGACAATATACATATATTCAGAAGAGCTCAAGACCTTCAGCTACGCCATAGGGCAGATACTTTCCGGCGGTATAGTCAGAGCGGGAGCCGGAGCTGCTTCGACGGTCGTCATGATGCTTGTACCTATCATAGTATTTGTCGTATCACAGAGCAACATACTCGAAACCATGGCTTCATCAGGTATGAAAGACTGAGAAAAGGAGAATGCGCATGAAATCAAAAGTAAAACGTGTATTGATATTGTCGGTATTGCTCATCTTCCTTATCGGTTCTGTCGCCTCTTTTGCAGCCTCATACACCTACTCCATAGGCGGCATGGCACAGGATTCACCTGACGCCTATTCCCCGTTGACAACAATAAATTCTCTTTCGATAGGCCTTGAGGTCAATCTCAACAACCCTACTGATATAGTGGCGGATGATGACGGTAATCTCTACATAGCCGACCCGAAAAACAACAGGATAGTGGTACTTGATGAGTACTATAGCCTGATGTTTGAAATATCGACATTCAAAAACGACCTGGGCGCCGGTGACGATGCCCTTCTGAACTGCAGCGGCGTATTCGTATGGGAGGGCCTTGAGGTCTCAGACGACGGCTCTTACACCCCTGCAAAATATATATATGTCGCCGATACGGGCAACCGCAGAATTGTCGTGTTCGACGAAAACGGCGGATATGTGAGAATAGTGGGCGAGCCATCCTCCGATATTTTTGATGAAGGACAGCTCTACACACCGACAGCTCTTGCCGTTGACTCCACTGGAAGAATGTACGTCGTTTCCACATCCACATATCAGGGAATAATATCTCTTTCGAGCGACGGAGAATTTGAGCAGTTCGTGGGCGCTCAGAAAGCGAGCTACTCCGCATGGGACCTCTTCTGGAGAAAGTTCCAGACGGCAGAGCAGATAGCTGCTTCAGAGCAGATAATTTCCAGTGAGTACAACAATATAACGATCGACGAAAAAGACTTCATTTATATCACAACAAACTCCACTGATGAATCTGACAGAGCCGGAGCGATCAGCAGCAAATCTTCGGATTATGCGCCTGTCAAGAGGCTTAATACAGCGGGTACGGATATAATGAAGCGCAACGGCTTCTTTTCACCGGCAGGCGAGGTGGATTACGTCGAAAGAGCGTTTGACGGATCGCCTACAGGTGTTTCAGACATAGTTGATGTCGGTCTCGGACCGGAAGGAATCTGGTCGATAATCGACAGTAAAAGAAGCAGGGTGTATACCTATGACGACAACGGCGAGCTCCTTTTCGCCTATGGCGACAGAGGCGTACAGCTCGGCAACATTCAGACCGTCGGAGCTGTGATCTATCAGGGCGAAAAGATGATTTTGCTCGATACCTCAAACTCGAGCTTCACAGTCTATGATCTTACAGACTACGGAGAATTGCTTCTTTCCGCCATAAGGCACAACAACGACAGAGAATATTCTGTTGCTGAGGATGACTGGCAGCAGATACTGAGTAAAAACAACAACTTTGACGCCGCTTATGTCGGACTCGGAAAGGCTTACTACCGTCAGGGCGAGTGGGAAAAGTCGATGGAGTATTATCAAAAAGCATATAACACCGCCGACTATTCAACCTCATTTGCAAACTGGAGAAAAGAAGTCGTTTCCAAGTACATTGCGCTCATACCGATCATTATTATCGTGATATGCGTGCTCATCTATCTCTTTTTCAGGTACGCTGGAAAGGTAAACAGGCGGGCGGCGGTCTCCGGGAAAAAGAAGACGCTGTGGGAGGAGCTCATGTATGCCTTCCATGTGATATTCCATCCCTTTGACGGATTCTGGGACCTCAAGCACGAGAAGAGAGGCTCTGTCAGAGCGGCGTTGATAATCCTTGCCCTTACGGTCCTGGCGTTTGCTTATCAATCGGTGGGTCAGTCGTACCTGTTCTCTCCCAGAGGAGGATACAGCAACCTGTTCTTCCAGTTAGCCGCTTTGATAATCCCGTTGCTTCTTTTCGTCACCGCAAACTGGTGTTTTACGACGCTGTTTGAAGGTGAAGGAAGTTTCAAGGATGTGTTTATCGCGTCCTGCTATTCGCTTACCCCTATCATCCTCATAATTCCGGCTGCCACAATAATGACTCACTTCGTGACTGCTTCTGAGACAGGCTTCGTCTCTCTTGCAATCGGCATATGCTATGTATGGCTCGGACTCCTGCTCTTCTTCGGAACGATGGTTACTCACGACTATTCGCTCACCAAGAACATCGGTACGATACTTGCCACGATAGTCGGAATGTGCGTTATAATGTTCATATGCGTGCTCTTCTCCAATCTGCTTATCAAGATGATGTCATTCGTATCAAACCTGATTTCAGAGATACAGTTCCGCATGTAAAGAAAGGAGATAAATATAATGAAAAGGTATTCAAAAGACGCAAGATATTTGTCTGCCTTGATTCTCGTAATATTTATTATCGGAACTATGGCGTCTCTGTCGCTCATTCCTTCGTTTGCCCTCCCCGATTTTTACGAGGATGCAGGCGAGCTTGAAGATTCAGACAGAATAAACCTGTATCTTGATGAAGCAAATGTTTTTGAATCCAAGGAAGAAAAACTCGCTACGATGAGCCTCAGAACCGAGACGGGAGACTATCAGCTTTATGTCGACACCGTGACAGGCGAGGTGGCAGTAAAAAACATACTTACCGGTCAGATACTTACAACAAACCCCTATGATGTGGCTACTGCCAATGAGGCAGTCAAAGCCAACCTGATGAACCAGCTGGTTATAACCTACTGCAACGTGAGCAACAACCAGGAAGCGTCATACGGCAGCTTCACTGATTCGGCGCTTCGCGGACAGATAACAGTGAGAAATATCAGAAACGGCATAAGGGTTGAGTATACCCTCGGTAAGGAGGCCTCCCGTCAGCTCATTCCCGGATGGGTAGAGGCTGACAGATTTGAATCGATCCTGCGTGATCCCATGTGGGAAAACTGCTTCACAGAGGCGGATTACCTCGGATATATGGAGGCTAACCCCGGTGCCAACGTCACGCTGGAGCAGTACAGGGATAACAGATACAGAAGAATCTTCGGAAACTTCTATACCCTTATAGACGTAAACCCCTCCGGAAATCTTTCGCAGGCACAGATAAACAACTACAAAAACACTTATGAATGTGTCGGCGAGCTTTACAAGGATTACGACGGCGACGGCGAGCTCGACTATATGAAGATATACGTCATACTTGCCACTGCTGTCGAGCGTGAGCTCAACCTCATTGAATCTTCGGTAAAACAGTATACGGCGTATTCATATGAAGACCTCGCATACGACACCGAGCAGACCGGATACGTCTCCACAGAGACTACTCCCGCTCTTTTCAGGCTTGCGCTTGAGTATACACTTGACGAGGACGGACTGGAGGTTCGTCTGCCTGCCAACAGCATAAGATTCGATGAAGATAATTACAGGCTTATCAAGGTAGACGTTCTGCCTTATTTCGGGACCACATCGAACGACTTTACCGGGTATACCTTTATTCCCGACGGAAGCGGTGCGATAATAAGAAATGAGCAGATAATAAATGACGGTAAAAACCAGTATACAATAAAAGGACAGGTGTACGGCCCTGATTTCTCATACCATGACGTAGTGGAGCAGTATAACGGCAAGAGCCAGATTATGCATCTGCCTGTCTTCGGAGTTATTGAGGATACCGTCATGACCACAGTGAATCTTGAAAACCAGACCGGTTACATATGGCTTGAATCCAACGTAACCGACGACAACGGAAAGCAGATTTACTACACCGACGCCGACAGAATAATGATTGACGCCGTTGATGCTGACGGAAACCTCATAACAACGCTTGAGGACTATCTCGCTCAGTACAAATACAATACGGCTTCTGAGACATCAGAGGTAATAAAGATAGGCGACGAGCTCTGGGAAGATCCTGACTATGCCGTTATCGATACGATTGACCGCTATAACGCTTTTGTAGAAGAAGGACTTGTCCCGTACATCGAAGTGATCGAGTTCTATCTCATGGCTCCTGTTGTCGATGAGGACGGCGAGGAAGTGACCTACCGCGGTCAGACGGTCTACCAGTATGTGGATGCAGCAGGCAATCCCGTGGCACCGGAAAACAGGATTGAGGGTGTCATAAAGATAACCGAGCAGCTGTGGTACAACGGCGAGCCCGCCTACTATAATACCGATGTCCCTGTTGACCCCGATGCTCTTAAGCCGGATGCACCTGAAGGCGGAGATACGGAGGAGCCGGGAGACGAAACAGAAGAAGGCACCGGTGACGACGAAACGACCGGCGACGATGAAACGACCGGCGACGATGAAACGACCGGCGACGACGAAGAGACCGGCGGCGATGAAGACGCCGGCGGCGACGAAGAGGGCGGAGACGAGGAAGAGGAAGTCAAGATAGACTACTACAACAACGTCCCCAAAACCGAGTTCAGATATGACGAGCCCGCTTACGAAGAAATAGAGACTGTGGTTCCGCAGGGCTACTTCGCAGTAATTACCGAGGGTGACGCGCTTTGCAACATAACCTCCAATCACGGCGGATATAATCCTGTTACCCCGACCGGAGGCGAGCACAAGTACAATTCCGTCTACATATCGGTATTCCCCAGACCTCAGGATTCCTACAGACTTGCAGATGCGATTTCAGTTTCCAATGACTCAACCGAGTGGGTGGTCGTTTCTGACAGAAAGTATACCGGAAGCTACAGAATAAAGTATATGATGCTTTCCGACGCGACGTATGTGCACGAGGACGAGACCGGCAAGACCGACATGGTGGAATACAAATACGAGGCAAGCTATGTGGGAATGGCGAATGCCTACAGAGATTATCTCATAAAGACCGGAGTTCTCACTCCTCTTGAAAATACAGACGACGACATACCGCTTTATCTTGAAGCATTCGGAATGACGACGTCTATCGAGACAGTCATAACGATACCTGTGGTCATGGATGTAGCTCTTACATCTTTTGAGGATATAGAGACTATATACGAGTCGCTTTCAGCGGTCGGAATAGATAACATCAATTTCAAGCTCACAGGCTTCTCAAACGGAGGTCTTTATCCCAAGGCGCCCAGCGCACTCAAGTTTGAGTCTGTTGTGGGCGGCAACAAGGGCTATGAGCAGCTTCTTGAATATGCAGAGGCGGTAAGCTCACAGAGTGATAAGAATCTGGCTATATTCCCGGACTTTGACTTTGCAAACGTATCTACTACAGGCGCCTTTGACGGCTTCAGTCCGCTCAAGGATTCGGCAAGGACCATCGACGAGCGTTATTCGAGCAAGCGTGAATACAGCGTTGCTTACCAGTCATTTGACTATGTAGGAACGATAACGGTTTCTCCGTCTGTTTACATGAAGCTCTACGAGAAATTTGCAAAGAAGCTCAACAAGCTTGGAGTTTCCGGAATATCTGTAGGAACTCTCGGAACAGACCTGAATTCCGACTTCGACAATGATGACGCATATAACCGCGAGGACTCCAAGGAGTTCACTATAGAGCTTCTGAAAGCCCTCAAAGGCGAAAATGATGTGCCGATCATGATAGACGGCGGAAATGCATACGCTCTTAAATATGCCGATCATATACTCAACATGCCCCTTGATTCCTCCAATTATGACAGAGCGGGAGCCTCAGTGCCGTTTATGGGAATGGTGCTCCACGGCTATATCAACTATGCCGGAACAGTAACGGGTATGGCAAGTAATATCGACAGGGAGATCCTCAAGATCATAGAGAACGGCGCCGCGCCCTACTTCACGATAGCATATTCAAATTCTTCCGTTCTTAAGGAAGACTACAACTACGACAAGTACTACTCTATCGACTATGAGATCTGCAAGGATCAGATAATAGAAAAATACAAAATACTCAATGAGGCGCTTGCAGACCTTCAGACTGCTACGATAACAGATCATATGTTCCTTGACGCGGTTCGCGCGCTCGGAGACAGTGAAAAAGAGTACGTTGAGGAGCTTATGGCTCTTGCCATTGCAAATTATGACGTGGCATGCGCAGATGCTCAGAAGGCGTACAACGACAGAAAGACAATAGCAGAAAGACGCGGTGAGGAGTTCACCGAAGTGTTTGAAGAGACCTACGCATACCTCGAAAGTGCCGAGTCTTACGCGCAGTATGTGCGTGACGAGTATGCAAATTCACTTTCCAGGGAACTGACAGGAAGCAGTGTCGTCATGGTCGAATACACAAGGAAAGACGGCTCTACCAAATGCTTTATACTCAACTATGCAGCTTACGGAATTGAAAAGGTTACAATAGGCGGCGTAGAGTATACTCTTCCCGAAGAGATAGCCTCACACGGATTTGCCGAGGTTGTAGTGAAAGGAGATGCGATTATAATTGAATAAGGCACAGATAGCATCCCAGGGCGCGCTTCCCAAAAAGCGCAAACAACGCAGAGTTTCCCTTGACAGAAAGAAGGCCCGTGCAGGTTGGTTCTTTGTACTTCCGTTTGCGTTGGGCTTTGTGCTGGTATACCTGCCGCTTATAATTGAATCGATAGTGTCCTCCTTCTTTACCGTGACGGTAAAGGCGGCGGATGTAATAACCGGAACGCCTGCTTCCTACAGGTTGCAGGCTGCCGGACTGTCGCATTATCAGGAAGCGCTGTTTGAAAATTCCGACTTTGTGCAGAACCTTATAACGGGTATGCAGCAGCTTATAATTGACATACCGGCGATAATAATATTCTCGCTGTTTATGGCAGTTATACTCAACCAGAAGATGATGGGCAGGGCTGTGTTCCGCGCTATATTCTTCATCCCGGTCATCATATCAACCGGTATAGTTGCCCAGGTAGACAATATGACCACCGAGCTTTCCAACCAGACATCAGGAGAAAGCTCAATACAAACAGGAAATCAGGCTTCGGGCTCATCTGCTTCACAGCTTATATCTGCCGCCGATGTCTCCTCACTGTTCTCCTCGATGATGGTCGGTTCTGAGCTTGTGACGTATGTCGTCAATCTGGTGAACAACATATACGGAATAGTTAACCGTTCAGGCGTTCAGATGCTTATATTCCTCGCGGGACTTCAGTCGATATCCCCGGCTATATACGAGTCGTGCAGTATAGACGGTGCTACTGCCTGGGAGACATTCTGGAAAATAACCTTCCCGATGATAAGCCCGATGATCCTTGTCAATGCGGTGTATACTGTCATAGACTCCTTTACGTCGCAGAGCAATACGCTGATGAACTTTATCAACAACGCGTTCATCACCGAGGGAAATTCTGTCGCAACGGCGATGGCGTGGATATATTTTGTCATAGTTATACTGATAGTGGCGGTTGTCGGAGGAATTTTGTCGGCATTTATCTTCTATCAGAGAAGGGAAGGGTGATGCGGAATGACTAACGACACTCAGAACGCTACCAGGGTCACCAAGGAAACGAAGAACAAAATAAGGGTCGAGTTTGAAAGAACCTCGCTCTGGGAGCGAATGAAAATCAAGTATCTCTCGCTCCGCTTTCTTGGAAGAGTTGTGTTTGTGATATTCAGAGTGGTCTTGCTCCTCGGTATCTCCTACATAATACTCTACCCCTTTATAACCAAGATCGCCGGCTCATTCATGTCTCCGGAAGACTTTGCCGACGTTACAGTCAAGCTTATATCGAGAAACCCCACGCTTGACACATACAAGGCAATAATCGAGTACAACCATTACTTTGATGCCGCTCTCACAACGCTCGGCGTCTCGCTTGTGTCCGCCCTTGCCCAGATGATTGCTTGTTGTGTCATCGCCTATGGCTTTGCAAAATACAAGTTCAAGGGCTCTAAATTCCTGTTCTTCTGCGTCGTTTTCACGATGGTCGTTCCTCATCAGACGATAAAATCGGCGCTTTCGCTTAAGTTCAGATACTTTGATATTGGCGTATACAACTTCGGAATAATAAAGCTCTTTACCGGCGGTCAGTCGCTCAACCTTCTTGATACCTACTGGCCTATGGTGATACTCTCGCTCACAGGACTTGCTTTTAAGAACGGTCTGTATATATTCATGCTCAGACAGTTTTTCAAGGGCATTCCCGACTCGCTTGAGGAATCGGCGTATATAGACGGCTCCGGTGTTTTCAGAACCTTCGTTCAGATTATACTTCCGTTGTCTGTGCCGATGCTCATCACCGTGTTCCTCTTCGCATTTTCATGGCAGTGGACTGATAACTTCTATGTATCGATATTCTTCCCCGGAAGGGAGCAGTATGTCTTTACAAAGATATTGACGGTACCGGCTCCATTCAGAGAGGCGGTTAATCAGGCGGGCGGTTCACTGTTCAATCAGGCAATTATGAACACTTGCGCGATAATGATTATATTGCCGCTCGTTGTAGTGTATCTTTTCTGCCAGAGGTTCCTGATCCAGGGAATTGAAAGATCCGGTATTACCGGCGAATAATTCACGGAAAAGGCTTCGGACGATCTCAGAGTATCCAATTAAACGGCTCTCCTTGTAAGGAATCTTCTTTGACAAGATGTTGTCCTTTCAGGAGAGCCGTTTTTAACAAGAAAAGTGTATTAGGCAGTCATAGTATAAATATACGTTAAATACTCATCGGCGTGCGTTTGAAGAATTCAGATGTCAGTACTCTGATAACTCAAGCATACAAAAAACATCTTTTGCTGACCACTGCATACAGATTTTTAACAAGCTTTTTTAAAAAGACTTTTTCAAAAAGGCAGCGAAGGATGCTTGCGCAAAGGGATGGATTTAAAAGACTACCAAGCAACAGAACCAACATACAAAACCAATATTTTGACCTGTGACATGGGGATAAGCTATGAAAATAACATTTATGGGTGCAGGCAGCACGGTATTTGCAAAGAATGTTTTGGGCGACACAATGTTGACCGAGGCTCTGCGTGAGTGTGAAATCGCACTTTATGATATTGACAGCGAAAGGCTGGATGAGAGCTATTCGCTTATATGCGCACTTAATGAAAACATAAATGAAGGCAGGGCACATATAGAAAAGTATCTCGGAGTCGAAAACAGAAAAGACGCGCTTCGCAAAGCCAGGTATGTGATAAACGCCATACAGGTCGGCGGCTACGAGCCTTGCACTGTCATAGATTTTGAGATTCCAAAGAAATTCGGACTAAGGCAGACAATAGGAGATACTCTCGGAATAGGGGGTATTTTCAGGGGACTCAGGACCATAGCCGTACTTGAAGGGTTTGCGCGCGATATGGAGGAGGTATGCCCGGATGCATGGTTCCTCAATTACACTAATCCAATGGCAATACTCAGCGGTTACATGCAGAGATATACCGGCGTCAAAACTGTAGGTCTGTGTCATTCCGTGCAGTGGTGCTCGCACGCGCTTCTCAGCAGCCTGGGAATGAACGATAAGCTTGAGGGCAGAAAAGAGCTTATAGCCGGAATAAATCACATGGCATGGCTTCTTGATATCCGTGACAGGGAGGGAAACGACCTGTACCCTGAGATAAGGAAAAGGGCAGCTCAGAAAAATGCAACCGAAAAGCATAGTGACATGATACGGTTCGACTATATAGACAAACTGGGATATTACTGCACCGAATCAAGCGAGCACAACGCGGAGTACAACTGCTTTTATCTGAAGCCGGATAAACCTGAGCTGATTGAAAAATTCAATATACCTCTCGACGAATATCCCAGAAGATGCGTTGAACAAATCGCAAACTGGAAAAAGCAGAAGGACGACATAATGGCCGGCGGCAAACCGTCTCACAGACGAACCGGGGAGTATGCCTCTTATATAATGGAGGCAATGGAAACCGGAAAGCCGTATAAAATAGGCGGGAATGTTCTCAACAATCACCTGATAGATAACCTCCCTGAAGAGGCGTGCGTTGAGGTCCCCTGTATGGTTGACAATTACGGGATCTCCCCGACTCATGTAGGCAAGCTGCCATTGCAGCTCGCTGCCATGAACATGACTAATATAAACTGTCAGCTGCTTACAATAGAGGCGGCTGTGAAAAGAGACATGAATCACGTATACCAGGCGGCGATGCTCGACCCACACACCGGAGCTCAGCTTTGCCCTGATGAGATCGTGAAAATGTGCAACGCTCTGAAGGAAGCACACGAAAAAGCCGGATTTCCGATATTTGCGTTATAAATGAGTATGATGACCATGCCGCAGGGCAGGTGTAAATCAAAAGGAATAAGTATGCGTATATCAGGAAACAAACGGCTTATAAAATCACATTGAATTTACAAAAGTCTCAAAGCCGGCATCGTGACAGTCGCTTTTATGCAGCGGTCCCGATGCTGTCTTTGTGTTTATATACTTCGGCGCATGCGACCTGTCATGAGCTTAAAAGGGCAGGTATAAATATTATGAACCAGTGTAAAGAGTATGCACAGAGGGCAAAACGACCGGCATTCAGATAAAGGGGCATTGCCGGGGAAAGCTAAATGCTAAAAGTCAGCACGTAAGATTTGAAAGTGAAGGTGTGCTCCGCGTGCTTCTGTTAAAGCCTGTCGTTATGAAATAAGATGCCACGGCGGATCTTTGGATTATATGAATCTGACAAACAGAGCGAACGGATGAAGCGCCGGAAAGCGCATGTGCAAAATATTTCCGGAAATGTATCCGGACGAAGAGCTTTTTATGAACAACAGCCCTCGTCTTTAAAACACAAGGGGCTGAGTCATTAACTTAGCCCCCAAAAAGAAAAAAAGCGGATGTTCTTTACCAAAAGGTATTGAGCATCCGC
>CALXXF010000014.1 GCA_944392615.1 uncultured Clostridia bacterium
TTTTGTCAGATATGCTCTTCTTTTTTTTATTTTTTCGGCTCTATCTGTCTGTCACCCCAACATTTATTATAGAACCATTATATATCGTCTTTTTCAGGCATCCTGTCCTGATTGCCTGCTCTGCTTTGGCAGGTCAAGGGCTATGTGAACGTCACGGAGCTGCTTTTCGGTTACCTCAGAAGGAGCGCCCATCATAAGGTCCTGTGCATTTTTGTTCATCGGAAACGCAATGACCTCTCTTATGTTCGGCTCACCGCACAGGAGCATTATCATTCTGTCAACACCGGGAGCAACTCCTGCGTGCGGCGGCGCGCCGTATTTAAAGGCGTTGTAAAGGGCGGGAAATTTAGATTCAACTACGTCAGCCCCCATACCGACTATTTCAAATGCCTTGAGCATGGTCTCTGGGTCGTGGTTTCTCACAGCCCCGGAGGAAAGCTCTATGCCATTGCAAACTATGTCGTATTGATACGCAAGTATGTCAAGCGGATCTTTTGTGCAAAGAGCTTCGAGTCCGCCCTGTGGCATTGAGAAGGGATTGTGACAAAACTCGAGCTCGCCCGATTCCTCTCCGATCTCATACATGGGAAAGTCAACTATCCAGCAGAATCTGAATGTATTTTCGTCGATGAGTCCGAGGTCGGAACCGAGTTTTGTACGCAGCAGCCCGGCGGTTTTCCTCGTCTCTTTTATCGGCCCTGCAAGTATCAGAGTGAAGCATCCTTCAGTAAGGGACAGTCTTTCTATAAGTCTTTCACGCACCGGCTCAAAAAGGCGTGAGGCGCCTCCGCTGAAGGCTCTGTCCGCACCTGTCTTGAACCAGAACATAGTTTTGGCGCCGGATTCCTTGGCAAATTCTGTAAGGGCATCTATGTACTTACGCGCCTTGGAGAAATCCTTCACGGTTATTGACTTTATTGTCTGTGCGTTCTTAAAGTCGTCTGAATCAACCGAACAAAGTATATCGGTGACGTCCTCTATTACAAGTGGATTGCGCAGGTCAGGCTTATCTGAACCGTATTTTTCAAGCGCGGTCAGATACGGAATACGTTCAAACGGTGCCGGGTCTGTCTTTTTGTCGGAAAATTCGCTGAATATCTCCGGCAACACCGCCTCAAGCTCTGTGAACACATCCTCCTGAGTGGCGAACGCCATCTCCATGTCAAGCTGATAAAATTCGCCGGGTGATCGGTCAGCTCTTGCGTCCTCGTCGCGGAAGCAGGGAGCTATCTGAAAATATTTGTCAAAGCCCGATGTCATGAGAAGCTGCTTGAATTGCTGAGGAGCCTGCGGAAGCGCATAAAACTTTCCTGGATGGTTCCGGCTTGGTACAATATAGTCACGCGCGCCCTCAGGTGACGAGCACGTGAGTATCGGTGTGGTTATTTCAAGAAACCCGCGGTCGGTCATTTTCTTTCTCAGCGCGGCAATAACGCGCGATCTGAAAACAATTTTCTCCTTGACCGCCGGATTGCGCAGGTCGAGAAATCTGTATTTGAGTCTTGTGTCCTCCCTTGATTCGGTTGAAGCGGATATCTCAAAGGGAAGCGCTTCGCTGCATTTTCCGAGCAGTTCTATTTTGTGAGGCTCTATTTCTATGAGTCCTGTAGGTATGTTTTTGTTGGGATTGGAGCGGAGCACCACTTTCCCCGAAACAGATATTGTGGATTCACGCGGTATACCTCTTATGCAGTCCATCATTTCCTCAGAAGAAGCGACCGCCTGAGTTATTCCGTAAAAGTCCCTTATAACAAAAAATACCACAGAGCCGAGGTCCCTGACCGAGGCAAGCCAGCCGCAGAGAGTGACCTCTTTTCCTTCATCCTGCGCGCGAAGCTCACCGCAGGTGTGCGTTCTCATTTCCACTGTTGTTCATTCCTTCCGCCAGGCGCGCAGCTTCTGTGTTATACACATATATTTGTCCGGCTGAGGATGAAGTCCCTCATTTCCGGATTTTTCTCCCCCCCTGCGTGCGCCATACATATTTGGTTGTCTTTTGCGCCTCAGCGCAACGACACATGATAATAATACCAAACCGCGCGGAAAAAGTCAAGCCGAACGTAATATATAAAGAAAAATACAGGGTATATTTTTTTGCGGAACGACTTTTTACATCCTTTTCCATTTTTTGAGTTTTGTCACAGCATAAAAGCGCATTGGCTTCCTCAGTTGTTTTGCAAAAGAATAAACCGTATTTTGTTTTCCGGAAAAACAGCCGTGTGCAAGAACGCCTTGATATCACTACGGTCCAAAACATTGACTGTGAATATAAAAAAATCAATATAAATTGCCTGCGAAACAATGAATGTCATAAGATATGTGCAGTGAGTTTTTTTAAATATGTAACGCTGTTAAACGCTATCTTTTATCTGTGGTCAGCCGGCTTTTTTTAATGCATGATTTGGACATATACAAAGATTTTTGTCTTGTATTCGGCTTGATAAGAACGGGTTATGCTTTGACTGCCTTGAAAAGTTAATTTAATAATCAATGCAAACAATTAACGAATTGTTAATGACTGAAAACACCTTTTTGCATTGCACTCAGTACTTCTATATTTGCATTGTTTTCGGCTTTACTTATTGAAGCGTTGATTTTTTGATAATCTTATGATAAACTCTGAAATGACCGGGGCGGTTGCTCATAGCCTTTTGTTCGCACCGTCCGGGAATGGAAGAGGGTGGAGAAGTGCCGAAAAAAAAGAAGAGTACTCCTGTGCTGGTGCGTCCGGACTGCGGTTTTGTCAACGGAAACATTGAGATACGTTACAAGGACTATTTCAGAGACGGTACCAATATGCACTGGCATGATTATTACGAAATGGAGATAATCACTGCCGGTAGCGGATATTATTATATCAACGGTGCCAAAATACCTCTTACCCGCGGCTGCGGATACCTTGTTACTCCGGTGGATTTTCATTCCATTGAGGGAGAGTTCGGTATATACAATATTGCGTTCAACGAGGCAATGGTATCCAATGAGGTGATGAATGTCATTATTTCGGTCAATCCCGCTACAATAGTCAGCTTTGCACCGGACGAGTTTGAATATATTGAGAAGTCGCTTAAAACCCTCTGCGATGAGTATCAGGACGACCAGCTCCTGAAAGAATGCGCCATGCAGGCTCTTCTCGATTTTATACTTATAAAATATCTGCGCAAGCTCGATGCGCCGAGTGAAAACCAGTGCAGGTCTGACATGGCGGTTATGCGCATAGCTTCTTATGTCAAATTCAATTTCAAAAACAAGCTTACTCTTTCACAGGTTGCGGAAGCGGTTCATCTCACGCCCAATTATGTGGGGGAAATATTTGCAAAAAAAATGGGTATAAGCTTCAATTCCTATCTGATGCAGACCAGGCTGAATTACGCCAAAAACCTTCTTATGCGAGGTAATTGCACCGTAGAAGAAGCGGCGCTTTCGTCCGGTTTCGCTTCACAGACATATTTTTCCGACTGCTTCAGGAAACAATTCGGATATACGCCTGCAAGCGTCAAAAAGAAGGCTTTCAGATATATGCCTCCGGATATTGAAGTAGACGAATATGAAAAAACATGAGTGACTCCTGATACGCCGCTTAAAGCGGGTCATGCCGGGTACCGGGTCGCAGGATTTTTCCCGGTTTGCATACAGCTCAGGTGCTGCTGGGCAGACTGAGAGGCGGCAGCTAAGAAGGCTGCGTAAAATGCCCATTCTGCGCGGTTATATGGCGTCGCTCAGGGCCGCTCCTCTGTGTACGTTGTTTTTTGCAAAATATAATTTCGGAATATCATTCATAATTGTTGTTTTTAGAGCATGGTGACCGGTTCAGGGCATCCCGCTTTTTGTCTTTAGCGGCACCGGCATAAAATTTTGCCGGAGCATCTTTCTTTTTTTCGTCAGGGAAATAAATCTTCCCGGCCTCACACCTGAACGTTTTAAAAAAGCATGTGCATTAAGCATATGCTTTGCAGCATGACAGTAGCGTTATTATAGTTTCTGTGATTTTAAGAAGTATCTCTGCCGGTTTGATTTCTGCAGGTAACGGTGTGTACGGATAGAGCCTTTATCAGTCTTCTGAAGCAAAACAGTTTCAGGTCTTATCGCGCTTTTAGTCTGAAATATCTGTATATATTTGAAATTTTAACAAATTTTCCTTATTGCTTTATTGATTTTTTTACGTATATATGCGAAAATACTTATGAACGGATGTGGATGTCGAAATCAGGCAGTGCTTTTTCAGCGCGCTGCGCTTCAGTTGTTCTTTTTTTACGTATATATATTTTGTTTATGCTGTGGGGTGAAAAGCTGGTATGGATTTGGAGCTTATAAAAAGGCGATTTGACGAAGCTTGTGACGAGCATGTTTACGAAAGAGCGATCCTTAAATTCAACGGAGTTGACGGATATGATGTGTATAATCCGTCTGTTCCTTTCCGCGTCGGGAATGACGAATACATATTCGGGCGTGTGGAGAAGAGAGAACTCTGGGCAAGCTCGGTCACCAGGCTGTTCGTCAGAACAGGAAAGGACGAGTGGTCACTGCACGGGTATGCGCAGTCATATCCAGTGGAAGACCCGTTTGTGTCCGATATCAACGGAGAACTCGTGCTCGGCGGTACTCATGTGAAAAAATACGGCGGAGTGATGTCCGGGTATTGTTGTTATTTCTACCGCGGAGCTCCTCATGATATGCTTTACTTTACGTCCGGACCGTCAGGTATGAAGGATATCCGCCTGCTTGATATGAAAAACGGCAAGATAGGAGTTTTTTCAAGACCAAAGCGCGTCTTCGACAACGGAGAAGGGTCCCAGGTCGGCTTTACGATAATAAACGATTTGAATGAGCTTGTACCTGATACTGTTGAAAACGCGCCGTACATAAAGGGGCTGTTCGGTCCTGGACAGTGGGGAGGAGCGAACAATGCGTATCTTCTCGAAAGCGGGAAAATAGGGGTTGTCGGGCACACTGCTTTTTCGCAGAAGCGGGCGGACGGAATAACATATCAGGTGTACTGCACGACCGCCTTCGTCATAGACCCTCTCACGCTTGAGCTTCTTGACAATAAGCTCATAGCGACAGCAGCCTCATATCCCGATACCCCGGCAAAGAAGCCCCATCTTGCCGACTGCGTTTTCACTTCCGGGATAGTCAGACGTCCAGACGGTAAATGCGACCTCTACGGCGGAGTCAGGGATGCTTTTTCCGGACGGGTCGTAATAGACTATCCTTTCGGGGATTTCGGAGATATTCTCTGATTGAAAAATATATCAGTCTGTCGCTGCGCGTGTTCCGGCAGTCAGCCTCTGCCTGGGTGCATTTTGAGATAACTGCGCGCAATATACAGCGACGGACAATGAAAGGTGGCACACCAAATGAAGAAGATTCTTTTGCTTTTATTGACTGTAGTTTTCGCCGTGATGGCGGCAGTTTCGTTTTCCGCATGCAGTGATGACGGCGGCACAGCCGAAAGCACAGGACCTGAGCAGAGCCAGAGCGATTCGTCGTCGACAGCAGTGACTTCAGGTCAGGACAGCAACGCCCAAACGACCGACAGCGGACTCAGCGGAAAGCTCGAAGAGGTTTCGGAACATCCGAAAAATTACGATTTTAAAAACGAGGCTCTCGCGCTGATGAAGCTCATAATCGACGATTATTTCAACATGAACTCCGGTATGGTGCACGGTGCCGACGGCAATGTCATGACACTTTGGGGAGTCGGTTCTTTTACCGAGGCAGTGGCAGAGATCTATAAGATGTTTCCGGACGACGAAGAGATAAAAACCGTTTATGACCGTCTTTTAAACCGCTGTATCCCGAGGTACAGGGTGCCTGTCGGTACGTCGGACCGCGGAATACAGATGTGTTATTACAACGCCAGCGCCGGAAATAAAGGCGATTATTACTACGATGACGATTTGTGGATAGCCATACAGTTTATGGAGGCGTATATAAATCTCGGTGAAGAAAAATATCTCAAGAACGCCGAGTCTCTGCTCGAATTTATCTGGTCGGGCTGGGGAAAGGGAAGCGGTGAGGATCTGGGGTACGGCGGTATACCGTGGAAAGTGGATACTGGTCCGCTAACGTGCTCGAATGCTCCCGCCGCGTATGCCTTTGCCAGGTATTATCAGCTTACCGGAGACGAGGTTTTTCTCGAAAGGGCAAAGACAGTTTACGCATGGGTCAGAGAGTATCTTTTTATGCCCACGAGCTCGCTTTATATGGACGGTCCGGGAAACAACTGGTCAGGCTCTTACAATAACGGTCTGATGATCGCCGCAGGCTCGGTTTTGTATTCTATCACCGGTGAAAGCAGTTATTATGACGAGGCGCGCAGGACGGCACATGCCGCGTTTGGGAACAATTTTGACTCAGCTCCCGGTGGCATGATATATTTTGCAAATGACATAGACAACCCGTGGATGGATGCATGGCTTGTAAAGGGATATGTTGAATTTTACAAGATAGACAGGAAAAACAGCACGTCATTTCTCGACGCCGCCTGCACGGTCATGGCAAACTCAATAAAGTATAAGCTTGATTCCGGATATTTCAACAAAAAACTCGGCGCAGACGGTACGGAGGCGTCTACCGATGTGACACATCTTGGAGGCTGCGTCACGCTCCTTGGCGTACTCAACGACTGGGCGTATACCTACGGCTCAAATTACCAGTGAACGACCGTGCGTCTGCTCTCAGACGGTCGGTGCGTCAAGTACAGAAATGTCACCGCGTCCTTTGCAAGGCTGAAAAAGTGTTTACATGGTCAGGAGAACTTGTACCTATGTGAAAAAGCAGTTTACTGGAATGCAAAAGCTGTTCATAACAAAAAATCCGTCGCCGGTACTTTTTGCCGGCGACGGATTTTCAATTTTTTTAGAGTTTCGACAGCTTTGTTTCAGAAGCGGAGGTGTCAAGGCGCTGTACAGAAGCGGAAAATGAGTGCGGCGGAAAATGAGTGCAGCGGAAGGCTGGTGTGACGGCATGTCCCGGACAAAAGCCGGCGTTCATACCGACCGGTGCTCATGCAGACCGCCGCTCATACCGATATGGGCACCGTAATGCTTTGGGTTCAGTCCATTACAGCTTTTTGCGTCGCTTTCAGAACGATGTTTGTCTTATTTTTTCGGCAAACGCCTTTTCTTCCTGATGTATCCCACCACTCTAAGAAGAGCAAAGGTCAACGCTGCCAAAGCGATTATTATCACAGCGGGATGTGTCAGAAATGAGATCAAAGATTCTGTAAGTCTGGCAGATTTTGAAAGAGAAGCGCCCGCACCTGTCACCAGCGAAACGGTTGCCACCGTTCTGCCTTCGCAGTAAACGGTTATTTCCCCGACTTCAGTGCCTTTGGAGAATGGGGCATCAAGCTCATCTGAATATACATTATATTCATACTTTATGTCGTCGTCCGATATGTAGTCAGGAAGATAGAGCACTACATCGTGTGAAGGAAAAACCGGAACAGAATCGGTTTTGTCCGCATTGTTTACCTTGACGGAGGTCACAGGTCTGCCTGATGATACAAGCTCCCTGTATCCGAAGTTTCCAACTGCCCAGTCGATCAGGGATGACGCAACCGTATATGCTTTGTTTTCGGAAAGTACGGTTTTTCCGTCCAGCACCACACACAGATACGAATATCCGTCGCTTTTGTCTGCGGTAGCCACAAGAGTAGTGCCGGACTCGGTCGTGCAGGCGTGCATTCCGGTAACGTCGGAGTCATAGTATTTAAGGCTGTACCATTTTCCTATAAAATTGTTGCGGGTGTATATGAGCTCGTCTGACGTGGTCAGAGACGTATAAGGAAGAGATGCAATATTCATGAACGCAGTCATTCCGTGCAGAAATACAGAGAGCTTTGCCGTGTCCTCAGCGGTCGTTACGGCGTCGTCCGTGTCGTAGCCGTGCGGTGTTGTGTATTTCGTATTGTTCATGGAGAGCTCTTTTGCTCTTTCGTTCATCAGTACAACAAATTCTTCCCGCGAACCGGATATGAGATTTGCGCATATTTTTGCCGCGTTGTCCGAATTCGCAAGTATCAGAGCTTTGAGAAGATCCTCGGCAGTTGCAACGGCGCCAACCGAAAACCCGTACTCGCTCCCGCTGCACCCTTCAAGCATCTGTTCGGTCAGCTCTATTTTCTCAAGCAGATCCCCTGTATTTTCTATAGTCAGAAGGGCAGTCATCATTTTCGCCGAGGATGAGGCGGGGAATTCCTTCTGGGCATCCCTTGAATAAAGCACCGAAGCGTTTGAAAGGCAGTAGAGATATACAGCCCCGGCTCCGCTGTCGTCCGGTCTTGCTGCGGCGTAACATGCGTACCCAAGCACAACCGGTGAGAAGATCATGGAGACGATCAATAGAACGGCACAGACGGCGCGCAATCTCCACTTTTTTTTATGCATGTCCGTGTGCCGACCGGATTTTATCGCGGGGGTCATATTTTATATCACCCCCTGTCGGACAGTCCGCCTGAAACGAGACTGCCGATCATGCCGGACGCCTCCGTATGAAATTTTTTTGCTTTTTCAACATCGTTCATTATTGCCTCTTTGAGCTGAGCTATGTCGGCAAACTTCTTTTCCGGCCGCAGAAAACGCAGAAAAAATATCCTTACCTTTTTTTCGTAAAAATCCCCGCTGTCAAAAAGCAGATTCGTCTCGCAGGTCACGTGATTTTTTCTGATGGTGGGGTTATATCCTACATTTGACACCCCGGCGAGCATGCGGCCGTCTGACTCGCATACCGTTATGTATACCCCGTGCTCAGGCATTGCCTTTTCGGGATATTCTATATTGAGAGTCGGAACGAGCTTCTTTCCCTCCGAGTATCCGTGCTCTACCGTCCCTTCGATAAAGAATGGACGCCCCATCATAGCGGTAACATCATCGCAGCTTCCGGACGCCAGGCGCTTTCTTATTTCGCTTGAGCTTATTATACAGCCGTTATATTTACACGCAGGCAATGTTATTTGCTCAATCCCGTATTTTTCTGAAAGGGAGGCAAGAAGCGAGCTGTCGCCTGCCGCACCCTTGCCGAAACGAAAATTGAATCCGCATACCACTGCGGCGCATCCGCAGTTTCTGAGTACGGTTGAAACGAATTTATCACAGGACATGTCCCGCAGGGAGTCAAAATGCGCAAGAAAGACCCTCTCAATACCGTGATTTTCCATAAGCGCCAGTTTTTCCTCTGTCGTGGTGAGACAGTCGCTGCGCCGAAGGTCAAAAGTAAATACCGAAGGGGTAAGTCCTCTGATGTTCTTTACGGTATCTAACAGGGTCATGTGTGCTTTATGAAGACCGTCAAAATTTCCTATTGCTACAGCAGAGTCCGGGACGGCTACGCGGGGCTCTGACATACTTGTTTCATCAATTCTTATAATTTCCATTTACACTATCCGATACTACCAAGGACGGGCGCGGCAAAACCGATGCCGAATCAGTGAAAATGTACCTGTAAGTCACGCGATGCCAATGTAGGTCAACGGGCAGAGCGGCACAGACTGCCGGCCACAGTACAACCGCTTTGCAGCGCGCAGTCACAGACTGCCGGAGCAGGTAAAATACGGCACATATATCTCACTGGGAGATGTAATTGCTGACAATTATATTGAGAAGCTCGTCCCTGTCAACTTTTCTTATTATGCTGCGTGCGTTGTTGTAATTTGTTATATACGTGGGATCCTCGGTCAGCAGATATCCGACAATCTGGCTTACTGGGTCATAGCCCTTGATTCTCAGAGCTTCATAAACGAGGGTAATTATATTTCTGATGTATGCCTCACGTTCTTTGTCCATAGTGAAGGTTATTGTACTGTCCTCAGTTCTTTCATTTCTCTGCTCTGCCATGATTAAACTCCCGGTTCTTTAGTTTCGCCGGCTGATACCCTTAACACACCGGCGGAGATTGGTTTTCTGAGTGGCTGGCTCCGGACGACATCAATGTCCGGCTTGTGCAAATCTATATACTGATACACTTTACATTATACACTCTTTTATCGGGATTTTCAATAGTTAAATAATATTTTGATAAAAAATGCGAATAATTATTTCTGCCGGGTTTTCCGGTAAATTACTTTTTTACAGGAAATATCGCGTGCCGGATGTCTTTCATTTTTATCACGGAGGGTCGGAATATAATGGAATATCTCGGAATATTTTTAAGAGCGCTTCTTTCGCTTGTCGTGCTCTTTGTCTTCACCAAACTGCTCGGAAAGCGCCAGATATCCGATTTGAGTCTTTTCGACTATATAAACGGTATGACGATAGGGTCAATAGCCGCCGAAATGGCGACCGGCATAGAAAGAAACATCTGGGTGGGAATAATAGGAATGGGCGTTTACGGGCTCTCTGTTCTTGCTATAGATATAATAGACAGGAAATCAATACGTGCACGCAGATTTTTTTCGGGTACGCCGACTATTCTTTATGAAAACGGAAAATTCAAAAAGAAAAATTTTGCAAGGGCGCAGATATCCATAAGCGAGTTTCAGGAGATGTGCCGCATAAACGGATATTACTATATAGACGATATAGAGAGCGCCCAGATGGAGTCTAACGGAAAGCTGTCTGTGCTTCCAAAGGTCGAAGCACGGGCTGCTACAGTAAAGGATCTGTCGTCCGGAGCGGGGCAGGGCGCTCCGGCAAAGGCGCCTGTGAGCGTGATATACGACGGAAGAATACTTTCAGGCAACCTCAAGACGCTCGGATTTGATGAAAGATGGCTCGAAAAAAAGCTTGCGGAGAAAAACGTCGCGAGAAAGGATGTGTTTCTTGCAACCGCAGACAGAAGCGGGTCAGAGCTCACAATTTATCTGTTTGAATAGAGATTCCGGGTCGCGGCACAATGCGGCACGATGCAGTACAGGATATGGCACAGGAAGCAATACGGATCATTTTTCTGTCATAGGGAAGCACCGCTTTTTCTGACATTGCCGGAGGCAAAACGCTTTAAGGGCAAACACCTGCGGTGAGTGTATATATCTACTTTATGTATGAAGTAAAATGAAGGGTTATTTTCCTGAAATTTCCCCCGTTTTCAATATCGCATCCGCTTACTATAACTCCGTCCCCACTCATAAGCGGAGAAAAATCCGTTTCGTCGACTATTGAACGAAAAATTATTTTTGAAGACGAAAGTACTATCAATTCCCCGCCGCGGACGCTTATGCTTCCTGCTTTACCTATTACTATTTCCTGATCGTCTATTCTTTCATCGGCATATTTTATGAAAATTCCGTTGTATCTGCATGCCATTTCACGACGAAAGGCAGTGCTTGAAACATCGTTTTTCTTTCTTTTAAGAAAATTAAACACAAATTCACACCCCTCTTTACCATTTTAGCATTAAGATAAACAAAATTCAACTTTTTTTACGAAAACACTTCCTTTTTTTCATGTTTTGTGATAAAATCTAAAAGTTAAAGACGGTTGGGAGTGTGTCAAATTGATAAGAAATGATCTTAGAAACATAGCCATTATAGCCCATGTCGACCACGGTAAAACCACGCTCGTTGACGAAATGCTCAAGCAGGGCGGCGTGTATCGCGACAATCAGGCGACAACGGTCAGGGTAATGGACTCCGGAGACCTGGAGAGAGAACGCGGTATAACAATACTTGCCAAGAATACCGCCATTCACTATAAAGATACCAAAATAAACATAATAGATACCCCCGGACATGCCGATTTCGGCGGCGAAGTAGAGAGAATACTGAAGATGGTAAACGGTGTGCTTCTTCTGGTCGATGCCGCCGAGGGTCCGATGCCTCAGACGCGCTTTGTACTGCAAAGGGCTCTTGAGCTCAATCACCGCGTTATCGTTGTCATAAATAAAATTGATAAGCCCGACGCCCGCATACACGAGGTTGTAGACGAGGTGCTTGAGCTTCTCATGGATCTCGACGCTACAGATGAGCAGCTCGACAGCCCCATGCTCTTCTGCTCAGGAAGAGCGGGCACGGCTTCATATTCGCCTGATGAGGCGGGAACCGATCTCAAGCCCTTGCTTGATACGATACTTGACTATATTCCGGCACCTTCCGGAGATGAAAATGCTCCGCTCCAGCTTCTTGTTTCGTCTATAGATTACAACGATTATGTCGGAAGGATAGGTATAGGAAGGGTTGAAACCGGTGTCGTAAAGGTGGGTGCCGATGCCGTTATCTGCAACTATCATAATCCGGGACAGACCAAAAGGACGAAAATTGTGTCGCTTTATCAGTTCGACGGACTCAAGAGAGCGGCGTGCGAATCAGCTTTTCCCGGAGACATAGTCTGCTTCTCCGGAGCGGAGGACATTACTATCGGGGATACAATATGCTCTCCCGACTCTGTGGCACCCCTTCCGTTTGTAAAGATAAGCGAGCCTACCCTTGAAATGACCTTTATGGTAAATACAAGTCCTTTCGCAGGCAGGGAAGGCAAATACGTCACATCAAGACAGATAAGGGATCGCCTGTATAATGAGCTTCTGAAGGACGTCTCACTCAGGGTAAGCGACGGGGAAACAACAGACAGCTTCAGGGTGTGTGGCAGGGGAGAAATGCACCTGTCAATACTCATAGAAACCATGAGGCGCGAAGGCTATGAGCTTTCGGTAACGGCGCCAAGAGTCATATACAAAGAGATAGACGGAGTGAAGTGCGAGCCTATTGAGAGGGTTTATATAGACGTCGCTGAGGAATACACGGGTGCCGTCATGGAAAAGCTCGGCGCACGCAAGGCTGACCTTGAGAAAATGGAATTGCACGGGAGCCGCATGCGTATAGAATATCTGATACCTACCAGGTGTCTGTTCGGCTACAGAAGCAAATTTATGACAGATACGCGCGGCGAGGGTATAATAAACACCACTTTTGAATGCTATGCTCCCTACAAGGGCGATATAGTTTCAAGGTATACAGGCTCTCTCGTTGCATCGGAGGCGGGCGTTACTACTTCATACGGCTGCTACAACGTACAGGACAGGGGCGCGCTCTTCATCGGTACACAGACTCCTGTGTACGAGGGTATGATAGTGGGTGAAAATCCCAAGCAGGGAGATATAGTCGTGAATCCCTGCAAGGAAAAGCATCTCACTGCAATACGTTCGGCTGGTGCTGATGAAGCTCTCAGACTTGTTCCGCCCAAAATAATGGGTCTTGAAGAGGCGATAGAGTTTATCGCGCCTGACGAGCTTATAGAGGTCACACCGAAAAATATCCGTCTCAGAAAAGCTATACTGAACACTCAGCTGAGGCTCAAGGCGCAGGCGAAGGCTACAAAAGGCTGAACGCTGAAGAGTAGTGTTGAACTGCGCGAGACGTAACTTGCCCTTACCGCTTATACGCCGGATTTTTTCCACTGTCTTAAGGGTGAGGCGGTCATTGCCCAATAAATACCGCTGTTGCCATCACAAGCCGGCGAGATGCCGCCTGATGGCGGCAACGCTGCCGTAGCAGCAGCCGGTTTCAATCAGTACAGACTGCAATCAATAGACAGTCCTTGGCTATCCAGTGATGCGACTTGTCTCTTTTATATCCGTATAAAAATAAAGACGCTTTGCGCTTACAGGGAATCATCTGACCTGAATGCGCTACAGCGTCTTTTTTTGTATTTGACTGCGATAGATTAAATGTCCGAGTGATAGAGGCAAAAGGCTGAAAGAATAAGAGCGCCGGTTTTCCGGAACGCACGGCATAATAGGGCAGAGTATAAAAGTCGGAACAGAAAAGCAGAAACAGAAAAGCAGAAACAGAAAAGCAGGACGCTTACATGCCGTATTTTCTGTCAAGGCTGCGAAGCTGTATTGCCTCTGCCACATGAGCGGCAGTTATATTTTCGCTCTTATCAAGGTCGGCTATAGTGCGCGCCACGCGAAGTATCCTGTCATGTCCCCGGGCAGACAGACCCAGCGAGGTGAAGGCGTTTTTCATAAGAGCCGAGGCATCGGTATCAAGTGCACAGTATTTTCGCAGGTGATGGGAATTCATAGCGCTGTTTGAGTGTATCGGTTGTTTGTCGCTTTCAAAACGGCGCCTTGCAAATTCTCTTGCCGAGTTCACTCTTTCGCGGATCGTCTCAGAGCTCTCGGATTTTTCATTCCCGGATATCTCCTCATATGTAAGGGAAGCGACCTCCACCTGTATGTCGATGCGGTCTAAAAGAGGTCCGCTTATTTTGGATATGTATTTTCTTATATCTGCCTCACGGCAGGTGCATCTGCCGGATGGATGTCCGTAATAGCCGCATTTACATGGATTCATGGCGCACACAAGCATAAAATCCGACGGAAATCTGAATCGCCCCATGACGCGGCTTATGGTTATACTGCGGTCCTCCAGAGGCTGGCGAAGCGTTTCGGTTACCTGCTTTGAAAATTCGGGAAGCTCATCAAGGAACAAAACCCCGTTGTGGGCAAGCGATATTTCTCCCGGAACAGGTATAGAGCCGCCTCCTGAAAGAGCAGCGGCGGACATTGTGTGGTGAGGCGAACGGAACGGGCGCGCCGCCATTATCGGAGTATCTTCCGGCAGCATTCCGGCGGTCGAATAAATTCTCGTCGTTTCGATAGCTTCTGAAAAGCTCATCTCCGGAAGTATTGACGGTATTCTTTTTGCAAGCATTGATTTTCCCGTGCCCGGAGGACCGATGAGAAGTATGTTATGAGCGCCTGCGGCGGCTATTTCTATGGCTCTTTTCGCTTTTTCCTGGCCTCTCACGTCAGCAAAATCGAGTGAGCAGGAATTATGCCTGACCATTTCGGAAAAATCTGAAATATTGAAGCGCACGGGCTCAATTTTTTTCTCTTCATTCAGTACAGATATGAGCTCGGATACATTGTCAACCGGATAAACATTTATGCCGTCTACTATCGATGCCTCCGCGGCATTTCCCCTCGGTACGAATATATCCTTTGCTCCGCCGTTTCTGGCGGCGGTGCACATACAGAGCGCGCCGCGCACGCTGCGTATTTCTCCGGACAAAGATAACTCGCCTATAAAACATTTATCACATACGTCGCCCTTTATAACGCGTGCGGCGCTCATTATTCCTACGAGTATTGCAAGATCAAAAGAGGAACCGGTCTTTTTTATGTCGGCGGGGGCAAGGTTTATAACGATTGACCCGTACGGAAATTTGAAGCCGCTCGATATCACGGCGTTATATATACGCTCGTTGGACTCCTTGACAGCATTGTCCGGCAGTCCTACGACTTCATAGCGCGGCAGCTTGTCTGTAACGTTGGTCTCTATGGTTACCGGTATGCCGTCCATTCCGAACAGCGCGGCGGACAGGGTCTTTGTAAGCATACTGGCGCCTCCTTTGCTCTTTGATCTTATCGTAGCGCCGGATTTATCCGGGCTCACATGACCATTGTATCATATCAAATATATATTGTCAATTTTGAGTATATCGCTTTTGTTGGTACTACGTATTATTCTGATATGCGGCATTTATGTTTGAAAAAAGCATCTGACAAGTCGTCACTGTGACGCGATTTACACAAGCCGGGCAATATTCCGCACCCGAGGTACCGGTCGTTATGCTTACTGAAAATGTTTTGTATCGAACAAACCGGAAACATACTGATTTCAAATCAGCGAAGAGCCTGACCGTACTGTAAAATCACCTGTAAAACGCCGGTTTCAGGAAAAGAAAGAGCCCGTCACATGAATAAATCTTCATGACGTATAAAAAAGCGCCGGAAATGAGTCATGCGCAAAAAACCACATGGATCTTCCGCAGCACAACCAATCAAAACCGGCACTTACATATATTTTTTTGCTCGGCAGGGCAGGCAGCCCTTCGCATCGGGATAAACACGGAGGATAGGCAGGCAGCTATGCGTACCAGGGAAAACACAGGAGGCGAGGCTACTTGCCTGGCGCTTTTGCTCTTAATGCCTTGCCTGTCTGTTATTTGGAAATATCCATATTCATCCGGTAAACGCGCTCCATTTCCGCGCGCTTTGCCGCACAGAAATCGCGCATTTCAGCTACCTTTTCATCACTGTAGCCGTCGAGTTCCTCAGGTTTGAGCTTGCCTTTGAACATTCTGTCAAGTGTGAGAGCATAAGAAATATCCTCGTCACAAATCTTGTCTTTGCGCATACACACCACACGGTTGCTCTTACCGGACAGCAGGAGCTTTACAGCTGCTACTCCCATCTCAGAACCTATCACCCTGTCTCTGAGCGAAGGCGCGCCGCCGCGTACCACATGGGCAAGCCGTGCAAATCTGGTCTCTATTTCCGTTTTTTCTTCTACTCTTCTTGCAAATTCCTCACCGAAATTACCGAGACCCTCTGAAATAAGAATAATAAAGTTGCGCTTTCCGTATTTCTTTGACCTGACGAGCTTGTTTATGACTTCGTTTTCATCAAATTTGAATTCAGGTACAAATATGGCAGAGGCGCCAACGGCAATACCGGCGTAAAGACCGATATACCCGGAATTTCTTCCCATTACCTCCACGACGCTGCATCTTGCGTGGGATTCACTGGTATCTCTCAGCCTGTCCACCATCTCTATTGTGGTGTTCATCGCTGTATCGCAACCAATGGTATAATCGGTTGCAGTTATATCATTGTCTATGGTTCCGGGTATTCCTATGCAGGGAAGACCGCGTACAGTAAGGTCGGTTGCACCGCGGAACGTGCCGTCTCCTCCTATCGCGACTATACCGTCGATCTTGTTGTCACGGCATGTTTTTATTGCAGTCGCAAGACCTTCCTCGGTTACAAATTCCTTGCTTCTCGCCGAGTAAAGTATTGTTCCGCCGCGGTTTATTATATTGGAAACGTCGTGATCTGAGAAGAGCTTCATGTTTCCGGACATGAGGCCTTTGTATCCTTCGTATATTCCGAAAACCTCCACGCCGTTCGAAAGAGCGTATCTTGTCACTGCTCTTATGACAGCATTCATTCCTGGCGCATCTCCGCCGGAAGTCAATACACCTATTCTTCTGAAGTTGTGCATAGCAGTCTCCTTGTTGTATATGTTCGTTATTGCGTTTATTATACGTGTGTTAGTTTTCAGCACACGCCGATGTTTTATTTATCTTATCGGTCTGTAATTTTTATCCAACAACATACAGATATATGATAATACAAAAAGCGGGAAAAATCAAGCCTTTTTTGGTTTTTAGCTCTTCGGATGTTCTTTTCGGCGAATACAACAAAAAAAAGGCTGCCTTGCCGTAGCAAGACAGCCAAAGAAAACAAACTTCCGCGGCCTTTCGCTTTGAAAGCTCTTAAGGGCTGACCATTTTGTCAGCAGCCGCAGCCGCAGCCGCAGCCGTGGCCTGCTCCGTTGCCGTTGTCATAGCCGTTTCCGTATCCGTTGCAAAGGATGGAGAAGAGTATAACAGCGATTATGATAAGCCAAAGGGTGGAATCGTCAAATAAGTTGCAAAGGCAGTTCATGGAAAACCTCCGTAGTTTTTTATATAATGTCATTTTGCGGAAAAAGGTTCTTCCACCTGACCGCGGGGATGTCGTCGTCTCCGGGCGGTTCCCTTTTCTTTAATATCTTATGACGGAGGTTCATTTTTGGTTACGGCACAAAAAATATTTATTCGAGGTTCAGCTCGTTTATCTCCAGAAAGCTCTCGGCGCTGTTTACACCGCTCATCGGGAGCGTTGCCGATGCCGAACACTTCTCGCACGTCACGGTCACTCTCCCGTGATGCAGGCGGTAACTATATTTTCCCTTGGTTCCTGGCGGGCAGCAGCAGTGTATAGCTCCTTCTTCGTCGAGCTCCTTCAGCATGTAGAAAACTATGTCCTCTATAAGAGGATTTTCGCTTTTTAGCGTATCGTCATCCTCATCTTCAGGCCTCAACTTGTTCATATCATCTATTCCTGAAGATTTCATGAGTTCCAGCAATTCTCTGTTCGACTGCTCCACAGCTGCGCTTACGTCGTCTGCACGTCCTATAAAGCATATATCTATTCCCGTGTATGGGCAGGGAAGGCGGAACACGCCCTCCTCTCTTGAAAAAAAGCTGTTCTGTCCTATTGTGAAATAGTGAGGCTTCGGACATGCAATGCAGGGAACCCTAAGTCGTATACGTCCGTTGTCGGCATATGTCAGTGTTGCCTCGCTTCCTCTGCATTCGCACCGGAGCTTCAGCATATCTCCTGACAGGGCAAATATTCCGACCAGGCTCAGTACCGTCGCCCCGCAGGTCGGACAGCGGTAGGCAAGGGTTGTCTCTTTCTTTTCAAGAAGCATACAGGACTCCTTTCGTCTTTTACGCCCGGCTTCCCTTGGTCAGGGTCATTGCACTTGTATGTTCCTGTGCCGGCTGCCGGGTCAATCCAGCTCAAATGACACATACGACATAAGACCGTCGGGCTTTTCTGCGGGAAGCGCTTTTTTAAGCTCAAATTTTTCGGCGCTCAGAAGATTGTTTGCAAGAGTCATGGTATCAAGAGGACTGTCGAAGTTCTTCAAATCGTCATAGTATACGCTGAGAGACAGCTCTGTGACCCCGGAGAGCGGACTGTTGTACGGCTTATCCACATGCGTGTACTCCACACCAGTGAACACGACCCTGTAATAGAAATAGGTGCCGCGTGAAGCCGTGAGGTAATCGTACTCGGTGTAGTAGTTCTCCCCGTCCGACAATACGAACGAGTAGCTGTCCTTGCCGGGCTTGCTCTCAAGGGAGTATTTGTTCATCACCGCTTCGGAAGCGCTCTTGTTCACACGGAACGTGAAAATCAGTTGCTGTGTTTCCTCAATGTACATGATGTTGCTTGTCATAAAGCACCCGCGCACATCATCGCTTTCGCTGTAAGGCGAGTAGGTGTAGTCATAGCTCACCGTCTCGTCCGCTTCGTCTATGAGGATCAGATTTCCTATTCCTCCCATGTCCTGTGTATATACGGTGAGACTTCCTTTTTCCTCATATGCCTCTATTGCCTCATCTGTCCATACGAACATTTCCGAAAATTCAAAATTTGAATCATTCTGCATGTATATCCGGTAGAAGACCAGCAGGAACACAAATATGACAAGCCCGTAAAATACATACTTTATTATAGAGAATACGGATATCCCCTTCTTTTTTTCATCCATGTACGAGGTGTCCTTTTCCTCATGCGGATGGCTTTGACCGACATTGTCGGGATCGCCGGCAAGCTCACGGAGCCCGTTAAGATATTCCGCCGCCTCAGCAGAGTCGTTACGGCGCTTTTTTTCAACAGACATTTCGCTTTCATCAGCGGTTTCTTCTGTGCCTGTTCCGATGTCGTTGACGTCGTCTTTCTTGTTTTCCTTGTCCAAAATCGCACCTCTTTGAATCATCAGAAGATTTGTTTCCCGAAGGTCAACGTAATTTTAACACATGACGCCTTTTTTTTCAAGTATTTTTTCGCACGCTCTTGCAATATAAAAGGAAAAATGCTAAAATACAATGAGTTGCACGCCGCTGTTGAGGTCTTTGACTTTTTCTGGCTATTTATGACTGCGGCGTTTGCGGCGCTTCATACGCATGCGGGCTCAGCATGCAGAATATAAATTCCGGGGAGTTATTATGGGATACGAAATTTCTGAAAAACTGGCTTCCATGAAGCCTTCGGCAATAAGAGAGATATTCAAAAGCCTTACAGACCCGCGTATAATAGCGTTTGCGGCGGGAAATCCTGCGGCGGAATCATTTCCGGCGCAGAGTCTTGCTTCGATCTCGGCGGAGATTTTTGCAACAGATGCTGCCAAAGCGCTTCAGTACGGTATAACCGAGGGATATCCCGGCTTACTTTCCGTGATAAAGGACAGGCTTTGCAAAAAATTCGGATGCAGCGAAGACGGAAATTCATTTATGATCGTCTCCGGCGGACAGCAGGGAATAGAGCTGACATGTAAGGTGATGTGCAATGAGGGAGATGTCGTCTTATGCGAAAATCCTTCGTTCATCGGCGCGCTCAATGCCTTCCGTTCAAACGGAGCCCGGACCGTAGGTGTAGAGCTTGACGCAGACGGAATCAACATAGAATCGCTTGAAAAAGCTGTGAGGGACAATCCTCGCGCAAAGATGCTTTATCTCATACCTACGTTCCACAATCCGGCGGGGATATGCACCAGCCTTGAAAAGCGCAGGAAGATATATGAGATAGCGAAAAAAAATTCACTTGTGATACTTGAAGATAACCCTTACGGCGAGCTCCGCTTTGCAGGCGAGGAGATACCGACGATTAAGTCGATGGATACCGACGGGATAGTCGTGTACTGCGGCTCGCTTTCAAAAGTTCTTTCTGCCGGCATGCGCGTGGGATTTGTCTGCGCACCGGACAGGATTTTCTCAAAAATGGTAGTTGCAAAGCAGGTTGAGGACGTACATACCAATCAATTTTTCCAGATGCTTTGTGCCGAGTACATCAAAAGGTTCGACTTTGACGCCCACATAGAGCAGATAAGGGCTCTGTACCGCAAAAAGTGCGGTATAATGCTCGAAGCACTTGACAGATACATGCCGGATGGCGTCGCATATACAAGACCGCAGGGAGGATTGTTCATATGGTGCACTCTCCCTGAGAAGGTCAGTCTCGACGAGTTTGTTAAAAAATCACTTGACAGGTTTGTAGCCGTGGTCCCCGGAACAGCATTCAACTGCGATGAAAGCGCTCCTTCCTCGTCATTCAGGATAACATATTCTACGCCAACGGAGCAGCAGATAGTGGACGGCGTCAGGATAATATCAGAGGTTGCCGGGTCGCTTATGTGATTTTCCTGACGGAACCGAATGCATACATCACATTATCTGGAGAGGTTCATATCAATGACAGAAAATAACGAAAATACAAATGTTCAGAAAAGCGCTCCCGACAGAAAGCCGGTCATTTTTTCCGGAGTTCAGCCGAGCGGAAATCTTACGATAGGCAATTATCTCGGAGCGATAAAGGGATGGACAGACCTTCAGCATGAAAACGACTGCATATTCTGTGTTGTGGACATGCATGCAATAACTGTGAGGCAGGATCCTTCGGAGCTGAGGCGGCACACATATGAGCTCCTGGCGCTCTATCTTGCAGCAGGGATCGACCCCGAAAAGTGCATACTCTTTGTTCAGTCGCATGTTCCGGGACACGCTCAGCTGTCATGGGTTCTCGGATGCTACACAATGTTCGGCGAGCTGTCGAGAATGACACAGTTCAAGGACAAATCCAAGAAGAATGCCGACAATATAAACGCAGGACTTTTTACCTATCCTGTGCTCATGGCGGCAGATATACTTCTTTATATGACAGACCTTGTGCCGGTAGGGCAGGATCAGAAGCAGCATATTGAGATTGCGCGCACGATAGCCGGAAGATTCAACGGTGTATACGGGGATGTTTTCAAGATACCTGAGGGCTTTATTCCCAAAACGGGAGCTAAAATAATGTCGCTTTCGGACCCTGAGAAAAAAATGAGCAAATCTGACAGCGATTTCGGGTCGGTGAGGATACTTGATTCAAGGGACGATATAATACGCAAATTCAAAAAAGCCGTCACCGATTCCGACACAGTGGTCAGATATGCACAGGGAAAAAGCGGTATAAACAACCTTATGAATATATATTCCTGTTTTACCGGGAAGAGTTTAGAACAGATAGAGCATGAATTTTCCGGACAGGGCTACGGAGCTTTCAAGCTCGCAGTAGGTGAAACCGTGGCTGATGCGCTCGCCCCGCTTCAGTCGGAGTACCACCGCATTGTTTCAGACAAGCAGTATCTCGAAGGAATAATGAAGAGCGGTGCCGACTCAGCCGGACGTATAGCGGCACGGACACTCAGAAAGGTATACAAGAAAATCGGGTTTGTCGTCTGAACACACAAGCCCTGTGAAAATATGATCACGGCAAGCCCACTTACATGCTCAGGGCTCCCTGCAACTGTATTTTTAAAAAAATAAAATACTTTTTAAAAGTGCCGTGTAGAAGCACATTTTTGAAAATATTTTTCTGAATTATTTTTTAAAAGTGCCGTGTAGAAGCACATTTGAAAATATTTTCCTGAATTATTTTTTAAAAGTGCGGTCTGAAAAAGAAAGGAAATAAAATGGATTTTTTCAAACTCTGCGGTTCCTTCATGACCGAGCACGCTCTTGTCCTTGCGCTGGTATTTGCTGCACTTAATCTTCTTTCCTTCTGCCTTTTCTGGGCAGACAAGCTAAAAGCAAAAAAAGGGCAGTGGCGGATATCAGAAGCAACGCTCATTTTATCTGCGTGGATTTTCGGAGGGCTCGGCGCGATGCTGGGAATGTACCTCGTAAGGCATAAAACAAAGCACATTAAATTTATCCTGCTTGTGCCTCTTGCCTTTATTCTGCAGATGGGTTTTATAATACTGAGCCTTTCGGCTGTGCTCATATAAAAACGGAGCGGACGGCTCTCCGCCTGTAATAACGCGACCGACCGGACGTGAAAGCGTCCGGTCGGCTTTTTTGTCCTCAGCCCTTGAGAACGAATGAGGTGCAGTCGGTGCAGTCAGGTACTGTGGGATTTGCTTCGTGTGTACCTATTACGATTTTATCAAGAGAGCAGTAGTTTTCTTTGTCGCAGTGAAATTTGCACTGCTTGACCGTGCATTCGATGCACTTGTTTACATTTGATGAGCAGGATCCTGTGCTTTTGTTTGTAACCATTACCGTAACCTACCTTTCTTAATAGACGCCGCGTACTTGAGTACAAATCCTACGCGCCGTACAGATATATTTTCGCTCACATATTGTTTTTTTATACCTTTTTGTGACTCGGTGACACACATGTTTTTGATTTTTGCTCCGGCGCGACCGGGTCGTTGAAATCAGACTTTTAAAAAACTATGAAAAGCATGAAGAATACAACGGCGTTTGCTATAAATGTAGAAATAAGTCGATACGAAAGTTTATAATATCCCTGCATATATCCGTTCAAAAATAACATTTTTCAACTTGCAACAGAGCAATTTTTTTGACATACGGGGGGAATCATGGAGAAAGACGGTAACTTAAAGCAAAAAAAGCGAAAGAGGGAAAAAACACCAAGTTCTTCATATGCCGACGGAGAAAGAAAGATAATAGCGAGCCATTCTTTTTCGTTCAGGATTAAATTCGTCTGGCACAATCTGCGGGGAAAGAGACCACAGTTCATAATAGGGCTTTTGCTCACGGCTATAACCTCTATTATAGTCATTGTCAACCCGTATATGTCAAAAATCCTTGTGGATGACGTCATACGGGGAGGAAAACGCGATATGCTCGTCCCAGTGCTGCTGGTTATGAGCGGCGTAGTTCTGGTCAAAACCGGCCTCCACATGCTCAAAATTGTGATGATGGAACAGGCAAGCCAGAATATGCTCATGGCGATAAGGAAAACGATTTTCAGGAATATACAGTATCAGGAAATGAGCTTTTTTGACAAGATCAAATCCGGAGACATAATAACACGTACTACCGGAGATCTTGAGTATCTGCGTCATTTCTGTGCGTGGGTCACATATGTCACGGTAGACATGGTGGTAACTTTTACCGCTGCCGTTGTAATGCTCGTCTATGTGAGCCCGGTACTTACGCTTGCTCTGATTTCGGTACTTCCGTTCATACTTTTGTGCTCGTTTATTTACAACAAGAAGGTGGCTCCGCTTTACCGTTCGATAAGACAGCGCCTTTCCGACCTCAACGTTGGCGCATCGGAAAATATCAACGGAAACAGAGTTGTAAAGGCGTTTGCACGCGAGGAGTATGAGAAGGAAAAGTTTTCCCATATAAACGGGCAGTATATGAAGGACAACATGAGGGCGGCTTTCGCATGGCAAAGAGTTGTTCCGGTAATAGACTTTCTCGCTCAGATACTAACATTCCTCACGATACTTGTCGGCGGCGCGCTTTGTATAAACGGCAGCATATCTCTCGGAGACCTGACGCTTTTTACAGGGCTCACGTGGGCTCTTTCCGATCCGATGAGGCAGGTGAGCAATATACTCAACGATATGCAGCGTTTCTCGGCTTCTGCGGACAAGGTGATTGAAATATACTATGCCCGCCCGCTCATTTGTGACAGGCATAATGCGGTGGACACAAAGGAACGCTTCAAAGGCAAGGTTGAATTCAGAAACGTCAGCTTCAGCTACGCCAAAGGGCCGCAGGTCCTGTCAAACGTTTCCTTCAAGTTCTATCCGAATGAAACAATTGCAATAATGGGTCCGACCGGAAGCGGAAAGACCACTATTGCAAATCTCATAGCGCGGTTTTACGATGTCAGCAGCGGAGAGGTCCTCATCGACGGAGTTGATGTGAGGGACAGGACGCTTGAAAGCATACACCGCGGAGTTTCCATAGCCACTCAGGACGTGTTCCTGTTTTCAGATACCGTTGACGGAAACATCTCATTCTGCAATCCCGACATGGAGCTTGAACAGGTCTATGAGTGCGCGGAGCTGGCGTGCGCCGACGGATTTATACGCCGCATGCCCGAAGGCTACAACACCATAATAGGCGAAAGGGGAGTAGGACTCTCTGGCGGTCAAAGGCAGAGAATTGCGCTTGCCAGAGCCATAGCCGCCATACCTTCAATACTTATACTTGATGATACTACATCTGCCGTTGATATGGAAACGGAGAAGAAAATGCAGTATAACCTCCAGCATCTCCCGTTTCACTGCACGACAATAATAATAGCGCAGAGAATATCGTCTGTCAGAAACGCCGACAAGATAATGATTCTTGAAAACGGGTCTGTAACCATCGGCACACATGACAGTCTTGCAAGGACAAACAGATATTACCGCAACGTATGCGAGCTTCAGAAAATAGAGGATCTTCCGCCATTTGAGCCTGACGAGGCAAATGGAAGCAGTCCGGAGAAGGTAAAAACCGGCTTCGATGATGCGATAGCCACCGAAAAGGAGGTGGGCTGAGCATGGCAAGAAACAAATATGATATCGACGAAGAGCTTGAAAAAGGTTTTGATTTCGGAAAGCTCAAGCGTTCTTTTGTATACATAAAGCCCTACAAATGGTTTATGATAGGGGCACTGCTCCTGTCGGCGCTTTCTTCTATACTTGCTCTTGTCACCCCGACGCTTCTTCAGCGTGTTATGGATATAGCTATACCGGATGGAAACAGAGGGCTTCTCACAAGGCTTTCGTTCCTCACTCTCGGAGCAATACTCCTGAGCGTGGTCTTCGGAGCTTTGAGAGGCGTGATAATGTCGTATTGCGGTCAGCACATGATTTATGACATACGCAAGGATATTTTCGATCACCTTCAGCAGCTCCCGTTCTCGTATTACGATTCTCGTCCTCACGGCAAAATACTCGTAAGAGTGGTCAACTATGTAAACAGTGTGTCCGATACGCTCACAAACGGACTTGTAAATGCATTGCTTGACCTCATGAATATTGTCTTCATAGCTGTTTTCATGTTTGCGATGGATGTCAAGCTTTCGCTCATAATCTTGTCAGGTATGCCGGTCCTGCTCGTTGTAATTTTTCTCCTCAAGAATGTGCAGAAAAGAGCAAATTTTGTACTGAACAACAAGAGCTCAAATCTCACGGCGTATACCTGCGAGTCGATAGAAGGCGTCAAGGTCTCTCAGATATTCAACAGGCAGCAGGAAAACATGGAGATATATTCCAGGCTCAACGACGTTTATCAGAAGGCGTGGTTCAAATCCGCATATCTCAACAACGCCATGTCTCCGATAACAGAAAATCTCAAGCAGCTGGTTCTTGCCCTTGTATATGTGGCGGGAATACTTCTCATTTCGCCGTCCATAGAGGTAGGAGTGCTAATCGCGATGGCGACGTATTCGTCCCGCTTCTGGCAGCCTGTTGTCTCGCTTGCAAATATATATAACAACTTCCTGAAGACGACCTCATATCTTGAAAGAATATTCCAGACCATCGATGAGCCAGTGGATATAAAGGACACCGAGGGTGCAAAGGAAATAGACAACATAGAGGGTAATGTCGAGTTCCGCAACGTGTCGTTTGAGTATGAAAAGGGAGTTCGTGTGCTTGACAATGTCAGCTTTACAGTCAAGAAGGGCGAGAGCGTTGCGTTTGTAGGTCCCACAGGAGCCGGAAAATCCACAATAATAAATCTCATAAGCCGTTTCTATGAGCCTACCGAGGGGCAGATTTTTATAGACGGTGTTGAGATACGCGATATAACAATAGAGTCGCTGAGAAGCAAAATGGGCATAATGCTTCAGGACAGCTTCATCTTTACAGATACAATAGCTGGGAATGTAAGGTACGGAAAGCTCGACGCTACAGACGAGGAGGTAAGAAGTGCCTGCAGGACGGTCTGCGCGGATACGTTTATAGAAAAAATGCCGGACGGCTATGAAACCGGTGTGACCGAGAGGGGCGGACAGCTTTCACAGGGTCAAAGACAGCTTGTGGCGTTTGCAAGAACAGTAATATCAGACCCGGCGGTTATCATACTTGATGAGGCAACGTCGTCTATAGATGCCGAGACGGAAAAACTTCTGCAGACAGGTATAGAGCATATACTCAAGGGACGCACTTCGTTTGTCATAGCACACAGACTTTCCACTATAAGAAACTGCGACAAGATAATGTATATCGACAAGGGAAGAATAACAGAATGCGGTACGCATGATGAGCTTATGGCGAAAAAGGGAGACTACTACAGACTCCACAATGCCCAGTAGCGGCATCTTTATACAAAATTCAAAGGCAACCCGCCGGCTCTTAAGTACTGTTGTACGTGCTTGTTTCGTCCAGGAAGCACATGAATTAGTCTACCCGAAATAGCTGACGTCGTGTCTTAAAACTCAAAAAAGCACTTGCTTTTGTATGGCAAGTGCTTTTTTATGTCGCCTGAGGCGTTGTTCACATTCAAATGCAAAATAGTACTTTGGTTGATAACCGTTTTTTATTCGGGCAATGACGTCAGAACAACGGTGTATATGACCGGTATATTAGCCGGCGGATATACGCTCAGGTATGTGCCGGCGGAATGTGTCTGACGGTTGCGCATCAGTTTCCGCGCTCCGCGGTAGACAGGTAAGAGGGGCAGGCGGCAGGGCAAATCAATACGCGAACGGCAGGCGGGAAGACGAAAAAACGCGGCCGGCACATCATAGTGCCGCCGCGTTTTTTTATAGCTTTCCCTCTGTTATTCAGCGGGATATACGCTTACGCGCTTTCTTGTCTTTGTTACGTGCTCAAACTTGACCTTGCCGTCGATGAGTGCGAAGAGCGTGTCATCGGTTCCTATCCCGACGTTGTTCCCGGGATGAATTGACGTGCCTCTCTGACGCACGATTATATTGCCGGCGGTAACGATAGAACCGTCTGCTTTCTTGACGCCAAGACGTTTAGCCTCACTGTCTCTTCCGTTCTTAGTTGAACCGCCGCCCTTTTTATGAGCAAAGAACTGTAAACTTATTCTCAACATTTCGGTACACCTCCGTTTTTCCTTGATAACAGACTGATAAAACTCCGGCTGCGGCCTCGTCTGTAAGACCGCGCGAGAATGACAGACAGCGCTCGTGCCTGTACAGGGGGACAGGACTCACTCCTCGACCTCGCTTATCTCAATGAAATCGTAATAGTCCTCCAGCAGATCATTTATCTGCAGGTAAAACGCGTACATGATGCCGGAAACAGCATATCTCTTCTTTTCGTCGCTTTCGAACTCGCTGAGAGCGCCGCGTGCAAAGAAAAGTATGTCCGCCGACTCCTCATCAATCTTATAATCGACATCCGAGGCAAACGACACCTCAATGGCGTTTATAAGAAGCATGGTCATAGCCGACAGGGCTGAGCAAAGTATGTCCTCTCCCTGGTCGGCAAATCCGGTGTGCCCTGTTTCTCTGAAACCGTAATAGACACCGTCGCGCTTGTAAAAAAGAAATTTAGTCATCGCAGAGCTGTTGTAAAATCAAAGGCTGATCGTCTGGATCTGTACCTTTGTATAGGGCTGTCTGTGTCCTATCTTCTTTTTCTCGTTCTTCTTGGGCTTGTACTTGAGAACATGGATCTTTTTGCCCTTGCCGTTCTTAACAACGTTTGCGGTGACAGTGGCACCTTCAACGTAGGGAGCACCGACCGTAAATTCACCATCCGCCTTTGATACAGAGAGAACCTTGTCAAATGTTACCGTATCTCCCTCTTCGGCGTTGAGCTTTTCAACGAAGACTATGTCGCCCTCATTGACGATATACTGCTTTCCGCCCGTTTCAATAACTGCGTACACGAAAAGCACCTCACTTTCTGACAGCGTAACGAAGACGCCTGAACTCGCTAAGTTAGGTAGAAAAGCCTGCTTTGCAAGCCATTCTTTTACGACCAAACATTATGCGGCAAGGTGTATTATATAACAAACGCGGGCGTTTGTCAATAGTATTTTGACAAAAACCCGCGTTTTATGAGCGTTTTATGCTTGGAAGGAATGCAGTCGCAAAGAGGGGTGCTGTTACAGTCCTGTTCAGTATCCCGATTACAGTATCACGATCACAGTCCTGAAACGTCAGTTCAGCCGACGAGACTGAAGGCGTTGACGAGCGCTTCCTTCATCTGGGAAGAAATGGATGAATTCTCTTCAAGCGCGCTTGTGAGAAGATCCTTATCACTCTGGCTCATTTTGTTTCCGACAGCCGTCTTTATATTTTCCTGCTCATCAATGATGGTATCAGAGAGCACGACCGAGTCTGAGAGCTTATTAACAAATTCGTCGGCGCTCATTCCGAGCTTGCTGTCCTGAGATGACGAAGTCTGGAAGAGAGCCGAAGCGGTCGATGACTGCGTTGAAACCGACAGCTCTATAACCATCTGCACGCACGCTGTTTCGGCTTCAAGCTGCTCATCTGAAAGCTCCTCCGAGTTCTCTGCAAAGTTGTTGAGCATATTCTTAACTACGGATGAGACAGCGACGGATTGCGTATGAGATAATTTGCCTGACGATGTGCGGTCTATAAATCCAGCCGACACACAATCGGAGATAACCTCGGCAGAAGAAGGCGTTACCGATGAAGAAAGGGTTTTTACAGCGTCTTTGACCTGCTCTTTTGAACTTGAATCCGAAGAAATAACAGTTATGACCGATATAACTGCGTTAACATCTGCGTTTGCGCTGTTATTTTCAGCGGAAGCGGATATGTGTTCAATGAGATTCTGAGCTGCATAAGAGCCTATACCCGCCTCTGACAGGGCAAATTTCAGAATATTCTTTATTGATTTTCCTATGCCCTTGTCGTCAATGCCGAGCTTAAGTATCGCCTCGGTGAGAGATTCGGCGTCCAGTTTGCTCATGTCGCCGTCTCCGCCCGCTATCTTTGAAAGTGAGTAAAGCATAAGCTCCATAGCCTCGCCTTGAGCGGTGATGGCTTCGCTGCTTGTATCCTTTATATCCTGAAGCGTGACGAGAATGTCTTCTGTTGTCACAGTGTTGTGCTTCAGGGAGGATTTTCCGCTCATCATTTCAGTAAGTGAAACCATGGCAGAAAGGTCTTCACCGTTCATTTCGGCTTTGAACTGTTCAATTACCGCTGCCGCTTTATCTGACAGACCGTTGGCATAAAAACGGTCCGCTTCACGCTGTGACGAAGATGACGCCTGTAATGCTGAAAGCAGAAGTGAAAAATAGCTTGATACGCTTTCTGAGCCGCCTTCGGAAACATCGGTGTCAGCGCCTATTATGCACTGCGCATAAAGGTTTGCCTGCTCATCGCTTATTTCAACGCCGTATTTTTCAAAGATATTTGTGATTCCGAATGAAAGCCGGTCTATTTGTTCTTCCTCTGTTTCAAATGAAAGCGCTGTCTTTATCTCTTCACTCAGTTCATCCATGAGGTTGTTATAAACGTCCTCATCGCTTTCGGGTATTTCAAGAGCTTCGCTTATTGCCTCGAAGCCTATATTCGACAAATCGCTTATCAGAAACTGTGTTCTCTCATTTTCGTAAAGAGCAGATATCACAGATGAAAGCACTCCTTCTTCTGAAAGGGCAGCGAGAAACTCGTCGGCGGAAAAGTCAGAGCCGAACATGGCGAAAATACCTGACTCCGCAAAGGTGGCAAAGATATCGGCAATAGTCACAAGGTCGGGCTTTATCGTTTCTTTGTTTGTTGAGGAAAGAAGATTCAGTATGTTTGTCATCAGGGGCTGCATTGTCTCAGGAACAGAGTCGACGGGATTTCCCGCACCGACGAAGGAGCTTCCTGTAAGCCATTTGTCGGCTGCGTACGGCACGATCTCCCCGGCAATTGCAGGGATAAGGACGGATTTGTCGATTCCTTCCGCAAATTGCCTTATTGCATCGGCTTCCTTTTCAGTGAAAGCAGAAAAATCAAAATTTATGTCTATGACAGGTTTCAGAGTATCATAGCTGTCGAGTATGAACGAAATCTCGTTATCTACCTTTATATTGTCGCTTCCAAGCTTTACCGATGTGAGGGAAGAGAATATCGCCTTGCCTCCGATGGCATATGACGCCCGGAAAAGTGCCGAGTCGGCAAGGGGCTTTATATAATTTTCGTTTATATCTATGAGGTTTGACGACGTGCTCCCGGACGAAGTACCGGTTTCATCATAAATATTGTCAGTATTGTCGTTTGCGTCCGTACTGACATCCGCTTCTTCAACCTCAGTCTGCTGGCTGCCAAATTTGTCTGCAACATCGCTGACAAGTCTTGAGTAGCCGGCAAAAGGCATTGTGATGAGCACAATTGTCAGGACCGTCGTGACTATACCCACGAACATACCGCAAAGTCTTCCGACGTTAAACTTCCAGAGCTTGATGTCAAAAAGATTTACGCGGAATATTGGAATTCTTTTTATTACAGCGAATACTATCGCCATAATCATGCTGAACGCAACAAAAGCAGAAAGGAATATAATCGGTGAAACCAACGCGGACGGCAGTTCTGACAGCAGCTCAGCCAGAGTCGGACTTGCCTCCTTCAGTTCGTTAAGCGAATCTGCTTCAAGAACACCTGAAATCAGATTTGAAACTGTTGATGCAAGAAAAGAAGTAATTATCGCTGCAATAATTGCGGATATAATCACCTTGCCGAGCTTGAGCAGTGACAATACAAAGCCTCGCCGGTAGGAAAGAAACGCGGACAGGCAAATAGCCAGAAGCGCGATTATCCCGAGTATGACGGGTATTAAGGTCGCTATATTCTCCATAAATCCTCCGAACCGAATATACCGCACAGCTTATAAGCCGTGCGGCAAGAAAATCAAAATCTGGTGAAGTATCACAACAATCGGAATTATACTCTTAAGAAGTTTTAAAATGGTTACCTGTTTTTTTACTATATGTAAATATATTGTGAAATCCGAGAATAAAAATTTACACATCACAATAATGTTTACATTTATGTAAATATTATGCAGATGTCTGCGTAATAAAATGATGGAAAGCGTGGGTGAGACGAAAAAAAGAGGTGAAAGTAAGAAAAGAAATCGCTGTGAAAACCGGCGTAAAGGATAAAAGAAACCGATGTAAAAAGAGGCGTTAATGCGGAAGGAAATCGCGGTTAAAAGATTTAAAAAGCACATACACTGAACGGATTCAGGCGCATGTGCTTTTATTTTACAGAAATTAAAGAATATTTGTTTATCACATCATATGGAATGCTTTTCTGCAGCAGTAAGCGTGTTTTCAAGGAGCATGGTTATTGTCATCGGGCCGACTCCGCCGGGAACAGGAGTTATATAAGAGGCTTTCTCGCTTACGGATGAAAAATCGACGTCGCCGCAGAGCTTTCCGTTTTCATCCCTGTTCATCCCGACATCTATCACGACCGCCCCAGGCTTCACCATGTCAGAGGTGATAAAGCGCGCCTTGCCTATTGCAACGACGAGAATGTCTGCACGCCGAGTATGTGAAGCAAGATCCGCTGTCCTTGAATGGCACACGGTGACAGTGGCGTTTGCGTGCATGAGGAGCAAAGCCATCGGCTTTCCGACGATATTGCTTCTTCCTACGACAACGCAGTCCTTGCCGGATGGATCAATTCCGTATTCTGTAAGAAGCTTCATTACTCCGGCAGGGGTACAGGGGGCAAAATCGAATTTGCCGTTGACTATCTTTCCAACGTTTGAAATGTTAAAGGCGTCTACGTCTTTTTCAGGAGATATCCTTGCTATGACTGCCTGCTCGCTCAGGTGGCGGGGCAGGGGAAGCTGCACGAGTATGCCGTGTATGCGTGGATCTGAGTTGAGACGGTCTATGAGAGAGAGAAGCTCATCCTGAGCAGTAGCTTCCGGAAGTGCATATACGTCCGATAAAAAGCCCACCTGTTCGCATGCCTTGTGTTTGTTGTTCACGTATATTTTCGAGGCAGGGTCATCTCCGACTATTACAACGGCAAGCCCTGGGGTTATCCCGGTTCTTTCTTTCAGTTCCTTTGTCCTTTGCTTTATGTCGGCGCGTATTTTTTCTGCTGTTGCTTTTCCGTCTATGATTGCATACATCTTGCCCACCGTCCTTATTTTTTCAGTTTTTTAAAAACTTCATTTTTTTGTATTTTGATATTTCTCTGCCGTGAAACCGTACCATAAGCTCATGGAGATACGGTTTTGTCAGTGTTCGTGGCATCGGGTCCGGTTTCGTCTGCATCCCCGCCGCGGTTCATGTCGGTGGCGTCGGGTCCGGTTTCGTCTGCGTCCCCGCCGCGGTTCATGTCGGTGGCGTCGGGTCCGGTTTCGTCTGCATCCCCGCCGCGGTTCATGTCGGTGGCGTCGGGTCCGGTTTCGTCTGCATCCCCGCCGCCGTTCATGTCGGTGGCGTCGGGTCCGGTTTCAGAATGCTCTTTGCCGCCGAACAGAGATTTGATGCGTTTGCGCAATACAGAGACTCTGTAGCCTGCGGTATAGTGCCCCTGAGCGCGTTCGGCTGCGATATGCTCTAATTGCTTCTGGGCTTCTTCAAAATGGCGTGCATCCGGTCGGTATATATTGGAGGAAGGAGCGGAATCCTTTGATCTGATATAAAAGAAAACAAAGAAAAATGAGGCAACTACGAAAAATACGCCTGCGATGAGCTGAGATACCCTTATTCCGGTGGAGCCTATATAAAGGCTGTCGGTTCTGAGTCCCTCTATAAACATTCTGCCGAGTCCGTACCATGCAAAGTAGAAGAAAAACACCTGACCGTCAAAGCGCCTCTTCTTGTAAAACAGAGCTATGATTGCCAATCCGAGAAGATTCCAAAGCGACTCGTACAGAAATGTCGGGTGCACGTATATCATTTCTCCGTTTTCTATCACGCCCATGCGCCAGGGCAGACCGGTTTGTGAGCCATACGCCTCTGAATTCACAAAATTTCCCCATCTGCCAATGGTCTGACCGATCATGACGGCAGGGGAGAGCGCGTCGAGCATCGCAAACATGCGGAATCTTTTTACACGTATTACAATCAGCGCAAAGAGCGCTCCGCCGATAATACCGCCGTATATTGCAAGTCCGCCGGAGCGTATGTTTATCACGTCTTTGAATGACTGGAAGGTTCCGGGGACCTCAAGTTCCTTGAATATGACGTAGTATATCCTCGCGCATATCACAGCGGGGAATACCACTGCAAGCGCGGTGTCCATGAGATCGTCAAAGAGCATTCCGAGAGGCTTTGTCCTCAGATATACATAGAGCGCCGCCAGAAGCATTCCGGTGACTATTATGATCGCATACCATCTTATTTCAAGGCCGAACACGGTAAAGGCCGTGGGATCGACCGTGAAAGGCTCTATTCCGAGACCCGGAAATGATATTGTTTTCATTACAAATCTCCTGGGAGTTTATTGAATTACAGTGTAGCACGTGCCTTTTCCGGCAGCAGAGCACGGCAGACTTGCGCCACAATATACTCAAGCTGCGCACACACGGCATGCCGAAGGATAATTCTTGAAAATTTCATGTTTTTACTGCCATCACCGGCAAGAGCTCGGACTCTTATGTCTATGTAAGATCACTCTTACAAGGCAGTCGTGTGACGGCTGTCTTGTAAGGTGATTTTTATGCCGGAGCACTCTTCTTCATACAGCACTGTTGCCCGTACAGTATATCATATCCTGCGTCCTTTTTCAACAGTTATTTCTATAATGTGGTTTTGTGAATCAAAATAAAATCTGTTCTCGTGGGGCTTGCGGTCAAGAGTGCATGAATAAGAGTCTGAAAGGCGGGCGTTGATATAGAATACACAGCCTTTGCGTTCTATCCTGAGTGAATATTCAGAAAAGCTGTCTGAAAGGGCGGGGGAAAGCGTAAAATATTCGCCGTATTCGCGATACCCGCATATATCTTCAAGAAAAGCCTTGCAATACCATCCGGCAGCACCTGTGTAAAGCCCCCAGCCTCCTTCGCCGAGGTGCTCCTTGTTTGTGCGAATGTCGCCGCATATTGCGTATGGTTCGCTTCTGTAGCTGTCCGCCAGCATTTTGCAGGAAGCCCTGACAGCCGGATTTATATACCTCAGCGCCTGTATGCCTTCTTCGACGAGTCCTGCACGTATGAGCGCCATGGCGCCCCATACCGCGGCGTGCGTGTAGTGACCTCCGTTTTCACGAAATCCTTCGCAGTATCCGCTCACATATCCCGCCTCTTTTCGGTGTGTTCCGAACGCTGGCGTGAAGAGAGCAAACAGCTTGTTTTTATCATCATACAGCTTTTCATATGCGGTTTTCATCGCCAGAACGGTTCTGTCATTTGCCCCTTCGGCAAAGACCGAAAATGCCTGCGGAAGAATGTCTATGCAGCACTGTTCGGACGACGCGCTTCCGAGGAGCGCTCCGCTGTCGTATGAGCCTCGTATATAGCGGTCCTTTTCCCACGCCCGCGCTTCAGCCGCCGCAGACAATCTGCCTGCGAGATCGTCCAGATATGCCGAGGACGCCGTGTCATTTCGCGATTCGCATACCTTTTTGAAGGATTTGAACACTATCTGCATAAATCGTGCAAGCCATACGCTCACACCCTTTCCGAGAATGCCGACGCGGTTAAACGAATCGTTCCAGTCGCCGCCTCCCATGCGGGGAAGGTCTAAAAATCGCTCGTCTGTGCAAAGGGAAAGGCTCGCGTCTATTGCTCTCATGCAGTGCTTGTACACGCTCTCAGGACGGGAGGATCTGCCCGGTATCTCGTAACGCTCGCTTTGTTCGGCGGAAAGCGGTTCGGATTCGAGATATCTTACCGGAATGTCGAGCAGCGACCAGTCTTTTGTCACTCTGATATACTCAGATACCGCGTAAGGAAGCCACAGCATGTCGTCAGATATTCGCGTTCTTACGCCTGCGTCCGGCCCTGCGCCTCCATCTGGATTCCACCAGTGCTGTACGTCACCAGCGGTGTACTGGTGCGCGCAGGCGCGGAGTATATGCAGTTTTGCGATATTACTGTCATAATAAGTCATGAAAAGACAATCCTGAAGCTGGTCGCGGAAGCCAAAAGCGCCTCCCGGCTGATAATATCCCGTCCGTCCGAGCATTCTCACGACGTAAACCTGATAGGGAATGAATTTATTGAGTGTTATCTCCAGTGCCGGGTCCTTCAGTCTGTAGCGTATTCCGGAAAACAGGTTGTCAAAATTGCCTCCGTACTCGGTAAATCCCGACTCAACTGCATAAACGTCACGGTATTTTTCCCTTATTATATCGTAAAGACGCCGGCATTTTGCCGGGTACACGCCGATGAGAAATGCCGTACTCACATGCTTGCGCCCTTCATTTTTCTCTGTCGGTATCATGTCGGGACAGATACGGGTGCAAAACAGTACTTTGTCACGCAATGTTAATGAATAAGGACTGCGCATGAACTCGGTCGCTCCCTCCTTCCGGCGCGTGACCGGACGGAAAACGCAGTTTTCGGGAAAGGCTCTCCCGATTTCGTATGACACGGTTATCGAAGGGTCGGATTCGACCAGAACCAGCTTTACGGGCAGAACGGGGTCTACTCCGATCTTCAGGATAACCCGGTGTCCTTCTATGACGGCGGAATAGGTCGCGCATTTCATCCCGTATTCCACATTATATGCGCAGGCGGCAATATCATAACGACGGCCGTTCGTTTCTGCTATCACCGTTTCTGATGTCATGTCGCGCCGCTGGTCGTCGGACGGGGGTGTGAGGCGCATCTGCGCGGAATTTCTGTACCATGAAAAGCCTGCGGAGTTTTGCGTGACAAGCGTTCCTAAAAGCTTGCCGGAATACACGAAGGCACGCGGAGTATCGCTTTCGTTCTTTATGACAGTAAATCCGTTTTTGAAAAAGAACCCGCCCTTCACACGGTATGCGCCCTGCGGTATGCTTTCAGATGGATTGTCTGCCGTCTTTTGTACTGCGGAGACCGGCTTATGGATCGTCCTGTTTGTAAAGAAATAGTATCTTTCTTCAAGCGAGGTGTTTTCGTCTATTTCAATGTGCAGACAGCTTATGTCTCTTATGGCGTCGAACAGGCTTTTGTCATTTACTATAAATATTCCGGAACGTCTTCTCAGCTCGGCATTCTCGCCTTCTGACGACACCAGTCTTCCTATTTTTGAAGAAAGCGGGCGTTCATATGACTCCTCATTTCCGCAGAGTATTACCAGATCACTGGCGATGCCCTTTTTCCTGATGAGCTTGTGCAGTTTTATAAATGTCTTTATTATTTTTTCTGCCTGTGTGCAGAGGCTCCTGTTGTCCTTCTGGCACAATTCGAGACATACTATGGGAAGGTCGCCGGACAAGGATTCACGGTAAATACTCCGCACATCGATATCTGTTCTGACAGAAGACCGCTGGACCGGGTAGAACAGTGCGCCAAGGTACATTCCGGCATATTTCGGCTCCGGGTGCTCATCTCCGAGCGACAAATACATTCCCCGTGATTTGGCGGCGAGAAGCTTTGAAAGGTGCTCGGCTATACGTCCCCCGCCTTTTCCTGTCTCACGTACCGCATCCGCTACCTCTTCGCGCGTCATCCCGAACGCAATCATGAATTCGCACGTGACCCTGGAAGCGCGCGGCGAAAGACTCTTCCGGACGACTGCAAACGGGTCTGCGCATGCTCCTGTCCTGCCCGGAAGAGGAATTTTTGCAAGTTTTTCAATGTCGCTTTCTCCGTAGCAGAACGGAAGGACGTCCTTCCGTGAGTCAAACTGCAGATCCCCGCCGCCGCGCGCTCCGATTGCAAGCCAGCGGTCAGGTTCCTTTTTTCCCGAACGAAGACGGAAGAACAGAATATCGTCCTCGGAAGAATGAAATGCCTCGCAGCACTGCGCGCCGAAGAACGGCGACGCCCTGTAGTCCTCCTCAGAGCGCATCACCGGCTCAAATGACAGGGCGCAGTTGATCTGTCCGTGTACAGGTGATGCGGAAAAGCCGACGCAAAAGAGGTTTTTGTCGGGGTGCAGGGTAAATGCCGTTTTCACGACTGTTTTTCCCATTGTTTTCACAAATTCCGCCTTGGAGTCGGAAAAGGCAAACTTTCCGGGCAAAACCGAATAACATTTGTCGTTGATTGTGAAAAAAACACGCAGACTGGACAGCAGCGCCTGACCTGAGTCTACATAATTCATGTCCCGCCTGAAACAGGGCTTGCTTATCTCGGTTTTTCCGCAGCGCAGGGAAACGAGTCCGTCAGAGGAAAGAAGGATGCCCGACATGCCGGATGAAATGAGGGCAAGCGCGGGGATTCGTCGCGCTGTGCCGGTATTCTCCGTGTTTTCTTCTCGCTCCGGATACTCATATTTTATCATGGCTTTGTGCTCGCCTGCGGTGCGTTTGTGGCGGTGCAGATCTGCCGGCTCGGCTCGCTTGAAGCTGACCGGACGTGCGCAAAGCGGTATTTTTTCATCCAGCAGCTCGCAGGCGGACGCCATTTCGGGATCGCTCATGAAGCGTCTGACAAATATATCGTCAAAACAGGCGTTGGCACAGGCTATCATGCTCATTCCGATATGATGTGCCATGTAGCTTTTTACAACGGCGTAATCCTTTCCCGCTCTTTTTTCGGAAAAATCCACCGCCTCGCAAAAGCCGTGCTCGCCATATACTCCGAAATCGCGCAGGCGCATTAAATTTGCATAGGACGCATTAGGACATACAGAAAGGGTGAGAAAGGAAGCGTAAGGAGCTATCACCGACGGACTGCCAGTATTTACGTCAAGCGCGAGCTTCTGTATGCCGTGCGCTTTATATTGGTAGTTCATATCGGCGTCAAAAGCGTAATATCCGGATTCTGACACCCCCCACATTCCGTGTCTGCGCTGCTTTTTTCCCACGTGTACGCAGAAGAAAAGAGCCTCGCTGACAGCACTGCTGCGGTATACGGGCAGGAAGAGATGCGGCATGAAATATTCGAACATGGTCCCGGACCAGCTCGCAAAGCCCACATACCCACCGCTTCCTACAGGAACACGAGCGAGCTTTTCCCAGTGGCGTTTCGGGACTTGTCCCCTTGCTATTGCGTAATAGCTCGTGCTTCTCGATTCACTCATGAATATATCATAGCAGGCGTCGTTGTCCTCGCCTGATGAAAAATCAGAGCTTATTCTGAAAAGCTCCCTGTCTTCGCAGTACAGGACGGAAAAATCTGCTCTGTTTATGAGCCTGTCTGTGATGTCGATTATACGCAGAAATTCAGAATCGCGCGACGCATGTTCTGCAAGGCCGCTTCTGAGCGCGACAAGACATACGGTGAAGTTCCCGCTGTCGACAGTCGATATAAAAGGTTTTCCTATTATTTCAAGCGTCCTTGTGTCATACCAGTTGTAGAGATGTCCGTGCTTAACGGGCAGCTTTTCCACAGTCGAAAGAGTGTCGCAAAGCCTCTTTTTGAGCTCGTCGGAAGAAATTATTCCGAAATCTGAGGCGGCCAGGAGGCTGACGAGATACAGACCTATATTTGTGGGCGAGGTCCTGTGCGCAAGCGCCTTTACAGGCTGAGTCTGATAGTTGTCAGGTGGGAGAAAATTGTCCTCCGCTGTGACAAATCCGGTATAGTATGAGAACATATCAAATGCAAATCTCGACAGAGCCGCCTTCCTTGCAGGAGTCAGGGGCTTCACAGCCGGTCTGTAGTCGCGCGCGGAAATGACCATAAAAAGAGGAAACAAAAGAAAGAGAAACGCGATTATTCTTTCCGGGGGGCTCTCTGCAAACGTCAGAAGCAATATGCCGCTTCCGAGTGAGAAAACAGATGAGCTCAGGTACTCGGTGACAGAGCGCCTTTTTTTGTCTGCGCGGTCCGACGGTGTCCACTGCAGCAGCCTTCTGTGCGATATGAACATCCTGAAAAGCGATTTCATCAGTGAATCAAGAGAAACTGCTGCGGTATGCGCCAGGGCAGATATACCGAAAAAAAGGTTTGCGGCGGAATATGAGACGCTTCTGAGAACCCTTGAAAAATACCGTCTGAATATTCCGGTGTTTTTTTTGAAAACAGAAGAGAAGAGCAGGAGCAGAAACGGAAAAAACAGGTATGACAGCGCATAGGTAAAGACGACTTCCTCTTTGACTCTGTCGAGAAGCATTGACAGCATTATAGCAAGAAAAGCGCAGATAGGCACGAGGAGTCTTCTGATATTGTCAAGTATTTTGTAGCGGGAAAGTGAGTTCTGCGGATTCGCTGCCCTTTTTCCGTCCGCCCTTAGGCAGGAGGAAAAGGCGTACGGGAGCGATTGCACGTCTCCACGATTCCAGCGGTGCAGTCTGTTGAAATAGGAAAGCGGATTTGACGGGAATGTGTCTGTGAGTACTACGTCGGATAAAAAACCGCAGCGGAGCAGGTTGCCTTCAAGAAGGTCGTGCGAAAGTATCCTTTCGGGCGCAAATGCGCCCGGAATGAGTTTTGCAAAAACATCGACGTCTATTATTCCCTTGCCGCAAAATATACCTTCGGAAAAGAGATTCTGATATATGTCGAAGGCGGCAGAAGAGTACGCATCCTTTCCTCCGCTTCCGCAGAACAGGAGCGAAAAACGGCTTTTTGAAGCTGAGGCGGTCGTCACAGCCATTCGCGGCTGCATTACCCCATAGCCGGAAACAACTCGTCCGTCCTTTATAACGGGGCGGTTCGCGGGATGAAGCATTGCTCCGACCATTTTGTTGACCGCGCCTATGAACAGCTCTGTATCAGAATCCAGAGTGACAAGATATCTGCAGGAACGCATAAATTCCCCGTCCCCTGCAAAAAGTGCGAAAGGATCACCGGTGTCCTTGATATAATTTGCAAGATCTATAACTGCACCGCGTTTCCGCTCACTGCCTATATACTTTCTTTCTGAAGAAGAGTAGCTCCTGTTGCGCACCGCTGCAAAAAAGTGGTTTCCGTATTTTTCGTTAAGAGCCGATATCCGGCTTTGAGCGCTGAGAAGTATCTCTTCGTCTGAATCGGAAACAGCCGCTTTTGAGTCGGGTAGGTCTGCCAGAATCCCGAATAGCGCGTTGTTGTCACGGTTGGAAAGATAGGCACGTTCCACCTTTTCAAACAGCCAGCCGTCGTTCCCGGTGAGTACAGTCACTACTGCTACCGCTGTTATGGCATTGTCAGGTATTTTTTCAAGTTTCAGCCTGGGAATGGGCTTTGACGGCAGGATCCGGCAGAACAGCGCCTCGGTCACAAGTTTTGAAAGCTCGCTGAGCGGGAAAAAAAGAAAAATGCACAGCGGTCCTGCTCCGAAAAAGAACGAGGAAAGGGACAGAAGAAAGGCGGGCAGATAAACAGATATGAAGTAAAGAACCGCGGCGGCGCGGTTGTTCTTTTTCTCCATTCTCCCGTCGCAGTATATTGCGGCGGCATCCAGTTCGTCTATTGAGTGCTTTTCGGCAAATTCGCATATCTCGCCCTTTACGGTGTTTTGCGTCTCTTCGTCGCATAATCCATATATGCTGTCTGTTTTTCTGAGATAGCGATCAAGAGAGGAAAGCTCAAGATACCGGCGCCGAGGCTGCGCCCTTCTGAATGAGCGCAGAGTGCTCACGGCGTTTTCATAGAGCTGTAACGACTCCTCATTCTTGCGCGAACCCGCGTCGCAGAGAAGGCGCAGAAGCGAGACAAAAAGAGCCGTCTGCATGCAGTTTATGTCTTTTTCACTCAGACGGCGAACGCTGTCTTCCGCTTTTACGAGGTCAACCAGGTCGTCGTTTGATATCTTGAGTTTGTGTTTTCTGAGGATACCGGTCAACAGATCGAGCATGCGCTCTGTGACCTGTTTCTCAGACGAACGCTGTTCCTTCATCTCCATTCGGAAAATATAGAAGCTTTCATCCGAGCCGAAACGCCTCTCCGCTTTTGAAAATAATCTTCCGGTCTTCATGTCCTTTCGCCTTTCGTATGCTGTTGGGGCATTGTAAAATAAGTCTTTTTCTGTGTTAGTATTGGCATAAGACATGCAAAATATAACAGCGGCAGATGTTCCGGAAAAATACGGCTCCTGCTTCACATGGGAATTGAGCTGCGCGTAACTCTTTCTTATCAGTATTCAAATACTCGTTTATATCAAACCCGCTCGTGTTCGGGCAAAGCGTTTAATCACTCCGTGCCTGTCCGCAGGCATGTCTGCCGGATTGTTACCGTCAATGCCCGGCAAGGCAACTGCTTTGCTTTCTGACAACAAAAAAACGCAGGGCATGCCCATCTCCCCCATTTTTGGTAGTATGCTCTCTCCACTTACCCCCCCGAGTATTTTAAGACATGGTTGTTGCCGTATACAGGCGGTTTCTGCGTGAATCTGTCTGAAACAAATAAACAAAACACGGGTATCGGTTCATAAGCTCATTCGGAATCCCCGCAGACCCTTTTTGCCTCCGTGTGATATTTTCCTGAGATTTTTTCACAGGTGTAGGGAAGTTCATCTGGAAAAACAGAGTCAGGGGAGACAAAAATGCCGGTGTCAATACGCCGGGGTGTGAATGTATCCTGCTTGCTTCCGGCAATCACAAGATCAAAGCTATCCCTTAGCAGTCCGTATTCGACGTCGTACTTATCTGAAAAGCCGCGGCGCACAAACAGGGATTTTTTACCGCACATGTCGAACAAGAGGGCGTCTGTGTTCGGTTGTTCATCCCCGAAATCAGACGCAAAGGTCGTTATTTCAATGCCGTTCCACAGAATAATGTCTCCCGCCGAATATGTAAGGACGGTTATCCCGCGCTCAAGCGCAACAGAAGACACAGTCTCTGTGTATTCACAGTTTTCAGGAAGGACGATATAAGCAGGTGTTATGTCCTCAAGCGTTTTTATGAGCGCCGCGTAATGGCGTGAATTGAATTTCGTAAACATGAGCGTCCCGCAGTTTACCGACGGACTCACATCGGCGAGAGCTTCTGTCTGTTCATAGACAAAAGACGACGGAAAATCCGAAAAATCGATTATCAGACCGTCCCGTGCATCTGTAAAAATTAGCGCTTCGTTGTTGTCGTCGCATATGTAAGTCAGACTTTGCTTTCGGTCTATAATACCATTGTGTACCGCAAGGCAGATGAAAAATACAACGAGGAAAGCCCCTGTCGGTATCAGACGCAACGGATGAAGCTTCTTTACGGTAAAGCAGAGCACAGCGGTTGCCAGAAGTGTTCCGGCTATCAAAAACGGAACGAAGTCATAGGCAAGACTTATGCTCATGTCCGGAAGTGAAGAAAAAAGGGATGCAAGTGAAACGGTTACGGAAGACACGGAATTGATAAGAAAGCATACGACTGCGGACAGAGGCGTCACAGCATACGTAATGAGGAACAAAGGAATGAAAAACAGAAGTATTGTGAACAGCGGGGAAAAAATAAGGTTTGAAAGCAGTACCGGAAGATAGAGACGACCGGAAAGGGCGCAAAGCACCGGCACAACAGCTATCGTCGCTCCTGCAGTTACTGTAAACGATGAAAGCACGGGCAGCAGAAAGCGAGGTATTCCGGGATGCTTTTCCATAAAAGCTATTGCCGATGACGATATGACAATTATTCCCATGGTTGCGGAAAACGACATGAGAAGACCGGAGTCAAAAATTGAAAAGGGCGACACAGCGCAAATCAGAAAAACAGAAAAAAGCAGGGAAGTTACAGCGTGAGAACGTCTGCCGAGATAGAAAGACAGATAAAACAGCAAGAGCATTCCTGCCGAGCGGAGCATTGACGGCGCGAATGCCGTCACAGCCGCATAAAGCACTACCATGATTGAGAGGAGCAGGTGCTTTTTATAAATGCCCATTTTGAGCCACGAAAATAAAAGTCCGGCAAATCCCGCGAGTACGGACAGGTGCATTCCGCTTACGGCAAGAAGATGCGATATTCCGAGCTCTCCGAATGAGCTTTTTATGCTGTCATCGAGCATACTGCGATCCGCCGTGAAAAGAGCGGTCATCAGACCTGAGGCATCCTCATCAAGACGCGAAGAAAACATATCGCGTATATGTATTCTCAATCGTCCGAGAGCTGCATATGCACCCGAAGCATCGTCGGTGACATCAAATGAAGATGCTTCTGCGGCGAGCAGACAGCCCTTCGAAAGGTTATATCTTGAACTCAGCCCGTCTCCGTCGGTGATATCAGAAAAGCTGAGGTTTCCTTTGGCAACGGTAAAGGGCTCAGGAAGTTCAGAGCCGAAAAACATAGCACTTACCATAAGGTCGCAGGGCTCTGAATCAGCGGTTAACAGTCTGAGAGTCGCCGTTGCCGCCCTGTTGTGGTAGGCTACATCCTCTATCACATATTCGCAGTACAGGCTTTTGCCTGAATACTTATCGGAGGCTGCTTCAAGACGCTCTATGCCTGTTCCTGCAAGTAAAAAAGCAAGAGAAGAGAGAAAAAGGACGACTCCCGACGAAAAAGCCAAGGCGGAAAATCGCTTCAGCCGGCTGCCGCTTCGCGCAGATACTGCAAAAATCAGCATCATAAAAGCCGACAGTATTGCCGACGCGGCGGCAAAGCCGGCACAGAACGGAAAAAGCACATAAAGACAGGAAAACAGCAGTATGAGAAAGGATGCACATCCGACGGCAAGCGGGCGAATAGTCAGTATTTTCATTTTTGCATACATTCCTTTCCTGCTTAAAATGGGCGTCGTGCTTATTGCAGATTTACAAAATCTCAGTTAATGGTCCGGCAGATTTTTTTTTATATATGAAAAAAATAAGTCTCATTTACTGCCGCCGCATTATTCTTTTCTGATTTGCGAGCTATGAAACAGGCTTTTTCAAGGTCATCGGGTATTAAAAAGCCAAGACAATTCTTACAGAAAAAGCGCAGCATCGTTTATCGAAAAAACAAAAATGTTGTATGTGTTGCATATGAAAAAGTGGCTGTTTACACCGCTTTGCAAGTAGCAATGTATGAAAAAAGCGGCGCATATGCGCCGCTTCCGGTTGGTTAGGGATAATCTTGACAAAGCGTTGAGCGCTCTTGTCGGCTTATTACTTTGCAACCTTATCTTTGAACGCTTTCGCAGGCTTGAACACGGGGTTCTTTGTTTCGGGAATGTCGATGGGCTCGTTGGTCTGAGGATTTACGCCCTTTCTCGCCGCTCGCGTCTTAACCTTAAAGGTTCCGAATCCGGCAATGGCGGCTTCCTTTCCGTCCTCAAGGCTCGCTTCTATAGACTCAATAAAAGCGTCTACTGCCGCCTTTGCAGCCTTCTTTGAAATCTCCGCCTTTTCTGCGACGATATCAATGATTTCCTTTTTGGTCATGGTGAAACTTCCTTTCTTTCACGGATGCACTCCGAAATACGAATATATTATAGCATATCGCCGCTTTTTTTCAACCGGATTTTTATTTATTTGAAAAAATTATCATTTTTAACAAAAAAACAACTTCTCTACAGAAAACAGCTGGTCGCTTTTTGTGTAATTTGTTGAAAAAATTCTGCGAAGCGTTAAAACGCCGCCTTTATATTGAAAATCGGTTGTTATTGTGATATAATCCGCTGTGTGATGCGTTCGTCAGAAGCGGCAACGCGGCAAATCAGACGAAATGTGATGAGAGGTGTTCTTTTAATGGCAATGAGAAATTTCAGACAGAAGGAGCGCTCGCGTTCGGATATTACAGCAAAAGCGGACGATGCCTTTAAGGACAGCGGATACGCCGAATACATGGTAAGTAAAAAGGTTGAAGGTAAGTACAGGCTGTGCAGGATACTGATGGTACTCCTTTATCTGGCAGTGGCAGCCGTTATATGCGTGATTTTCCTCAACGTGATTCCGTATCTTATAGCCCTTGTACCCATTTTCATATGGATACTTTGGCGGTTTACGTGGCTTTATGTGTCGCAGTCCTACTTCTATGTAGTGGACGGAAGCTATTTTACCGTTACCACAGTGTACGGAGAGAGAAAAGAAGCGGATTACGTAAGGATAAAGCTGAGCGATGCGACGATGATAGCCCCGCTTGACGACGAGTACAGGCATTACTGTCATGCCGATGCCGGTGCTGTTCTCTATAATGCCGTTTCCTCATTCAATGCTCCCGACATATACTTTATTATCGCCAAAGATGCAAGTGATAAAAAATGTGTGGTTTTCTTTGAGGGCACAGAGCATGTTCTCAAGGCAATGAAATACTATAACAGCAAGGCAGTGATGTCCATAAAGACATCGAGGTAAAAGCTGCGGCAGATCGTCAGCAGGCATAGAACAGCAGAAACAGAAAATCTGCACAAATAAAAGAAATCATCAGAAAACTGAAAAAATAATTATCAAAAATTCTTAAAAATATAAAAACGCGTTTATGCTCTTATATTTACTGAGCGGCGCGTTTTTCTTTTTTTGGCTTGCTTTTTCGGAAATGTTATAAAAATACCGGGCTTGCATTTCTGATGATTTTATGACAAAAGTGATGATGCAATGGCATATTATTTCACGTTTTTGATATATGCTCCTGGGCAAAATAACTTTGCGGCGGATTTTTATTTATATGAAAATTTTAATTGCTTCGCAGCTTGCGACTCCGAAGCCCCGCCGCGCTTTGTTGCGGATGGCGGCGGTATCACCAGCGGAAAACGGTTTCAGTGTTATTTGACCTTTGTCCGCCACGTCCGTAATCTTGCTATACAGACAAATTATACAGGACAACAGGAGAAAATAATATGTTTTATATAAATTCAGAGTCCGGTTCCGGCAAGCTCCGTGACAGGGCTTTGCTCACTGCCGGAAAAGAAAAGCGGAAAAGCTTTTTCCGTGAAAGAAGAAAAACTGCTCCCGGAGCTTTTCCGTTGTTGAATCGGGGCAGGGCGTTTATTCTTTGTGCGGTTTTTACAGTACTTGTCGCCGTGGTGCTTGCTCCGCTTGCACATGCCGGAGTCAACACTCCGTACAACTGGTATTGTAAAAACAACGACAGGCATGAAATACCTGTCCTCGACGAATGTATGAAGTTTATTGAAAAATACAACGTAATTTATGCCGATAAAAACGCCGACGATTCGGACAAAGTCGTATATCTGACTTTTGACGCAGGGTATGAAAATGGAAATATAGAAAAGGTGCTTGATATCCTCGATAAAAACGATGTTCCCGCCACCTTCTTTATACTCGAAAACATGATTAAAAGAGCGCCTGAGCTTGTAAAAAGGATGGCAGACGGCGGGTATACCGTTGCAAATCACACCAAAAGTCATCCCGATATGAGCGCTATAACCGATAAGGCGTTATTCGAAAGGCAGCTTACCGCTCTTTCAGACGCTTATAAAGAGCTTACCGGCAAAGACATGGCTATGATATACAGACCGCCGCAGGGACGTTTTTCAGAACAAAATCTCGAATTTGCCGACAGCCTGGGTTATACTACGATGTTCTGGTCTTTTGCTTATGCGGACTGGGACAACAACAAACAGCCCGACCCGCAAAAAGCTCTTGACAAAATACTTTCGCACCTTCACAACGGCGAAATAATGCTGCTTCACCCGACCTCAGCCACCAATGCCCTGATACTGGAGAGCCTTATACAGCAGATAAGAGCACAGGGCTACAGGATAGGAAGCGTTGAGGAGCTATGCGGCAGATAAAACAAATGCGGGCTCCTGCCCGAAGGATATGCTTTATTTCCTGTGCATGCGCAGCTCTGGCAGTATTCCTTCTTTTAATGTCGGTGATTTTTTTCTTTTGGCGTACACATGGCGCTGATTCAGATGTGTTTGCTGCGTCGGGCGACGGGAACGAAGGAAAGGAATGTAAGGTTGTCGCGCTGACCTTTGATGACGGTCCTCACCCGGTATACACCCCCGAAATACTCGATATCCTGACGGAATACGGTGTAAGGGCGACATTTTTTTGCATAGGGATAAACGCCGAAAGATATCCGGATATATTGAAAAGGACGTCGGATGAGGGCCACTGCATCGGAAACCACACCTATTCCCATCCGAAAATGAAGGATATAGACAGCGAAACTCTTGCATCAGAAATAAGAATGACCGAAGAGGTGATTTTTTCGGTGTGCGGCTTGCGTCCTTCGCTTTTTCGACCTCCGGAAGGTTACCGGGGTCCTGCTGTCACTGAAGCGGCGGGAAACGCAGGATATGACACCGTTCTGTGGAATGTCGATACGCTCGACTGGACAGGAGCGGGCTGTGCGAGTATCGTTGATTCCATAATGGATAATGTCAAAAGCGGAAGTATAATACTTTGTCACGATTATGTCAGCTGGAAGTCGCATACCGCAGAGGCTCTGAAAATCGTCATACCGCGTCTTCTGTCAGAGGGATACCGGTTCGTGACCGTTGACGAACTCGTGCACTCATGAGAAAAAAGACTGAGTGGACAGAGCAAAGAGCAGAAAAAAACGCTGAAAAAACGCGAAAGAAAAAACGGTGGCTGCTTTATCAGCTCGCCAATGCGGAAGGCAAGAAGTTGCCGGAAAACAAAAAATATATCAAATCGCCGGAAGGACTTGTGTCTTTTCCGGCGATTTTAAGTCTGCGTTTTTTTAAGTCTGCATTTTTTTAAGTCTGCATTTTTTTAAGTCTGCGTTTTTTAAGTCTGCATTTTTTTAAATCTGTGTCTTTTGATGTCTCTCATGAAATCCGCTAACGCAGATGCTATCTCGTTTTTACACTTCAGTTCCGGCATTATATTAAGAGTCAGACTCCTGTTTTTTTCTCCTCTGTTTTGCTTTGTGCCGCTGAGGACATGCCGTTTTCAGATATTACTTTTTTGTACCACGAGAATGATTTTTTTCGAGTTCTTCTCGCACTCCCCTCGCCGCGGTCGTCAAGGTCTACATATATGAACCCGTATCTTTTAGACATTTCCCCGCCTGAGGCGCTTACCAGGTCTATCGGTCCCCAACTCGTATACCCTATTATATCTACCCCGTCGAGCGCCGCTTTTTCCATCTGCTCTATATGAGCCGCGAGATAAGCTATTCTGTAGTCGTCATCTACATAGCCGTTTTCATCGGGGGAGTCTTTGGCCCCTAAGCCGTTTTCAGCAATAAACAGAGGCAGTCCGTATCTTTCGTACAGAGTATTGAGGCTGTAGCGCAGGCCCTCCGGGTCTATCTGCCACCCCCATTCGCTCGCTTTCAGGCGGGGATTGGAAACGCCGGATATCATGTTGCCGTCAGAAACATTTCCTCCCTCGGCTGAGACGCAACACGACATATAGTAGGAAAATGAAAGAAAGTCAACACGTCCTTTCTCCAGGCACTCCATATCGCTTTTACTAATGTCAAAGTTGACTCCTCTTTTTTCAAGAAGAGAACGGGTATAAAAGGGGTATTTTCCGAATACGTGTACGTCGGCGGCAAGGTAATTGAAAAATCGGTTTTCTTCAAGTGCTGCAAGCTGATCCTCGGGTGCAGGCGTGAGTGGATAAAACGGGGTATGAATCAGCATGCATCCTATCTTTGCTCCGGGGCATATTTCATGACCCGTTTTCACGACGTGCGCGCTTGCAAGCAACATATTATGCAGAGCCTGCATGCGGACGGAAAGGGTATTCTCGTCTTTTTCAAGGTGCATAGCGCCGTTTATATATGCTCCGAACGGGGTCAGAACGCTGTTTATCTCATTGAATGTCATCCAGTAGTTCACCCTGTCCCCGTACCGTTCGAACAATGTGTCTGCGTATTTTTCATAAAGACCTATGAGTTTTCTGTTCTGCCAGCCTCCGTATGACAGGCAAAGATTCATCGGAGTCTCGTAGTGGGATATGGTTACAACAGGTTCAATCGAATATTTTTCAAGACAATCAAGGAGCCTGTCGTAGAAAGCAAGCCCTTTTTCATTAGGCTTTTCGTCGTCCCCGTTTGGAAATATCCTGCTCCATGCGATAGAAAATCTCAGAGCCCTGAAGCCCATTTCGGCAAACAGCCGTATGTCGTCTTCGTAGTTATGGTAGAAGTCTATACCCGAATGATTGGGGTAATACAATTCCGGGTTTATCTTCGGAGTTACCAGTCTGCCGCCTTTGCCCGACGTCGACGTGTAGCAGTCCATTATTGAGACGCCCTTTCCGTCCTCCTGCCATGCTCCTTCAACCTGATTTGCTGCTATGGCTCCTCCCCAGAGAAAATCTTTTCTCAACGCCATGTCTAAAAGCTCCTTTCGCTTCTTCGTTTGGTTATAGTTCTGTCTTTTTTAAAGCAACCGGTGTTTGTCGGGAAATGCGCTTAAGCGTTGCTCCTTTTATCTGTTGCTTCAAGCGTCATGAGTTCATCCGCTGCCGTTACAACTTTACTTCCGGTTATTTTGAGATCGCCGTAATGCGAATGATTTGTTACTATTACAGGGGTTACAAGGTCATATCCTTCCCGGCGTATCGATTCGAGGTCGAATGATATCAGAAGGTCGCCTTTTCTGACCTTGTCACCGCCTTTTTTATGAGGAGTAAAATATCTTCCTCCGAGCGCCACGGTGTCCTGTCCTATGTGGATGAGCACCTCCGCTCCTTCCTCGGAACGGAGTGTTACGGCATGTCCTGTGTCGAACACGCTTATAACTGTGCCGTTTACCGGGGAATACAGGTGCCCGTCGGTTGGCAGTATGGCGCACCCTTTTCCCAGTATTTCTTCTGAGAAGGTCTCATCCCTGACTGACGAGAGAGGAAGAACATCTCCTGAAAGAGGGCTTACGAGGCTCACAGTATCTGTCGCTACAGCAGTGGATACAGGAACAGCTTCCGGTGAAGCCGCCGGCGTTTTTTCATCCTTTTCAGCGTGTTCTGCGGCGGTACTTTTTTCGCGATAAAGCGCGAGGGTGAGTATAAACGAGAGAAGGAGTGATACAGCCATGGCAATGAGCCCTGACACAAGGTTTCCGAATCCGTCAGGACTTATCATCTGGATAAGAGTGAAAACAGACGGAGAGCCTCCGAGCGCATATGCCGCGACGCCGCTGAATCCGGCATACAATCCGGAAACGCCTGCGGCTATACATGCGGCTATCAGTGGCTTTTTGAATTTCATTGTTACGCCGTAGAGCGCCGGTTCCGTGACTCCGGCTATTATCGCCGAAACCCCGGAGCCAACAGATATCTGCCGGGTGCTTTTGTCACGCGTCTTTGCGGCGACACCAAGTGCGGCACCGCCCTGTGCGAGATTTGAACAAAACATTGATATTATCACGATTGGATCAAATCCGAGTGATGATATGCTTATTGTGGCTATCGGTATGAGAGCATAGTGCATTCCTGTCATGATTATAAAAGGCATAAAGGCGGCAAGAAGAGCTATTGTGAGCCATCCGGCGCGGGCATAAAGAAAGTTTACGCCGTCTGCGAGCAGATTCCCGGCTATTGCGCCGATCGGTCCGACGACTATCAGAGCCAGCGGAGCCGCAACGAGGATGACGAGCAGAGGCTTGAAGAAAACCTTTATTACCGACGGAGAAATTTTGTCGGCGAATATTTCTATATATTTCATTATCGGTATCATTATGAATACCGGCAGAACGCTTGATGAATATACCGCGCTTGTGACCGGAAGCCCGATGAAGCTCACCTCTCCGGCATCAAAAAGGGCGGCGAGCTGAGGATGCAGCAGTATTGCCGCTACGAGCATGGCAAGCATTTTACTTGAACCGATTCGCTCTGCTATACTTGCAGCCAGCATTATGGGCAGGAAATAAAAAAATGCATCGCCTATTATAGCGAGCACGGCGTACGTAGGGCTTGTTTCAGACAGCACGCCTACTGCGTTCAGCAGGGTGGAGAGAACCTTTACCATACCTCCGCCGAGCATTGCGGGAAGAAGGGGAGTCATGCTTCCTGCGACAAAGCCGAGAAAGCGGGAAAAGACGTTTTCCTTTTTCCCTGATTCTTTTTTTACAGTGTCGGTCACAGAATCACCTGACACACCGAGTCTGAGAAGCTCCGAATATACCTTCGGCACGTCGTTTCCTATGACCACCTGGTACTGCCCGCCTTGTCTTATGACGCGCAGAACCGAGGGGACATTTTCAACCTCGCTGTCGGATGCCAGGTCTTCATCGGCAAGGTTGAAGCGAAGTCTTGTCATACAGTGCGTAACGCTTATGACGTTTTCGCTGCCGCCGACGGCATCCAGTATACTTTTTGCGTCGGCAGAAAAGTCGTTTTTCATTGTTTACCGTTCCTTTCGTTTTTTTCGCATTATACAGCGGTCTTACTGTGATATTATTCCTTATGTCGGCAGGATTCATTCGCAGGTGTTGCAATGTTTCCACGTTATTATAAAACGCCGTTATTGACAACCGGGCTGTGATGAATTATAATTGGTCTGAATAAAATGTGCGGAGGAACAGACATTGAAATGCAAATACTGCGGCCATGAGAGCCGCTCTTCTTTCAGCAAGTGTCCGGTTTGTCACAAGCCCGTGGCTCCGGCACCCGTGTTCCGTCTTTCTGTAAAAAAGCTTGTCAGACTTATTCTGATTTTGGCGGTGCTTGTATTAGCTGTTATACTTGCAGTCGTGTTTCTGTCCTCTTCTTCGCCGTTTTCAGGACCGGAACAGAGCCTTTTATATGTTGAGGATACGGACGGCCAGCTCGTGTTCATTTTTGACGGCCGCAATGCCGTGAGGACAGGCGAAGAGCTGTCCGGAAAGCCGAGCAAGGTGGAAATGTGCTTCAGCGGCAAATACGCAGTCATACTTACTGAAGCGCGGGATCTTTACGTTGTAAGCGAGAAAGGCGTTAAAAAGATAGACGATGCCGACGAGGTCTCTTTCTTTACCTGTGCTCCGTTTGCCGACAGGATCTTGTTTCTAAAAAACGAGCCGGGAGCGCAGTCGGGTGCTTTGTTCCTTTATGAGCTCGGATCTTCCGCTCCTGCACGTATGGTGGACGACGGAGTTTATTTGCAGGGCTCTGAGCCGGTGATTTCACCGTCCGGAAAGGCGTTCGCTTATGTCACCGATTACAATTCCTCTTCCTCGACTTGGACTCTTAATGTTTCGCGAGGTGATCAGGACGACACAGAAAAGTACTACAGCGCGTGTGCAAGAGCGGTGTCTGACAGCGGAGATGTTCTTTTCTATACCGATGCAGGCGGAAATTTCTATGCCGGAGACATTCTCATATCCGACGCGTCGGGGACTGAGATGGAGTTTTCCATTTACAATATAAATGCCGACGAAGCCCTTTTCTCATTGAAAAAAGGAAGCGTGTATACGCTTGTATTTTTCAGGGGCGGGAAAACCGTGTCTGAAGTAACGGTTGGTTCTGTGAAAAATCTGATAGTTCCGGATTACGTTTATTCTCACGACGGCTCATATGCGGCAAAAGACAGCTTTGTCAACTGCGCTCTTGTAATGGAGAGCGAGGGGTACTCCGGCGATTCGGTCACCTCCTACTACTACATATCAGATAACAGGCTTTCGCTCGAAAAAATAAGCCCGCTTTCAGGCACGGATCTTCCCGAAGCGTCAGGACAGCTTTATATGACTGACGACGGAGTCACAGTGTATTACCGGAAGGCGGATCAGACAAGCATAAGGTACATGAAGATATCCGATTATAACTCGGCTTCAAGCGAGCTGAAAAGCGACGTGAAGGTTGCCGGCTTCAAGGTGAGCGGCAACGGCAAATATGTGTGCTTCAGGGGAACCGACGGAAAGCTCTACTTCAATGACGGTTCTTCTACTGTCAGGATAGCCGACAGTGTGTATTCGGATGAATATTATGTCAGCAATAACGGTACAGTTTTCTTCGGCAGCGATTATTCCGGAGCGGGACTTACGCTCTATGTTTGCAGAAAAGGGAAGGAACCTGTCGCAGTGTCCGGGATGTCGTCCGGATATAAAAAGCTCGTGCTCTGCGATGACGACAGGGTGTTGGCAGAAACGGCTTACGGCTTTTATTCCGTGAAATATTCCTCAGCCTCTCTTATAACAGCCCTTGGCGGCTGAACGTACTGCTGCGTGAGATCTGATTGAGACCGGCGCTGTTGTGATTCTTGCTTTATAACAAACAGGTCCGTGACTTTCAAGTCACGGACCTGTTTGTTATAATCATCACACGCTTTTACACTGCTGTGCCGGCAGGGTGCCCCGGTTCAAAGGCACCGGGCGTTTTCCGGAGTCATATTCCGGAAGCTGCCTGATATGCATCGTCAATGGCGTCGAGTATACGCCTCGGCGATTTGGCGTCTCCGACGGCTATAAGCCCCGGATAAGCCTTATGCAGCTCGTCATACAGAGCGCTGTCGGCTTTGTAGCCAACCGCTATTACAACATTCTCAGACGGTACACTGCCTGTTTCTGTAATTACTGCAGTCGGTGTAATGCCGGTCACCTTTGCTCCGCATTGTACAGTGACTCCGAGCTTTTCAAGAGTAGCGAACATGTGACCTATAAATGTGGCGCCTATGCCGTTGGCTATGCTGTCCGCCATCTCAAGTATTGTGACTTTTACTCCCTGTGAGCCGAGGAATTTGGCGGTTTCCGTACCTACAAGACCTCCGCCTATTATCACTGTATCTCCACTGAGAGTCACCTTCTTTGAAAGTACGTCGTCAGCAGTGACAACGCAGGAAAGCTCAACTCCCGGTATGTGCGGTATGACGGGAGACGCGCCGCAGGCGAGTATAACGTCGTCCGGCTTATATTCTTCGATATCGGCGGCAGACGTCACTTTTTTATTTACAATATTTATGGGGCGTTCCTTTACACGTGCTGTCAGATAGTCATTGAAAAGCATGAAGGTGCTCTTTTCCGGCGGCGTAGCAACCTCAGGTATTCTCCCTCCAAGAGAAGGGGATATAAGTGTGACACGGTGGCCGCGGTCGCATGCGGTTATTGCTGCCTGCATTCCTGCAGGTCCTGCGCCAACAACTACCACACTTCTGACGACAGGGCTCTTTTTATCCACGCGCTCCTTCTCCTGCCCGGCTCTCGGATTTACAAGACAGTGTGCGTTCATGCCGCCGAGAACTCTGTCTATGCATCCCTGGTTGCAGGCGACGCAGTAGCGTATCTCGTCCTTCCTGCCTTCCTTCATTTTGACCACGAGCTTTTCATCAGCTATAAGGCCGCGGCCTATAGCCACCATGTCCGCCCTGCCGGTCTCAACAGTTTCCTCAATCAGGTCGGCGCTGTTCAGTCTTGCCGCAACTATGACAGGAAGACTTGTTTCCTTCTTGAGCTGCTCCGAGTAGGGAATCAGGAAGCCCTGAGGTATAAACATCGGCTGTATTGCATATTCAACCGAGTCGTAGCTGCCGGCGGTAAGCGAAATGGCGGCAACGCCGGCTTTTTCAACCTCCTTGCATACCAGCTTGACCTCGTCAAAATGAAGTCCGTCCTCCAGATATTCGTCGGCGCTTATACGTATTGTGACCGGTACCTTTCCGTCGACCGCGGCAAGCACCGCGTTCAGCACTTCCATCGGGTATTTAAGCCGGTTTTCAAAGCTTCCGCCGTATTCATCGGTACGGTGATTACTGTGAGGGGAAAGGAAGCTGTGGAGCAGGTATCCGTGCGCAAAATGCACCTCAATGAGGTCAAAACCCGCCTCAATGCTCCATTTTGCCGCCTTTACAAATTTTTCTTTTATGTCTTCCATCTCTGCAAGGCTTATTTCTTTTGGGTGATTTCCGAGAATAGCGCAGGGAATCGCGCTCGGAGCGACCGGCGTCAACCCCGTTATCGCCTCTGACGCCTGACGTCCCGCATGATAGATCTGCGCACCTATTGCGGCGCCTGCCTCGTGAACTCTATCAACAAGTCGTGACAGGTCGTGCATATGCGATTCCTCATACAGTGAGAGCTGTGTGGGAAGACCGCGCCCTTCGGGAGAAACGCCTATAGAGCCAGTCATTATTATGGCCACATCATTTTTCGCTCTTTCCGCAAAGAAGTCGCAGAGCTTGTCCGTGACGGCGCCGCCTATCGCTGCAAGACCGTTTTCCATCGGTGCCATCATGAACCTGTTTTTCAACGTCAGTCCGCCGATTTTTATCGGGGTAAAGCATTTTTTCATGACACATTCCTCCGTAATGTTTTATTTTT
>CALXXF010000015.1 GCA_944392615.1 uncultured Clostridia bacterium
GTATTTAATATTATCATTCTGTAAAAATTGCGGCTTTTTTTGCAATCGTAAGCACCGGAGTCACAGCGTAAAAAAGCAGAGACACAAGCCGTAAAAGCCTGAAGAAACTGATAGCTGAATTCGTTATACTTCCTTTTTTTTGCGTACACCTTTGGGTGTATCTCCGTATCTTGTTCTGAAGCACCTGTAAAAATAGCTTGCATTTTCATATCCAACGGCGGCAGCGACATCCGAGATCGAAAGGTCTGTAGTCTTCAAAAGGTACTCTGCCATTTTGAAGCGCTGCTCAACAAGCATTTCCTTAAAGCCGCAATCCATATTGGCAGATATCCACTTGCAGAGATACGTATGAGAAAGTCCGAGCGTTGAAGCAAGAACAGTAAGGGATGCGTCCTTGTAGTTTGTCCTTATATAATTTTCTATTTTATTTTTTAGCTGCTCTGTATAATCGCTTGTAGAGTATTTGTTTACAAGAATATCCTCAACGACGACAAAGTAAGTGAGCATAAGAGAAAGCGTTTTATAGAGTATATGCGGTTCCTTGTGTTTGTTATAAACAACTGTGTAAATTAAATTTTCCATCAGATTTTCAATAGGAAGCACCCCGGCAACATCATACTGAAGAAGCACAGGCTTTCCGTTGTTGCGAAGATTTTCTATCAAAAAATCTGTTATTATCGGGCTTTCGTTGACCTCACGCACTACAGTCTCAAAAAGTGTCGGGGATATTATAAAATTTATTCCGATATCCCCTGCATCAGCACGTTTTATAGCATGCTTTACATGGCGGTTCATCAAGAGAACACCGCCTTTTTTCAGAACTATCTCCTTTCCTTCATCAGTAACATGTACAATGCTTCCGTCTGCGACATACATCATCTCAACGAAATCATGACTGTGCAAAGGAAAATCAATAAATCTCGTATGGGTCCTGACCTCTACCTGATTTATTCCCTTTCGTCCGGAGGAGGCAAAGAGCTTTGAATCGCTCACAGTGCTTTCCTTGCTGAAATATATATCCTTGAGAACATCCTTTTTCCCGTCGAGATATGCTTTTTCTTCATCTGTAATTACAGAAAGACGCTCAAGAAGTACCTTGTCCATATAAACTCTCCTGCATAAACAAGTGGCGTGCAAACTTTATATCAGCTGCAAAGCATATACATTTCTGATGCGCCCCCTCCTACGTAAACCGCAGGAGGGGGCATTCACCGACCGATATTAACTCAATTAAACCGTGACAGACGCTTTATACAGGTCTGTAGAACACAAAGGACCCAAATACCGCCGGCACGGCGATTCAACCTCTGAAATCACTTGTTGCACACAATCACATATGTTCCAGAGCCCAGAGAAATGTTGTCGATATCTTCAACGGCTTCGCCATTTACGGTAACAGAAGAAGGCGAATCCACCGGCACAACTATCTTTGCCGTTGAACCGAACGGAACAGTTACATTCATGGTAACGCTTCCGTCCTCAGCCTTTGTCCAGGAGCTCTCAAGCGTTCCTCTTACCGTATCAAGAGTGCAGTTGATATATGTGAGATCGCCGAGAACATACGGTCTTATCGTAAATGTTTCATATCCGTTTGTTATATCGGTTACACCTGCAAGATGTGAATAGAACCATTCGTCATAAGTACCGAGGAAGTAATGACCGAGAGAACGTGAAGTAGTCTCCCACATTTCCCAGAGAGAAGTGCTGCCCTGCGCTACCATGAATCCCCATGAAGGATATGTCGTCTGATTCGTTATCGTGTATGCAAGCTCTCCGTATCCGAGATCTGTAAGAACAGGGAGTATGAATTTTGTTCCTACGCAGCCAGTATCGAGATGGTTGTCCTTCGATTCTATGTCTGCAATAAGATTTTTAATAACTGTTTCCCTGTATTCATCTGGAACCATGTTGAAGGCAAGAGGCACGATATTGGAGGTCTGACGATACCTCGTACGAGTGCCGTACTGCGTCCAGACGGTTGTCTCGTAAATGCCCTTTTCTTCGTTGTAGAATTTCGCATTGAAGGCGTCATATATTGATGACATATAGGTGCGGTACTGAATTGCATCATCATTCTGACCTATCAGCTCTGCCATGCGTGCAAGCTCTTCATACATCTTGTAGACAAACGCCGTACCGACTATTCCTGAGCCTTCAGAGGGCGATTCAACATATCCCGCGTTGGGATTATTGCCCATAGGAGACACCCAGTCTCCAAGCTGTCCGTCAGGACATACCCAGCGGTTGGCGCGTATCCTTCTCATGACATAATCGGCAAACTTGCTCATCGTCGTGTACTGCTCTTTGATATAATCGACCGAACCGTACATGTCATACATTTCGGCTACTCCGAGAATGTATACAGAGTTCCAGACGTAATGGTCCGCCACTCCCCAGCCTGCGGTAGGAACCATCTGAGGAAGAAGTCCGTACTCATTGAAGCATGTCTCCATTATCTCAATGAAGTTCTCAGACATACCTGCCATCTCGAAGTTGTAGCACATAGTGGTAAGCGCAACGTTAAAATCTCCGAGCCAGCCGTTCTTTTCCCACACAGGAGTGTCGGTAGGCTTGCCCTGAAGGTTATTGAGCGATGTGGTAACCATGAGCTGGTGAAGCTGATTTATGAGAGTGTTGGAGCTTTCAAAACTTCCCGTCACGTCTATATCGTTTCTTATTCTGTAGATTACTATGTCGTCTTCGGTAAGCTCACCCGGATAACCCCATATCTGTATGTATCTGAATCCTTTGTATGAGAACTTAGGCTCAAAAACGACGCTTTCATCTCCGGCAGATATATACTTGTCGGTCATTATATAAGTCTCCGGCCACCAGCCTGAATTTACTCCGTCGGAGCCGCCGAGCTTCTGAACGCTTCCGTCGCTGTTGAGCTTCTCGCTGTAGGTTATGGTTATCGTGTCTCCTGACTTGGCGCCGTCTATTGTAAGAGCTATCCATCCGGCGACCATTTCAGGACAGTACACTACATAAGATCCGTCGGAAAGCTTCTTTATTTCAGATGGCTTAAAGGATTCTGTACGGCGCACAGGGTCTTCGAGCTGGCACTCAAGCTTACCTTCAGGAGCCTTGACTGCCACAGCGTCGCTCCATGACGAATCATCGTACCCGACGTTGTCCCAACCGTCTTTTTCAAGACGGGCGTCGTAAAATTCACCATAATATATGCTGTTGAATGTCGTAGGACCTTCAACGCTTCCCTTCCAGGTCGTATCTGAAACTATTTCCTGAGTACTTCCGTCCTCATATCTTATTATCATCCAGAACAGAAGCTTAGGATCGTCTTTCCACTCTGCGCTTCCCCAGTTCCAGACGCCGCCTTCCTCATTGTAGAAGCCGTTTCCGAGTTCTACAGCTACAGCATTTTCCGCACCTGACTTCAAAAGCCCGGTGACATCAAAGGTACGGTAAAGAACAGTCTGGCTGTACTGCGTATTGCAGGGATCAAGGAAACAGTCATCCGCCAGCTTTCCGTTTATGCTGAGAATTGAATAACCTATACCGCTCATATAAACGGTTGCCTCAGTTATCCCGCTTTTTGTTTCGAATTCCTTTCTGAGGAGCACTGCGGCGCGGTCGCCCTCATTGGAAATGACGACGCTCGTTCCCCAGGGAGACTGCCCGTAAGTGACATACTGATCGGGAGATTTCCACGACGAATCATCAAAGCCTGTGTCATTCCAGCCGTCCTGCGCACTCTTTGACGCCTTCCAGCTTCCCATATCCGTTGCGTATATATCGAGAGTTCCGTCTGTATAAGCTACATACAGTCTTCCCACAAGTCCTGCATATCCCACCGTAGCATTGTAAACTCTGAGTGCAATAACATTTTCTCCCGAGGTCATAACCTCAGTTATATCGGCTACATTTCCGGTCTTCCAGACATCGGTGGTGTTCTGTATTGAAAGGACGGTCTGCCCGTTGGCATAAAGAACTCCGTAATCATCGGCTGTAAACACGAAGTTCACGCTCTTGAGTGTTTTACCTGCCTTTGGGGTAAATGAATACCTGAAATATGTGCTGTCAGCCGGCAGCGAGCCGTCAGCTGTGGCGCCGTTATTCCTGCCTGAAAGCCATATCCATTTGGCTCCGGAAAGAGCATACTGGATACTGTCATTATCCGAGCCTATCCAGCTTCCCTTCCATTCATCCCCTTCAAATATGCCTGTCCTGAACTCCACGGGCGAGCTCATTGCACTTTCACCATAAGCATCCCAAACAGTCACTGTCCAGTAATATGTACTGCAGGATGAAAGCGCGTCACCGCCGTAAGGAACCGATGTACTGTCGTCAGACTCTACCTTCCCGCTGTCCCATATATCAGCCTCTCCGGCGAGCGCTTTTTCCTTGTCAGACGATACTGCAATGCGGTAAGCGGACTGTGAATTTTCATTCTGTCCGCCGCCTACGGTCCAGGCAAATACCGGTGTAGAATCAATTCCGAGAGGAACATCGGTCATGTTTATCCTCATATCGGAAAGATAAAGTTTCTCCATTTCTCCTCCTGTGTTATCTGATGTGTCGGTAGGGTCACCTTCCCCGGTGCCCGGACCGGCGGTAGGAGTGTCTGTATCATGCGTGCTCGTCGCATTTCCGCTGCTCGCAGGCTCTTTATTGCAAGAGACGACAAACAAAAGAAGCGTCACAAGCAGAAAAACAGCCACTGCCAACGATATTTTTCTTCTCTTTTCCCTCATCTGGTTTTGTGCTCCTTTATTTATTAAGGCAACCGCTGCCCTGTCCCTGACAATTCCTGTCGTGACTGCCGGCGTGAAACACGGATGCCTGTTCTTTTAGAATTATATCACAGTTGTACGACCAAATTAAGTATATTTTTTGTCAAAAAATGTGTCTTTTTTTGTGTCATAGCAAAATAGCAACGACATATTTCTGCATGTCTATGGTAAATTTGCAGTAATGATAAAAAAAGTATATGTACTTGGAATCGCGGGTGATTTCAATCTCACAATTATAAAATTTTTATCACGATGAAAACGAACAGGAACACAAAATACCGGATATGCATAAAAACAAAGAGCGGACACCGCGTCTTTTCTGACGAAGTGTCCGCTCACGTCTATTCTGTTCAACGAGAGCATGAATTCTTTACTTTGCTTTTACCGGAACAAGCACAACGACAGACGCTGCTTGCAGACAAACGGCAAAACAACTCCGGAAATATGAGCGAAGTTGTCAGAATATAATCGGCTTTTACCGGACGTCATGCCTCGTCTGATTCCTGGTTTATAAGTGTGTAGAGATATTCTGAGAATATCTGTGCCATGAGCATATGTCCCTTGTCGTTTGGATGGAGAGAATCGGGGAAATATGAGCTCATGCTCGACGTGACCTCATACATGTCAAAGAATGTCGTGTTGTAGCCAAGATTATTGAGCTCTTCCGGAAGCTCCTGCTGAAGATCCCTTACAGTCTCGCTGCCGAAACCGTCACTTCCGAAATATGCCGGGCAATTTGCAAGCACAAATTTCAAGTCGTTGTTTTTTGCGTAAAGCGCTGCGAAGATCTGCTTGCAGCTGTTTTTGTACGCGGTGGTAGAGAGTGCTGTCCAGTTCCTGTCACGGTTTGAATCGTTCGTTCCGAGCATAATTGTTACTATGTCAAGCTCCGGAGCCGCATTGAGAACATCGGTATATGTCTGTGTCTTTGTATAGGCGTCGGTAAGGTCAGAACGCATGGTCTTCCCGCTGTTTCCGAAATTGTAGACAAGCGCATCTTTCCAGAGATACCTTGAAAGCTGTGCCGGATATGCAAAATAAGCGGCGCTTGAAGCTCCAACACCTTCTGTTATACTGTCGCCTATCGTCCCTATCCTTGTGAGATGGTATTCTCCGTCATATGAAAAGTCTTTTCCGAATTCAAGAGTTTTTTCTTCACTTGACAAAGCGTTTTCAAACAGCTCCTCAATGTAGTCGAGCGCATGCCATGTGGTTCCGTATTCGCCGCCGCAAATTACAAATTTATCCGAGCTTGTGGCAATTTTGTAAGAATCTGAGGCAAGTTCGGAAAGGGCTAGCGAGTCAACAGCGTCACGCGACGTATCGCCTATGAGTATCTCATACCCTTCGTCATCAGAGGACTTGTCCTCAACTATGTCCAGCTCAACCCCACATGCGTTAAGTATGATTTCAGCCAAGCGCTCTGCGCTTTCCTTATTGAAATTCCATACCGGAAAATATTCCTTGTACTGAGGCATCAGGCTCATACGGTAAAATTCACTGCGTGCATATACTATTCTGTATTGGGATATGTCAGTATCTCCGATTTTAACCGAGGTCAAGCCTGCCGGCTCGGTGACATTGCCCGAAGACGTCGTCGCCGCCGATGTAATCTCGTCTGAAGACGTAACGCTTTCGCTTCCGGGCGTACCCGAAGTCTGTTGAGCACCGGTTGAATCATCGGTATTTACGTCACCAGTACACGAAACTGCAAGAATAATCGTACAAAGAGACAGCATCGTGATAAAAAGCAGCTTAAATAAACCCGAAAAACGATTGCCGGTTGTTCTTTTCTTTGATCCGCTTTTCATGATTCTTTTCCTCCAAAATAATTTTCGCATGCGGCAGACCATATGATAACGCAGACTGCGCACGCGAAAAACATCATAAAAGAATACTGCAGAAGTGTCCGGAAAATATCAATAACCGAAAACAAGCCCTGCACTGGCAGGTAATTTCATTCGGACTGTATGCCGGCGATATCACATACAACCTGCCCCGCTATTATGAGACCGGCTGCGGCAGGAACGAACGAGCAGCTCGCAGGCGACGGTCGTCCGGAATTATTATCTTTACATCCGGCGGAAAGCGGGGGCTGCTCCGAATATACGACCTTTAACGCCTTAACTCCCCTTGCCCTGAGCTCGCGTCTCATCACACGCGCGAGAGGACAGACAGCTGTACTGTATATATCTGACACCCTGAGTGCACAGGGATCTGTCTTGTTACCGGTACCCATGCAAGAGATCACAGACACACCGGACTTTTCAGCTCTCACTGCAATTTCGATCTTGGCGCTCACGGTGTCGACCGCATCTACAACATAGTCGTATACATCCAACGGATATTCGTCTGCATTTTCGGGAAGATAGAAAACCCGGTTACATGTGACCCTGCAGTCTGGATTTATATTCAGGATACGCTCTCTTGCGACGTCACACTTGTACATGCCTACGGTATTTTCAAGTGCAAATATCTGTCTGTTGATATTTGTGACGTCCACCCTGTCACTGTCAAACAGCGTCAAGGCGCCTATGCCGCTTCGTGCGAGAGCCTCCACTGCATATCCACCTACGCCGCCTATTCCAAACACCGCAACGTGAGAACCTGAAAGCCTTTTCATTCCATCTGTGCCGAAAAGAGCCTCTGCTCTTGAAAAACGGGTATCGCTCATCCCTGTTCAGCTGTCAAGCTCATTGAGCATATCAACACGTATGGCATGCCTTCCGCCGTCAAATCCGCTGTCGACAAAAATATCTGCGAGCTTTAAGGCGATTTCGCGGCTTATGACTCTGGCACCCATACAGAGGACGTTTGCATCATTGTGACGTCTTGTCATCTCGGTTGAAAATTCATTGTCGCAAACAGCCGCTCTGATTCCCTTGTGCTTGTTTGCCGCCATGCTCATGCCTATACCTGTTCCGCATATCAGTATCCCAAGGTCGGCGTTTCCGTCCTGTATCGCCTTGCAGACATAGTGCGCATATTCAGGATAATTCACCGAACAGCTTCCGTCACAGCCGTAGTCAGTTACTTCAAATCCGCGCTCCCTGAGATGGCAGATGAGGGCATCCTTGTATTCGTTTCCGGCGTGATCACAGGCAATGGCTATTCTTCTGCACATATGTAAATCCTCCTCCGGCAGTTCAGAACCGCCGCGATAGTCATCGCATGAATCCAAGGGCAAGCGCCGCATTGAAGTACTTATTGCGAAAACAAGTACTTTGTACAGCACAGTTGCCCGTAACATGCGTTTGTTTTTTTATTTTGCTATAATTTCATGTTACATTTTTTCCAAGGCGTTCCGATGCAAGCCTTGCTGCGCGTTCCCGTTCTGCCTGAGGAGCTCTCAGATATATCGGGCGAAGCGATAAATCATCCGAATAATTTCCCATAAGGTACTCGGTGTATCCGAGAAAAGCGACAGATTCTGCATTCTGCTTTATCAGCTGACGAGGAGTCTTTTCCACTGTCGGTATATTCTCGCCTGCCATTATATCATATCCGTCACCGCACAGGTAGACCGGGCAATGCATACGCGATAGCTCCTCTGCGAGCTCATGCTTCATTATAACCCTGTCAGGGCAAAGCCTTTTGACTTTTCCGTCCCCTATCTTAAAAAGGGCGTTGTAAAGCTGGTCTCTGCGTGCGTCCATGACAGCGCAGGCAACGCCGTCAAGCGCCCTCAGATTGTATGCAAGCGCCTCAAGTGTGGACACACCGACGCATTTTGACCCGCCGAACGCAAGACCTTTTATCAGTGATACACCTATCCGTACACCGGTAAATGAACCGGGACCGGCAGAAACGCAAAACAGCTCTGTATCTATGGCTTTTTTCCCTGATCTTTCATAAAGCTCCGCTATCATAGGCAAAAGCGTCTCGCTGTGCGTAAGTCCTTTTTCCTGCGCGCACGAACATATTACAACATCGTTTTCAGCAAGTGCCGCAGCCGCGACCTTAGCTGTCGAATCTACTGCAAGTATAAGCATTTTTTCAATATATCTCCGAATGAATAAGTTGAAAGAGACGCGGAAGCTCTTGCTGCGCTTATTTTGCCGCAGCGCAGGATTCAGGATTCTACATATTCTATCAATATCATTCTGTCGTCATCGGCAACCCTTGATATATGCACCTCATACCTTTTGCGCGGCAGGGCAAAAGGTATTTTTTCACACCATTCGGCAATTACGATGCAATCGGTATAATCGGAGAATCCTATGGATTCAAGGTCGTCCTCCCCGTCTATTCTGTACATATCAAAGTGACAGAGACGCCCGCTTCCTTCACCATACTCGTTAACTATTGTATATGTCGGACTGCTTACAAAGCAATCAGGGGCTATGATACGTGCGACACCTCTGACAAAGGAGGTTTTTCCAGCTCCGAGGTCACCGTACATAGCTACAAAATCCCCCGGTTTAAGCCTTACTGCAAGCATCATTCCGGCTGATTCCGTCTGTCCCTGTCCGTGCGACAGAATGTTGTAGATACACGTGCGTTTTTCCTTTTTGCCGCCCATATCAAAACAGCCCCGTTATATTGCCATCGTCGTCTACGTCTATGCTGTAAGCGGCGGGTTGCTTTGAAAGACCTGGCATAGTCATTATATCACCTGTAAGTACGACAATAAATCCAGCTCCGGCAGACAGTCTAACATCCCGCACGCTGAGCCTGAAGCCTGTCGGACGTCCGAGCTTTGCGGGGTCGTCAGATAACGAGTACTGAGTCTTTGCTATGCATATCGGAAGTCTTGCATAGCTCTCGTCAAGCGCCTTTATTTCAGCTATCGCTTTTTTGGCGGCGGGAGTGATGTCAACACCGTCAGCGCCGTATATCTTTCCGGCAACTGCGCTTATCTTTTCCTCTATCGTCATGTCGTCTGTGTAGGTAAACTCAAGGCTGCTCTCCTTCTCGCACGCGGCAATCACCTTGCGCGCAAGGTCAAGACCGCCTTCGGAGCCCTTTGCAAACACGCAGGACAAAGCGAGCTCTACGTTTTTCTTTCTGCAAAGTTTTTCAACCACGGCTATCTCATTATCTGTATCATCGGCAAACCTGTTGAGAGCCACAACAACCGGGAGTCCGAATGCAGACATATTTTCAATATGCTTTTCAAGGTTGCATATACCTGCACGCACAGCGTCGACATTTTCCGCCTTGAGCTCCGTCTTGGGCACTCCGCCGTTGTACTTGAGCGCCCTCACCGTTGCGACAATGACCACGGCGGAGGGTCTCAGACCTGAAACTCTGCACTTGATATCTATGAACTTTTCCGCTCCGAGGTCGGCGCCGAAGCCCGCCTCCGTCACACAGTAATCAGCCAGCTTGAGAGCAAGCCTGGTAGCCCTCACAGAGTTGCAACCGTGAGCTATATTGGCAAAAGGTCCCCCGTGTACAAGAGCCGGGGTATTTTCAAGCGTCTGAACGAGATTAGGCTTTATGGCGTCCTTGAGCAGTGCCGCCATTGCTCCGTTCACCGAGAGCTGCCTGCAATAAACCGGCTTGTTGTCGAAAGTGTATCCTACAAGTATATTTCCGAGTCTTTCCTTTAAGTCCTTTATTGAATCGGCAAGACAGAGTATCGCCATCACTTCACTTGCGACGGTTATGCTGAAATGGTCTTCACGCGGCATCCCGTCCGCTTTTTTCCCCAGCCCGACAACAATATTTCTCAAAGCCCTGTCGTTCATGTCCATAACCCTCTGGAACAGTACCCTGCGCGGGTCTATTCCAAGAGCGTTGCCCTGATGTATGTGGTTGTCTATGACTGCGCAAAGAAGATTATTTGCGGATGTAATAGCGTGAAAGTCTCCCGTGAAGTGGAGATTAATGTCTTCCATCGGGACAACCTGAGAATATCCGCCGCCTGCCGCTCCTCCCTTTATTCCGAAAACCGGTCCGAGCGACGGTTCCCTGAGCGCAAGAACAGCCTTCTTGCCGAGCTTTGCAAGAGCCTGTGCTAGTCCTACGGAAGTCGTGGTTTTTCCCTCTCCGGCAGGAGTGGGGTTTATCGCTGTGACGAGAACCAGCTTTCCGTCAGGCTTGTCTTTATTTCTCTCTATAAAGGCATCTGTTATCTTTGCTTTGTATCTTCCGTACATTTCAAGCTCATTCTCTTCTATGCCGACGGACCGTGCGACCTCGGTTATCGGGATCATTTTTGCATTATGCGCTATTTCTATGTCCTTTGGAAAATCTGCCATTTCTTGAAATCCTTTCTTAAACACTTCTTCTGCCTGTCATGTTATATTCAGTGAATGCCGCGATGAATTTGTCCGTTTCGCTTTTACTGAATAAGGAGTCAGCCTGCGGTTTTGATCCGCTTATTCGGGTGTGCGGCCGGAAAAAATAAATCTGTGCTTATTTTAGCACACGCAAAAGCGATTTGCAAGAAAAAAATATTTCTGCCTTTTCCGTGCATACATCTGTATTCAATTAATGAATGTATTTTGTCAGGTTCACTTGAGAGTTTCATCCGGATAAAGTCTCAGGAAAATGTGAACTGCCGGGAATTTTTATCAAAATAATACAGCTTGTAATTTTTTCTGTGAGAGTTATAGAACCTCGTTATGCGATACAATCTCTTTAATGAAAGGTCATTTTTGCACAAAAGAGTAAAAATACAATCTTTTGAATTCCGGTCAATTAAGTCGCGTACGGAACTGCCGGCATATTTTTTAAGGACACTAACGGGGACATTGGACCACATTGCTTCCTTGTTAGAATACAGCGTCTGTTCCCTCCTGTTTGCGTAAACCACGTCTTCTATCATTTCAGACATGATGTTTATGCCGGACGCTCTCACAAAATATGAAGATCGTCCCAGACGAGGATTTATTTCAAACAAAAAGCATTTTCCTGTAGCAGCGTCATACTTCATGTCTATGTTTGAAAATCCCCTGTACCCGATTCGGTCGAGAAAACGCTTGACTACCTCACATATTCCAGGACCTTTTTCAGTGATTATAGCGGCATAATTTCCAAGTGTATATGGAGCATATTCTTCGAGAAGTACGTGACCGGAACAGCTTACCGCAACAGAGCCCGATGAGTCGGAGTAGCTGTTCACCACTCGCATTGAATCGTCACCGCCTGGAATAAATCTCTGTATTACCAGTTTGCCGGAATACTGATTTCTGTCAAGAGCCGACGCCACCCGCTCGTATTCATCCTCTGAGGATATGAAATACACTTTTTTCTTCTCAGGAAACTTCAGATGAAGATATTCATAAGCATTGCTGTTTTCCGGTTTAACAACGATCGGAAAAGGAAACGGAAGCCTCCCGGCGGCCTTTGCCCTTTCGTCAGGCGTTACAACCACCGTTTCAGGATAATCTACCCCGAACTCTTCGCACAATGCGTAAAATTTGTCCTTCGTTTCAAATTTTGAAAGCAATGACGCGTCGGGTATCGGATTTGAAATAAGGCCTCCGAATGAAGCAATGTTTTTGGAAACAAGCGCTGAGTAGTAATCAGAGCATGGTATGACCAGCAGCTTTCCATAACATCCCGCCCTGCTTTCAAGTACTTTCTGCAAAACCGGAACGAATACCTCTTCCCTGTCAAAATTCTCATACGTTTCATAATCGAACAACCGGCTGTGCATTGTAGGAACAAGGAGCCGTGTACAAAGTATCAGCGGCCTGACATCAGGGTATTTTTCTTCTATCAGCCTGACACAGCCGTATGCATTTTCATCGCTTCCGAGTATTATAGGCAAAAAATCCGTTTTTGCAGACATTTCTGACTTCCTTCACTTTCCTGTTTCGATTGCTTATCCGTCTTCACAGTCGACTGCCTGTCATGGCACTCCTGCAATACCAGGCGTGCGTTTATGCAGTCGTTTACACGGTAAATGGCAGATCGCATAAAGGCTGACTCAGACGTAGATTATCTCCGCTTCTGCATTCTGACCGGAAGACGAATGCAGCGTCCGGGCGTCGTATTTTTGTATTTCTTCCATAACGTAATATCCGTCACCGTTGTACGGCACATCTCTGCCGTTTATTTTCTGTACCGTTTCCGCTCCCTTGCCGCACAATAATACCACCCCGCCGTCGGAAGCAAGCTCAAACGCCCTCTTTATAGCCTGCTGTCTTGGAAGAACCGTTTCATACGGAACCAGACTGCCCATTCTTTTAAGACATTCTGATATGGAAGCGCAAATTTCACACGCCTGTTCATATCCCGGATCGTCCTCTGTAAGTATTATGTAATCAGAATATCGCGACGCCGGACGAGCCATGCCTTCCCGCCGGTTCACAGCCTTTCCGCCGGGGCATCCGAAAACGGTGACTATCCTCTTTCCCGGATATATGCTTCTTGTACTTTCAAGAAGCGCTGTCATGCTGAGTTCATTATGCGCATAGTCTACTATTGCCGTCAGCTTGCCGTCTGAACTTATGAACTTTGTGTCACGTCCGGGCACGCTGACGCAGGAAAGAGCTTCGCGTATGACTTCAGCCGGAACGCCGAAATGCTCCGCTACGGCAATTGCTGCAAGGGCATTTTCAAGATTGTGTTTTCCGGACATAGACAGCGAATAAGACTGATTCTCGCCCTTTGAATTCACTGTAAACTGCGTTCCGGTTGCTCCAAGCTCCGAAATATCAGAGCAAAAAACGTCGTCATCCGTCATGAAACCGAAGAACTTTGCCGCGCAGTCACACGCGCTCGCCTTGTCAGATATGCGGTCCAGATAAGAACAGCCGCTGAATATGAATGCAGTGTCGGTTTTTGAAAATATACTGAGCTTGGCAGAAAAATAATCTTCAAAATCCCTGTGTTCAGCCTTGCTTATGTGATCCTCGCCTATATTCAGAAAGCAGACAGCGTCAAAATCCGTGCCGTCCGTCCTGCCGTATTTCAAAGCCTGACTGGAAACCTCAAGTATCAGCTGAGGACAGCCGCTTTCCGCGGCGTTCATTATGTGACGGCGCAGGTCAGGAGATTCCGGAGTTGTCAGGGATGAACTGAAAAGCTCTTGCCCGTCATATGTGATCAACGAAGAAATTATCGCCGATTTCGGTCTGCATTGTGACGCATTATAGACGTCAAATATGCGTTTTAGCATAAATGAAGCCGTCGTCTTGCCCTTGGTCCCGGTGATACCCACAATAAGCGGCAAAGGCTTGTCGGTATTGTAAAAGCGTTTTGAAACGCACGCCATTGCCGCTCTCACATCGGTAACGAGAATGCATTTTCCGCCCGCATGATAGTCAGTCTCGCTTATATATGCGCGAGCGCCGCAGGATAACGCCTTTTCGAGATACTCTCTCCTGAACGCGGCGCCTTTGCATATGAACAGAGTGCCGTCAGACACCGTCCTGCTGTCATATGAGAGTCCGATAACAGGAAAATCACCGCCTTGGGCGTATTCGCTACACGTCGCGCCGTCATGCACAAGAAGTCCTTTTTCGTTCAGCATCTTTATGTATTCGGACAAATTACATATCTTCATGAGCCACCGCTTTTTGTAAATACTTTTAAGGCGTCAAATATGCTCTTTACCGGAATGAGGGTCAGTCCTGCAGGTAAAGCTCCTGTATCGAACGCCTTTTTCACTTCATCGTAGTTTTTATACGGAAGCACGATTCTGTTGAATCCCAGTTTCACCGCTTCCCTCACCCTGAGCAGCGCCATATCTACTGCCCTGCATTCACCGGCAAGTCCTACTTCGCCGAATGCAACGAGGGAATCCTCAAACGGTATATCCTTAAATGAGGATATAAGAGCAAGTGCCAGAGGAAGGTCAGCCGCAGGCTCCTCAGGGCGTATTCCGCCTATGACATTGACATATGTGTCAAGCGTCGAAAATCTCAGTCCCAGTCTCTTTTCCAGAAGAGCAAGCAGTATACACATTCTGTTATAATCTATACCGTCCGACGTTCTTCTCGGAGAAGGATATACAGACTGCGTCGTAAGAGCCTGTATTTCGGTTATAAGAGGGCGCGTTCCTTCCACAAGGCACACAGCGCATGTTCCCGGAACTCCGGAGGGCTTGTCCGAAAGGAACAGTCCCGACGGGTCCTTCACCTCCTGCAAACCGCGGTCTGTCATCTCAAAAGCGCCTATTTCATTTGTCGCACCGTAACGGTTTTTGGAAGCCCGTATAAGCCTAAGCACATGTCTTCTGTCGCCCTCAAAATTCAGGACGGCGTCTACCATGTGTTCAAGAACCTTGGGACCTGCTATGCTCCCCTCTTTGTTTACATGGCCTACCATAAGGACGGACACAGCGCTTTTTTTTGCAAGCTCTATAAAACGCGCGGCGCTCTCACGTACCTGTGCCACGCTGCCTGCAGACGACGGTACTTTTTCAAGGGAAACGGTCTGTATTGAATCAACTATTATATAATCCGGAGATATTCTTTCACATTCAGAGAGTATGGCGTCAACGGAGGTCTCTGTAAGCACGTAAACATTCTTATCGTCAATTCCGAGTCTCTGGGCACGGTATTTGAGCTGACTTCCCGATTCCTCAGCGGATATATACAGTACCTTGCCGGCTGAGGAAAGAGAACCCGAAATCTGCATAAGAAGCGTTGACTTTCCTATTCCCGGCTCTCCAGCCATGAGTATGACCGAGCCCCTGACTATTCCCCCGCCGAGAACCCTGTCCAGTTCCGGCATGCCGCTCTTTGAACGTATGTCAGCCACATCGTCAATCTCGGAAAACAAGGAGGCAGTCGCATACGACGTTTCTCTTGAATAAGCTGTCCGCACTTCCGGCTTCTTATCTTCCTTTATATTCTGTTCAAGCGTATCCCATCCGCCGCATCCAGGACACCTGCCGAAATACTTTGCAGACCTGTATCCGCACTCGCGGCAGACGTAATATGTGCCAATCTTCATCTGATAGCTGTTCCTTTCCTGCCAGAAAGCAGTTTTGACACCGCCCGGCGCCACGTTTTTCCACAGCACCGGCGGCTTTTTCATATCTTCAATACACACGCGCCAATACAGGAAGCATCCCGGCATATGACTGCCTTTGTCAGTCATTCTCATGTCAGATGCGTCACAGCACGCCAAAGTTGTATCAGACTTTGCTGCCGGAACTGCCGCGGTTTATAAAATTCTCAATCCCATCCGAAATCGCACAAACCAGCTTCTCACGGTATTCAGGGTCAGATAAAAGCGCCTCTTCACGCTGGTTTGAGAGAAACCCGCATTCGAGCAACACAGCCGGCGACGTCAGCCTGCTCAGGAGAAATATACTGTTACCGGCCGCCTTCATAGGACGCTTGTTTTCGGGCTGCACACTATCTGTGACACTTTGACGGACAGCAGCGGCAAGCAACTCGCTGTCCGGATTGTTGGAGGAATAATACACAGTGAACCCATTAACGGAGCTGTCCGGAAATTTATTCATGTGTATGCTTACAAACACAGGGTTTTCACAGCTTCTGACGATTTCCAGACGCGCCGAAAGGTCTGAAACTTTTGCCGACGAAGAGCTTCCGTTGTCAAGCATAACATCATCTGTCCTCGTCATAATCACATCAAAGCCACGCCTTGTAAGCTCCCCTGCAAGGAGTGTTCCGACCTCAAGGTTTAAATCTTTCTCAAGTATGCCGGATACTCCCACAGCACCACCGTCAGTTCCGCCGTGTCCAGGGTCGATGACCACAGTTATTTTTGATTCACGGTTATTGACAGATGATTTTCCCGGTGATAGAATATTATCTATCAAACCGGAAAAGCGCATAAACACCACCACTGCGCAGGCTATTGCCGCGCATATGGCAAGGGAGCATATAAACGCCGGGATCACACGTTTCATAAAGCGACACCCTCCGAACAGAACATCGCTCCATTATATGCTGCATCGTGATAATTTATTGCTCTGCCCGTGGCTGGGCTTCTGCATTCTCACCATGGCTGAACGTCTGTGCTCTTCATATGGCTGGGCATCTGCGCCCTTCCCATGGCCGGCGTCTGCATTCTCACAATGGCTGGGCATCTGCGCCCCTCCCATGGCCGGCGTCTGCATTCTCACAATGGCTGGGCATCTGCGCCCTTCCCATGGCCGGCGTCTGCCGCTGCACCTTCACGCGGGAAACTTTTTTCTGCGTGTCTTTCCCAACTGCTCTTTATGACTGCTTTAGACCGGATTTACATTTTCCCTGACGAAGGCTTGTTCTGCTTTATAAAGCCGTCCTTGTATTTAACGCCCGCAATGTATGAAAATCCGGTGACAATTATTGCCGGAAGCGGTATTATGAGCAGCAGGATGACGTTGCTCTTGCCGACATAGTTTATTATTCCGAGATACATTGCCTGAAGAAGTCTTGCAATGAGATTTGCTATCTCGTGACCGTTCACAGCCCATTCCGGAGAGTACTCTGCATTTTCAACGACATATGTAAGCGGAGCATTGCTGCAGGCTCTGAAGATAAAAGCCAGGAGCCCGGCGACTATGTTTATGGAGTTTGAAATCAGAGATATGATAAAGAACTTTGCCGGAAAGGGCTTAAGCCTTCCAGCCTCGATCCTTATGCCGTCCTTTTGACCCTCCATATATCCGACGGTCCATATAAGACAGAGATAGACCACCGTACAGAACACGGATGATAAAAGACTCCACACTCCCAGCTTAAGTGTGGCAGTAGCAGTGACGAAGCCCATTATGGATATGGCAAGCTGAAATATAAACAGCTTTACCATAGTGTACGAATTTTCAGCGAAAAACCTTTTCATTGCATTTTCCTTTCGGATAATCTTTTGCCGTCATGCCGCACTGTCCGGCTGCCGATAAAATAAAACGACAAAGTAACAAGGTAATTATATACCATGTGCGTTACAAATGCAACCGATATGAAACTTTTTATATAAAAAATCGCATCACGAACCTGCAAATCACTCAAGGAGGAGCCGATGGAAAACACCCCGGAGCTTGTAAAATCATTTCTCAACTACAAGCTGTCGATACAGAACCGATCAATAAAGACAGTTGAGCAATACGAAATAGACCTTATGCTGTTTTTCAAATACCTTATATGCCGAAAAAACGGAACTCCTCTTTCCAAAGAAGAGTTTGACAACACGGACATATCGGGCGTGGACATTGACTTCATACGGAAAATAAGCGAGGACGACATATACGATTTTTTCATATTCGTATCACGAGAACGCGCAAATAAGGCACGTTCTCGCGCCCGCAAGCTTTCCAGTCTCAAGACTTTTTTCAAATATCTTGAGGTAAATAAAAAACTTATAGACAAGAACCCCGCCATTAATGTGGAATCCCCCTCCGTAAAGCGTGCTCTTCCCAAATATCTCACACTTGAAGAAAGCATTTCCCTTCTTGAAGCCGTCGAAAGCGATACCGAGTCTGAAAGCAGGGAGAGAGACTACGCTATAGTTACGCTTTTTCTGAACTGCGGCATGCGCCTTTCAGAGCTTTGCTCAATTAATCTGAGCGATATAGACACTGAGATGCGCTCCTTGCGCGTAATAGGAAAAGGCTCGAAGGAAAGGATAGTATACCTGAACGATGCATGCAGGGCCGCACTTACCGATTACCTCAAGGTGCGCGGAGCAATTTCATCGAAGGACAAAAACGCGCTTTTCATTTCAAGGCTCGGAAAAAGGATAAGCAATAAGACGGTACAGTGGATGATATATAAATATCTGAACAAGGCAGGGCTGGGAAACAGACACCTTTCAACACATAAACTGCGTCACACTGCCGCAACTCTGATGTATCAGGAGGGCGGAGTAGATGTTCTCATACTGAAGGACATACTCGGTCATGAACAGCTGAATACAACACAGATATACACGCATGTCAGCAACAGGCAGCTTGAAGACGCCGTTAAAAAAAATCCCCTTGCGTCGAAGAGAATCTCGCACGATACGCCGACCGATGCCAAAAAAGACTCAGATTCCGGTGAGGACGATGAACGAAAAGACCATGACGTATGAGGACGTTTTGAGCAAATTTTAAAATAAGGTAGGTAAGGTCAGACATTCCTCAGGTAAGACATTTTTTGCCTGAAAAAATACGACTTTACACAAAGTCCATGATAAAATGTGATCACATCTGCAAGTACAAACCAAACCGCAATACAAAGCCTATAAAAATCTCCCGGACAGTTCATTAAGTGAAGAACACTAATTGAACCTCCGGGATTTTTTCTGAAAATTTCTACGTCTGACACTTCATATGACGACCGTTTCCGACAGGGAGATTGCACAAAATCATCATGCTCGGCAGCAAGCTTTTGTTTTGCACGTCTGGATGACATTAGGAGGAATGCAGCTTAATGCCGCGGTCTGTATCAGATTTATATCATGAGCCGTGCTTTATCAAGCTTCTTTATGCCAAAATTTGCTTACTGTGTTTTTTAGGTATTTTTTACTTACCTGATTTGGAGCATGGTGTTGCTCAAAATCATACAGACCACTCAAAATAAATGAAAATCATACGGAGTCTGTATTACGAACCGGATTACAGGTTCACCTCTCACTTCGGTTTGCTCCTGAAGATCAACGCGGCAACAAAGGCGAAAACCAGCGCCGCAGCTATTCCGGCTGAAGTCGCTGTAAAGCCTCCTGTAAGTATCCCTATGGCTCCATTTTCATCTATCGCCTTTTCAACACCGCGGGCAAGAGAATAACCGAATCCTGTGAGAGGTACGGTCGCACCGGCTTTTGCAAAATCCACAATGGGACCGTATATACCCATGGCTGTAAGAATCACACCTCCTACTACGTATGACACAAGCACACGAGCCGGGGTGAGCTTTGTTTTGTCTATAAGTATCTGAGCAATTGTACACAGTATGCCGCCAACTATAAAGACGCTCAGGTACACAAGTATTTTTTCCAATTTGTCAGCCCTCCAAATATACAAGATGAGCCACCGACGCTATCGGCTCTCCCTGCTGAAGACTTGTGGGGCTCATAAGCGCCCCAGTTCCGATGAATAAGACCCTGCCGAGTTTTCCGGAAAGCATATCAGGAAGGATGCTTGTGCAGGCGACAGAGGCAGAACATCCGCATCCTGAGGCGCCGGAATGCATGTCCTGCCGCTTTCTGTCATAAAGGCGGAGGCCGCAGTCATCGTATACTTCTCCCATGTCATATCCGTTCTGCTCCATAATGAGCTTTGTTATTGAGTATCCCTCTGCACCGAGATCACCCGTTGCTATCAGATCGAAATCGCCTGGCTTCATGCCGCTCTCAGAAAAAAAACGGAGCATAGTGTCGGCAGCAGCCGGAGCCATAGCAGCGCCCATATTGTTGATATCTTTTATTTTGCTGTCGACCGACCTGCCGAACATGACGCTTTTTATTCTGACGCCCTCATTTGTCCTTCCTGTAATGAAGGCGCCCGAAGCCGTAGCCGTCCTTTGCGATGTCGGTGTTCTCTGCCCTCCGTATTCCAGCGGAAAGCGAAACTGCCTTTCGGCAGAACAAAAATGTGACGACGTCACCGCAGCGCACACAGAACCGCTCTGATCACATATAATTGCTGAAAGCGCAAGACCCTCTGCAGCAGTAGAACAGGCGCCGAAAAGTCCCACGAACGGAATATCGAAAGACAAAAGCCCGTAGCATGACGCCGTGCACTGATTCATAAGATCCCCGGCAAGCAGCACACCTATATCCTTCTCTGTCATATTGCGCTTCCCCAGAGCCATGGAAAGGGCTATTTTCTGCATACTGCCTTCGGCGCTCTCCCACGTTTTCTGTGAAAAGCGCTCGCTTTCATCTGTGTAGTCAAAGGCATAACCGAGCGGGCCGTTTTTTTCTGCTTTTCCGCCTACTGCGGCAAAGGAAAATATGCGAGTCTCATTTTTTATCTCAATTAGCATCTTATCACCGTATTGTTCAGTAGCTGTAAAAGTATTTGATTCATGTCTTCGCTGTGGGACCTGCGGATTCATTTCTGAAAAAAATCGTGTATATTGCGTATATCCAATGTACGGTATTCCGTGATTTGGCGCCTTAAGCACACTGATTTTTTGAATCACGCACAGCCGTCTTGTCCTGTCCGCAGTATTGAGCTATAGGCGGACTCAATGACTTTGAAGCAGAATAAATGCGGCGCATATAAAGGCGCATATAAATCAGAATTACGGTACGCTGATGATCAGACTGCCTCATATGACGCGCCTGAGACAAATCAGATAGGAATAAGACCGGCGATGTAATATATGCCTCCGTATATTACAGACGCAAGTATTCCATACATTATGACAGGCCCCGCTATTATGAATATTTTGGCACCCAGACCCATCACGTAGCCCTCAGCCTTATTGTCTATAGCCGGAGCAGCGACGGCATTTGCAAACCCGGTTATTGGCACAAGGGTGCCTGCCCCTGCGAATTTGGCTATTTTGTCAAAGACCCCTATACCGGTCAGAAGCACGCTTAAAAAAATAAGACTCACCGGTACAAGCGCTTTTACTGTTTCCTCGTTAACACCGAGCAACGTGTATATATCCGAAAATGCCTGTCCGAGAACGCAGATAAATCCTCCGACTGTAAAGGCAAAGAAGCAGTCTTTTCCGAGTGGAGATTTGGCGGCGTGTTCACTGGCAAATTTCTCATATTTCTCATCGACCTTCATGACGACACTCCTTTCTGTTTGATATCCTGACAGATCAGAAACAAAGTTTTTTACGCTCCGCCGCGGGTAGACGTTCATCAGCGCAAGGCGGCCGGGCGGAACAAGAGCAACTTATTTCACAATACGAGTATTCCTCATGATACAAAAATTATTCTGACCGATATTGACAAAAAAACAGGGTTGTTATAGAATATCACATGTACTCCGGCGTGCATTTGACGCGCCGTTACAGCGCAGATGGCTGTCGTTTTCTGTGAAAAAAGTTTCACTGTCTCATTGCAGCGGACGATGCAAATTACTTACGCAATGTAAATTACTTACGCAATGCAAATTACTTACGCAATGTAAATTCCTTACTTAAGGAGGAACCCGTGTCATACCTTGTCCCACATTTTATCTTCGATTCATACAGCGGAATAACTCCGGACTTTCTGCTGTCAAAAGGAATAAAGTTCGTCCTTTGCGACATAGACAACACACTTGTAACATACGACGACCCGGAGCCGACAAAAGAAGTGACATCATGGCTTTGCAAAATGAAAAATGCGGGGATAGAGATAATATTTCTTTCGAACAATGAAAAAGAACGGGTGACAAGATTTGCAAGGGACACAGGGTACAAAGGCTATGCAGACTCAGGAAAACCACTTACCGGCAAAGCAAGAAAAATAATGAAAGAAGCGGGTGCATTGCAAAGCAATACAGCCGTGCTTGGCGACCAGATATACACTGACATGCTTCTCGGAGCAAGACTCGGTCTTTCCCTGCGTATTTTTGTCCCACCCATTAAAGACAAGAAGACGCTTTTTTTCAGATTCAAACGTCTTTTGGAACGTCCTGTGCTGTATCGCTATAACAGGATGCACAAAAAGACGTAACGTACAAAAAGCAACTAAACGGATGTTGTGACATCCGTAACAGGAGGATTATGAGCGCCATTTTCGGGCCTGCCGGAAATTCAAAAATTTTCTACGAGCAGGGATATAAAAAAACCGAGGAAGCCTTTAAATGGCTCTCGGATATGGGACTCGACGCTTTTGAATACCCCGCGGGAAACGGCATAACCGCATCGCTTTCAACCTTTGAAGCATTGGGCAGAAAAGCCGCCGTGAACTCAATCAAAACATCTTTTCATGCACCGTATTACATTTCCCTTTCCGGTGTGGAAGAGGAAAAAAGAGAAAAAAGCGTTGACTATATAGAAAAGAGTCATGCATGCGCTAAAGCGCTCGGTGCCGGCATAATAGTTATACACACAGGAAGTGCAGCAAAAATAAGCCGGGAAACGGCAGTATCATACGCAAAGCATACCATGGCAAAGGCTCTTGAGCGGATACCCGATGAAGGTATAAAATTCGGTCTTGAAACAATGGGCAAACAAAATCAGTTAGGAACGCTCGGCGAGGTACTTGACATATGTTCAGTTGACAAAAGGCTTTGTCCTGTGGTCGATTTCGGGCATATGAATGCAAGAAATGCCGGTTCATTGTTTCGCACAAGAGATGATTACAGGCGGGTGTTTGAACAAATCGACCATGCCCTTGGCGCTGAATACGCACTAAGGCTCCACTGCCATTTTTCTAAAATAGAGTACACCCAGGCAGGAGAAAAACGCCACCTCACGTTTGAGGACAATATCTTCGGTCCCGACTTTGAGCCTCTGATTGAGGTAATAGCGCAGGATAGCCTCTCACCCACCGTAATATGCGAATCTGACGGGACGATGGCGCAGGATGCCCTCACAATGAAAAAATACTATTTATCGCTGACTGCATCAGGCATGAACTGAAGCACAACAACCTGAATACGTGTTTTCATTAACAGACCAGACATGCAGGATGCAGAACGTGTGAGAAAGAAGTCGGCATTTTCCGGACCCGCGCAAGTATCAGGAAATAAAAACTCACAAGCATCAAACAATAAAAGCATAAAAGTAAAATTAAATCTGCCGCGACGCATTACAGCCGCAGGCATACACCGGAGGAAACAAAATGAAAAGAATAGAAAAGCTCCTGAAGGCTCTTCCGGAGCAGATTGACGCACTTCTCGTAACCAATTACAAAAATCAGAAGTACCTCACGGGTTTTGACTTTGAGGACGGACTTGTTGTCGTGACGCGCAACGGCTCATATCTTCTCACAGATCCAAGATACATAGAAGCGGCGAAAAAAGAGACTGACCCGCAATTCCAGGTCATGCTTTTCAGCGGCAAGCTGTCCTGTCAGCTTGCTTCGCTGTTGTCCGGATGCAAAACAGTCGGATATGAAGACGCCTCTATAACCGTCGAGAGGAAAAACTCGTATGAACGTGCTCTTCCCGGATTTACCCTTGTCCCTGCCGGACGGATAATAGAAAAACTGCGCGAGATAAAGGAGCCGTGCGAAATTGAAAAAATAGTTGCCGCACAAAGAATAGCAGAAAAAGCATTCGATCACATTTTGGGATTTATAACGCCCGACCGCACGGAGACAGAGGTTGCTCTTGAACTTGAATTTACAATGAGAAGGCTCGGTGCAAAATCCACATCCTTCAACACGATTGCAGTTTCAGGCAAGAAATCAGCTTTGCCGCACGGAGTTCCGGAAGCGCGCAAACTCGAACGCGGATTTTTCACTCTTGATTTCGGCGCGCTTTACGATGGATACTGCTCTGATATGACCAGAACTGTTGTAATAGGCAAGGCAGACAGCGAAATGAAAAAGGTCTATGAGACCGTATATGCGGCCCAGACAGCGGCTCTTGAGGCATACGATTTCGGAAAGACAGGTGCCCAGATAGACGCCGTTGCAAGGGAAATAATTTACAAGGCAGGTTATGAGGGCTGCTTCGGACACGGGCTCGGACACGGGGTAGGCATGGATATACATGAAGCTCCAGGGGTATCCTCAGCATCAGCCACGCCGTTTGAAACCGGACATGTTGTTACATGCGAGCCCGGAATCTATCTTGAAGGAAAATACGGCGTGCGCATAGAAGACATGGTGGTGTTCGGAGAAAACAGCGTGGAAGACATAACCAGGTCGCCCAAGAATCTTATTGAATTGTAAAAAAAATATTAACACTCTTGAAAAGATATCCGATATATTGTATAATGACTCGGATAGAGTAATAAATTTTGTTATAAATCGGAGGAAACACCAATGGTAGTAGCCGGAGATTTCAGAAACGGCGTTACTTTTGAGATGGACGGAAAGGTCTATCAGGTAATTGAATTTCAGCATGTAAAGCCGGGAAAAGGAGCCGCTTTTGTAAGAACAAAGCTCCGCAACGTGCTTACCGGGGGAGTCACGGAAACAACATTCTCTCCTACGGACAAGTTTGAGAACGCATATATTGAAAGACGTGAGATGCAGTATCTTTATAACGACGGCGACCTTTATTATTTTATGGACATGGAGACTTACGAACAGGAGCCTGTAGGAAAAGACCTTCTGAGCGACAACTTCAAGTTTGTCAAGGAAGAAATGATGTGCAAGGTCCTCTCTTATAAGGGAAAAGTCTTCTCCATAGAGCCCCCCATGTTTGTGGAACTTGAAGTCACCGAGACAGAGCCCGGACTTGCCGGAAATACCGCTACAGGTGCTTCCAAGCCCGCCACCCTTGAAACAGGCGCCGAAATAAAGGTACCGCTTTTCATTAACATAGGCGATGTACTTAAGATCGATACAAGGACCGGCGAATATCTGTCAAGAGCATAAGAAACAGGAACAAACCACCGATAAGAACGGAGGCAGTTATGAAAAACACCGAAAAAGTAGCATATATAAAGGGCATGATGGATGGAATGAACTTCCAGGCTGACTCCCCGGAAAAAAAGCTCATCTCCTCAATAGTCGATGCACTTGAGAGTATGGCGGAATCGCTTGAGGCGCTTGAAGCCGATAATGAGTATCTCAGTGATTATATTGAAGAGGTAGATCAGGATCTCGGAGATGTTGAACAGGAAGTCTTCGGTTATGACGATGACGATTTTGACGACGATGAGGACGAAGATGACGATGAAGACTATTATGAAGTCGTTGATTGTCCCACCTGCGGAAAGAAAATAGTCCTTGACGAGGAATCGCTGAACGAAGGAAAGACTACCTGCCCCGGATGCGGCACAGAGCTTGAGTTTGAAACAGACTGTGACGGCTGCGAGGGCTGCGACAAATAAGCACAAAACGGTTCATCGGTCAAACAATGTAACAATGTGTGCAGACAATGATGCGCGCATGGTGTATCCTGCGCCTGTCGTGCGGGAGTATGATTTGTTTTTGGACAGACACGCTCCTCAGTCACGGGTATCCTCCGCCAACGACAATGCGGAGACGCAAGCACGGCGTTCTGGGGATATGCTCGTGAATGTAGCACATATTGATATTCAGACAAAAACTGTATGCTGAAAAACCGGCGCCGCACCGGCGCAGAACAAGACAAATCCGGAAAACGCGCCCGATGCGGAAGGGGCAGTGCTCCAGGCTTGTCTTCTGCAACGGTGTCGGCGCTTTTTCATACTTTACAGGCACGTATGAGGTTGATATGGATATGAATAAAGAAAAAATAATTACTGGCGGAAAAGATGTTGCCGAAAAAATGCTCTCGTTTGTTCAGAACAGCCCTACCGCTTTTCATGCAGTGAGCAACATATGCGACATACTTCGTGAAAACGGATTTTGTCAGGTATATCCGGACTTGCTTTTTTCTCTTTCTCCCGGCGGAAAATATTTTATAACTCGCAACTCATCCTCAGTCATTGCGTTTATTCTTCCGGACAGCACGCCTTCGGGCTTTATGATATGCGCGTCCCACTCGGACTCCCCGTGCTTCAAGCTGAAAGACTCGCCTCTTTCCTCTGCTTTCGGGAAATACGTGACTCTGAATACAGAAAAATACGGTGGCGCCATACTTCCCTCCTGGTTTGACCGTCCCCTCTCTGTTGCCGGAAGAGCTATTGTAGATGAAAACAACGTACTTACAGAAAAACTTTTTAATATAGACAGAGACTTACTTGTTATACCGAATGTGGCGATACACATGAACGGGAAAATAAATTCGGGTTATGAATACAATCTGCGGAACGATACTATTCCTCTCTTTTCATGTACGGGCTCTGAAAACAAACTCGGTGAGCTCATAGCGGAATCGCTCGGAACCGCCGGAGAAAAAATCGTCAGCACAGACGCATTTGTATACTGTCGTGAGCGCCCGTGCTTTATAGGAGCCGAAGAGGAGTTTATGCTATCACCTCGCCTTGACGACCTTCAGTGCGCATTTGCATCCCTTACAGGATTTCTCTCTTCAGAAGCTACGGACACAGTACGGATGCTCGCAGTATTCGACAATGAAGAAACGGGAAGCTATACAAAGCAAGGAGCGGCTTCCGACTTTCTTCTGAGTGTGACAGATGGAATAGTGGCATCGTTCGGAGCCGAAAGAAAAAAATACGCAATGCTTGAGAATTCGATGATGCTTTCAGCTGATAACGCTCACTCAAGGCATCCGAATCATCCGGAGCTTTCAGACGCAGATAATTACCCTGTTATGAACGGAGGGGTGGTCATAAAATATGCCGCCTCCCAAAAATACACCACAGATGCCCTTTCATCCGCAATATTTGAAAAAATATGCCTTAAGGCAGGGGTGCCGGTGCAGAAATTCTGTAACAGAGCCGATATGGCAGGCGGCTCGACTCTCGGCTCTATTGCCGATACGGTGATCTCGGTGAAAACGGTTGACATAGGTCTTGCTCAGCTTGCCATGCACTCCGCGTGCGAGACGGCAGGAAGCCTCGATACCTTTCATATGTCTGAGGCGTGCCGTGCGTTCTTTTCATCTGCCCTGACTTGCCGAAAGGGTGAAATCCGGATTTATCCACAGGAAATATGACAGGACAACTGAAAAGAATCATCAAAACGGCGCGAAATGTCTGTTAAGGGTGCTCAGGCTCTGAAGAGAAGAGGCGTCTTCCTCATACGAAATAAAATGGAGGGATAAACAAATGCCCAAAAGAGCAGTTAGAAAAAAACTGAGAAGCATGCTGCGAAGGCGAGTATATACTTCTGCCGTAATACTTGCAGCAGGGAGTTCCCTGCGCTTCGGAGCACAGGCAAAGCAATTTGCGCTTATTGACTCTATACCGGTAGTGGCGTACTCGCTCATTGCCTTTCAGAAGAGCCGTCAGGCGGATGAAATAATAGTTGTCTGCAGAGATGGCGAGCAACCTTTGTACGATAAAATGGCAGCTGACTACGGCATTGATAAATACAAATGCGCCGTATGCGGAGGCGCCACAAGACAGCTTTCTGCGCTGAAAGGCGTTGAGGCGACTTCACGCACTGCAAAATATGTGGCTATACACGATGCGGCGCGTCCGCTCGTTACCACAGATATCATACGTGATGTGGCTTTTGCCGCTCAGGAATACAGAGCGGCGTGCGCGGCTTGTCCGTCTACAGACACGGTCAAGCTGTCGGATGACAACGGAGCAATTAGCAAAACTCTTGACAGAGACAAAATCTATCTTGCACAAACACCGCAGATATTCTATAAGCCGCTGTATGAGGCGTGCGCATATTCTGCCGTCAGGGACGGGGCAGAAGTTACAGACGACGCTTCCCTTCTCGAACATTATTTCTATAAGGTGAAGCTGGTTGACTGCGGAAACGAAAATTTCAAGATAACCCGCCCTTGCGACCTCTACTGCGCAAGTGCTGTAATAATGCACAGAAAAGAAGAGGAAAACGAAGAAAAGCAAAAAAGTCAAAAGCAGTCTGGACGCTGAAAGATACTCGCACCTGCCAACAAGCCCGAACGCACTGCACAGGCGCCAGCATACAAAACACGAAGAACATAAGAACGGAGATTCATGTGGAGAAGATTTACAGAATAGGACACGGGTATGATGTTCACAGACTCAAATCCGGCAGAGCGCTTGTCCTCGGAGGAGTGACCATACCTCACAGCGAAGGGCTTGACGGGCATTCCGATGCCGACGTATTGGTACACGCCCTTATTGATTCCATGATTGGAGCACTCGCTTTGGGGGACATAGGCGTGTTTTTTCCCGATACTGATGAAAGGTATCGCGGTATAAGTAGTATTGAGCTGCTTGCACGCACTGAAGAAATAATATCCGGAGAAGGTTATCGTATTTCAAACGCCGATATGACAATCGTTGCACAGGCTCCGAAGCTTTCTTTGTATATACCCGAAATGCGGAAGAATATAAGCAGAACGCTCGGCTGCGACACAGATGATATAAGCATCAAAGCGACGACAGAGGAAAAACTGGGCTTTACAGGCAGACTTGAAGGAATAAGTGCTCACTGCGTATGTCTGCTTAAAAAAATATAACTTGTGTTGGCAGTATACTGCCTGTAGCAGTATATTCTTACAGATGCATATGACGCTGTTATGACAAAGTACGTATCAGCTGCCACTCCTGAGAGGAAAGACAGCAAATAGGTCTTCCGCTTCAGAATCAATGCTGCGATATCTTTGTATACTGCAGCTGCATGATTTTTATGAAATTGGGTCATTAAATAACCGGCTTATTCGGTGCTTAATCGTTTTTCCTAAATTTTTGCTTTCCCAAAATCCTGCTTTCCTAAATTTTTGCTTTAAGTTCAGGAAAACATACTGACCTGCGACTCTCCACAAGGACCGCCGCGGGGCAGAGAGCGGCGGTCCTTGTTATCTCAAGGCAAAACATATCCAATTATAGGGAGTCTCACTTCCTCTTTTTACAACGGCTTCAGATAAGCCGCCTCACATCCTAATTGGAAAGCTCAGCCGTATTTTCCCCACCCTTACACATAATATGGCGTCAGGTGCGAGTTGTGACTTGCAGTCCTTGTCGCGGATAAAAGCAAATATGCGAAAATCCTTAAAAAAGCGTTTAAAAGTTCACAGGAGGTACTCAAATGATAAAAATAGCGCCTTCTCTGCTTTCTGCTGATTTTTCATCTCTTTCTGATGAGGTAATAAATATAACCGCAGCAGGTGCCGATATTCTTCACCTTGATGTTATGGACGGTATGTTTGTACCTAATATAACCTTCGGAGCTCCAGTCATAAAGGCGATACGCCGGCACTCCGGAATAACCTTTGACGTGCATCTGATGATAGAAAAGCCCATACGGTATATTGAGAATTTCATAGATTCGGGAGCCGACATAATAACCGTACACGCGGAAGCAGACGACGAAAAAAATATCAGACGCGCTCTTGAAATGATAAAGGAAGGCGGAGCAATGGCATCTGTGGCGATAAAACCCGGAACCGATGCTCAGGCTGCGGAAAAATATCTTGACATAGTCGATATGGTTCTTGTGATGACGGTGGAACCGGGATTCGGCGGACAATCCCTTATACGCAGCGCGCTTGAGAAAGCGACGCTCATAAAAAAAATCATAAAATCCGGCTGCAGGTCGGATATTCTGATAGAGGCAGACGGAGGGATAAAAGCCTCGAATGCGGCGGACGTCGCCGCATGCGGCGTAGATATACTTGTAGCCGGGTCGGCTGTGTTCGGTGCTGATGACTACAAAACGGCAATAGACGAAATAAGGCGAAACGCCGTTTCGGCACTGAAGTAAAATAAAAAGCGCACCCTCTCCTGCGAGTAATACCCGACGGATCATGTCAAAGTCATATCTGCTCAAATGAAATCGTACGGGCGTATGAGCGCATAAATAAATGTAATACTGAAAATGACTGAGGACGGGCAACAAAACCCGTCCTCAGTCATTTCGGTTTTATGTTTTTCAAATCGGACAGAAGAGATAAGGCGCTCAGCGTGATTTCATCATGTATTCTGAAAACTGTATGCCGCACGTCAAACCGGGATCTCAGCTTAAGTTCCCTGCCCTTTGCCGGATATTGACTTTTTTGTAAATGAATAAATCCGCGCCCACCCCAAAACATCTCCCGTAAAAACGTGAGTTTCATGGAAGTCGGAACAACTTTAATTGAAATGTCTGTTTATGACTTCTGTAATCCGATTTGGGCCTACCGCCGATAAAATGAAATTTAAGGCATAAATCAGGTCAAAACATGCCGGGCATCACCTGCGCGATAACGAGACCCAAAATAAATGAGCATACATTTGCTGTAACAGAATATATTACTGCACGAAGACAAGCCCTTTTTCTGACATCCTCTGTTGTAAGTAGCCGTGAAAAAATAAGCGCCTCCGTAACTATCACGAGAAGTTCAAATACTATATAAGCAAGTACAAACGCAAGCGCTCCTGAATGATAATTGACAATATTCAGAAGCACATTAAGAAGTATCTGTGTAGCGGTGTTTACCGCAAGCACGATGCCAAACTGCCGCCTCCCGCGGTATCCGAACAGCAGTGCAACCGCGCTTTCAATAATGACAGTAATGACTATCCTCGCAAAAAGGGACAAAATTTCCTGCGTGTAATCATATGATTTATAAACATGCGTTATCTCCGCCGTGATGTCTGTTTCTTCAGCTGTACCGGTCTCGATATCTCTCATATCTACCGTAAAATAGCTGTGGAAAGCATACCTTTCGTAAATACCGCTCACCGCAAATGAATTACTCTGCGGAAAATATACCAGTATTTTAAAAGACGACGGCGGAAAATATGTCCAAGATAGATTTTTGCTTTCATCTATGCGCCACAAGCACTGGACGAAGAAATATCCGTCCGTATCCTCGAAGTCAACAAATGCCTTCCATATTTCATATTCTGACTCGTCATAGTATGCCCCTTCTTCAGTTCCGTCCCATGCCGATGCCGGTCCCAACTGCTCCGTGGCGCTGAGAAGAGTGGCATAGCACTCCTCATTGTCAGGCAGTTCAAAGTTCACCACAACCGACGGTTTTGGTCCGGTATCTGCGTTTACCGGAAAAACGGAAAAAAGCAAAATCACAACAGAAACAAACAACGTAAAACAAACACGCCTGATACGCATAGCGACACCTCTTTTCTAAACTGTTCTTAAGAGCTTCTCCAGAGCTTCGAGAATCTCAGTTGTTATACAAGCGCATTCTCCTGATGACTCATTGTAAATTCTTTCATCCGAAACATTGTATACAGTTTTACTTCCGTCATAAAACGAAAATGTGAGCACGTATATTTCCTGTTCATTTCCGTTTTCTCCGTTACACGCATCCCCTGGTTCGTTTCCGGGAAGCCGGTTCTCGTCAAATACAGATTCGATCCAGCGAAAAATACACTCCGCTTCTTTGCCGCCATACACTATACAGCCGTTTGTGTCATCTTCCGGCGTAATCAGGACCTCAAGTGAAGTGGCAGGGCTCAATTCCGGGCTGCAGGAGCTGGCGGATGACGAGGCAGCTGTGGTGTTCATATCCTGTTCTCCGGGGTCGCAGCTTTTGGCGGGATACATTGCCGGCAACACTGTCACCGCAAACGCCATTATACAAATAATAAAAGGTATCAAAGAGAAAACAACAGCATTTCTTCGCCTTTTTCTTCTTGTTATTCTCTCGCTGCTTCTTCTGAATATTTCCTCTCTGCGTTCTTCGTGTGTTCTCATATCAAATGCTCACCATCCTTTCCCAAAATGACAGTAAGCTCCTTTTTGGCGCGATAAAGAAGATTGTCAACCTGCTTTTTGTTTTTTTTCATCACTTTTGCCGCATCATCATATGTCATATCCTCAAAATAGACAAGGTACACTGCGGTACGCATATCTGACGGAAGTACTTCAAGCGCGGAGTATATCCTGCGCCTTCTCTCATCCTTTAAAACTGCTTCGAATATACTGCTTTCATCTTCAACAGACAGTTCCTCCGACAGCTCCGTTTCAGCGTGCGTCCGGCGGTGTTTTATGTAATTGAGCGCCCGGCAGCGCCCTATCATAAACAGATATGTTTTCAGTTTTACTTTGAAATTGTACCTTCCCCTGTGCACTATGAGATCCGAGAAAGTATTTATCGCTATATCCTCAGCTGCATAAAAATCGTTTACATATCCGTTTATAAAAAAAACCAGATTGTCAAAAAGCTCATTCATTATCTCGTCAAAAGCGGATTCATCACCGTCAAGGAAGCGGCGGTAGCTACTTGCGCCGTTATCCATAATGATTTTTCCTCCGGATTTGCCGTTTTGCCGGCTCTCTGTAACTTATACAATCAGACAGATGCATACTCCTCACTTTCAGAATAAAAATTTTCAATATTTACAAGTCAAGGTTTTGCCGACAAAGCTGGTTTATAAAGCAATACCCGGTCAATCATGATTTGGCCGGATATTTTTTCTTTTTTATTAACAAACTTGGGCAAAACATTAATAAACGATTAAATTTCTGTGATTGTTTATTTTTTGTACACATTCCTTTCACCGAAATATTTTACAATTACATTCCGGAGGGGAGTGCGGTGTAACCTTTCCCGTTTCAATCACGGGCAACGGAATTCAAAACGAAACGGGCAGCGATATCTCCCTTTCAGCATCACACATTGAATCTGAACAGCACTATGTCCCCATCCTCAATGATGTAATCTCTTCCTTCGCTCCTTATAAGGCCCTTTTCCTTGGCAGCTCCCATTGAACCGCACTTTACGAGGTCGTCAAATGACACCACCTCGGCTCTTATAAAGCCTCTTTCAAAGTCGCTGTGTATTTTACCTGCAGCTGCTGGCGCCTTTGTTCCCTTTCGTATTGTCCAAGCGCGGACCTCTTTCGGACCGGCTGTCAGATAGCTTATAAGACCGAGAAGACTGTAACTTTCCCTGATAAGCCTGTCGAGTCCGCCCTCCTCTATGCCCATATCGGCTAAGAACTGCTTTTTTTCGTCGTTATCCAACTCTGCAATTTCCGCTTCTATCTGAGCACAAACCGGAATTATTGAAGAGTGCTCCTCAAGAGCCAGCCTTTCAAGTTCTCTGAAATACGGATTTTCCCCGGTATCCGTTATACTTTCCTCATTGATGTTTGCAACATAGAGGACAGGCTTTCCGGTAAGGAGCTCAAGCGAATCTATAAATGCTTTTTCTTCGTCAGAATCCGGGGCTATCGCTCTTGCTGATTTTCCTTCGGTGAGAACAGCCTGTATTTTTTCGAGCCATCCGAGCTCGACAGAAAGGGTCTTGTCCCCTTTCATCATTTTCTTTGTCCTGTCTATTCTTCTTTCGATTACCTCAAGATCTGCAAATATGAGCTCAAGATTTATTGTCTCAACATCTCGGACGGGATTCACGCTTCCTTCAACGTGTATTATGTTTTCATCTGCAAAACAACGAACCACATGTATTATAGCATCTACCGCCCTGATGTGACCGAGAAATTTGTTTCCGAGTCCTTCGCCTTTCGAGGCTCCCTTCACAAGCCCTGCGATATCCACAAACTCTATGACAGCAGGCGTATATTTTTCAGGCGAATACATTTCAGCAAGATAATCAAGTCTCTTGTCCGGAACAGTGACAACTCCTATATTAGGCTCTATGGTACAGAATGGATAGTTCTCGGAATGTGCCCCCGCGTTTGTAAGAGCGTTGAAAAGCGTACTCTTCCCCACATTCGGCAGTCCGACGATACCTAATTTCATAGCAATAACCTTTCATACGAAAAATTACGGTATTACACCGCACAACAACTTGATTATATACCATTTCGCGGGTAATTTCAATATTTTGTGCACATTTTAATGATTTAACATGTTTACAAATTCATCAGAACACGCACAGACATTGAGCCATATACACTACCAGGTAAAATTTTGCGAATTTAATCGGATAAAGCAAAATATGTGAAAATTTTGATTTTTTAAGTCAAAAATGAGACATGATGAATAAAAAATTATGAACTTGCGCATGTTTTTAACAATGTTATTAATTTGCTCTTGACATATTTATATTTTCGTTATATAATTACAGACGGTTAGTAAAAAATACAGGATGCGGAGTGTGGCCTCATTTGATGTAAAGCAAAAAATGAACTGCCATTCTCTCAGATCTTTGTAAGGCGTTATTCAGCTATCCGTCAAACAAGAAGGAGGTATCGCATGGGAACTAAATTATTAGTCATCGACGATGATCCCGCTGTATGTGAGTCATTGGTTCTTCACCTTGAGGGCGAAGGATACGAAGTAAAAACCGCCTCCGACGGAGTGGACGGTATGAATTATTTCAAGGTTTACGAGCCTGACCTCGTTTTACTTGACATAATGCTTCCCCGGAAGGACGGAAGACAGGTGTGCCGCGAGATACGCGAAAGCTCGTCAAAACCTATAATAATGATATCAGCAAAGGGCGAGACATTTGAAAAGGTATTGTGTCTTGAACTCGGAGCTGACGATTTTATGGTGAAACCTCTCGACCTAAGGGAACTCACAGCCCGCATAAAGGCTGTACTCAGAAGGTGCTCCATACGCGAGATGCCGGACGACAGCGAAGTAGTGAAATTTGAGAATATAGAGATAAGCCGTCAGAAATACGAGCTCAAGCTCAATGGAAAGAGCGTGGACGTGCCTCCTAAGGAGCTTGATCTGCTGTATTTTCTCGCATCGAATTACAACCGTGTCTTCTCACGCGACCAGCTTCTCGACAAGGTTTGGGGATTCGATTATCTCGGAGACTCAAGAACAGTTGACGTACATGTAAAAAGATTGCGTGAAAAGCTTGAAGGTGTATCAGACAAGTGGACCCTTAAAACTGTCTGGGGAATCGGGTACAAGTTTGAACTTCTTCAGTAATTCGATTCGATAAGATCCCGATTTGCTGACTGCATTACAGGCAGGCGCAGGTGGCTTGTTCTACTGTTTACGTACGTTCTGTGCGCCTCACAATAAATATACTTTTTTGAAATATGCCGTACGCTCGATGTTCTGACTGCGTGCGGCATATTGTTTGTACCAACTTTTTTCATGTAAAGGGATTGTGTGCAATTAAACCATTATTACCGTAAAAACGCGATCCGTAATTAAATCTAACGTTAGTATATCTTAAACAACTGCAAAAAACCGGCATCCGATCAATAATCGGGTGCCGGTTTTTACAACACTCATATCCGTGTTTCCGGTGTGACATGCCGTACAAAAATGTATCAGCCTATCAATACATACCGCCCATGCCGCCGCCCTGAGGCATAGCAGGAGCCGGATTTTCTTCTTTCTTGTCAGCAACAAGCGCTTCAGTGGTAAGCACAGTAGCGGCTATTGACGCAGCATTCTGGAGAGCAGAACGAGTAACCTTGGTAGGATCTACGATTCCAACCTCCATCATGTCAACATACTTCTCGGTATAGGCGTCAAATCCATAGCCCTTCTTCCTTGCCCTCATTATCTTGTCAACGACTACCGAGCCTTCAAAGCCGGCATTTTCAGCAATCTGACGGACAGGGGCTTCAAGAGCCTTTACAACAATCTGTACTCCGATCTTTTCATCGCCTTCAGAAGTCTTGAGAAGTTCTGAAACAGCTCCTATGACATTGAGATATGCCGTTCCGCCGCCGGGCACTATTCCCTCTTCTACTGCTGCCTTAGTGGCATTCAGTGCATCCTCAATGCGGAGCTTCATTTCCTTCATTTCCACTTCGGTAGCTGCGCCGACCTTTATTACCGCAACACCTCCGGCAAGCTTTGCGAGTCTCTCCTGGAGCTTTTCACGGTCAAAATCAGATGTGGTGGTTTCTATTGCCGAGCGTATCTGGGCAACACGCGCTCTGATGGCATCGCTTTCTCCGGCGCCATCAATTATGATGGTGTTTTCCTTATTGACCTTTACCTGTCTTGCTCTTCCGAGCTGAGCCATGGTTGTCTCCTTGAGGTCAAGACCGAGCTCGTCGGTTATAACTTCTCCGCCTGTAAGAACAGCGATATCGCGGAGCATTTCCTTTCTTCTGTCACCGAAGCCCGGCGCCTTTACAGCCACACAGACGAAGGTACCTCTGAGCTTGTTGAGTATGAGCGTGGTAAGAGCCTCACCCTCTACATCCTCGGCAATTATGAGAAGCTTCTTGCCTGCCTGGACGACCTGTTCAAGAAGAGGAAGGAGATCCTGGATATTGGATATTTTCTTGTCGGTAATAAGAATGTAGGCGTCGTCGAGGACTGCCTCCATCTTGTCCATATCGGTTGCCATATAAGGTGAAAGATAGCCGCGGTCGAACTGCATTCCTTCGACGACTTCACAGTACGTCTCGGCAGTCTTGGATTCTTCCACAGTAATAACGCCGTCTGAGGTAACCTTCTCCATTGCGTCTGCAATGAGCTTGCCTATTTCGGCGCTGGAGGATGAAACGGTTCCGACTCTCTCTATATCGTCCCTGCCGTTTACCTTCTGTGAATCCGCCTTGAGGGCTTCAACCGCCTTGTCGACAGCCTTGGATATTCCCTTGCGGATTATCATCGGGTTTGCACCTGCAGCGACGTTCTTCATACCTTCGCAGACAAGGGCCTGAGCAAGAAGAGTAGCAGTCGTCGTTCCGTCTCCGGCAGCGTCATTTGTCTTCGTAGCGACTTCTTTTATGAGCTGTGCACCCATATTCTCCATGGGATCCTCAAGCTCTATTTCCTTAGCGATCGTGACACCGTCGTTCGTGATGAGCGGAGCGCCGTATTTTTTATCGAGGACCACGTTTCTGCCCTTGGGGCCGAGCGTGATCTTAACGGTATCGGCAAGCTTGTCGATACCGACTTTAAGCGAATTGCGCGCTTCTATGCCGTATGCGATTTCTTTTGCCATAGTCAATAAATCCTGTCTTTCTTCCCGCCTGTTCCGGCGGAGATTATTTGTTGCGGCAAAGCCGCAGTTATGTGTCTATGATCCTGTTATTCAGGCGAATTGTCATTCGACTATCGCGAGAATATCGGTACGCTTAACTATCGTGTATTCAACGCCGTCCAGCTTGACCTCGGTACCGGAATACTTGCTTGTGATGACTTTCTGACCGACTTCAACGCCTACGGGGACGAGTGTACCGTCTACAATTTCACCGGGGCCGACAGCGACCACTTCAGCTATCTGGGGCTTTTCCTTGGCGGAGCCTGCGAGTATAATTCCGCTTTTTGTCGTTTCCTCAGCCTCTACAAGTTTTACAACTACGCGATCTGCAAGAGGTTTAAGTGTCATTTCAAATACCACCCTTTCTTTGCGAAAAACACATCTTCAGCTCTGCCGTCATTCTGTCGCGGCGGTAACGCAAAAGAACCCCCGGCGAGAGCGATTTCAACGCATTTCTGCTCATATTTGATGAACAATATATATTTTATATCATCTGCATGGTTTATCAATGTTTGCTGTGATATATTTACAAAAAATTAACATATCATGTAATTTTTTGCAATACAGATCTAACTGACTGACCCGACTTCCACCAAAATACGGAATAGATTTCAGGCATACAAAATATTCATTTAACATGCGGGCAAGATTTTTTTCTGTGCACGGCGCGCCACAGATTTCTCAGGGAGCAATCGGTGTGTGATTTTACCGCAGGCTTTTTTACTCCAGAAAATGCATCTGGATATTTGACAAAAGGCGGAGATAAGATGTTGTTTTTTATTAACGAATACCTGATATCGCCTGCCCTTGTGGCATTTCTGACCGCATCGGGGTGTATACTGTATGCAAAACTCAAATTCTTTCCCGTGACAAAATCCGGGCTGATAATACGCAGCCTTCTTAAAAAAGAGAAATCGGATACAGGAGTATCCCCATACAAAGCCCTCGCGGTTGCGCTTGCCGGGACGCTCGGCGTTGGAAATATTGCTGGGGTGGCGCTGGCGATTTCGGCGGCAGGAGCCGGCGCTCTTTTCTGGATGTGGGTGAGCGCGCTGTTTGCAATGATAATAAAATATGCAGAAACAGTCGTTGCCGTCCGCAACAGGACTTTGATTAACGGGAGACTATGCGGCGGGGCAATGTACTTCATGAGAAGTAAATTTGCTGCCGCTTTGTTTGCAGTTTTCTGCATCATTTGCTCCTTCACTGTAGGAAGTGCTATACAGACAAATACTGTCGCCGAATCGGCACTTATTGCATTTGAAATTCCGAGATATGTAAGCGGGATCGTATTTGCACTTTGTATTTTCATAATAATACGGCGCGGGTTTTCCGGTATCGGTTCATTTTGCTCTGTGATAATCCCCCTGCTTACCGCAGGATACATGTGCATTACTCTTTACATAATTATTGTGAACAGATGCGAGCTTCCGGGGGTGTTTTCACAAATTTTCCGGGAGGCATTCGGAATAAAACAGGCAGGAGCCGGCGTGAGCGGATTTCTTCTTGCACGCGCCGTAAAAACAGGTTTTACGCGCGGACTCATAACCAATGAAGCTGGATGTGGAACCTCACCCATCGCTCACTCGGAATCAGAGATAAGTGACCCTGTGCGTCAGGGATTTCTCGGTATAGCAGAGGTGTTCATAGACACAATAGTACTGTGCACCCTGACAGGACTAACGGTTCTTACTACAATGTCGTGCACTCCTGAGCTCTACGGTATGGAATTTGTGCGTTCAGCCTTTTCACGCTTCATCGGACCAGGCTCTGATCTGATACTATGCACCGCAATGTTTCTCTTTGCTCTTTCGTCCGTGGTAAGCTGGTCGCACTACGGTTCTTCTGCACTGTACAGCATTTTCAAAGACAAGGCGCCACTTGGGATATACCGGATACTTCTTGCAGTCTGTGCTTTTGCCGGATGCCTCGGCAGAGCAGACACCGTGTGGCGCTTTGCTGACATCACCTGCGCCGCAATGACGTTTATAAACACTTCAGGAGTGATGTTCCGCATCGGAGAACTGAAAAGGCAGACTGCGCTTTTTTTCGATGACGCGGTGCAGCACGGTTCTTTCCGTTGATATCAAAACAAAAGGCCTGAACACGACACAGGGCAGCGGGAAGGCGGCCTCTTGCGTACCAATGCCCGCGCGTCCGGACCCGATGTCTGTACGTCCGAACTTGATGTCTGTATATCCGGACCCGATGTCTGTACGTCCGAAAAATCCGGGAATAATAATACAAAAACACAGTTTTACAGAACAAACGGCGTACAGTGACCGGCGCCAAACACAGACAAACACGCCCTGCCAATAAGCGGGGCGTGTTTTATTGTATCTTCAGTTTATACACTTTTACGCATTTAACACTTTTTTGAATTTTCGCCGGATAATTCAGGACAAGGAATTTCATTCTTGGGATTTTGTGAATCAATCTTCCTGCCATGACACCGATAAATCTCCCATGAAGAAAAATGCCGTAAAAACACCCTTTTTTAATAGAAGTTATTTCCAGCTCATCCCATCTCAGTCAAAGACGATGGTTATGTCGGTACCCTTTCCGGGCTCGCTCTGCATGGAAAGCCGCGCGCCGTGCAAAAGTACGCCGTGCTTGACTATGGAAAGTCCGAGTCCTGTTCCTCCCCGCTCTTTTGAGCGGCTCTTGTCTACTCTATAAAATCTCTCAAACACACGCTCCTGATGCTCCGGAGCAATGCCTATCCCATCGTCCTTTACTTCAAGCACCGTTTTGTCGCCAACTTTTCTTACCGACACATCGGCATGCCCTCCGCGATTGTTATAACTTATCGCATTGTCGCAGACATTGAAGATCATTTCGTGCAGCGTGCCGGGTATTCCTTTTATTTCGGCTTTTTCCCCTTCAAGCCTCAAAGACACTCCCGCCTTTTCTGCCTTTTGTGAAAGCTCTTTGACAACATCCGAGGCAATCTTGTATATATCCACCTGACGGAATTCCTCTGTGAGCTCCGCCTCGTCAAGTTTGGATAGTCTTATTATATCCTCGATGAGCTTAAGCAGACGGGATGCCTCCGAGTGTATTTTATCGGCAAATCCGGCAATATCCTGGGGCTTTGCCACTCCGTCACGTATGATTTCGGCACAGCCCATAACTGTAGTGAGAGGAGTCTTGAGCTCATGCGACACATTGGCGGAAAAATCCCTGCGCATCTGTTCCGAAAGTTCTTTGTCGGTTATATCCCTTCCCATCAGAACAGCAGCATATTTGTCGCTGTCGACTACACATGTCGCAGTGAGACGGTATATCCTTCCGTTTTTCTCCCACCTGAGTTCTCCGTTTTTTCCTTCAAAGGCGTCCTCGACAAGTTCAAGATATCCTTCGTCACGGCTCAGCTCAAGGTGATTCCTTATGGACGGTCGGAAATTCATAAACATTCGCCTTGCGCTTTTGTTGATCGTAAGGACCCGCTTGTCAGAGCCGAATATTACAAGAGCGTCACTCATGGCTGAGGTTATACGGTCAAATTCGTCACGCTCCTGTCTCAGCTCCTCCATCTGAGCTTCTATGCGGCGATTCATACCGTCCATGCTCATAAGAAGGGGTGAAAGCTCGTCATACGGGACATATTCGAGAGGCTTTTCAGGGTTTATCTTGTTTATTGGAGCAACCACGCGTCTTGTTATTGCTCCTGCAGCCAGAAGCGAAGCAGCCACCATAAGTATGAGCACTGCCGCAATCGTTATCCTGATATCGCTGAGCACGCCTCCTATGCTGTGCATTGTAGCCGCTACACGCAGGACGTATCCGTCGTCAAGAAGAAGTGCATAGTAATATGTTTTTTCCCCCAGGGTATCCGAATCGCGGGTAGCGGAACCCGTCCCTGTCTTGAGCGCCTGCGACACCTCAGGTCTGGAAAGGTGATTTTCAAGCGTTCCGGCAGGCTCAAAGCTGTCGAAGAGAACAGTGCCGTCGTCACTTATAAGCGTAAGTCTGTTGCGACTGGTCCTGCCTGCTTCCAAAAGATACTCTTCATCGGAATCCTCTGAAATCGCAAGTGCGTATTTTATATACTCTGCCTCGGTTGCAATCTCGCTCTTTCTCTCGTCTATAAATTCATTATACATCGAGAGAAGCAGCGCGGCTGCTGTAACGAGCAGCAAAAGCAGCGAAAGTATGGATATACTAAGAAAAATTCTCTTTTTCATTCAACATTCCTCACAACGTATCCCACGCCTCTTACTGTCTCGATAATGTTCTTGCACTGACCTATCTTGTTGCGCAATGAATTCACGTGTACGTCGACTGTACGCGTCTCTCCGTCAAAATCATATCCCCAAATTTTTTCGAGCAAAACATCGCGTGTGAGCACCACACCGGGGTTCTTTAATAAGAGAAGCAGAAGCGAAAACTCCTTCAGAGTGAGCTCAATCGGCGTACCGTCAACAGAAACCGAATGTGCCTTTTCATCAACGACGAGGGCTCCGCAGCGGTATACGCTTTTTTCTTTTTTAAGGCTGCCGCTTCCCGATGCCCTGAGACGTGCACGGATGCGTGAAACAAGTTCCATTATGCCGAACGGCTTCGTTATATAATCATCTGCGCCACTGTCAAGCCCTATCACCTTGTCGTACTCGGTGCTCTTGGCAGTAAGCATTATAACAGGTATTGAACTGTAAAGACTGCTCGACTTGAGTTTTTTGAGTATCTCTATACCATCCTCATCCGGAAGCATTATATCGAGCAGTATAAGCTCCGGGAGCTTTTCGGAAAGCGCTGTATAAAGCTCCTGAGCATCTGAGAATCCCGCCGCTTCAAAGCCCATATTATTCAGTGTATATACCACAAGCTCTCTTATTCCGCTGTCATCCTCAACACAATACAGCACAGCTTTCACCTGCCCTCCCTGCGCAGCTTTCACCGGAACCGGGACTACGGCGAGCTGCTTTTTTTATTGATCAAAGGCGCGTGTCAAGCGCCTTTACGCAATTTGTTTCAAGTTTTTTCAAGTACATTTTTAAGTTTTTTCAAGTTTGTTTTCAGTACAAACCGAAGCCTTAGGTTCAGCTCGCCGGCAAGGCTGCTTCACTGCGGTCGTATCCCGGAAACATTCCCGGAACAGACGGAGTAAATGTTTGTTTTTTTCCGGATAGACCTCTGCTTTCCGGCAAGCCCGCCTTGTTCAGTCGTCGTGACTTCCTGTTATAGCAAAAACGACCCACTCGGCAATGTTCACTGCGTGGTCCCCGATTCTTTCAAGATACTTTGCAATCATGAGAATATCAAGTACTTCCTCGCCTTTTCCCGGATCGCGCGCAATAAGCTCTATCAGCTGCTTTTTTATTTTGACAAAATATGCGTCTACCCTGTCGTCGTCATCCATTACCTTATGTGCAACAAAGACGTCCCTTTTTACAAAGGCGTCTATGCTCTCGGTCACCATTCTTATTGCTGCTTCAGCCATTTCTGAAATGTTGCTTCCGTTATATATATCGGCGCTGTCAACATACTCGATAAGACCGGCTATGTCCACAGCCTGATCGCCGATACGTTCCATATCGGTTATCATTTTCAAAGCAGACGATATAAGACGCAAATCCCTCGCCACCGGCTGCTGCTGAAGGAGAAGACGCATACAAAGTGACTCTATTTCCCGCTCCTTGCGGTCGATATCCTTTTCCTTGCCCACGGCGACGCTTGCAAGAGACGGATCAGAATTGAGCAGCGCCTTGACCGAGGCGGCTATAGCGCTTTCGCACAAAGCGCCCATTGTTATCAGCTCGTCGTTGAGCTGGTCGAGCTGTCTGTCAAAATTATTTCTCATTCTCAGCCGAACCTCCCTGTGATATAGTCCTCCGTGCGTTTGTCGTCAGGATTTGAGAACATGGACTCCGTATCATTGAATTCCACTACCTCACCGAGCAGAAAAAATGCCGTTTTATCGGAAATACGAGCCGCCTGCTGCATATTATGAGTCACTATGACAACAGTATAGCATTTTTTGAGCTCAATTACAAGGTCCTCTATTTTGCTGGTGGATATAGGGTCAAGAGCGCTTGTAGGTTCATCCATTAACAATACGTCCGGTCCAACTGCCAGGGCTCTCGCTATGCAAAGTCTTTGCTGCTGTCCCCCGGAAAGTCCGAGAGCGGATTTTTTTAGGCGATCCTTCACTTCGTCGAATATTGCGGCAGACCTGAGCGACTTTTCCACAATTTCGTCAAGTTCTCCGCGATTTCTCACACCGTGTGTTCTCGGTCCGTACGCTATATTGTCATATATGGACATCGGAAACGGATTAGGCTTCTGAAAAACCATTCCTACCCTTTTTCTCAGCAGATTTATATCTGTTTTTCTGTCGTATATGTCCTGACCGTCGAGGAGTATGCTTCCCTCTATTTTACACCCTTCAACAAGGTCATTCATCCTGTTGAGAGTTTTCAGAAGGGTCGATTTACCGCATCCTGACGGTCCTATAAACGATGTTATCTCATTTTCCGGAATACCCAGATTAACATTCTTGAGCGCCTTGAAGCTGCCGTAGTACAAATCGAGATTTTGTATATCAAACTTGATTGTTTCAGCTGACCCGGTCATCATATATGTCCCTTCATCATTTTTTTTGCAATAAAAGCAGATAACGCGTTAAGTCCTACAACTATCACAAGCAGTATCACAGCGGTGGCGTATGCCTTGTCTGTATTTAAGCCTTCACTCCACAAAGCATACATGTGAATCGAAAGAGTCCTTCCGCTCTGCATCACGCTGTCCGGAACCTGTGCCACCGTTCCGGCAGTAAATACGAGCGCCGCTGTCTCGCCAACTATCCTTCCGGTAGCAAGAACTATACCTGCAAGTATTCCCGGAACCGCCGAGGGAAGAATGACCTTGAACACCGTACGAACCTTTCCCGCACCCACTGCAAAACTGCCCTCCCTGTAGGAATCCGGTATTGACTTGAGCGCTTCCTCAGTAGTCCTTATGATCACAGGAAGTATCATTATGGAAAGGGTTATAGCGCCGGCAAGCATGCTGAATCCCCATCCGAGAGCAACGCTGAAGACAAGGTATCCGAAAAGTCCGTATATTATGGATGGTATACCTGAAAGGGTTTCGGTCATGGAACGTATCAAGCCTATGAGCCTGCTGCCGCGTTTTGAATATTCAACGAGAAAAATCGCTGAAAAAACACCAAGCGGAACGGCAATAAGAAGTGACATAAAGGTCATGGTAACCGTATTGATCAGCGCGGGCAGAAGCGAACAGTTTTCGCTTGTATACTCAAATGCAAACAAATCCGGGGTAATATTCGGTATACCGCGTATCAGAACGTAAACCACTATAAAGCCAAGCGCGAGCACAGAAAGTGTTATTGCAGTGAATACGACCGCGCGTATAAAAACCGCCTGTCTTCTGAGGCGCCTTATACTTCGAAGCTCCGCATTGTTTTCATTGCCTGTCCTGTTCATTTTCCAGCGCCTCCCTTTCTTTTGATCAAAGATACAAGAAGATTTATCGCCATTATGAAAACGAACAGCACAACTCCGGTAGCGACCAAAGCTCCCCTGTGCAGATCTGTGGCGTAACCCATCTCTATCATTATGTTGGCAGTCATTGTACGAAGACCGTCAAGCAGTCCTGACGGCATTATCGGCTGGTTGCCCTCCACCATGACTATCGCCATGGTTTCGCCTATTGCCCTGCCCACCCCAAGGACCACTCCCGCCGTTATTCCCGACTTCGCTGCCGGTACGACAGAGAAAAAAACGCTTCTTTCGTGCGTTGCTCCAAGTGCGAGAGAGCCTTCATAATACGACTGTGGAACTGCGCGTATTGCCGATTCAGACACCCCTGTTATGGTGGGAAGTATCATTATGCCGAGTATAAGGCTTGCCGCAAGCATAGAAGAGCCGCTGACGCCGAAAATGTTCCTGATTGCAGGAACTATCACGTTCAGCCCGAAGAATCCGTAAACTATGGAAGGTATGCCTGCGAGAAGGTCAACACACGGTTTGAGTATCCTGTAAAGCCACTTCGGGCAAAAGCAGACAAGGAACACAGCGGAGAGTATTCCGGTCGGGACCCCTATCAGAATCGCGCCTGCGGTGACATATATGCTTGCCAATATCATCGGCAATATTCCGTAAACACCCGAAGAAGGGCTCCAGGATTTTCCCGACAGAAAATCCCACAGCCCTATCTCCCTCATTGCGGGCAGTCCGTTTGCAAAGAGAAAGACACATATAAGCGCGACGGCAAATACAGAGAAACAAGCGCATACGCAGAACACGCCTTTCATGAATACTTCCTTTACCTTAGCCATAATGTCCCTTTCCCTTCGTAAATCGACCTTGTTTTCATATGGTATAAGAAGCGGCTCCTCAGCCGATTACATCGGCCCATGTGGTATATTCTCCGCTGTATATCTTCTTTACCTGATCCTTTGTCATGGAGTCAACTGTGTTCTGGGTGTTGACTATTACTGCAATACCGTCTATTGCAATCTGCGTGCCGGTGATGCCCTTTTCCAGCTCGCTGTCCTTGATTTCTCTTGACGCCATTCCAATGTCCACTACCCCGTCTATTGTACTCTGCATTCCCGATGACGAATCGGTCTGGTTAATCTCTATCGTAGCGTTGTTGTTTATTGCAAGATAAGCTTCTCTGAGCTTTTCCATAACCGGAGTCACCGAAGACGAACCGGCGATCTTTATATTTCCGGAAGGCTTAGAACCGCTGTATGCGCCGGCAGATTCTATTGAAACGTAGCCGTTGTCCGAAACGACCTTTTGTCCTTCATCCGAAAGAATAAAATCAATAAAATCCTGCGCCACCTCACTGACCGTTCCCTTTGTGGCAATATTGAAGGGGCGGCTTACCTCGTAGCTTCCGTTCTTTACGTTTTCCGCGGTAGGCAAAACGCCATTTATCTTAACCGCTTTTACCGAGTCGTTGAGCGAACCGAGCGACACATATCCTATGGCGTTGACATTTCCCTCAATGTTTGTAAGCACCAGACCAGTTTTGTCATTGACCTCGGCGCCAGACATCGTTTCCACTTCAAAAAGCTCTTCAAACGCGCTTCTTGTTCCCGAACCGTCTTCCCTCGAAACGACGGTTATCTTGTTTGAGGTATCAAAACCCGCGCCGCAGGAAAAAAGTCCCGCCGCGGTCACAACTGCAAGTGCCGAAACTGCCAAAGCCCTGATTTTCCTGATAAAATTCATCTTCATTTTCATCTCGTCTCCTTTTCCTATCACTGAGTAAGATCATCATTTCACAGTATGTATTCTTGCTTGAACGACCACATTGTATTCCCGCCTTGTAAAATCGGAAATCACGCATTTGTAAAATCTGTGTAAAATGCACCGGAAAAAGTAAAAGAGCGCGTCTTTTACAGACGCGCTCTTCAATAAAGCAGTAAGAATGTATGTATATATAAGCTCACATTAAATTTCACACTACATCAGAATGTGCATTGACACTTATTTATAGAAAACCAGGTAAATCCATTGGTTTTGGTGCCATTTCGGAAATATTTTGCCGTCACAGCACTGCTTACGCAATAATTCAGACAGGTTCAGCGTGATTCAGAGCCCTCTGCGATAGCCCTTATGGCATCGCATTTTTCCAGAACTATACGACTTGCATTTGCCGAAGCGTCTGGACCGTTGTACTGACTCTTCCACACATATGCCTCTATGAGAAAATATACAAGCTCGCTGATAGATCTGCGGAGCTTCATTTCCCTTTCCTCCAGAAAGTCTCTTGAGACTCCATACCCTTCGAGAAATTCATCGTTTATTGCCCAAGGATTGCCTAAATCAAAGGCAGGATCTCCGAAATAGGCTCTGTCGAGGTCTATAAGGGCAGCAAACTTCCATTTCCCGTCCTCGTTGCATATCAATACATTACCGTCCCAAAGATCCCCATGGCAAAGAACAGGTTTCTTGACAGACATAAGAGCCGGTCTTGTCATTTCAGCGGTCTGCATTATATACTCTCTCTGCTCAGGTGTAAAGCAGCCGGAATCAAGTGCCTTGGAGCTTATGTCAGAGATTTCTCTGAGGATACTGTCGGCAAAGCTGTCGGCATGCACACCTGAGAGTACGTCAGTCGCCCTTCCGAACGACTCCATTTCTGTCTCATGCATCATCCTTATGTATCTTCCGAGATCACGCTGTATTTCTTTTCTATCTTCGTCCGGTATCTGGGCGCCTGCCAGCACTAAGGAATCAATAAACTTTATTATCATGTAATCTCTCGGAATTATCCTGCGGCTGGTATCGCACACAACGACCTCTGACGTTGGTACCCCGATATCTGCTACCATTTTGAGCACGGCAGCCTCGGTCTTCATAAGGTCGTGTTCGTAATCCATAAGCAGCTCCTCGTGCACCGGACCGACGCGAAGGATATAGCTTTCATCACCGACGCTCACCTTGTAAGTGGTATTGAAAAGTCCTCCGCTCACTATTTCGTAGCTGACCTGCACCGTCCTGCCAAGAGCTGATCGCATTATGTCAGCTATGTTCTCATAGCTGAGCTCGCTGTAGAGATTAGAATTTGTATTAGCCATATTTACTCCTCCGAGGAAAACAGACCTGATGAAAGGTAGCGCTCCCCCGTATCCGGCAGGAGCGCGACTATGAGTTTTCCTGCATTTTCTTTTTTCATTGAAAGTTTCAGTGCCGCTGAAAATGCCGCTCCGGACGAAATTCCGACAAGAAGACCTTCTTTGGCTGCAAGCTGCCTTGCACCTTCATACGCAGAGTCGTCATCCACTGTCATTATAGTGTCAATAAGACTCACATCAAGTACTTCCGGTACGAACCCGGCGCCTATTCCCTGTATTTTATGGGGTCCTGACCTGCCCTCCGAAAGTACAGGAGAACCGGCAGGCTCTACAGCTACTACGCTTATTCCCGGCAGCTTCTCTTTGAGATAACGCGCACATCCGGTAAGAGTGCCGCCCGTTCCCACCGCGCATACGAATATATCCGCCTTACCGTCCGTATCGCGGTATATCTCAGGACCGGTAGAAGCATAGTGAGCATCCGCGTTGGACGGATTTGAAAACTGCGAAGGCATAAACGCGCCTTCTACCGTGCTTAGCAGTTCGCGCGCCTTGTCAATAGCGCCCTGCATTCCTTTTTCTCCAGGGGTCAGAACCACTTCTGCTCCGTATGCCTTCAGAAGCGCTCTTCTCTCCGCGCTCATTGTGTCCGGCATGGTGAGTATAACTCTGTATCCCATGGGTATTCCAACTGCCGCAAGTCCAATTCCCGTATTCCCGCTCGTAGGCTCTACAATGACCCCTCCGTCTGTCAGGGCGCCTGAGCGCCGCGCGTCAAGTATCATTCTGAGTGCCGCCCGGTCTTTTACGCTTCCCGCCGGATTGAAGTATTCCGCCTTTACCGCAAGCCTTGCAAGGCACCGCGGATCTTTTTCAATATTTACAAGCTCTATCAGCGGAGTGTTTCCTATCAGCTCCGCAATAGATCTTTTTATATTCTCCATGGACGTTCTGAGCCTTTCCTTTCAAAGAAAACAAGATAATATGAAAAATCCGCGCAACCCTCCGCACAGAGGCATGTGTAAACATACATAAATCCGGGAATCACCGGTACACAGCAAGGAAAAAGCCGCCGTGAACATCCGGCGGCGTATACTTCTGTCGAAGAGAAGACTTTACGTCACACCAGAGCTCTTATGAGTTTTTTTACGGTCATCTCCGACATTTTTTCCTTGAGCTCTTTCAGGCTGATATCCTCACATATAAAAGTGCACTCGTCATCCGACCTGCTCAGAAAGCATGCCTTTGGCAGAACAGATGCAATTTCGTCTGATGAAGTCTGTGCAAGCACGCACCATGCATACCTTATATCCGCATACTCGGCGACCTTGGAAAGGTCATACCAACCCCTTTCGGAGTGATGCTTATCCCGCATGCCCGCAGCGTATATCATATCGCTTATAATTGCGCTTGCTGTCGGATATTTGCCTGCTCCCATTCCGTAGAGCATTATATTGCCCATGTCACCGGCATCTATTTTTACGGCATTGAACGCCTCGGACGCACTGGCTATAGGATTTCCGGAAAGTACGACGCAGGGAGTTACACAAAGGCTTATGACCTCGTTCACCTTTTTGGCAGTAGCCACAAGCTTGAGTACCCCGCCGCACGAGCGTGCAAACTCCTCGTCCTCGGTCGTTATATCCGTGATTCCCTCGCAGTGAACCAGCTCGCTCGGCACCATTGCGCCCCACGCCACAGCCGCAAGGATGCATATTTTGCGGCATGAGTCGGCGCCAGATATATCCGCTGTCGGGTTGGTCTCGGCATAACCAAGCCTGCGCGCCTCAGAGAGCGCATCGTCAAAACTCAGCGAGCAATCGTGCATACGCGTGAGTATGTAGTTTGTGGTACCGTTAAGGATGCCGTCTATGCGATTTATTTCAGTTCCGATGAGCGCGCCCTTCATCGTGCGCACTATCGGTATTGCCCCGCCAACACTCGCCTCGTACAGGTAATATACTCCGTTTTCCGAAGCGGCCTTTACGAGGTTGATGCCGAAGCGCGCCACTACCTCTTTATTGGAGGTTATAACGCTTTTACCCGCCTTGAGTGCCGCCATCGAGTAATCATATGCAGGCTGGGTTCCGCCGAGCATTTCGCATACTATACTCACCGAATCATCAGACAGTATGGTTTCAAAATCGTGAACCGCCCTGTCGGCATAGGGCGTTTGTGAAAGGTCCCTTTTATCAAGAACGTATTTTATATATATCTCGTCGCCGACAGCTGAATTCACCAGTGCCATATTTCTCTTTAAGACGTCCGCTACACCGCTTCCGATGTTTCCGAATCCAAGTATGGCTATGTTAATAATGTTAATCATTCCTCTGCAACTTTATTCGCCGCATGGCGGCGTCCTGACAAACACACAACAGTATATCACCTGAAGGCTTTTTTGTCAAGCGTTTGATACAGGTTTGTACATGGTTTAAAAAGCCGTTTTTCATATTATTTTGTCATTACATTGCAGAAAATAAGGTTTGCACACAAAAAATATCGGCAAATACAGGTACAGTGATTGACAAGAGACAAAGGGGCCTGTATAATTGGATTCAGGCAAAGAGCCAAACAACGTTCTAAACCTCATTGTCCTGAAAGGACTGTGCGGAATACGATTTTGAGGTGCACTATGGTAGAAAATTATTCAAACAGGATGTGCAGAAAGCTGGAGCAGGTCAATAGGATATACGCCCAGTTGATGTACGAAAAGGTTGACGAGGTTGACGGGCTTCTCCACCTTCAGACTCTTGAACATTTAAGAGAAGCGCCCGTCGAAGGTCTGAATCCTCTCGAAAAAGGCAGCGTATGGGGCGGCGAGTACATGAACATGTGGATAGTCGGAAGCTACACTGTCCCGGAGAAGCTTTCCGGCAGGTCTCTTTGGCTTATTCCCAATACCGACGCCTACGAAACGCTTTACTTCAGAAACGGAGTACCCTGCGGCATATTCAACAGCAAGGGAGACTACATGGGCATAATGCATTCGGTACAGCCTCTGACAGATAATGCCAAGGCGGGCGATGTAATAAATATAGCCCTTGAATGCTACGCCGGACATTTTCAGGTAGACGACAATCCGTACAATTACTACGGTCAGGAAGACCCAAAAGGACCGGATTACAAGCACCGCTTCAATTCTCTTGACGTATGCGTGGTCAATCAGGATATCTACGACTTTGTTTTCAATCTCAATATAACCACTCAGCTGGCACAGAGACTGGACAACCGCAATTTTGTCCGTTCCAGGGCAAGAACGGCTTGTGAAAAGATATTTGCCACTGTTATCCAGTACCCCGCACACTATGACAAAGAAAGGGTACAGGAATCGGTAAAAGAGTGCAATGAGATCATGCATGAGCTTCTCAAGAAGGGCGGAAATGATACGACCCACGGCAAGGTAGGTATAATAGGAAGCTCCCACCTTGATACCGCCTGGCTTTGGCCTGTCTCTGAAACTATCCGCAAGGCAGCACGCACGTTTTCAAATGTGTGCACCCTCATGGACCGTTATCCGGAATATAAATTCATACAGTCGTCGGCACTGCATCTTGACTGGCTGAGAGAATATTACCCTGCCGTATTTGAGCGCGTGTCAAAATACATAAAAGAAGGCAGATATGAGCCCAACGGAGGAGTATGGGTGGAATGCGACTGCAACATAACATCCGGAGAGCTTATGGCAAGACAGTTCCTGTACGGTCAGCTTTATACGAGAAAATATTTTGACTACACTGCAGACAGCTTCTGGCTGCCTGACACGTTCGGATACAATGCGGCAATTCCACAGATAATGAAGGAAAGCGAAGTCAGATATTTCTACACGACAAAAATGGGCTGGAACGACCTCAACCGTTTCCCGTTCACAACCTTCAGGTGGAAAGGAATAGACGGAACAGAGGTGATAACTCACCTTCACCGTATAGACACATCGCCCGATGTAAACGATGTTGTCGGGAACATTGAAGATATTTCAAACAAACAGGGCTTTGAAAGAAAGCTTTTGCCGTTCGGACACGGCGACGGAGGCGGAGGACCCACCCCTGCGATGCTTGAAAAAGCAAGAAGGATCAAGGATGTGGAGGGCCTCCCGGAGACCTACTACACCACGGTCAGCGACTTCATGAAGAGCGCCGAGGAAGTAAAAGACCAGCTTCCGGAATACACAGGCGAGCTCTATCTTGAGCTCCACAGAGGGACCCTCACGCAGATGCACGACATAAAGCGCACTAACCGCAAGTGTGAGATTGCTCTTCACGACATGGACTATTTCAACGTTCTCGCCGGAAAAGCGAAGGACGAAGCGACTGACAGGCTGTACAAGGTACTTCTTACCAACCAGTTCCACGACATTCTTCCCGGTACCTGCTATACCGGTGTGACACAGAAGGCTGTCGCCGAGAATCTCGCTGCAATAGAAGAGGCAAAGGAGATAACACATGCCACCGCGGGCAGGTTTGTGAGTGGTAAAGGTTTCACATTCTTCAACACGACCTCGTTCGACCGCGATGACTGCATCGTCATAGATGATACCGGGGTATACCCGGAGGGCTGCGTGATTCAGAAGTACACCGACCTGTCAGGAAAAGCAAAGATATTTGTCGGAGGAGTACAGATCGACGGTCTGTGCGCACGTTCCTTCGGCGCCACCGATAAGCCGCTTGACACGGCGTCGGCATTCAGCTATGAGGGCGGAGTGCTCACAACGCCGCACGCAGTGGTCAGATTTGACGAAAACGGCGGAATCGCCTCCTTCTTTGACAGAGACGCCGAAAGAGAGCTCCGCAGACAGGGGGCTGAACCTCTCAACACATTTTATACCGGCGAGGACGTTCCAAACGCATGGGACAACTGGGATATAGACTATGAGACAATGCTAAAAATAAAGCCCCAGAAGGAACTCACATCATTTACCGTGGTGTCAGACGGTCCTCTTGCGTTTGTGATACGCGCCTCCTACAAGATAGGCACACGCTCCTCTATCAATCAGGATATCATCTTCTATGCGGACAATCCGCGCGTCGATTTCAATACCGTAATAGACTGGAATGACAAACATACTCTGCTCAAGACCGGGTTTGACGTTGACATCAACTCTCTCACCGTAAAGAACGAGATACAGTTCGGACATATCGACAGACCCACTACCGAAAACAACCAGTATGAGGCTGCTAAATTTGAGGTATGCAACCACAAATGGAGTGATTTGTCAGAGTCTCGTTACGGAGTCGCTATTCTCAATGATTGCAAATACGGAATATCCGCTGATGGCTCAAATCTCAGACTCACGCTCCACAAGAGCGGGACTCACCCGGACGTTACCGGAGACAAGGGCGTGCACGAGGTCACATATTCGTTCCTGCCGCACAACAGCGCCTTCTCTGCCGACAGCGTGATAAAGCCCGCTTATCTTCTCAACTACCCTGTGATCTGTGAAAACGGCGTGCTTGAGCGTGAAATGAAGCCCATAGTTGCCACCGACTGCGACAACATCGTGTGCGAAGCAATAAAACCCGCCGAGCTCAGGGACGATGCGTTTGTAGCACGTTTTTATGAGGCAGAGCGTTGCCGCACCAACGCAAAGATATATGTCGGCGAGGACGTAAAACACGTATATCGCACAAATATTCTTGAGGACATAAAGAGCGAGATGAAGATACAGGACGGAACCTTCAGCTACAGCTTCAGACCTTTTGAAATAGCCACATTCATGTTTGTAAAATAACATTACTGCAAGGGTTTGATCTGTACAAATCCTAAAAAAATGAGACGTGCCCCGGAATTATCCGGGGCACGTCCGGTGTCTGAAAGCATGCGGAACTGTAAGAAACAGTCATTAAAAAATCGGAGAAAATAAAATCAAGCAACTTCTTGACATACACATAAAAACATGATAGAATACTTGACATTGGGATATAGCCAAGCTGGTTAAGGCACAAGACTTTGACTCTTGCATTACGCTGGTTCAAATCCAGCTATCCCAGCCAAATCCCCGAGGGCTTGTTCTCGGGGATTTACTTTTTCACTTTTCACTCTTCACTTTTCACTAACTCGGGGATTTG
>CALXXF010000016.1 GCA_944392615.1 uncultured Clostridia bacterium
CCGCCGTGTACCGAACGGTACGCACGGTGGTGTGAGAGGTCGGCTTCTCAACTAATGGGAAGCCTCCTACTCGATTTAAGCTTAAGCTGCAATAAAACGGAACACACAGCGTTCATGACCTGTGTAATTTGCCGGTATTTCCCGGAAAACATTTTCATTCGTCAGAGTCGGATGCAAGAATTTTATTTACTGAAGAGCTTATTGTATACCAGCACTCCTCAAATGATTTGAGATGTTCTTTTCCGCTTTTCGTTATTGTATAGTATTTGCGTTTTGGTCCTAACGGAGAGTCCATCATAAATGCCGAAATATATCCGTTTTTTTCAAGTCTCAGAAGAAGCGGATAAAGTGTTCCTTCGGTTACTGAAAATCCATTGCTGTTGAGATAAACCAGAATATCATAGCCATACGTTGTTTCATTGCTGATTATTTTGAGAGTGCATCCCTCTATGGTTCCTCTCATTAGCTGTGACTTGTCAAACATCTCAATATACCTCACTTAACTATCTTGCTTTACATTATACATTATATTACTTTGTTTGTCAATGTCTTACGTGCATTTTCTTTGAGACAACTCGTTTGGGGCCCGAAGATTTTTTATATATTCTTTCGCAATATGTAATAGATAATATTTTTTATTTTTTTACTTTTTCTATTGAAATTTATCTTAATTTGTGATACAATTTACCTCGCAGGTTTTGAATTTTGTTTCCGTAGCTCAGCAGGATAGAGCGACCGCCTCCTAAGCGGTAGGTCGGGTGTTCGAATCACCTCGGGAACGCCAAAAAATATGCCTGAATGATCCGATGTGCTTTATTCAGGCATATTTTGTTTATGTGTCAGAATCACATGCACTTTTCATAAAAGCGCCTTGTCAATCATATCCAGCTCTTCTTTTGTAAATGGCGCTCCGCTTATAGCCCCGATATTTTCAACTATTTGTTCCGGGCGACTTGCTCCTATCAATGCTGATGTAACGACGTTGTTGTTCAATACCCACTGAAGCGACATTTGACTCAGCGTTTGTCTGCGCGCGTCGGCAATCGTTTTAAGACGCGCAGTTTTTTCTATGGTGCTTTTGCTTATATTTTCTTTTCTTAGATACCTCGGATCCTTTACCGCTCTTGAATCTTCAGGAAATCCGTTGAGATATTTCCCGGAAAGAATTCCGTTTTGAAGAGGAGCGTATACAATACACCCCACGCCCTCATTGCTCAGCACATCTGTCAGTCCATTTTCTATCCATCTGTTAAGCAACGAATAGCTTGGCTGTTCGATAAGACAAGGTGTACCAAGCTGTTTCAGAATTTTTATGGCCTTCTCTGCTTCTTCGGGTCCGTAATTCGATATCCCGATATAAAGCGCTTTACCGCTTTTTACTATATAGTCAAGAGCGGACATGGTTTCTTCTATCGGAGTGTAATGATCTGGACGATGATGATAGAACACATCGACATACTCAAGGTGCATGCGCTTCAGAGATTGATCTATGCTTGCGATCAGGTACTTACGGCTGCCGTGATCCCCATATGGGCCATTCCACATGTCATATCCCGCTTTTGTGGCTATAAAAAGCTCATCACGGTGAGTTTTCCAGTCTCTGTCCATATGTATACCGAAATTACTTTCAGCTTCTCCATATGGCGGACCATAATTATTGGCAAGATCGAAATGGACAATTCCGTTGTCAAATGCGGTGCGTAAAATGCTTTGCTGTACGCCAAAAGGTGTTATATTTCCAAAGTTGTGCCAGAGTCCAAGCGAAATTTCGGGAAGAAAAACCCCACTTTTTCCGCAACGTCTGTACTTCATTTTTTCATATCTTTTTTCTGATGGGTTATACATATATTCATCCTCCTGCTAATTAATAATATTTAAATGAGTTCACATCTTCAGATTAAAATCTTTTTGTAAATAAAAAATAGTTAGAGTGATTAATGCTGTTATATAGGGGTTTTTATGGAAAAGATAATAAAAATAGAGCATCTTTTCAAATCATTTGGAAATGTAAAGGCAGTGAATGATCTTTCGTTTTCTGTTCGTGAAGGCGAATTGTTTGCTTTTTTAGGTGTTAACGGAGCCGGAAAAAGCACAACCATTTCCATGATGTGCGGTCAACTTTTACAAGACAGCGGGAAAATAGAAATATGTGGAAAAGATACCTGTGCAAGTATGGCAGATATTTTTTCACGTATAGGAGTTGTTTTTCAAAACTCTGTTCTGGACCCGTTTCTTACGGTAAGAGAAAATCTTGAATCGCGAGCAGCTATGTACGGAATAAGTGGTCGTAAATTTGACAGTCGGTTAAATGAGCTGGCTTCTTTGTTGAGCTTTGAAAATATATTGGGCAGGCAATTCGGAAAGCTGTCTGGAGGTCAGAAGCGGAGGATAGATATAGCACGTGCGCTGTTTCACAATCCTGATATACTTTTTCTTGATGAGCCTACAACAGGCTTGGATCCGCAAACAAGAAAAATATTATGGGATGTAGTGACAGAATTGAGACGTGGTCAAAATATGACCGTGCTTTTAACGACGCACTATATGGAAGAAGCAGCTGACGCGGATTACGTTGTAATTATTGATTCTGGAAGGGTGTCTGCCGAGGGAACTCCTTTGGAGCTTAAGAACAGATATACCGGTGACTTTGTCTTAATTTATACTGACGATGAAAATTTTGTGAGCTCACTCGGTTTTCCTTATCAAAGACTCAGGGATTCCTTTAGAATATCAGTACCAAACTGTGCTGAAGCAACCAGAATGATAGTTCATAATCAGGACAAGTTTGTAGATTATGAAATAACAAAAGGAAAAATGGATGACGTTTTCCTTTCGGTTACCGGAAAAAAACTCACCGTGGGGGATGAAAAATGACAATGTTATACGTTCTTATAAAAAGAAACTGTAAGTTGTTTTTCAGGGATAAGGGGCTTTTTCTATCATCCCTCATATCGCCTGTTATACTCCTTCTGTTATACATAACCTTTCTTGGAAATGTATATAAAAACAGTTTTATTTCTTTTCTTCCGGACGGCATAGACTTGCCGGAAAAATTGCTGGATTCCCTCACGGCAAGTCAGCTTCTTTCTTCCCTTCTGTCAGTTTGTACTGTTACGGTGGCGTTTTGCTCAAACAGTCTTATGATTCAGGACAAGATGACGGGTGTCCGAAGAGATTTTGATGTGACTCCGGTTAAGAAATCTTTATTTGCGGTTGGATATTATGTGTCAACTGCGTTGTCAACGCTTTTGATATGCCTGGCAGCAGTTGCTGTCGGCATGGTATATCTCGCAATATCAGGATGGTATATCTCTATACCTGATATTTTACTTTTGATATTTGATGTGTTTATTCTTACAATGTTAGGAACGGCAATTTCATCACTGGTTAATGCTTTCATTAGTTCTCAGGGCCAGAGTACGGCGGTTATGACCATTGTGAGCGCTTGCTATGGGTTCATATGCGGCGCATATATGCCGGTGTCAAGTTTCAGCAAAACATTACAGAAAGTACTTTCATTTTTTCCAGGCGTATATGGCACCTCGCTATTAAGGCGGCATTCAATGCAAGGTGCTTTTGAAGCTATGAAAGATTCAGGAGTTCCTCAGCAGATCATATCAGCAATACAGGACTCTGTAGATTATAATATATATGTCTCTGATAAAGCGGTTCCTTATTATCTGATGATTTTGATTATTTCAGGTTGTGCGCTCCTGATTGCTATATTCTATATCTTTGCAAGCATTTTCAGACGAAAAAAAAGATAAAATTTAATTAAAAATATAAAAACAAAAGCAAGAGACTAAATGTTTATTTCTTTGCTTTTGTTTTTTTTAAAATAGATTCCGCCAAAAATTAGATTCCGCCAAGGCATTTTGCTTTGAGCAGCGCCAACTGCGTTTTGGCGTCGGTTATCTCCCCGTTTGCAACCATTTCCAAAGCTTCGTCAAACGGAATTTTAACCAATTCAAGAAATTCGCCGTTATCCAGGTGTTTTTTTCCTTCGGTAAGATTTCTGGCAAGGTACAGATATATTATTTCGCTCATTATTGCAGGCGATGAAAACATAACTCCAAGTGGGGTGATTTTATCTGCACTGAATCCTGTTTCTTCGGAAAGCTCTCTGACCGCACAATCGTACGGTATTTCACCTTTTTCAAGTTTTCCGGCAGGTATTTCAAGTAAAACTCGTCCTGCGCCATATCTGTATTGCTGTACAAGATATACATTTCCATCGTCATCAACAGGAAGGATACAAACACCGCCGCTGTGAATCATAAATTCTCTGTCAACTAATGTACCATCACATAGTTCAGCCTTACACTGCGCTATTTTAAATATCTTCCCATCAAAGACGATATTGCGTTTTATTTCAGTTTCCTTAAGTCTTTCATCAAGAATCATTATATTAAAGATACCTTTCGACACATAGTGTAAAGACAGGCAAGCAAAGTCTGCCTTTTCTTTACGAAAAAGAGATTTGCTTGCCTGCTTAATTAACAACTATCAGACTTCCGGATCAACCGGCTCTACTGCTGTGTAATTCTGGAGCACGAAGTAACCGTCACTGTCATTACAGAATGTTCCGGTGTCGTCATTCGGCTCAATTGTAAAGAGGAATTCATACTCCTCTCCGGGTTCAAAAGTACAGTCGACAGTAAAGTAGATTATGTAATGCTGCTCTGTAGTATAGCTGTCGGCTACGATTTCGATCTCCTCACCGTTTATAAAGAGCTTGCCGAATCTTGTATATGAAACACCAGGCTGTCCTGCATTATTATTGAAGGGATCACCATCTGACTTGAAAGTAAATTTGATTTGCCCGTCGGTCACAGAAAACTCGTCATGATAAAGAAGCTGTGTTCTTTCGTCAATGTCGGGTATCATCTGATGTATATCACCGTATTGAGATACTATCTCATCCGGTTCCTCATATACAAACAACTCAAGCGGCCATACGTAGTATCCGCCGAGGTTGTCTCCGTGAACTTCGCTGTCGATATTTATAAAGAGAACTATATCGTACTCCTCGCCGTCAACCGGAACGAAATCTTTGGCAACAAACCAAATCTGCCACCAATCTTTGGTTTCATAATACTCAACTTCATAAATTTCATCGTTGATAGTGACACACTCCGGAGTTGTAAAGTTAAGTCCGGGAAGACCTGTGTCAGGGTCATTGAAAAGATGACCACCTTCTGCTTTGATTCCGAAGAAGAAGCAGTATTCATACTCTTTGCCATCAGTACCGGTTCTCTTGGAAACTGACACTGGCGTGTGCAATTCTATCCAAAAGCGACCTTCCATGAGTTTCTCGCTGTTTGACATATTGTCATCTCCAGGGTCATCATCTGTAACAACGGGGGCAGTAGTGTTAACTGTGCTCTCTGTGGTGTTTTCCGTGGTAGACGCCGCGGTTGTAGTAGCAGCAGTCGTTCCGGACGCAACTGTGGCATCAGGCGTCGTGGTAGTCGTATCATCTCCACCGCACGAAGCCAAAACGAGGCAGAGCGCGACAACTATTGCTGCAACGCATACAAGCAACTTGATTTTTCCCATCTGGTTGTTCAATCCTTTCGTTAAATGCATTTTTGCCTGACAGGCTTTTCTATGTGCTGAGTAGTTCATGGTGACGTAAAAACATGCGATATTGTTATAGACATAGCAGAACACGACTCCGTATCACTGCTGCAGCGCATAATACTATCAAAGATATTTTACAACAATTATTTGTGAAAGTCAATAGGCAATGGCCATTTTCAACATTTATAGGGCAATTTTGCGGGTCAATCACAATAAATTAATTGGCATTTAGCAGCTATTATCGGCTTATTTTTTGTTATTACATGAGAGCAATTTTTTTCGCATTTTTTTTCTTGGAGTTGAAAATAGTCTTGATAAAAAAGAGAGCGGGCGGTAGTAAAGATCAAGGAGATATTCTGTCAATCTCTCACGATCTGCCGTGCTGACACAAACACTTACCAGATTGTTGTAAATTTTTCTTTTATCTTTTTGGGAAAAAGTATATATATAATTTTCAAATGCTGAAAGTATGTCTGATGAATTTTCAGGAAATGTAAGTGAATACATGACAATAACTGACAATACCCTTTCATTCTCTTTTGCTCCGGCTTCAATATAGTTTTTCAATAATTTTATGAATACCGGTTCATTTTCCGCCTGGGAAAAAAGCCTTCTCAGAAGAATAAAACAGTCCTCTTCGTTGTTATATAGCTTGAGTGCCAAATTCATAAATGATCTGAAAAGTATTCTGATAAAGTCATCTTTAAGCCCATCTTTACCATCAAGATCACAAAAGATGGCATAAGACCTTAAAAGCAACACTGCCTTGCTGTAATTTTCATCATTCTGAACGCATACATGGTCTGAGCAGAGATCCGCTATATCGAAACACAATCTGGCTGCTTCGAATTGTGCCGTAAGTTTTTCCTTTACTCTGCGAAGGCGTATTTTAGTATCAGTGTATTCGCTCCTGTTAACGTTATAATAATCGTATATATCGCTCAGATTCTGACGGGCAATATAGTCAAAGAGAAGTGACTGTACCGATGCAGGGCCTTCGTCGTTTACGCTGTTATCCTGAATGAATCGGAGAAAATATTCAGATTCTCTTATCTGTATAACCGGAATAAGAGAATTAAGGTACGAGCTGAGCTTCTTTTCAAAAATGTTTGATCTGTCAAATCCTTTTATATAGTAATCTTTACAATATCTTATGACATCGTCTTTTGTTGTTGAGCCATTGTTTGTAAACACATACAATGCCAAGTCCGAAACAAACTGTGTGTATCTTGGGTCTTTTTTGAGAATTTCCGTTATTTTGTCGGTCTGTTGAGGGTATTTCTGCATAAGTCCGTAGTAATATGTGAGAATGAGGTCACTGTAGTACCCTTCCCGTGCATATTCCGCAACAAACGGTGCCGCCACAGACGGTCTGTCAATCAGACTCTCAATAACGCTGAAAACAAACACGTCCCCAAGACGGTCTATTATATCAGGCGTATCGCGCTTGAGCATTTTAAAAGCGCCGATTACGGTAAAGATGAGAAATTCATCCGGAAGTGTACTGCATCGTTCTATTACAGATATCAGCATTTCAAGCGATTCTTTTTGATAAAAATCGGATATTATGTAACGGCAGCTGGAATATACCATTTCTCTTCCGAAGCTATCGCACAGAGCTTCCATGTTGTCTATTATCATGAAAAGAAGTGCGCCGCTTCTCATTATGTCGTCAACGGATGATACATATTGTTCAAGTATATTCTCACTCAGAAGAGAATACGGCAGATAGTCCCAGATAAACGGTACATTGTGGCGTATCTGTTCTGCGTACTCCGCAAGTGATCTTTCTCGGCTTATTCCGAAGAAAGCAGTTTTTTTGTAGATCAAATCTGCTATTTCTCTTTTTATCGATTTATCTGAGTTTTTGAAAATAAACGACAAAAGCGGAATCAGATTCTCATTTATCGGAAATTTAAAACGTCTTTCTTTTACACATTCCCAAAGATTTGATATTATGCAAGGAATTCTTTCAGGTTCCAATGTGCTCAGCTTATCGAGCGAATATCGGATGTCGTATACTGCATCAAAACTGTCAAAGTTTCCATTCAAAAGATTATAAATATTTGTAGCTGAAGAAAGAGAGAGCTCGTGACGTTCTATCAGTGCTTCTATCCCTCTTATCATTTTTTCTGCTTTGTCCATGTCTTCTACAAACATTTTCACAGTAGATGTAGAATACTTTACAGCCTCTATATCAGAGCAGCTTTCAGAACCGCATAAATCTATAACAAAATTTCCATCGTTTATTTCCGTGACGTTATCAATGTTATTGTTTTTTGATCCACATGTAAGTTTTATGTCCGGATTTTTTTCAAAGGCATTTGTGGAATATGTAAGGGATTCGAGTATCTGACGCGGAAGACAGCGGTGTATGCCCCAAAACCAATATTTTAAATTTGAATATTTTGTATCGTTGAATATTATTTTTCTGCTGTTACCGTGCGCATCTATTACCGACTGAATGAGAATTTCGAGTGTTCTCTGCCTGTGCGGAGAAAAGAACTTTTCCACTTCACTTTGATTTAATTTATACTGGGCTTTAGGAAAAGAAATCTGAGGAAGAATATTTTCTTTTTCAATTTTTTTCTCTGTTTCTGCATCGAGAGATTCTATAAAACAGTTATTGCTTACATACAGCATGGGACTGATTTGGTATTCAGCGTCTGAAGGACGTATAAATGCGTGAATTATTCTGCATTCTGATTTTTCGGGATCTTCTGATTCGAAGTATCCCGATCTCAGTACTGCTGTCCCGCCCGACGGTAGTAATATGTACATAACATTTGCAGAAAGCGGATTTTCCTCGTCTTTCTCTGAGGTTAATTTTGGAAATACACTTTTGGCAATTCCTGAAATATATTCGGCGTCCTGTCTCGCAACGCCTTCAGATAATGCGCTGATTGATTTATTTCCATGCTTTGTGTTCCATTCCACGTTCAGAAACTGAAGAGCTGTCGTCATCTGAAACCACCCTGATAATATTTTGATTTTTAACTGCAGTGGTGAAAATTAACACCTGTTACGGGTTCATTTTACCATATGCTGTAATGTCCGTCAACTGTTAAAATCAGATTAATAAAAAAACACGGTCGTGTTAAACGACCGTGTTTTTTTATTAGCTGCAGCAACCTTCTTCTGCTTCAGAATCGGCTTCCTGCTCGCAGCAACCATCAGTCTGATCGCAGCAGCTCTCTTCACAGCACTCTGTGCAGGTGGCAGCCTCGTCCGGGGTATCGGTGCATTCGCCTTCGCAGCAGCACTCGCTCTTACGTTTCTTTGAAACGAGGGCAAGGATGACAGCGGCGGCAGCAAGGGCCGCGGTTATAGCACCGATAATCATGAGAATCTTTTTCATTTTGCAGTCCTCTCTTTCTTAGATATTGCTTATATTATACTTCCCTTGGTTAGAAGGAATTATATAATTCAATTCTCAACTTTGTGTAAACTTTTGGATTATTTTTCAAAAAACTGAACAGCTGATCCTGTTGGTTAAGTTTTTGTTAAGATGCCTTTTCAGTTTTTTGCAGTTTCATGCGTTAAATGCCAAAAATGCTTTATAAGCCATGTAGATATCCGCCTTGGATATAACCTCGTATGGAGCATGCATAGATATCACAGGCACTCCGAGGTCTACTACGTCTATATTTTTTTCGGCAATATATACAGCTACTGTTCCGCCGCCACCTGCGTCAACCTTTCCGAGTTCTCCTGTCTGCCAGACGACCCCCGCCTTGTCGAAAATGTTTCTAACATATCCGACAAATTCCGCAGACGCATCTGATGTTCCGCTCTTTCCTCCGGAACCTGTGTATTTGGTCATCACCACTCCGCGGTTTATAAACGAGCTGTTTCTTGACTCATAAACATCCTCAAAGTTGGGATCAAACGCGGCATTTACGTCAGCCGACAAACACTTCGAATTATATCTTACAGTGTGTTCGTTTGCTCCGAGAGAGGCGGACAGCGAGGAAATTATATCTGTAAATGCGCTGCTCTTCATGCCGGTATTTCCACCGCTTCCGACTTCCTCCTTGTCGGCAAGTATTGCCATTACGGTATGAAGAGGTTCGTTTATATCAAGTATAGCTGCAAGTGCCGGGTATGCGCATACACGGTCGTCATGTCCGTAGCCGCCTATAAGTGAACGGTCAAATCCGACCTCACGCGCCTTAAAAGCGGGTACTACAGAGAGCTCAGCGCTCATGAAATCGCTTTCTACTATACCGTACTTTTCATGGAGCAACTTCATAACTGCAAGCTTGGTTTCGCCATCCTTGCAAAGTGGTACGGAGCCGATAAGTATGTTGAGCTGTTCGCCGCTTACAGCATCTCTGAGGGGCTTTGAGTTCTGGTTGCCGGCAAGGTGAGGAAGGAGATCATCTATATAAAACACAGGGTCATTATCATCTTCTCCTACAACTATGTCAATAGTGCTTCCGTCTGCTTTCATTACAGTTCCGTGTAAAGCGAGCGGAATAGCCGTCCACTGGTACTTTTTTATACCCCCATAGTAGTGTGTTTTGAAAAATGCCATACCTGCACTCTCATAAAGCGGATGCTGCTTGAGATCGATACGTGGTGAGTCTATGTGAGCTGCTGAAATGCGGATTCCGTTCTCTATACTTTCGCTTCCTATCACGAAAAGAAAAAGTTCTTTTCCGCGATTATTAAAATAAAACTTTTCTCCGGGACGAACCGACATGCCGAATTTGTACTCTTTGAAGCCCTTGGACTTTGCAAGTGCAACTGAAGTGTTTACAGCTTCCCTTTCGGTTTTAGAAGCATCCAGATAGCAAATGTAATCGGAGCAAAATGAATTCATTTTGCTTATCTCCGCCTCGTCCATGGTGTCATAGACATTTCTGGCGGTAAAAAGAACTTCATCTTTCATTTTTTTTACTTCGTCGCTTGTGTACTCTTTCATTATTATGACCATTCCTTTCCGCTGCGCTCCAAGGCACAAAAGGGATATGAAATCCGAGTGCGTCACGCAGCATTCAAAAATTTGTCTTAAAATATTACTTGAGAAAGCAGACACACTACACAACACGTGGAGGTGAGTAGCATGGCATCTCGCCAGCCGAATTATTATGTGTGTCGAATGCTCTTTCAAGCACAAATGAGTAGGGCTGTGTACCCTGTAAACTTATCTTTGGAGAGACATTACTTCAATCTTTCAGTGAGCATTCAGTCCCTGTCTGTTTTCTCAAATACTTTTTTGAGGGGATGCGTTTATGCTTAAAATCGTTTATCCGATCTGTTGCGGAATGGACGTCCACAAATCATTTGTCTATGCCTGTATTGCTTCCACCAATGAGCAAGGTGTTACCACCTACAAAAGCAAACGCTTTTCTACGTTTACAAAAGATCTTCGCTTTTGTGCTGAGTGGCTTGCAACAAACAACTGCAAGGATGTGTGTATGGAGTCTACGGGAAAGTATTGGATTCCCGTTTACAACATCCTGGAGCAGACCTGCAACATCGTTCTTGCTCATCCCAAATACGTCAAAGCAATCAAGGGTAAGAAAACCGACAAAAAGGATGCAAAATGGATCGCGGATATTTTCAAACACGACCTGGTTTCAGGAAGCTTTATCCCTCCTGCGGATATCCGTCAACTTCGGGACATGGTTCGTTACCGTTGGAAACTCACCAACTTCGTTGTCGGCGAAAAGAACCGCGCCCAAAACTGTCTTACCGTTTCCAACATCAAACTGGATGATGTCTTCTCCGATGTGTTTGGCAAGGCTTCTTCTAACATCATCTCTCGTATGTTAGAGAATCCTTCCGAGAAGATCACCAATGTGGCAGATTTCAGAACCAAACATATGAAAGCGACCGACGAAGAAGTGCTGGCTGCCGTGGACGGTGAATTTTGTCCCGAACAAGCCGAAAAACTTCGTATTATCCGTTCTCACATGGACAGTCTTGAACTGTGCAAGCTGAATGTTGAGTCTTTAATTCTTAATGTTGCGGAAAAGTATATTCCGCAGATCAATCTCGTTTCTACGGTGCCGGGTATCCAAACCTTTGCCTCTATCGGAATCATCTCCGAGATCGGCGTGGATATGTCCGTGTTTCCCTCGTCCAAGCATCTCTGCTCATGGGCGGGTCTTACTCCGCAGAACAACGAGAGTGCAGGCAAGAAGAAAACCACTCGCATCGGTCGTGCAGGAGACTACATCAAACCTCTGCTTGTTCAATGCGCTCTTTGCGCGATTCGCAAAAAGAGCAATCCCGAGATTCGCAATAGGTATTTATCTATTAAAAAGCGCAGAGGTCACAAGAAAGCCATCATCGCTATTGCGAGAATGCTGTTGACTGCCATCTACAACATTCTCAAAAAGAATGAGCCTTACAACGCCGACCTTTATACTCGGTCGAATGATCCTCCTGCACATCGCACTGTTTCGGTGGATGAGGCTATCTTTATTCTCCAACGTCAAGGGTATCTCGTTACCCCTGCGACTTCTTAAACTTGTATGAATATTGTTTTTTTGACTACTTTTCCGTAGTCTTTTTCGTCATGCATTTCTTTGGGACTAAGACGGATGTTATTTCAAACTTGATACCTCTTTATGTTATATTTGTTACTGAAATCGCAAAACAAGATGCCGCGCTCCTGCGTAATATATCTCACGGTAAGATTAAGCGTTATAATACTCGCCGTTATATATTTTTTTGTATTCTGTAATGGCATGGGATACTTTTTTTACATAATTTTCAGTTTCTGGAAATGGTATGTGCGTCAGCTTGCCGTTTTCAGAATACCTGTCGTCCTTCAGCCACTTGAGCACATTTGTTATACCGCCGTTGTAAGCGGCAAACACAAGCTCATAGTTTCCAAGCAAGTCGTAAAGATATCTGATATATCTGCATCCGAATAAGATGTTGACATAAGGGTCGGTCATATCGGAAAATGCATATTGACTATATTGTCTGTCAGAAAAACTGACGATATGTTCATATGCTGACAAGGTGATTTGCATGAGTCCGACGGCACCGGCACTTGAAACTGCCTCGGGTCTGAAATCGCTTTCTGTTTTTATCACTGAAAATACAATATCAGGGTCAATACCGAACTCTTCTGAAAGAGGTACAACATATTCGGCAAAATAAACCGGATATTCTTCCCTGGCTGCCTTTTTGGACAGAACGGAGACGAGAACACACAGTGCAATCACGTTGAGCAGTACAAGAATCACTGCGCATATTTTCATTATTTGGCTTCCGGATGATGCATGCATCTTTCGTCCTTTTTTCCTCAGCGCATTCATAGCGATGTATCATCGCTTTCAAGTAAAGAAGTAATTATTTTCATGACCTGTCCCCTGACATCTGATCCCGGACCGTTTTCTATTACAAAGTCCGACCTGCCTCTGAAAAAAACATCATCGTGCTGATTTGAAAGACGTTTTTCAGCGTCTGAAGAGGATATGCCGTCCCTTGAGACAATACGCGCCTTACGAAGCTCAGCATCAGCGCATACGCTGACTATGCAGTCGCACTCTGAATCGAGACCCGATTCAAAAAGCTGCGGTGCCTCTATTACAAGAAGAGGACAGCCTTTTTTTTCGTATTTATGCGCCTCTTGCATGCATTTTTCGGTTACAAATGGGTGCACTGTCCTGTTCAGAAGTTCAAGTTTATTACGGTCACTGAAAACTATTTCTGCAAGTGTCCTTCGGTTTACAGAATATTTCTCATCAATTACTGAAGGCCCAAAAAGTTCAGCTATCCTTGACGTGCACGGATTTTTTTCGGAGTACAACTCATGGACTACCTCATCTGAGTTGATGCAGGGCACACCGAACGAGGAAAAAACAGCTGCAACATAGCTCTTCCCGCTGCCGGACATGCCGGTAAGACCTATTATTTTCATATATAAGGTCACCCCCGAATCAACACCGTTATTATACAACAGATTTATTCTTTTTTCAATACTTATGAGATATTTTGCTTAAATAATATTCAGTTGAGTATTATTACACAGAAATTGAGTACAAAACAGAAAATTGTCCATAACAACACTGCTGACATTATCAGTGCAGAAATAAAATTTATTTTATAGAAGCACTTTACAGTGAAAAATGTGCACAGAATTATAAGTGCAGCATCGATAAGCGCAAGGAAAAAAAGTCCTGCGCCGAAGAAAAGCGGATACCACAAAAAAAGCAGGAAAATAAGCGCAAAATAGGAAAACAGTAAACCTATACGGTGTTTTCCTGATTTAGAACATCTGCAGCCCGGATACACGAGTCCCGCTGCAAAGCCGAGCGCTATGTATATTATGCTCCATATCAATACGAAAACAAATGCAGGAGGAGCAAAACGCGGCAGAAGCAAGACCCTGTATATGAACGGACTTCCGCCGAGAAAAGCGGAAATTATTCCGAGCGAAATGTTTACTACCGAGAATATCAGAGCATATTTAAGATCAGAGCAACGCAATTCTCTTTTCATGTAAAGTATTATTTTCAAAAAAATCACCCCACATGAAATATATGTGGAGCGATTTTGAGTTATAACAGATAGCTTACGACAAGGCAAGACTATGCCGACACTCTGGGAATATGCGATTGACAAAACCGGTTGTACTGGCTGCTTTTATCACTTTTGCCGGTGTATACACCTTTTTTAGAATAATATTTGTAGTATGGCTCGTTGGCGTGTATATAAGGCACATATCCATCTGGCAAATTCATTGCGGTATATTCGGCGTCCTTGATAAAAACTTCTATGGGAAAGCTTCTTTGCACCACAATCATGCCTACAGCTACTATATCTTCATGTGGGCAGGCGTTTCCTGCAACTCCATTTCCCGAAGTACAGTAATTTATCTTGATGTGCATGGAACAATTTTCTTCAGGAAGGCTGTCCTTTGTAAAAAAACCGGTTTTCACACATGAACCGCGGGGATCAAGGCGGCATGCTTCGGTGGGAATTCCTCCTGATACGGAGCAGTATTTTGATTCTACGAGCAGACTGTAGTCAAATTCGGGATTATCTTGATTTTCCTCGCGCTTCAGAAACAGCTCGGTTGCCTCCGCCATTATGCTGTCCCATACGCGGATGTGTTCTTTTGACGGTATGGACGAAAGAGATGACGGCGTGTCATACCCCAGCCAGATGCCCCCCATAAAATAAGGAGTATATCCTATGAACCACCTGTCTTTGTTGTTATCTGTAGTCCCGGTCTTTCCGGCTGCCTCGCATATTTCCGTAAGCTTTGTTACTGCACCGTATGCTGTGGCACCGCTGTTAGTCAGAACTTTTGTCAAAAGCTTTGTCATTGATTGACTTACACCTTCGCTTACAACTGTGTACCTTTCTCCCTTGTTGTCTATTATTACATTTCCGCTTCCGTCAAGAATTTTCAGAACGCACTTTGAAGAGGTATATACACCGTCATTTGCGAGAACAGAGTAAGCCGTTGTTATATCTTTAAGAGTGACCCCGGCTGACATGCCTCCGAGTGCAAGTGCGGAATAATTCTTATCTTCGGATTCACTCAGTGATGAAAGACGGAGCTCATTAAAAAGAAAATCAAATGAATTTTCTAAACCTATCTGTTGAAGTATCCGGACTGCAACTGTGTTGAGAGAATGTGATATGGCATATTCAAGGTCAACCATGCCGGAATACACACCAGATGAGTTTTTGGGCCACCCGTTTTTTGAATATTCCGAGCCGAAAAATACCGGTGAATCGTCATAGCAGCTCGAATAGGTTATAATTCCTTCTGCAAATGCCGGAGTGTAAACCGAGAGAGGCTTTATTGAAGAACCGGGTGAGCGCAGTGTCTGAGTTGCGCGGTTAAGGACACGGCTGCCGTTTTTCTCGCCGAGCCCACCCGCCATTGCCAGTACATGACCGTTTTCAGGGTCTATTATGATAAAAGACGATTGTACATCTGTATCCGAGAAAAGGGCGTCGTTTTTATAATATTCTTCTACAACAGTCTGTATTTCAGGAATTACAGAAACAATTATGCTGTATCCGCCGTTGTATATATACTGTGAAGCTACTTTTTCGGAGACATTATATTTATCACACAGCAACATTATTGATTCATTTATAACAGCGTCTGTGTACCATGAGCTCGTTGTGGTAATTACTTTTTCAAAATTTGTGTTAAGCGTGATCGGTTTTCCGTATGCCTGTTCAAATTCCTCTTCGGATATGAAGCCGAGCGAAAGCATTTCTGTCAGAATTACATCGCGTCTGTATGCATTGTTTTCCGGATTCTGTATGGGATCCCATTTTGTAGGCGCCTGAGTTATTGCTGCTATAGCAGCGCATTCATTTAGTGTCAGTTCAGAGATGTCTTTGTCGAAATATAATCTTGCCGCCGCTTTTACTCCATGTGCACCCTGAGAAAGGTAAATTGTGTTGAGGTATAATTCTATTATGTCTTCCTTTGACATCTTCTTTTCAAGATTTATGGCACGCAGTATTTCCTGTATTTTGCGCTTTACAGAAACTTCATCGTCACCGGTGAGATTTTTGATAAGCTGCTGTGTTATAGTGGAACCTCCCGGTCCCGAACTGTCTGAAAAAATGTATCCGAATGCCGCCTTAACGGTTGTAATTACATCAAATCCTATATGGCTGTAAAAACGCTTATCTTCTATCGCTATGAATGCATCAATAAGATAGCGCGGCATTTCCTCATATGTTGCAAATTCACTGCTTTTTCCGGACGAAATCTGTCCCGACGCGTATTCGACGAGCTGACCGTTTTCATCTACTGCGTACATCTTTGACGGAGTGCCGGCATTTCCGGCCAAAGCTATTATGCCGTCGACATCAGAATCTATAAAAAAATGTGCATAGACACCGAAAGACAGTGTAAGCAGAGTAAGCGATACGATGATTACGAACAGGATCGTGAGAAAAACGCGAAGGACCGTTCTGCCTTTACTTTTCAAAACACTAACTCCCTTCAGAGATACAAATTGTGTTATGAATAGATTATTGGCAGAACGGTCTCTTTTTAATCGTATCTTACTACCACATTTCCTTCTCCGCATATTGCTCTGAGGGTATCTATTATGAGTTTGGATGTTTTCAGAAGCAAACCGGTCATCCGGATATACCGGTTTTCTTTTATTCCGAAAAAAATCACCTGGGCGTTTCCGTCATCCGAAAATATACTGCATAGGTTAAGTGCTCTGTTGTATGATTCGGATTCAAAGGATTCAACACGCAGAAAAACTTTTTTCACAGTCGGCGCTTCATTTGCCGGCGGCTTTGTAACGCCGTTAATGTGAGCAGATTGCGCTGGAGTGAAATATTTGTGTGACGACAGTTCTTCCCTTTCGCTCATTTTAACATGGTGCTCATGATCTAAACTGTTACCATGTATTTCGCTACCACGCATTTGGGGTTTAACTCCGGCCTTGATATCGGGCTGAAGCTGTTCATCGGGAATCAAAGTAGTGAAAGAAGAGGCTATTATTTTTACAGGTTCATCTTCTTTTACTGTTATAGTCCCGTTTATAAGTACTACATTGTCTTGTATTATTGTATGTGCGAAGGAAGAGTATGTTTTTGGAAAAACAATTATTTCAATTTCCCCATAAAAATCCTCTACAGAAACAAATGCCATCAGATCCCCGTTTTTTGTGTTTTTTCTTGTAACAGAAGATACAGCGCCTATAACTGCCACAGAATCATGTTCCGAAATCCTGCCGTAATTTTCAGAATTTTCATCAAATGATTCGTAAATATAGGGTATTGTAACATGTTTTCGTCTGGATATATCAATTGAATAGTCGTCGAGCAGGTTCCCCGAAATGTAGACTCCCATACTTTCCTTCTCAAGACGCAGCTTCTGACGTGACGACATTTCTTCACAGTCTGGAAATTTATAGGTAAACGCAGGTGCCGTTGCATCAGCCTCGCCGTTTTGCATTGTAAACAGGTCCATCTGTCCTGTAAGTTCGCGGCTTTTTCTGGCAGACAGCGTTGCAAGAATATCATCGCATGCTTTTAATAACTTGCTTCGTCCGATCGAAAGAGAGTCAAAAGCTCCGACGCATATCAGCGCGGAAAGCTGCTGCTTTGTTACGCCGTACTTAATCATTCGTTCTGTAAAGTCTATAAAGCTCAGGAAAGGCTTGTTCTGGCGTTCTTTTATTATGTTTTCAACAAAAGAAAAACCGATATATTTAATTCCTGCAAGCCCGAAATGGATGTTGCCTTCGCTCACTGTAAACTCGGACGAGCTTTTGTTTATATCAGGCGGAAGAACCTTTATTCTCTGCTTGGCACAGTCGCTTATGTACTCTGCCGTTTTGCTGTTGTTTCCGAGTACAGATGTAAGAAGCGAGGCATAGTATTCAAGCGGATAGTTGGCTTTTAAATATGCCGTCCTGTAGGATATGAAGGAATATGATACAGCATGGCTTTTGTTGAATGCGTATTTAGCAAAACCAGCCATCTCGTCAAATATCTCACTTGCATATTGCTCTGATATGAAATTTGACTTAGCTCCTTTTATAAACGCACTTCTTTCCTTTTCTATTTCTGCAGAGCTCTTTTTTTTCATTGCACGGCGCATTATGTCGGCTTTTGCATAAGAAAAATTAGCTATCTTCCGGCATATCTGCATGACCTGCTCCTGATATACGATTATACCTGAGGTTTCATCAAGTATTGGCTTGAGAGCCTCTGCCTTATATTCTATTTTTTCCGGATGCTGTCTGTTTTCAAGAAACTTTGGTATAGAATCCATAGGTCCAGGACGATAGAGTGATATGGCGAGCGTTATGTCTTCTATATTTGCAGGTTTCATATTTGAAAGCAGTCGTTTCAGACCGGCAGATTCAAGCTGAAAAACTCCTGCGGTTTGCCCATGAGCTATTAAGTCGAGAGTCTTTTTATCGTCAGGCGGTATTTTTTTTATATCAAATTCAGGCTCTTTTTTTCGTATCTGACGTTGTGCACGGTCTATTATGGTGAGATTTCTGAGTGCAAGAAAATCAAATTTTAGAAGACCGAGCGCCTCTACATTGCTCATATCAAACTGTGTGATTGTGATATCTCCGCTCATTGCAAGCGGAACATATGATGTAAGCGGCTTTTCGGTAATTATGACACCGGCAGCATGGGTGGATACGTTTCTGGGCATTCCTTCAATCGCCTTCGCTGTCCTTATAAGTGCTGCAGTTTTTTCAGATCTTTCGCACAGATCTTTTAGCTCGTCTGTCATCAGATCATCTATTTTTACAGCTTTGGAATTTGAAAGCAACTTTACGACCTGGTCTACCTCAGAGTAAGGAATATCCATTACGCGTCCAACGTCGCGTATGGCTTGTCTTGCGGCAAGAGTGCCGAAGGTTATTATTTGGGATACGTGGTCGCTTCCGTACTTTTGTGTAACATAGTCTATAACCAGGTCTCTTTTGTCATCTCCGAAATCTATGTCAAAATCGGGCATAGAAAGCCGTTCTGGATTGAGAAAACGTTCAAAGAGCAACCTGTATTTTATTGAATCTACTTCTGTTATGCCTATGAGATATGCGACAAGGCTCCCTGCTCCGGAGCCGCGCCCCGGTCCAACTGATATACCGGCGTTTCTTGCATAATTTACAAAATCCCATACTATGAGGTAGTATTGTTCATAGCCTGTTTTCGATATCATCATAAGCTCGTATATAAGTCTTGCCTTATAGTCGTCTTCTGTAATTTCATCGTTGAAGGTTATCTCGCCGCTCTTTATTTTTTCTTCAAGTCCTTGGCGGGCAAGTTTTTCGAGAAAAGCTTTAGGAGTGTACCCATCAGGTGGTGTGTAGGCAGGAAGCCTGTTTTTCCCGAAGACGAAATCAAAATTGCACCGGTTCGCAATGTTCACAGTATTTTCTATAGCTTCAGGGAGAGATTCAAAAAGGCGCTTCATTTCATCTGTAGAGCGATAATAAAAATCATTGCTTCCGAATCTTGGAGCGCCCTCAGAGGACAGTCGGGTATTTGTCTGTATGCACATGAGAACTGCCTGAGTCTGAGCGTCAGATCTATCCAGATAGTGCACGTCGTTTGTGGCAACAATTCCAATACCGAGTTTTTTTGCTATCTTTATTGCTTCATCATTTACAGTTTCCTGTTCCGGGATACCGTTTGATTGCAGCTCAATGAAAAAATTATCTTTGCCGAATATTTCAAGTAACTCTCGCGCATACTGTTCGGCTTCGTTTGTGTCTCCGCGCACTATCGCCCGGCTTATATGTCCGGAAAGACAGCCTGACAGGCAGATCAGTCCTTCGCTATGCTCTCTAAGAAGATCGGAGTCAATGCGTGGTTTCATATAAAAGCCTTCTGTAAAAGCCTTTGAAACCATATATATCAGGTTCTCGTATCCTTTTTCATTTTCAACAAGGAGGACCAAATGGCAATTAAAGTAATCAGGCGTGTGTATTTTTTCGAAACGTGAACCGTCAGCCACGTACACCTCGCAGCCGATTATTGGCTTTATTCCTTCAGCCTTGCAGGCTTTATAAAAATCCACCGCTCCGTACATAACCCCGTGATCAGTTATAGCCACAGAATCGTGTCCGTACCTTTTGGCTGCTTTGGGAATTTCGCTGATCCGACATGCTCCGTCAAGGAGACTGTATTCGGAATGTAGGTGAAGATGAACAAACTCTCCCATGTTTTTTCTCCGGATATCAAAAGTTGCGCAACTGCAAAAATACGGAAAATCGGAACTCGATTTTCCGCGTTTTTTCTGTATCGTGCTTTGTGGTATTGACGTGAGCTCAAAGAGGACTGAATCGTCCGACCTGATCAGATTCCCACATGGTTCAATCCGTTTTTTGCTTTGAAAATTCGATTATTTTAGTCATTCTGTGATTCACGCCAGATTTTGTAAGAGGGGGGGTGTGCATGGCGGCTATTTCAATAAGAGAACATTCCGGGTTGTCAAGCCTTAGCATAGCAGTTTGCTGGAGGTCCTGAGGCAACAGAGTAAACCTTCCGTTTTCCATGAGCTTTTTGATTGCCTGAAGCTGCGCGCCCGCTGCTTCTGTGGATTTGTAAATGTTGGATGTGTCACAATTTGAGCGTCTGTTTTCGTTATTCCTTATATCGCGCATTATTTTTGCGTTCATAAGATCCATCGTTGCATGCAAAGCACCTATTATTGTCAGAAAATCTTCAATTATAGCGCTGTCCTTGAAATAAAGCGAGTAACTGCCTGTGCGTGATGTGAATTTTGGCACATATCCTTGTCTTGAAAGCACATCGGCGATATTTTCGCGCATTTTTTCGCTTTTGAAGAGCATCTCCAGATGGTAGCCTTTTTTTAACGGGTCAGAAATTGTACCTCCTGCGAGAAAAGCGCCTCTGAAAAAACATGACCTGCACGAATCGCATGAAAAAAATTCATCAAATCTGTAACCTACGCTGTCAGCTTCTGAAAGCACTCGTTCTGTTATATCAGCCGGCAAAGCTTTCATTTTGTATCCCGTTATATTGTCCGGAGCAAATCCGGAGGTGTCAAAAAGAGGGACGTAAGAGTAAACACTTTTGAAAGCCCTTGAAAAAACAAGACATGTTTTTCCGTTGTCTGTATCAAAATCGATTTCTCTGTTTGCAAAATCAGAGCGGGTCGACAGCATTCCGTACAGAAGTGCTCGTTTGCAGCAGAGTCGTTTTAACGGTATTTCGCACAGAAAATTTTTTATATCTCTTGAATATGACATAGCAAACCCCATTTCAGCCCTGATTGATTACACTGCAGGTTTTGCTGAACACAAAAAATTTTTATTTGCAAATATCGCGGTGGGCGGCAGAAGCGCTGCATATGTTAAGCTCGTTGAGATGTTTTACAAGCGCCTCAACTATTGCAACAGAACGGTGTTTTCCCCCTGTGCATCCGACCGATATGGTGAGGTGCGTCCTTCCGTCTTCTATGTAAAGCGGCATGAGGTAGTCTATGAGCGAGTACAGCTTGTCTTGCATCCTTTTTACATTTTCAAACGACATAACATAATCATACACGCAGCTCTCAAGTCCTGTGTGATTTTTCAGCTCTTCAACGTAAAAAGGATTCGGAAGGCACCTTACATCAAACATGAGGTCTGAATCGGCAGGGATCCCGTACTTAAATCCGAATGAAACGCACGACACGCACATGTTCGGTATATGCGTGTCAGATATTATAGATATTACCCTCTCGCGGCATTTGGCTATGGACATGGTGGAGGTGTCGATTATATGATCCGCCTCTGCCCTTACCTGCTCAAGCATCTTTCTTTCGCAATCGATAGCATCAGAAAGAGTTATATGTTTTGATAATACAAGCGGGTGCACATGACGACTCTCCTTGTAGCGTTTTATAAGCACCTCTGTTGATGCGTCAAGATATATAAGCTTACATATTTCATCGCCTGTATGCTTTATGACAGTGTATGCGTCTATGAGTTCTGAAAAGTCGTCACATCCTCGCACATCAACAATCAAGGCTATCTTTTTATTTTTCTTTTCCTGATTGAGATATAAATCCACGAACTGATTTATAAGACGAACCGGTATATTGTCTATGCAGTAGTATCCGAAGTCTTCAAGGACATTTCCGACTACGGTCTTTCCGGCTCCTGACATTCCGGTAACTACAATAATGTTCATATAGCCTGCTTTCTCGAAAAAACTGTAAGATGGTTTGCTATCAGTATATTGCTTTATATAATACTGCCGTACCGATATGTGTTGTTACATTACTTTTCATTGAATCGCAGTATGCGATTCTGTATTCAGTGTTCCGGGACAATTTTTATCTCCGGTGTCAGTATGACCCCGAATTCTGAATATATCCTGTCCTGAACAACAGAAATCAAGGACAGTATGTCAGAAGAGCTTGCACCGCCTTTGTTGATTATAAATCCAGCATGTTTTTCAGATACCGATGCGCCGCCGACCGAAAGTCCTTTGAGACCGGCTTCGTCTATCAGTTTGGCAGGTATTATGCCGTCTGTCCGCTTGAATACGCTTCCGGCGCTTTTCTGTCCGACCGGCTGGGATGCATTTCTCTTTTCTTTATTATCAAGTATTTTTGATTTTATTGTGTCCCTGTCGCCGTTCGATAGTCTGATCGTACATTCAAGTATAACATCGTTTGATCCAGAGTAGCAGGAATGACGATAGGAAAAGAGATGGTCACGTGTGGTCATAATCATCCCATCGGCATTCATATATTGGCTCGATAAGACAACATCCGCCATACATCCCCCGTAAGCACCTGCGTTCATATACAGAGCACCGCCTACCGTAGCCGGAATGGAACATGCAAACTCAAGCCCCGAAAGAGACTCCCTGCACGCCCTTTCCGACAGAGCAGGCAAACTTACACCGCACAATGCGGTTACTGTTGCCCCGTATTTATCACGAGTCAGAGAAACGTTTCTTAAAAGACGCGTCAGTATCACTGCTCCGCGGTACCCGCTGTCGCTGAAAAGCGTATTTGAACAGTTTCCGAAAACGTCATACCTTGTGCCTGTGCTCCTCAAAAATGAAACGAGAGAAATTAGCGATTCTTTAGTACATGGCTGAACAACGTAGTCGGCAATTCCTCCGGTACCGAATGTGGACAACGAAGAAAGCGCAACGTTTTTTGAAAAAATCAGTGTTCCGACACATCTTTCTCTTTCAAGATATTCGTCAAGCATCGGGTGTAACGCCTCCTGTCCAGAGTGCAGTTTCCAAAAGCCGGGGCAATAGTGCATGGATGAAATCACTCAGAAAGTATGAACCTGTGATATGTTTTTTTACCTTTTTTCAGTATCACGTCTTCTGAAAAGTCTTCGCGTGCGAGAGAAAAATCAGATGATGATACCTTCTCTGAACGAATCGTAACTCCGCCCTGCTGTATAAGTCTTCTTGCTTCTCCCTTTGACGGAGCAAGACCCGATTTGAGCATCAGATCTACAACTGTTATCCTTCCATCGGTGAAGTCGCTGTCTGACAATGCTGTAGTGGGCATATTTTCGCTGAGTTGTCCTGAGGAAAATATGGCACGTGCAGCGGCAAGAGCTTTGTCTGCCTCTTCTTTTCCATGTACCATTGAAGTCAGTTCATATGCAAGGACTTCCTTTGCCGTATTAAGTGCGCTGCCCTCAAGCATGGAATATTCGTTGATTTTTTCAAGAGGAACAAATGTGAGCATCTTGAGACATTTTATGACGTCTGCGTCGTCTATATTTCTCCAATATTGGAAGAAATCATAGCAGGAAGTCTTTTCAGCATCGAGCCAAACCGCGCCCTTTTCTGTCTTGCCCATTTTTTTGCCTTCGCTGTTAAGGAGAAGGTTAAATGTCAAACCGTAAACTTCCCTGCCTGCCTTTCTTTTTACGAGCTGTACTCCGCCAAGAATGTTTGACCATTGGTCATCTCCGCCGAGTTCAAGAACGCAGTTGTATTCCTGATTCAGCTTGTAAAAATCATAGCTCTGCATGAGCATATAGTTGAACTCAAGAAAAGAAAGACCGTTTTCAAGGCGTGATTTGTAGCATTCTGCTGTGAGCATCTTGTTAACAGAGAAATAAACCCCTACTTCTCTCAGAAAATCTACATAATTCAGGTCAAGCAACCAGTCGCCGTTGTTGACGAAATACGCTTTTCCATCGGTGATGTCTATGAACTTTGCCATCTGCTTTTTGAAGCATTCGATGTTATGGGAGATCTGTTCTTTGGTCAGCATTTTGCGCATGTCTGTTTTACCGGAAGGGTCGCCTATCATGGCTGTTCCTCCTCCGAATATTGCAATCGGCGTATGACCGGCTCTCTGCATGTGAGCCATTATTTTCATCTGCATAAAATGTCCTACATGCAGACTATCGGCAGTCGGGTCAAACCCTATATAAAAAACGGCCTTTTTGTTGTCGAGAAGATCCTTTACTGCCTCCTCATTTGTGCATTGTGCCACAAGACCGCGGTCAACAAATTCCTGATAAAGTCCCATTGAAAACTCCTTTTTTATAATTATTTATTACAGACTTTCCTTTATTATCTATAGATACGTATAATTCCTTTTGAGCGTTTTGGAGTGTGTTTTATAAACCTTCCCGTATTTGCGCTGATTGCACGTATCGGTTTATTCCGGTATTGTTTCAAGCATTTCCCGTGCTGTTTCAATTGTCTTCTGGGTTATTCTCACACCGGCTATTATCCTGGCAATTTCATCTATACGTCCCTGTTTGTCGAGCGGTACAAGAGATGTCTTTACTCTGCCTTCGTCCTCTTCCTTGATTATTTTGAAATGATTGTCGGCAAGCGCTGCAATCTGTGCTGAATGCGTTATGCAGATTACCTGTGTTGTCGCAGAAAGCTCATGCAGCTTTAGCCCTATTTTCTGTGAGGTTTTTCCGGAAACTCCCGTGTCTACCTCATCGAAAATTATTGTCGGAACAGCTTCGGCATCTGCAAGAACACACTTTATGGCAAGCATTATTCTCGAAAGTTCACCTCCGGAAGCAATTTTGGAAAGAGGCTTCATCGGTTCCCCTATGTTGGTAGATATGTAGAATTCCACACGGTCGTATCCATTCTGGGTGAACGGGTCTTCACCTTCATTTGTTCTGACGCTGACAAGCAGCGAGACTTTACCCATGTCTAGGTACTTAAGTATGTTGCAAATTTCTTCGGAAAGCGTTTTCCCTGACGATGCCCTCCTATCATGCAGCTCCGATGAAAGTACAGTAAGTGTTTTTATTTTCTCTTTTTCTTCTTCTCTCAGAGCGGCTAACTTTTCATCTGAGGACTCCAGCTCAGCGAGTTCTTTTTTTGCATTTTCAAGGAATGAAAGCACCTCTCCAACGTCTGCCCCATATTTTCGTTTCTGATGCTTTATTATGTTAAGTCTTTCATTTATATTTTCGAGCTCTTTTTCGGGGTCTTCTATATCAGTCGGGATAAGTGTGCTTATTTTTTTTGCAGTATCCTCTATTTCCGCCTGTATATCAAACAGCCTCCCGGAAACCTCTGATGCTCTGTCATATACATCTGACAAAGCAGATATGGCATCTGCGGCATTTTCTATCAGTGCACAGGCAGTTACGCCCTTGCTGTTTTTATAAAGAGCTCTGTATGCTGTAACAATGTTTTTTGCTATCTGCTTTGAATTTTGTATGACCTTCTTTTTTGCCAGCAGCGATTCTTCTTCTCCTTCTGTTAGCGCCGCATTCTCAATGTCATTTATCTGATATTCCAGAAGGTCTTTTTTTCGTTGTTTATCTCGTTCACTTTCAGTGAGATGCTTTATGGCGGATTGAATGCTTCTGTACTCGGCGTAAATTTTTGAGTAATTTTCAAGCAGTGCATCGTTTCCGGCGTATCTGTCCAGATATCTGATATGGTTGGCAGAGTCAAGCAGAGCCTGATTGTCGTGCTGACCGTGTATATTTATCAGTCCTACTGCACATGCACGTCCTGCAGAGGATGTGACAGAGCGGCCATTTATCTTTACCGAAACCTTGCCGTCTTTGGTCATTGTTTTTACGATGACGACAGCTCCGTTTTCGTCAGGTTCTATTTCATAATCTGAAAGTACATGAAGAGTATCGGCGGGAACGTCTGTGAACAATCCTGATACACATGCCTTTTCCTCACCGCTGCGTATCAGTTCTCTCTGTGCTTTTGCACCGGTCAGAAACGCTATGGAGTCTATAAGTATTGATTTGCCGGCTCCCGTCTCTCCGGTCAGTACGGTAAATCCTTCGGAGAAATCCGCATCTAATCTTTTTATAACAGCTATGTTTTCAATATGAAGGGATGAAAGCATCGCGGGCTCTCCTTTTCACTGACTATAGATGGAATATTTTCTGTAACAAGTAAAAATGTGTCATTAGTGAATAAATAATGACGAAATGTAAACATAATGAAAGATCATGTATATCTGGCAAAGAGATCTTCAGTACTACCATAAATACAGCAACAGCACCTGCCCGGTACATCACTGCACATGAAGTATTTTAGAACACAGGATCTCAGCATCCTCGTTGCTGTCGGCTACAGCTATTATCGTATCGTCGCCTGCTATGCTGCCGAGTATTTCGTGACTGAAAAGAAAGTCTATAGCCGCCGCTGCGGCATTTGCCATGCCAGAAAAAGTTTTTACCACAAGAAGATTGTTGGCGTAATTCACGCTCCGCACGGTTTCCTTGAGTATGTTCAGATACTTGGATTCAGATTCATCCGACAGTCTGCTTTCAGCAGCATATTTGTAACGACCGTCATCTGAAGCAGTCTTGATGAGCTTTAATTCCTTGATGTCACGTGAAATTGTAGATTGCGTGACAATATAGCCTTTTTCTGCAAGCTTTTCGATAAGCTCTTCCTGTGTCTCGATTACGTTATCACGTATGAGAGAAAGTATTGCGCTTTGTCTTGTCTTTTTCATTATAATACCCGCTTTTATTTATCGTTCATCTTGTTGTACAGGACGTCGCAGAAATTGTTCGACAGAGATATAAGTTTAGTCGTTTTGCCTGAGACGGTTACTGTAAGGCGGTCTCCTTTTTCGAGTATTGCAGAAGGCGCTCCGTCAATCGAAAGCGCTGCTTCACAGTCATCGGAAAGCAGCGTGATATCGAGGCAACTTGTACCGGAAAAAACTATTGGTTTGGCCTTTAGTGAATGAGCGCATATGGGTGTGATTTCCACTATACCGAGTGAGGAATCAATTATTGGTCCGCCTGCTGACATAGAATAAGCTGTAGAACCGGTAGCGCTTGCCGCAATTACTCCGTCAGCCCGGTAAGAGATCACCTTCCTGCCGTTGCAGGAAAGCTCAAGCTCAACCATTCCGAGTCCCGATGTCTTGCAAATCACTGCGTCGTTGAGGGCAGGTTTGTCCCTGAATATTTTTTCGCCGTTTTTTATCAGAGATACGGAAAGCATCTTTCTCTCATCAATGGAAAAATCGGAAGAAAGTATTTCTGGTATACGTGGAATATCGTCTTTTTCAAGCTGTGCGATAAATCCTAGCCTTCCGAGATTTACGGCGAGTATAGGAGTACCGTGTCTGGAGGCATTTTCGGCGGCTCTGAGAATTGAACCGTCGCCGCCAAGTACAACGACGGCATAAGCGCCGCGATACAGTGTGTCACAGTCATGAAAGAATTCGGCATTCAGTGAGAATCCGTTGAATTCATCAGACATGCATACTTGAAACCCAGTGCTTTGAAGAAGAGAGAGAACTTTCTTTGTATATGTGAGCTCTTTGTCTCTCATTGCGTTTGGCATAAGAACGATTTTTTTCATAGTCTCACAAACCCATTGTTGTATGTAGATTTTTTGGTCAAGTCATGATTTTGAAAATAGACTGCTTGTGCAGGCGTGGCATATGGCTGTATTTGGTCTGCGGAAGCCATGTTTTAATTGTATTTACATAACAGCTGAATGCGGTGCGATATGGCCTTCATCTTTGAATCTGAAGCAAGCCAAATATTCTGTGTTGCCGTCTTTGCCCTTTATAGGTGATTCCGTAATGCGCACAAATGAGAATCCGCACCTTTCGGCACTTGCAATGACGTTGTTTATGGCAGCTTTCACTGCCTTGTCGTTTTTTACGATTCCGCCCTTTCCGACATACTGCTTCCCTACCTCAAACTGTGGCTTTATAAGAGAAATAAATACTCCGTCTTTTTTCATGAATTCAGCTATCTTGTAGTGTAATAATGTCTGAGAAATAAATGAAAGGTCGCAGACTGCAATATCACATTTTTCTCCTATTTCTGAAAAATCAATGTATCTTGCATTTGTGTTTTCAAGAGATATCACAGAGCTGTTGTTCAGCAGCTTGGCGTCGAGCTGATTGCTTCCTGAATCAATGGCATATACTTTTTTAGCACCGTTCTGAAGAAGACAATCGGTAAATCCGCCGGTTGAGGCTCCGAAATCCACCGCAGTAAGGCCTTCCACGTTTATACCGAAAAAATCAAGAGCTTTTTCGAGCTTTATACCTCCGCGGCTTACATACCGTGGCTTTTCAACACATATCTCGTGAACACTGACTTTATCGTCAATTTCAAAGGACGGCTTTACTATCGGTTTTCCTTTTATTGTGACCGAACCGCGTTTTATGAGCTCAGTTGCTTTTGACCTGCTGTCAGCAAGCCCGTTTTCAAAAAGAAATATGTCGAGTCTCACACCAGTTGCCCTTTCTTTACATGCACTGAGGAGTAATATGTGTCAGGTTATTTTTGACGCATGAGCAGATATGTGGCAAACGCGGCGAGCATCCCGTCGCTGTCTGTCCTGTTAACCGCCATTATGGCTTCTATTGTCTTTTTTACTGCGTAATCATACGCTTCTTCAACCGGCATTGCAGATGTAAATGTGTTTTTTTTGTTTTCTATATCGCTTGCACTTTTTCCTGTTTCGATGGGAGAGGCAGTAACGTCAAGTATATCGTCTATTATCTGGAAGCACAGTCCAATACAACTTGCGTATTTGTAATATGCGTCTGCTGTCTCTTTATCGTCAGCTTTTCCGGCTGCCAAAACTCCCAACGATACTGCCGCTTTTATCAGGGCACCGGTTTTTAGTTCATGCATTCTTATCAGTTCATCAAGACTTAGCATTTTCCCCTGAGAAGACATGTCAATCTGCTGTCCGCCAATCATTCCTTTTGTGCCGGCAGCGGTTGAAAGTATCAGGACCGCTTTGAGATTTTCAGATTGAGACAACATCTTATTTGAGGCGGCTATTTCAAAAGCATATGTAAGCAGGGCGTCTCCGGCAAGGATCGCAGTGGCTTCTCCGAATACACGGTGGTTTGTCGGCATCCCTCTTCTGTAATCGTCATTATCCATCGCCGGCAGATCGTCATGTATCAATGAATATGTGTGTATAAGTTCCAACGCACATGCGTAATCAAGCGCTTTCTGGGGCTCCGCTCCAAGTGATTTGCATACTATACGTGTCAGAAACGGTCTTATTCGTTTTCCGGACGACAGTGCGCTGTACCGCATACTTTCAATAAGACGTGAAATATCTTTGTCATCAGATTTAAGTAATTCGTCAATTCTTGAATTTACTTCGTCAACCGATGCCTTGATCTCGTTTTTTATAATGTTTTCAGCACACGCGGTGTCAAAGGCGTGATACATATCAATTACCATTTCTGTCACCGACTGGGAAATCCTTCTTTTCGACCCCGTCCTTTCCAAATGTAAGAAGCTTTACTCTGCTTTCGGCCTTATCAAGGCTGTCATTGCAGAATTTTACAAGCCTCACGCCTTCTTCAAATAATGAAAGGGATTCGTCGAGCGGTGCGTTCCCGCTTTCAAGTGACCTTACAATCTGTTCAAGCCTTGCAATGGCAAGTTCGAAATTCATCTCGTTGGTTTCAGCCATATTTTACCACACCTTTCGGCTTATTGTTTAGCTTGTATTTTATCTTTTACCAAAGCAGTCAATGAGCCATCGTTAAATCGCAGTGTAAGAATATCTCCGCTCTTTGCGTCACAGATGCTTTTAACGAGCTTTCCGTCATCTTTGAAGACAGCAGAATATCCGCGCGAGAGAACCGACATTGGATTAAGTGCTCCGAGCTTTGCGGACATTTCAACAAATTCCGTTCTCTTCTGCGTACAGATCAGCTGCATTGATTTTTCAAGCGACAGCGCATCCGAGAGAAGCCTTGTACGCTTTTCATCAAAAATGTATTCCGGACGTCTGAGGACCCTTGATTCTGAAAGACCACGCAAAGCTTCTCTTTTTGATTTTACAGATGAAGAAAGCAGTATGCTCATTCTTCCTATTATGTTATTTATTTTATGCTGCAGCTCTGCAGTGTCCGGCACTGCAAGTTCCGCCGCCGCCGAAGGTGTTGGAGCGCGTACTGAAGCTGCAAAGTCACATATTGTAAAATCCGTTTCGTGTCCAACTGCAGAAATAACAGGTATTGATGAAGACGCCACTGCTCTTGCAAGAGCTTCATTATTAAATGCCCAAAGGTCCTCAATAGAACCTCCGCCGCGTCCTATTATTATTACATCAACGCTGTTGGTGCTGTTGAAATATGAAAGTCCGCCTATCAGCTGTTCAGGCGCATCGTCGCCCTGAACCAAGGACGGATAAAGGATTATTTCTGCATATGCGAATCTTCGAGAGATTATGTTTATTATATCTCTTATTGCGGCTCCGGTAGGCGATGTTATGACTCCGACTCTCGACGGTATTTTGGGAAGACTTTTCTTTAACTCTTGTCTGAAAAGTCCCTGCGCTTCAAGTTTTTTCTTCAGTTGTTCATATGCAATGTAAAGCGCGCCGATCCCGTCAGGCTCCATCCTGTCAACATAAAGATTATACTGTCCGTCTTTTGTATACGCTGCAACTCTCCCATGAAGGATTACCTTCATACCGTTTTCCGGATTAAAAGCAAGTCCGGACGCAGAAGAGGCGAACATTACGGCGCGTATAAGCGATGTTTCGTCTTTAACCGTAAAATAGCGGTGTCCTGATTTGTGCGAAATATAGTTTGATATCTCACCCTTTATCCAGAGGCCACAGAGAAATCTGTCAGATTCGAGTTTTCCCTTTATATATTGATTCAACTGCGAAACAGTGATTATATTTCTCGGCTCTGTCATCACGTTTTACGTTGCCTTTCCTTAATATGTTATATTATTTCTGAGCGTTGAAGTGTCTTTCGCACAGCAAAGCTATACCTGCGGCGTTGTCTGCTGAAAATTCAGGCGACGCAAAAGCGCAATCGAACTTATCTGAAAAAAATGATTTTAGATAGCTGTTTGAGGCGACACCTCCGGAAAAAAGAACAGGCATGCTCCCGTATTTTTCAAGTGCCGCACGTGTCATAATATTGAGCGAGCACGCAATGCTTTTTATTATGTAAGCACTTATGTACCCCGGTGTATTTCCGGCAGAAAGCAGTTCCGAGGCTTTGTTTTCAAGTCCGGAGAAATTGCAGTACATGCCGTTTGCGGAAACTTTGGGTTTTATATCATCGTATAAGCCGCATGCGGCAAAATCCATGCTTTTTCCGCATGGAAAATCATATCCGAGCATGACACCCACTCTGTCAATTAATTGTCCTGCCGTAATGTCGATGCTTCCGCCGATTCTGGTGATAGTATTTTTTTCACACAGAAGAAGGTCAGTAGTGCCGCCAGAAATGTGAAATGCAATAAAGCGCCCTTCCAATAGGTCGGCGCGCCCAGAGGAGTATATTGCCGCAGAGATATGACCTGCTTGGTGTGAAAAAGAAAACAGCGGCAGACCGTTTACAGAGGCAATTGCCTTAGCCGCAGCGTATCCGGGAAGAAAGCACGGCATATAGGAGCCCTGAGAATCACGCGGTCTTAGCGACACGGCAATTGCGTCAAGGTCCAGTTTTCCTATTTTTTCCAGAATAACAGGCAGATTTTTCACGTGTGAAAAAACAGCCTCACTTTGCCGGACACCACGCATTCCGGATTTAACGGTTACGGGAATTTTTTCGTTGGCGGTTATTAATGAATCTGTGCAAACAGCCGCAGATGTCGTATAATTGCTCGTATCAATACCAAGAAAGCAACCCATACAAACCTCTTATTTCAGGCCTGAAGACACTGCCACGGCATTCAATATGCCGTTTATAAAAGCCGGCGCCTTGTCATGGTCATATTTTTTGGCAAGCTCCACAGCTTCATTTATTGAGATGCTGAAGGGAATGCCGGCGTAGCACATTTCATAAACAGATATGCGCATTATGGACAGGGAGACTTTTGAAAGGCGTTCGCGTTTCCAGCCAACTGAGTTTTGCGATATTTTTTCATCAATTTCGTCAAGGTGGGAATATATTCCCCTCACAGAATCAAGCAGATATTCGTCCTCTATGTCCCGTTCATTTTTTTCGATTTCGATAACATTCTCAAGTTCCTCCGGGGCATTGAATGTCATTTCATACAGCAATTTGAAAAGGGCTTCGCGTGCTTCCCTTCTTTTCATAAGTCAACATGCCTTCCTGTCTTCAAACATTGATACAACATACAGTATACATTTTTTCACCGCGTTTGTCAATAAATAGCCGGCTCCTTGGTAATAAGAAAATACTGTATTTTTATTTGATAATAAAAAAATCACTGCGTCACTTGCAAATGATGCTGAAAATATGGTATAATTTACGAGGCGGCGCAAGACGTGTCGTTAAGAAAAACGGATCGCCGTGCAGATAGTTTCAAGATGTAAATACGGAGTGTTTTACAATTATGAAGATCCTCAGTTTTGTTTTAAAACGGTTGCTGTATCCTTCCTGTGCGTTTTTTACGATCATATGGTTCGTTGTTTGCGTTGCCATAGATGCGTTTTATGATATAGTAAACATAAATGTTTCCACTGCGCTTATGTGTTACTTTATAGCTTTTTTCATAGCGCTGTCGAACAACATACTTACTGTTGACAGGATCCCGTGGGTCGGACGGGTAGGTCTGCACCTTGTTTTTTCGGTAACGTCGGTCAGTATAGTTGTCGCTGTCTTTTCGGCTGTGTCGGGCACATATGCGATCACATCGAGAAGCTTCTATCTTGTTCTTATTTTGGTGATTGTTTATATTTTGTTTGCAATTCCCTCAGTGGTGATATACGAGAGACTGCGCAAAAAAAGAAAAAGCAACTCATCAGGAAAAAGTGTAAAATACGATTCGATGTTTAAATAAAAGTCTTCTCGCTTCGTCAGGCGGCAAATTTCTGAGAGGTATTGTAAAACGGTTGGTATGCCGTAAAGACCTGATGGCATGTGCTTTTTGCCCGTGTTTGCCCGGTCATTTATATATAACTGCCCTGTTTATTGGGTATCCCTTGCTTGAAAAATTCACTTCATATTCTGTTTGTATGTTGCCCTCGTTATATATGCTGTTATGAAGGTCATATGTGACATCTGTCACTTTTAGATCAGCTGCCTCAAATTCGCCCAACGAAAAATCAAACAGTGGTCTGTTGTCTGTTTTGAATAATATTTTTCCGTCGTTTGTAAGTATTCTTTTATATAGCTCAAGAAAATTACGGTGAGTGAGTCTCCTGCCCGCATGCCGCGACTTAGGCCATGGATCTGAGAAGTTCAAGTGTATTGTCTTTACTTCTCCGTCCTTGAAAAATTCACCGAGGCGGGTCGCGTTTATATTGAGAAAACGTACATTTTCGATGCCGAGGCTTTTTGTTCGCTCAAGGGCTGTTATCAGAACGTCAGTTACAAGTTCTGCAGCAAAAAAGAATCTGTCAGGATGCTGTTGGGCGGTAAGACAGATGTATGTTCCTTTTCCGCATCCTATTTCCAATTCCCATGGTTGTCTTTTTCTGAAAGATTCCATTTCTTCAGGATCTTTTATCAGTAGGTCGGCACACGCCTCAAGGCGCGCTCTGCCGTTTTTCTTTTTACGTGCTCTCATTACTGTTGTTCCTTTTCTTTTTGTTGTTTATGTACAGACCTCTGCTACACACCGGATTATATCATTTTTTTGTTCCGAATTCAACATGTTTTTGAAAGGAGGCGGTTTCGTGGATAAAATATCATTTATGGACGAGTATAAAAGACGTCTTTCGGAATTGCCGATATCAAAAGACGATTTGGAAAAAGAGTCACAGCTGCTGAAAATACGTATAGAATCCCTCGATGAGACTCTCCTCAAGGAATTTTTGACATCTGAAAAAATGGATATGCTCATTACGGAGGCGCGCTCTCAGCTTTGTCCGGAAGAAGGAGCCCGCGAGCACAGGGCACGTATACGTGCCATTTCATCTGGTGATAGGGATTTCGCCGCCACCGTGACGTTTGAGCCGTCATCAGGTTTTCCTTTTCTGTTGGACAAGGAAAATGATATGCCCTCTGATAAAACTGTTGAAAATGTATTCGATGATGACAGTGATATGAAAATTTTCCCTTCCCGCAAGTTAAAAATGCATAGCGGTATTTCTTCTGATTCCGACGATGAAGATTCAGATATGAAAATATTCGAAGGAAACGACAAAAAAGCACATCCCTTTGTGTCCGGTGTTTCAGGGGACACACAGACTATACGTATTTCAAAAATGGATATATCATCAAAAAGCACGTATGAAGCTCAAAAGACCATAACCGGATTTTCTGATTTCAATGCTTCAAAAAAAGAGTCTGTGAGTGATAATGTAAACGACGATATAATACAGAGTGATATTTTGTCCAAAATAGAAGACGATTCAGAACATTCCGATATGAAGATATTCCGAGTATCTGCGTCAGCCCATTCAAATAAACTTTCTTCTACAGGAAGAAACATTATTGAAAAAGACGCCACCTTGCTTTCAGAAACCAAAGTGTTTAAAGACTCGCTCAAGGAGCCGGAAAACACTGAGGCAAATGTCAGGAGCACAGATGATTACGAAAGTACAATTGTTGTGAAAAACGCAGGTAAATTTTTCGCTAAATCAGGTGACGATGACGTTTCGGTTTTACAAAGTCGCAGTAAAATGAGAAACGATGATTTTTCCGGCAGTAAAGAAGAGAAAAAAAGCAGTATAAATAATGTAAAGAAAAAAAGAACAGAAAATCATGCCAGACAGTATGTAAACAGCGTGTCTTCAGAAGAAGGAAGTGTGGTGCGCAGCGAGGATCTGAGCAATCCTCACCCCCGTGTGTACATGGCGGGTGTCATTTTTGCAATATTCCCTTTTGTGGTGCTGTTTTTAGTTTTATTTTCTTTAATGTTTTTAGTTATAAATATTTTGGCTCTCTCAATCATGCTGGTGTGTGTGTTGTTTTATTTTACGGTGCTCGCTTTTCTGACCGGTTGCGGTGTTTTTTCATTTATATCTGCGGTTTCGTATTCAGGCACAGGGTATGCGGCACAGGTAATAGCAGAGTGTGGGATAGTGCTTATTGCATTTAGCTTTGCGCTTCTCTGGGGATACTTCCTTCTTCCTCATATTCGCAGGGCTGTTTCATATGCGGATGTACGAAGAGGAAGATTCAATCTGAAAATGAAAAAAATTATGCGCGGGATAAAACGCGCGTTTGACAAGGTAGGGGACCGTTTATGAAAAAAAATAAAACAAGTGCAGAACGCATGTCCTTTGTTCGGGTCAGGCTGTCCGCAAAATCCAAGGCAATTCTTTCCGTATCTGTTATTGCATTGATAGTAGGAACAGTTCTTTTCATGTGTGCACTCCCCTCTGCCGGAGGCAACATTGCGTCTCGGAACGAGGAACCGGACGGGTCATTTGTCTCGGTTCTTATGGATGTAGAAGGGTGTACAGTAAATATAAGGCGCTCTTCAGGAGAAACATTTGCGGTTTTTTCTGGTTTTGATACCTCCGCATATGTTTTCGGTGTGCGTGATGGTATTCTGATTATTTCCGACAAGATATCTGCCTTTGATTTTTTTGACAGACATACTCCATCTGTAAGAGTAAGCGGACTCGGCACATATTTGGCTGGTATGATTGATTCCGGAGAAGACGGTAAAATAATAGATGTTTATTTTTCAGACGATGATCTTTCAAAACCACTGTTGATATCTTCCGATGATTCTGTAATAAACATACATGCCTCTGTTGAGTATGTGACAATGTCAGCAAAAAATTCATATATAAATGCACCCGAGCTGTCCTTTGTTGATTTTAATGCAGAGCTCCGCGATTGCGACATATCCGTATCCGTTACGTATGATGCGGACAGCTTTTCAAGAAATATATCGGTTTATGATTGTGTTCTGAATGTCAACGGCAGTACGGATGCCAATTCTGATATCTACTCAGCCGGTGATGGAGCGCCGGAGATCACGCTTACTGTTTTTAACGGAAATGTATTTTTTTCCTATGATTCCAGCCTTGAAGATGATATATCAGCAGGAATAAAACTCCGATAACCGTATATAATATATTTGCGCACACAGAGATTACGCACGTGCGCCTCGTATCATTTTCAGGAAAGGTCAATATCGTATGATAATCGACAGAATAGCTCTTGCTCTTCTGATAATAGGCGGTATAAATTGGGGAAGCCTCGGTCTTTTCAGATTTGACATAGTTGCATGGATTTTCGGAGGTCAGGGTGCTGTTGTAAGCAGAATAATATATGTTCTTGTCGGACTTGCCGCACTTTGGAGCATTTCCCTCTTCTTCAGAGACAGAAATATCGTTATTGATTCGGAAAAATAAAGAAAAATATTAACAGGCGGCTGAACTGCGGAAAACGTCCGCGGTCAGCCGCATTTGTTATATTAATCATTATGATATTCGTTTTGCAATATCATATATGGTTTCATTTTTATCTGTAACCGACAGGATAACAAATCTTCCCTCGGTTATTATCATTGCAGACGCAATTCTTTCAGATGAACTCTCGTCCACATAATCATAAATCTCTCCGTTTTGCATCCTGTCTCTTCTTGCTACCAGCATATCTTCAAGCTTTGGTGCATCATATGCTGAAACAGCTCTGAAAATATGAAGCTCCATTATTTCATTTCCGTTGTGAAGTACAATGAGATAATCGTCACACAGAGAAATTTCAGGCGGAAGCAGCGATCCGTCAGAGTATATACGTGAGAGCAGTAAATTACGTGTTTCATTGTCCGCATCCGGAATATATGTGTACATAGTACAGTTGTCAAAAGAGACGGTTTTGTTTACTTCCTCAAAAAGGTCGAGTGCCGATACTCTGGAAGTCCCGCAGGATGTCGTCTGAAGTAATATGAATATCAGCAGGATAACACCAAATTTTTTGAAAGACAAACGAACACCTCCCGTGAACACAATATCCAAAAGATATTATTCATCGGGAGGTGAACATATTACATAAAAAAAATTTTCCGTTATAATTCAGGTAATGCCAAAAATTGTAACAGTATTAAAACGCTGTGACGATTGAGTTATCTGCAAATTTATTCTGATAAGAATAAAAAGCGAGTGTAGATAAATTCTTCAGGCGTTAAATACAAAATCACCTATGTGGTTAAAGAAACAACCCAATTACACCCCTGTATAAGAATGTTAGAATAGTTACTGATACCCGGTAAAGGCTGTATATACAAAAATGGCAGATATACGGACATACGGGACTTTTATTCCATAATACCGCGGGATTTTATCGCCCGTGCAAGCGTGAGCTCGTCAGCGTACTCTATGTCGGCGCCAACCGGTATTCCGAGAGCAAGTCTCGTGACCTTTACACCTGACGGAGATAGCGCTCTCATGATGTACATTGCTGTCGCGTCGCCTTCAACCGTAGGATTAGTAGCTACTATAACTTCGGTTATTCCCTCTGATGCGATTCTTTTTGTAAGACGGTCTATTCCGAGTTTTTCAGGACCGATTCCCTTTATCGGAGACAAAACACCTCCGAGCACATGGTATCTTCCGCGATAGTCGCGCACTTTTTCTATGTTCAAAAGCGCTCTTACATCCTCAACGACACAAATAACCGGAAGTCTGTTTTCATCAAGACACACAGGACAAAGCTCACCGTCTGTAAAATTATTGCAGACAGGGCAGCGGTGGATGTCTTTTTTGGCGGCTGCAATAGATTCTGAAAATGCCCGCGCCGACTCATCGGTCATATCCAGTACTGCCATGGCATACCGCGCGGCTGTTTTTCTTCCGACTCCCGGCAGTTTTCTGAACTGGTCGATCAGTATTTCAATTGGAAGCAGATACTCGTTCATTTGTTAAAATATTCCCGGAATAGACATATTCCCGGTGAGAGAGGACATTGCTTTTGAGTTCTCTTCTTCTACCGTTTTAATAGCCTGATTAACGCCTGCTGTTATTATATCGCAAAGCGTTTCTATGTCGTCAGGATCCACTATCTCAGGAGCGAGTTCGATACTCTGTATCTCCTTTTTGCCGTTTATTTTGATAGTTGCGACTCCTCCGCCGGCTTTTATTTCATACTCTCTGGCGTCGAGCTCCTCCTGGAGCGCCGCCATGTCTTCCTGCATTTTCTGAGCCTGCTTTAGCATACCTTGCATATTTGAAGGTCCGGTACCGAAACCCTGAGGCAATCTTGATTTCATTTTACAATATCCTTTCAGAACATCCGGCGGTTAAACGTCGGTATTTGGAAATTTTATAGATTTGAATATAGTACTGCATCTTTTGAAACATCAAAGCATTTCTGCCATAATGTTTACGAATTTATTCTGCATATACCGTATAATTACTGAAAATCCACAAGGTCGGAAAATTTGTCTTTTTCCTCTGTCCGGGATTTGCTCACTAAAAATTCAATTTCTTTTATATCAAGAGAATATTCAGAAGCAATTCCAGTAATTGAGCCGGATATATCCTTTATGGAATTATCAAGCATGAGTTTTGAAAAAGAGTCTCTTACATACACCGACAATTTACATAATGCTCTGTCGTACACAGCATATGAATCGCGCAAAAAGGGTGATGTACGGACATCTCGGGAGGAAAAGTCATCGACTATATCCACCCAGTCGGCAAGCGGTGCTCCGGAGTGGCTTTGAGAATCAATGCCGTCTTTGCGTGTGTTTGCTACGTCAGGTGCAGCCTGGAAGGCACCTCCGGATTCATACGCAGATGTGGTTTCAACATCTGGCGACGGCTTGCTGACGGTTTTAGAACCGGGTACCTCAACCGGCTTATCTTCCATAGGTGTGTTATATGCATATGTCCCGTTTTGTGCAGAAGAACGGGATGCTTTATTGGTATTATCTGGCGGCGCTCCTTTGGCCGACTCGGTTCTGTGTCCTGAAAAATCTACTGCACTGCTTACGGCAGAATTAACCACTTTTTGTCCGGAAAGTTTTCTTTCAAGCTCAGCTATTCGTGCCTCAAGACTCTCATATGAAGAGTCACCCTTGCCGAGTGCAAGCCGCAAAAGTGCAGTCTCTGTGCAGACTCTGTTCGCATTTCCCTTTCCAAGTGCGTAGTAAGTCTCTTCCAGAAGCTTTACATGATATGACAGCCTTTCGCGAGTAAAAAAAGAGGAAAGTCGCAGTATATCTGCAAACTCCGCTTCGCTTACATCAAGAATATCTCTGTTATCACTGTCATATGACGAAAGCTTCATCACCTTTGTAACAAGCATATCGCGGTAGAAAGATATTATGTCCCTGATAAATACAGCCAAGTCCTTTGAAGAACGGTATATCTCAGATACTATTGAAAAAAGAGCGGACCCGTCTGACTGTACTATGGCGTCAACAGCAGCAACTATCATCTCTCGTCCGCATATTCCAGCGGCATCACGCACATTTTGCTCTGTAACACAGTTGTCTTTGTCTATACAGAGCTCCAGCAGGCTTACGGCATCACGCATACCGCCCTGAGAAAGACGCGCTATAAGATATGCCGCTTCTTGTTCAAGACAGATACTTTCTTGTAATGCAATGTACTTCAGCCTGTCAACGATTGCAGAAGATGTGAGCCTTCTGAATTCAAATCTCTGGCAGCGAGACAGTATGGTGGCGGGTATGTCCTGTATTTCTGTGGTGGCAAGTACAAATATAACCGATTTAGGGGGCTCTTCAAGAGTTTTCAGAAGTGCGTTAAACGCTCCCTCCGAAAGCATGTGCACTTCATCTATTATATAGACCTTTGTGCCTACCTCGCTGGGAGTAAAGACTACTTCTTCTCGTATTTCCCGTATGTAATCAACACCGGTATTGCTTGCCGCATCCATTTCAAGTACTTCCACAGACGATCCTGAATCAATCGAACGACACGACGGGCACTTGTTGCACGGATTTCCGTTTACAGGATTTTCACAGTTGACTGCTTTTGCCAAAATTTTGGCACAGGAAGTCTTTCCGGTCCCGGCAGACCCGCAAAAGACATATGCATGGCTTACTTTGTTATTTGCAACCTGCCATGCAAGCACCGAAGTGACATGCTCCTGCCCGGCGACCTCTTCAAATGTTGACGGTCTGTATTTCCTGTACAATGCCTGATACAAGAGCATCACTTCCTTTTTTATACGTTCCGTTTAAGCTTCGCACTGCTGAATAAATTATGCTGTATCCGAATTGATTTATATAATACGCGCGTATAATCAACTGTTTTTTTCAGCCGTGATTATATAATATCCTGTGTTGTCAGGAGATATCACAATATTCTTACAGTCTTCCGGAATCATGAGGGTAACTGATTCCTTTTGCCGGCTTATTATATAGTTATCGTATTCATAAAAGACATTGTCTTTAAAAAAGGAGGTGATATATTCCTCCAGCGTAAGAGAATTCATATATATCAGCTCAGCGTGTGGGTACCCCACGTATCTTATATGCCACGGCTCATATGTTATGCCGGTTATGGATTTCTCGCCGTACGGGTAGCGTATTATAAAGCCGTATTCATAGCAGTGAGTGTTTACATATCTTCCCTCTTCGCATTTTATAAAAGCTTTTCCTGAGTATCCGGATACATAAACGTCAAGTGCAAGTCCGCTTTGGTGCTCGCTTGCGCCCACCTTGGCAGCTACATCTTCTTCCTTTTGGTTTACAATGTCTTCTTGCTCTTCGGCTGTTCTGTATGAGCTTATTATATAGAGAGACTTGCCGTATTTTTCCATAACTGAATCAGCAAGCGAAACATATGAATCAACTATTGTGCCAGACATAAGAACATCCTTGTACGACACTATATCCGGCACATATTCATTTGAAAGCATGTACGAAGAATTTATAAGAAGCAGTGAATCATCAAATTTTACAGATGAGTCCCCGTAAAGATCATCAAGAGAGCGTTCAACGTATTGTATATCGACAATTTCGCAGTCTGCAGAACGTGACAGTGAGGCAAGCTTTTCTGAAATAATAAATCTGTAATCACTTTTAATTGCAAGCAGTGAGACAATGATTATGATAAAAAACAAGAGCAGACATATAAGAGAAAGAATAGCAATCTTTTTTCTTGTCATGTCCGTAAACGAATCCTTTCAAGGAGAAATTATGGAAAGTGTTATTAACTTGACCTAATGAGGTGCCGGAAGCTGTCTGAGAATAAAAAGTGGCACATTCATGCGGCACACACTAAAGAAAAAATCAACAGCAGGATATCAATTAAGACCATACACCATAACTCGAACTTGCGATACATGCGCAAACCGAATTTTATCCTCCCGACAGGCAACCCTGTGGCACATTGAAGAGACCGCTTAATGCTGCTCAGTTCCCCGCCTGACATGGTTCACGGAGTTCAATTGCACAAGACCCGCCGCTCAACGAATAAAGGTTTCGGCGCAAGACCACACACCGCAAGCCCTCATAAATGGGATCCACCCCTGCTGTAGCGGATTGCAGGTTCAGGGCACCGCTATCTCCCCGGCTGGTATGGTCCTAATTCATATTCTGCTGTTTAATCACATATCGGACAACCGAAAAATCAAAACAAAACCAACATGCCTTAATGTATTTCGTGCTCCCGATACCCGTATAGTATACCATATACAATAAAAAAAAGCAATAGAATTTTTGACAATAATTTTGACATGATATGCCTTTTCTGTACATATAACGATTATTTTGTATAAGAGCTTATAAAATACGACGTAATTTTATATTCTTTACAGGTTCAATTTCCTCAATATGTTGTATTTTTACAAACAATCAAATAAAATCCGCTCCGCAAAGTAAATGCGCACGGAGCGGATTTTTGTATGTTATTTGCTACCTGTCAATCAGACCCACTCATCTGGTTCTGTTTCATCAGAATCATCAGCCACATCATCTGCATCTCTTCCGGTGCAGTAAACAGCGTCATCCTGATCATAGATGTCGTCGTCACTTATTTCAAAATAATCGTCCATAAGGGCATCGAGAACCTCGTTCTTTTCGTCCTCCTCATGAGCTCCCGTTACAGTAAGGAAGGCTCCGGCAGTTCCTGCAACAGCTGCAATAGCTGCAAATGCGGCAGCAAGGCTCTTTCTTTTTCTCATCTGACTGAAAAAAAGTATCATCATAGAGAACGCCTGAATAAGGAGCGCAATTCCAATGTAAAATTTCGATTTCATCAAAGTTTTTTTCATAAGACAATTTCCTTTCAAAACAATCATACTCTGATAAACTATCAGGTTTTGTCAAATAAATGTCGCGGAAATACCGGTATACAATGGATATCTTAATAATAATTTTATTATATCGGCATTGTTTTCAGAAGCTGGTATTTTGGTTCGGTATAAAAAGCACTGCAAAGAATTTTTTCAGAGGAATACATACGGAATTCAGCATGCAAGCCATGTATGATAAAATTATAGTTTGTGAAGATGAGGAGATTTGTTTTAAAAATCAGAGTTTTGCGTTCATTTTAAGGTACGCGTCTATGAACCCGTCAATCCGTCCGTCCATCACTGCTTGTATGTTTCCGTCCTCATATCCGGTTCTGGCGTCTTTTACAAGTGTATACGGCATAAAAACATAAGACCTTATCTGGGCACCCCACTCTATATTTGTTTTTACGCCCTGTATATCTTCTATTTTTTCGAGCTTTTCTCTTTCCTTTATTTCCGCAAGCTTGCTTTTAAGCATCTTGAGAGCGGTTTCCTTGTTCTGAAGCTGACTGCGCTCAGTCTGACAGCCCACAACTATCCCGGTTGGTATGTGTACTATTCGTATCGCGCTGTCGGTTTTATTAATGTGCTGTCCGCCTGCTCCGCTCGAGCGGTGTGCAGTTATTTCAAGGTCCTCTTCTTTTATTTCAATAGAGCCGTCGTCGGTAAATTCCGGCATGACTTCTACCGAAGCGAAGGACGTGTGTCGCCTTCCGGACGAATCAAACGGCGACACCCTCACCAGACGATGCACTCCGTTCTCGCTTTTAAGAAATCCGTAGGCATTAAGACCCTCTATCATTATTGTAGCGCTCTTTATACCTGCCTCTTCGCCGTCAAGCCAGTCAATGAGTTTTACATTATATCCGTGCGTCTCACCCCAGCGCGTGTACATCCTGTACAGCATCTGCGCCCAATCCTGGGCTTCTGTGCCGCCGGCACCGGGATGAAATGACAAAATAGCATTATTGGCGTCATACTCGCCGGTAAGCAATGCCGATAAACGCTGTGTTTGCTGTTCTGACTCTATTTCTTCAAGCTCCTTCAGGATTTCGTCAGTAAAACTTTCGTCGTTGTCCTCAATCGCAAGCTCAGCCAGAGAATATGTATTCTCTACTTTTGCCTTAAGCGCCTCATAAGCATCCACTTTGTTTTTAAGTTGTTTTATTTCCTGAAGCGTGACAGATGACTTTTTAGGATCATTCCAGAATCCGGCTTCATATGTCAGTGCCTCCAGCTGCTGTATTTTTTCTCGTATTTCATCAATTTTGAGTGCTTGCGAAAGGTCGTCGTCGATATCTTTCTTTATCTGACGAAGCCTGATTCTTGCTTCCTCCAACTGGATAATCAATCGGTATACCTCCGTTAAATGTGTTTAACTGGGTTGCTGTTATATATTTCGGTAATGATATTTTTATCAAATTTTTTGATTGCATCTTCTAAAAACATGAGTACCGGATTTTCAGTAAAAAAATGACCTGCGCATATTACGCATACTCCGCTGTCCGCTGCGTCTACCAGTGCGTTATACTGTACTTCTCCGGTTATGAAAGCTTCGCATCCGCTCTCTATGGCAGCGTCTACAAAATCTTTTCCGGATCCTCCTACGACAAACACCTTTTTTACAGATTCACAGGGTGTGTAGGTCACTGTATCAGACCCGATTCTGCAGGCAACGTATTCCGCAAGAGAACGCGCATCCATTTCCTCCGGAAGATGGGCTATTCTTCCGATTTCCTGACCATTATATTCAAACTTTTCTGTCTGGAAAAGTCCCAAAACAGAGCAAAGAGCGTCATTTACACCGGACTCCAGTGCATCAAGCCTTGTATGAAAGGAAAACGCGCTTATTCCTCCACGCATCAGCCCTGTTATTATACGGGATTTCATGTCACACCCGCTTATTGACTTTATAGGAGTGAAGATAAGAGGGTGGTGGGAGACTATCGCATCAAATCCGTTATCCACTGCGTGCCTGAACGCCGACATGGTTATATCAAGTGAAAGAAGGACCCTGTTCACCTCACGGTCGGGGTCTGACATGCACATTGCCCCGTCGTTATCCCATGAGCAGGACAATTCTGACGGTATGAGTTTATCAAGAAATCTGTACAACTCTTTTGCCGTTGCCAAAGTATGCTCAACTCCTTTCATAATAGAAAAACATCATGTCTGCATATTTTTTACCGGTTTTGCTGCAGCGCTTGTAAAACAAATCCTATCCCAAAAAAGCGGAGAATCTGCCAACTTCCTGGCATGCTCTTCCAATTTAATGACATCGGAGCAGTCCATATTTTGAATTTCTATCCCGGCTGCTTTTTTTCTGAGTTTCTCTGCCTGCTTGATGCAGAAAAATCTGTAGGCAGACTCATCCTGCCTTAGTACCGGGACCAGTCCAAAGAGAGATTCCTCTTTAGAAATACGTCTTTTTTTACCGCTGTATACGGCATATATGATACGATAAGGACGTCGCTTTTCGAGAGCATACCTTTCACATTTAATTGAAAATCCGTTTTCCGCAAGAAAGACGCAGACTTTGTCTGAAAATGTCATTGGTTGCAGGATAAGCCTGATACCGATGTCCTTCAAAAACGGCGCAGATGATAGTATTGAGCAGATGGTATCTCCTCCCATACCGCAAATCACAACATCGGTAATTCCTGATTTTTCCATGCCGGAAAGTCCGTCTGTAAGAATTGCCGATATTTTGTCGCTGCATCCGTATTTAATAATATTGGCACGCGCCGAAGAAAGCGGACCTTCTATGACATCTGAGGCAATTACATGCCCTGCTTTTCCGCTGAGCACCAAAAAAACAGAGAGATACGCATGATCGCACCCTATATCCGCAACAATAACGTCGTCCGGTGCCGATGATGATAACTTCAAACAGCGGCTCATCTTTTTTCCGGACGGCGAGTATGAAATACATGTTATCTCTTTTCCTACAAGCGATGCGGTTTTCAATAACCTTTCGGTTATCGGAACAGAACTGCATACGGAGCCGGATCTGACACGGAAGCCGTCTGTTTCAGTAAGTTTTTTTTCTGAAATACCGGTAAGAGTATCAATACTCACTTTTCAGAAAGAAATTTATTTATCTCGCTTACAAGAGCGTCGGCATCGGTCCCGTGTACTATGCACGCTTGTTCTATTGTTTCGCCCCTTGCAGACGGGCAACCGAGGCAATGCATCCCTATTGCGAGGAAAAATTTTGCACACTCAGGTTCTCTGTCGAGAATATCACCTATTACGGTTTCTTTCGTAATTGTCATTTTTAATACCATGCCTTTCAACAAAATGGTCGTCGCTGTTTACTGCGTCAAACGCAGGACTGGCGCGGCGACGACCGCGTAATCATTATATAATATTTCCAACTGCATGTCAATTAATTTATCAAAATTTTATTTCGTTATTGAATAAACAATAAAAATGTGTTAAAATACAAGCGCAGTATGCGTAAGCCGATAGCTCGTGTTCGTTTTTATTGTGCACACATGTGTTGCACTTTATCTTATAAAAATAATTTTATAATGCCCGGCTGTAGCTTTCTGTCATTTCAGGATGAATTTTTAATATGAATGTGGGGTATTATGCAATGTGTATTTTCTGTAAAATAGTTGACGGAGAAATTCCCTCTCGCAAAGCATATGAGGACGACACGATACTCGCCTTTTATGATATCAATCCTCAGGCACCTGTACATATACTTGTTATTCCGAAAGAGCATATTGAATCCGTTGATGAAATAAATTCTTCAAACAGTGCGTGTGTTGCGCATATTTTTGAAGTGATTCCCAAAATAGCCGCAAGCGCAGGGCTTTCAAACGGATATAGAGTTATATCAAATTGCAAAGATGATGCATGTCAGACAGTGCGTCATTTGCATTTCCATATACTTGGCGGCACAAGGATGTCTGAAAAAATGGTATGAAGCAAATATGGATTTTTGCATTAAATATGAGCTTAAGATAAAAGAAGCAGAACTGGAATCTTGGATTTGTTTTTTGATAACTATTTAAACAGAGAAAAACACCGTAAGCAAAAGCTCAACGGTGTTTTTTTGTAACAAATCGCCATGCCAGTGTAAGTGGCGGACACGCCTGACGACAGAAAAAAGACTGTTATGATAACTACTGTATGTGGACACTGTTTATATTTTACAGGACTTATTCCACAACATATGCTCTTGTTATAATTATCTTTTCAGCGGGCACATAGTGCTGACCGCTTGAGTCAACTTCTGTGGTTTTGTCACATGCCGCAATAGAATCAACCACCTCCATGCCGTCAACGACCCTTCCAAACGCAGCATACTGACCGCTGAGATGGCTTACCTGATCATCTTCCTGACATATGAAAAATTGTGATGTGGCGCTGTCATAATCCGAAGAGCGAGCCATTCCTATGACTCCTCTTTCAAATTTCAAGTTGTTTTTCACTCCGTTTGCGCTGAATTCACCCTTTATTTTTTCAAGCGATGAATCCCCCATTCCGGTTCCGGTGGGGTCTCCACCCTGTATCATGAAGTTTTGTATGACTCTGTGAAAAGTGAGACCGTCATAAAAACCTTCCTCGACGTAGGATACAAAATTTTCAACAGTTATGGGCGCGTAGTACGGATAAAGCTCAAGCGTGATATCACCGTATCCCTCAACTTCAAGAACTACTGTAACCGGCTTCCATTTTACCAAGAACAGATATGAACAAACAACAGAAGCTATGACAATCAGAACGGAAAGCACCGAAACTGATATTATAAGTGCTTTTCTTCTTTTTTTGCGTTTTTCTTCTTTTAGCAGCTGCTGTTGATATCTCATTACACGTTTTCTTGCGCTTTTGTTTGACATTAAATCACTTGACCTCTGTATCTGAAATTTTGATTCGTATTTTGCAATTTGAAAAACTTTGCTGAGGAATTATGCTAAAATAAGCCTTCTTAAAGATATACAACGCGATTTACTTGTTAAAGAGGTACTTCAATATGTATCAACGTCATATACATAGTTTTCTATCGATACAGTGAGATTTCCGTTGAGACAACGCAATTCGTCCAGCATTTCTTTTTGATTTATTCCTTTCTTGAATGAAACGGAATATGAAAGAACGAACATCGTCCCGAAGTTTGAGGACTTAACCTTTACTACTTCCCACCTGACTGTATATTTAGCAAGTATCTCGTCAAACACGCCTTCGTAGTTGAGATTTTCCGGAATCGTTATCTTTATTACTTTCTTTGGATTTCTTGTATCACCGAAACGTACAAACATCAGAATAGTCATAACTACTATCATAAACACAGCAAGTATGCCTGCAACACCGATGTAGCCTCTTCCGCAGGCAAGACCAAGCGTAAGAGCTGCAAATATGTATGCAAGGTCTTTGGGACTTCCCTGAGTGCTTCTGAACCTGATTATAGTAAGAGCTCCGCCTATGGAGATAGCGCTCAGAGCGGTAGATGTATTCCCTGCTCCTGAGAGATTTGACGATACAACACAAAGAGTTGCCAGTATGGACGGCAACATTATGAGCGTATATGCCATTCCCTTTGAATATCCCTCATATCTGTTTGTAAGAATGTAAAGTATGCTGAGAGACGCTCCCAAAATAAGTGAGCTAATAAGGACAGCAAGCACCAAGCTTAGGGTAACGCTGGTCATGTTTGAGGTAATAATGGTGTCTGTTGAAAAGATTTTGCTAAGCATTGTGTGATACCTCCGCAAGATATTCCGGTTTTCCGGTGACATAATATTCGTATTCTTTTCCGTATTTCGAGAACTTGCTGTTGAAAATACCGTTTTCACTTAGATACCTTGCAAGCCATAGAGGCACTGTGTTAGGTATCTTTATTTCCATGAGTATTATGCCGGGAGGCAAGACATCATATCCGGAAGTGTCTCCGTCAAATGTGAGATTTTCACGTCTTGTGAATATTTCTTTGTCAAATGTTATACGCAGCTCTTTGTCATCCTTGCCGAACATAGCCACCCTGTCGTATGCAATATAAACCATTGGACGCAGGTCATAAGCAATAAGCATCCTAAGTATTTCTTTTTCAACCTGACGATCTATGTATTCGGCTGTTTTGTTTGATTCTGGCAATGTTCTTGTCTCTACCATGTGAAGCACTTCACCGTACTTCATAACAGCACGTCGTTTTGTGACGATCCCTTTATATTTTTGTTTTATTTCAAAAAACACCTTGTCCTGTGGAGCTCTGAGTGCGTAGTATGAACGTGCACGCAATTTTTCCTTATATATGGGACCGTCAACCGAAGTTCTGATAAGACAGTTGTCCGGGGAGTCAAAATAGATGTTGTAAAGTTTGTATGACTTGTTGTTAAGACAATACGCGTCATAATTCATGTAGTCGCTGAGAAACGCCCTGATTTTTTCATACTGCTCAAAAGTAAGCATATATTTTTTTTCATAGCGTTTGAAAACAGCTATTGCCATCGCCGTTTTTCCTTTCAAAGTATCTTTGCAGAAATTCAGTAACAATCAATTATACACAACAATTATTAATTTGTTGTGAACATTTCGTTAATATAACCTTCAAAATAACAATATCAGTCTGATTTTTTGTGGATATTTTATAATGTATCTGTTGAGATTGCGGAGAGTTTGCTTATTGTTATTCCTGAAATTCTGAAAGCTTTTTCTATCGCTTCGTTTATATCATACATTACATCACGGTAATTTTCTTTTTTAGTCCATATATTGAGTGTGAACTTGGCTCCGGCGCTGCTGAGTTCAGCAAGCCTGCAGGACGGTGACGGCTCTTCAAGAACATCCTCGTGATTGGCCGCTACGGCGATAAGAAGCTTTTTAACACGGTCTATGTCGTTTCCTCCAGGTATGTCCACATTGAAGTCCACCCTTCTTGTAGGCTCTATCGAGAGATTTCTGAGAGGGGTATTCGACACTGTTGCGTTGGGAATGCTTATCGTCTTATTGTCCTGTGTTCTCAGGATGGTGTAAAATAAATTCATGTCTTTGACTGTGCCTTCGTTTGTTGCTATTGCAATATAGTCGCCTACTTTAAAAGGCTTGAATATGACAAGAAGTATTCCCCCTGCAATGTTGGAAAGGCTTCCCTGGAGCGCAAGTCCGATAGTCAGCCCGGCAGATGCAATGATCGCAACGATCGAGGTCATCTTCACTCCCAATACAGATATGGCGAGTATTACAATCAGAGCCTTTCCTCCGAAATTGACAAACGAAGCAAAGAACGCTTTTGCCGTATTGTCCATGCGAGTGTTTTTCTTTATTTTCTTTACAAAGAAATTAACTAACAGCCATCCGATTACCATGGTTATGGCTGCTAAAACGAGCTTGATACCTGCCGATGCAAGAAAATCAAGCAGTTTGTCAACAAATTGCTGCATCATGGAGCCCTCCCTGTATTTTGATATTTGTGCCTCTGTTCAGTCTTTTGTGTCAGCTCAGGAAACCGGAGCGTGGTAGGCTATGATAAAGCCATCGACATTGTTTCCTGAAACTGTATATATATATCCGGGAGTGAGGGAAAATTCAGTGTATTCTGAATCAGAAACCGGAAAATACTCAACCGTCCATTCGACTCCGTCTATTACAGTTTTCAATCCGCCTAATACCTGAACGTTGTTTGAATAATATCTGAGGTCTATTATATCTTTTTCATACATTATTGTAGCATGAGGTATTCCGACATACCTGAATGTAGCAAGTGCATATCCTTCCGTTCCGCTCATTCCAGTGTATATGAAACCGTGTTCTGCGCAGTGTAGCTGGAACCACTCAAGCACAGTCATGGTTGTCCCGCCAACAGTAACCTTTTTTGATACAGATGTCAACGGGTATGTTGAGCCGTCGAGAATATTCAGTGCAATAGAATACCCTGTGACAAACGGACTGTAAAGCGAGTCATCGTCTGAATATGTGTATGCGCTGACGAGTTGTATGAAATCTTCTCCTGTATCCTTATTAAAAGCATCCATGAGCGATTCAAGAGATGAAAACGCGTCGCTTTTAACAAATATTTTTGAGTTGGCAAGAAGATAGGGAGCTTTTTTGCTTCCGTATACTATCATAAGATTCTGTGACGGAAACTTGACATTGCTGCTTTTTATCTCACTGTTTTTAACCAGCGAGCTCACATTGTAGGAGTATTTGTAGTTTTCACTTACGGCTATAAGGTGACCGGAAACATAAGATGCCGACGGAACTGACACAACACCGTCTTCCGGGACGGTATATGTGACATCGGTGAGCATTTTAGGAGGTGTAGTTTCCGGTGCACTATTTGATGTAGCAGGACTCATATCAGAGCTTTCCGGTAAACTGCTGTCTTTGGTGCTTTCAACGGGATCAGAATCGTTTGTTTCCTTATCTCCGGTCTGATTTGAATCAGACGCACTTCCACATGCAGATATTACAACACAGACCAAGAGAACTAAAAGGACCGAAACAATTAACTTTATAGTGGCTCTGTTCAATGGATTACCCCTTTCTAATTAAATGGAATATGTGTGAACAATCAACACACAGGTCAAAGAAATGCTGACTTCATAATTAACTTGAAAAACAGTATGGATTTGGATCATGTGGAAAAAACAGACACATAAACTCCGGCATCAGTAAATAAATTGTGTTGTTGCTGGAGTGATACATGCAGTACAAGTATGCTTTTCAAAAAACCATGCATAACGCCTGTAAGCCGTGTCCTCCAAAGGTACACCTGAACCCGTATATCTGTCAGAAGCTCAGGCAATGCAATACTGCCGGAAGCGGTAGCAAAACAGAATGACGAACAAACAGCTCAAACAAACAGCTCAAACAAACAGACCGATATATCCTGTTATGTTTTTATTCCTGTCAGCATCAGATTTAGCTATAATGATAGACACGATAAAGCATTCACAAGGTATTCTGTACAGAGGACGTCAGCCACATGCATATATGTGCACGCTGCAGGCAAAAGCCTGTATTTCCGTATTTCTCATCATTAAAAAACGATAATATGCACCGCGTACAACGCACATGCGCGGCGCTCATTCTAACTCCGAACATTTTATCATGACATATAACGGGTGTCAATAGGAAGTACAATAGATTTTTATCTGTTTGATTATGTTTATTTGTGTTGTTAAAGGACTTTAATTTTAATAAATGATGATCATGTCTGATGAGTAAGCGCATTTTCATCTATTATGTTTTTTTATGAAAGAAATTAATTCATGGTTTAATTTAACACTTTGAAAATTCAGGCATATGTTAAACCGTGCCGTTGATGTTTGTCTGGCTGAAAGCTCAAAGACGCCTGCATTAAAGGAATGTTTTATTGATAAACAAAAAAAAATAAAAAAAATCAAAAAAGCTATTGACAAATGAATTTCGTTGTGTATAATAAAACATGTTGCGACGTTGTCTACGACTTTAGTGATGGCGGATATGCGAGAGTGGCGGAACTGGCAGACGCGCACGTTTGAGGGGCGTGTGGTTACACCGTACGGGTTCAAGTCCCGTCTCTCGCACCAGAAATGCTCACCTCTTAAGAAGTGAGCATTTTTTCATAAAGATTCAGAGGGGTTAAAGGTTGGTTGCGAATGAAGAGATTTTTGTTCCTCGTCTGCGTTCTTTTGTCACTTGTCCTTGTTCTCGCGTCCTGTAGCTTTGATTTTGAAGTTTCGGATAAGAATTTTATATTTGAGGACATGAGGATAACCCTGACAGATGAGTTTTCAGAGGCGGAACAGAATGGGTTCGATATGTGCTTTCTTTCGCAGGAGGTTGCCGTTGTTATCCTCCGTGAGGAATTTTCCGATGATGGCTTTTCTGAGCTTACCGAAGATGCCTCTTCCCTTTCGCTTACCGAATATGCCGGACTTGTTTTGGACAACAATCCGGAGCTTGAATCTCGAGTTTCCGATATAAATGAGGACGATGGGTTTGTGTGGTTTGAGTATGATGCATCGGTAGATGAGTATACCTACTCTAATTTTGTTTCCCTTTATAAGTCTTCTGATTCTTTTTGGCTTGTTGATTTCTATTGTCTTGACACCCTTTACGATGCAAACCGTGCTGATATAATTAAGTGGGCGTCTGCTGTGACATTTGTTGACAGTCAGTCCTGATTGTTCAGCTGTTTCTGCTTCAGAACACTTGTTGCTTCGAGTGCTTGTTCGCATCGCAACGCTGTTTTTTTCTGTTATTAAAATTGAATATGCGGGTATGGCGGAATTGGCAGACGCGCTGGATTCAGGTTCCAGTGAAAGCAATTTCATACAGGTTCAAGTCCTGCTACCCGCACCAAATCTGTATAATCCGAACCATATACTTGTAACAAGTGAGTGGTTCGGATTTATTTTGGTTCTATAATAAATGTTGGGGTGACAGACAGATAGAGCCGAAAAAATAAAAAAAAAAGAAGAGCATATCTGACAAA
>CALXXF010000017.1 GCA_944392615.1 uncultured Clostridia bacterium
AAGTTCCCACAAACCGTTTGATTGGTCTGTGGGAATTTTACGTTATGGTGATTTCTCCGATAAGAACATCACGCTTTACAGGGCGGGTTTTATTTTTCAAAGAATGTCTATGTTCCGCGCTATTGCAAGCATTATGCGATACTTTCTTTCATAAAAAGCTGTCGGAGATATTATGGTACACAGCGGAGACCAGTTGTGTCCCCTCCTGTCGCCGAGTGCATCAAGAAACATAAGCTTTATCTTCTCGCTTTCGCCTGCACAGACCTCGTCCAGAGCGCTTGTAATCGCCTCATTAAGGCAAATATATTTTTCCAGCACCCTTTCCGGCTTGACTGCGCGTTCTATATCCGCGGCACGTTTTTTGAAATCGCCGCACAGCGCCTGGACAAGTCTTTTTTCATGTATTGAAAGTTTTTCTCCGCTTCTTTTTTTATATGGCATTGGCATTCTGCCTCCTTGTTTTTAATTTTGCGTAATATGAGTTACACTCATATTATACATCATATTTTAAAATTGTCAAGAGTTTATCTCATATTTTGCTGATTTTTTTCGGTTTTATCTTGACAAATAAGAGCTATACTCTTATAATATAGTTGAAAAAAATATGCGGCTACAGCGCACATTACTTGACGCATGATGCGGTATCCGTATGGAAAGAGGAAAACAAAGTGGCCCTTGGCAACAGAATCAAGGTATTGAGAAAATCCCACGGCATGTCGCAAAAGGTATTTGCCGAGCAATTCTCCGTAGACCAGACCGCCGTATCAAACTGGGAGCAGGGCAAAAACAGTATAGACGTTACTGTAGCGGATAAAATTGCCGACTATTTCAGGGTACCCGTTGAATATGTTTACGGCAAGCCATATCGCATTACCAGACCGAAGACGGGCTGGGACGCAAGCGAAATAGAGGATTACGGCAAGGCAGCAACACCTGAATTGAAGGAGTATCTTGAATTCAAGTTCGGCAGGGGCGTCATTGAGGGAAGTAAGACGACAATATCATCAGAGACGGCGCCGAGCGAACATGAAATAAAGGTCGCGCTTTTCGGAGGGGATCAGGAGGTAACCGACGAAATGTGGGAAGAAGTAAAACGTTTTGTTGAATTTATAAAGCAAAAGAAGGACAAGTGATGCCATTGACCATGCTGGAAAGTCTGTATGACGAGGCACACAGCAGCGGAATATCGGTCGAAAATTTTGACCTGACGGAGAACCCGTCTGTATGTGCGTGTATCGACGGCAGGTATTATATCGGTATAGACAAAAACAGGATGAGCACCAGCTATGAAGAGGCGGAGTGCCTTGCCCACGAACTCGGTCACTGCCGCACTGATGCTTTTTATGAACTCGACTGCCCGTCATACAAAAGGAGCAGTAAGGAGAAAAAGGCACAGACCTGGGCGATACTTAGAATTGTCACGCCCGAACGTTTCAGAGCAGCATACGAGAGCGGGTGCCGTGAGGTATGGGAGTTTGCCGAGGAGCTGAATATATCCTGCGATTTTGCCCACAAGGTCATGCTTTACTATCATGAAAAAGGATTCGGATGCCTCGGATAAAAAACAGACCAACTGACGGGCGTATGCATCTCAAGAGAACGCACGCCGCGAAATGACGCGCGGCTGACAATTAAGCAAAAGGACAGCGGTAACTGAAGACACGCACTTATGCGTATCCCGCGCATTCCGTGTATCTCGCATATTCCGTATATTTTGTTTATTTGAGGACAGCAAAAAAACCGGGGAAAGATCCCCGGTTTTTGTTTTAATAATATGTTGTAAATATGTTGTAAAAAAGTCTGCCTAACAGCGCTTCAAAGAGCAAACATTCACTCTGCCTGATTTCAAGTGATAATAAGCAGGCTGGAGAAAAAACCGACTTCCGGCAGCGGAGCGGCAAAAATGCGTAAAAATCAGAAGATGCTTCACGAAAATCTGTTGGAAAGTCTCAGATTATCTGCAATCATAGCGATAAATTCAGAGTTTGTGGGCTTGCCGCGGTTGTTCTGTATCGTGTAGCCGAAGTATGAGTTGAGTGTATCCACATCGCCCCTGTCCCACGCAACCTCTATCGCATGTCTTATTGCGCGTTCAACTCTTGAAGATGTAGTCGAATATTGCTTGGCAACAGTCGGATAGAGTATCTTTGTAACCGAATTAATTATATCGTTGTCGTTTATCGTCATTATAATGGCGCTTCGCAGATACTGATACCCTTTTATATGAGCGGGAACTCCTATCTGATGTATCACCTTTGTCACCTGGGATTCTATATCGTTTCCGAAACTGGGATTTGATGAAGAGCTTGTACGCATAGTCTTTTTCCGCGACATTATGCGCATTATACGTTCATTCAGATTCTGGTAGTTCACCGGTTTGAGCATGCAGTATTCCGCACCCGACTCAGTAGCTTCAAAAAACACATTCTGATTGTTTACGATGGAGAGAACTATAAAAGAGGGCCTTTGCTCTGGCAGAAAGGTCTGGGAAAAAGTCGACTTCAGTACCTGTATACAATCCAGCTTTGAAAGCCATATATCTATCAGAACTATGTCAGGGCGTTCTTTAGTGATTCTGAACAGAGCGTCTTCTCCGTTAGTCACCTCGATTATATCTCTGTACCCGAACATAGACAGCTTTTCTCTGCATTCTTTTCTAAAATCCGCGTTTTCGTCTGCAATTAATATTTTGACTTTTGATTCCATATATCCGGCGCATCTCCTGTATTATTGATTTTTACAAACAAATATTACCATAAATTACCAGATATTTCAATAGCCAATTACCAATAATTTCCAATATTTTTTGCTGTCGCTTTTTGGTAAAATCCACCATAACATTGCCGTGCATTAATGCTTTGCGTCGAAAAAGCCCCGCAGGTTCATGTAATACATTCCGTTTTCATCGGGAAAAAAGCCGATTCTCATAGCAAGAGAGGGAGAGATTTTTTCAGCTGACTCAAGGAAAGCGTCGTGTATGCCGATGAGGTCTGTGTAATTGAGCAGTCCCCTGCCCATTATAAAAAGCGCTTCCTCGTCCTCCACACCATCGGCGTTTTTTATATCTGTGAGGAAGACCTTTTTGTCTGAGAACTTAAACTGAGCTATTCCGACAAAATTTTCGTCGTCGTATGCCGAATAAGCGAGACATTCGGGTCTGTATGTAACCGAGCATAAATCACACAGCTTTTTCTGCTCTTCCTTGGTCTGTATCGGAAGTATCTTCAGCATGTCAATCCTCCTTTTTCTTTGTCAGCGGAAAAGATTTTCCTGTAGCGCCGCGCGCTCTTAAACCGTTTTTATTGTCTGTCGTTCGCTTACCGACACCGTGAAAAGGGCTCTTGCCTTTTTCTGCGCCTGACTCGCTGTTCTTTACGCGATTATTTTTTCCTTTTGCCTGAGAGGGAGCTGTAAGCCCTGCATGACGACGGGCACCTGTGTTTTCACCGGGACCGTGAGCCGAGTCCGCGGTACGAAAACCGGGTATGGCAGACGGACACTCTCCGGCAGTTCTGCCGTCCGAAATCTGAGCTTTCAGCGAGTCAACCTCTTTTTTCGTAAGGTAGCGCCATTTACCAACCGGGACGTCGAGGGAAAGGCAGCCTATAGACACCCTCTTGAGCTTTTTCACATCAAGAGAGCATTTCTCGCACATTTTTCTGATCTGACGGTTTTTCCCCTCAAAAAGTGTAATAGTGATAATGCTCTTATCAGTATCTTTCGCAGTGAGCTCACACAGAGCGGGAGTTACAGGTACCCCGTCTATTTCATTTACGGAGGACAGAGCCTCTATTTCTTTTCGTCCTGGCTGGCCGCTGACAGTGACCTCATATTTTTTTGCCACATGGCGTGACGGATGCATCATATCATTTGCAAAATCACCGTCGTCGGTCATGAGCAGCAAGCCTTCAGAATCCATGTCGAGCCTGCCGACAGGATATACTCTTTTGCCCGCCGAGCTGACGAGCATATTCACACTTTTCCTTCCCTTTTCGTCTTTCATAGTGGTAACATACCCGCGCGGCTTGTTAAGCATTATATATGACTTGTGCTCGCCGCGGGGGAATTTCACGGCTCTTCCCATGAATTCCACCCTGTCACGCCTTGGGTCGATTCTCTGTCCCTTTTCGGCAACAATTCCGTTCACGGTGACATTGCCTGAAGCTACGGCATCTTCGGCGCTTCTTCTGCTCATAATACCGCAAAGCGCTATATACTTCTGAATTTTTATCGTGTTGTCCATAAATCATGCAGGTCTTTCCTGATACCTCTACCGATAAGAGAAAAGATCCTTTATCTTCTCCCATAAAGATTTTTCGTATTCCTGTGCTCCGACGTCAGAAAGCGCCACTATATCTGCTTCGCCGAGCACTTTTCCGTCCAGCGTAAAGCGCACCTTTCCCACCGTCTGGCCTTTCTTCACCGGGGCATAGAGAAATTTCTCAAGGTAAGCAACGACTTCTATGTCATCTTCTTCCACTGCCGAAAAGACGCAGGCGTTAAGACCGAGGGTGTTTTCACACTTAACCGAGCCGACTGTACCTCCTGCTACGGGTATGTCAAAAGAATATTCGCCTTCTGCGGCAAGAGTGCGCACTTCCATAAGGGAGAACCCGTAATCCAGCATCCTGCGGTGATCCTCCCAGTCATTAGGTGCATTCAGCGTCACGGCAATAAGGCGCACTCCGTCTCTTTCTGCAGAGCTCACAAGGCATCTGCCGCATGCCTTTGTATAGCCTGTCTTGACACCGTTCACGCCGTCGTAAGAGGATAAAAGCCTGTTGTGGTTGCTGACGGACACGGTTGTGCCTTCCTTTTCAAAAGTATAGTTCTGTGTAGACACGACCTTTGAAAGCAGCTCGTTGTCAAGCGCTATTGCAGTCAGCGCTGCAAGATCGCTCGCCGTGGTATAGTGATTGTCGCCGTCAAGTCCGTGCGGATTTTCAAAGGAAGTATTTTCAAGACCCATATCTTCGGCTCTTTTGTTCATAACGGCGGCGAAATCCTCTATAGACGGACTGATCGAGAGGGCAATAGCCGCTGCCGCGTCATTTGCACTTGCCAGCATCATGGCATACAAAAGATCTATAAGGCGCACCTTTTCCCCAGACTTAAGATACAGGGATGAGCCCTCTATTCCGGCTGCCTCTTCGGGAACCAGCGTATAGGATTCATAGCCGTTTTTTTCTATGTACTCTGCGGCAATGAGTCCTGTCATTATTTTGGTTGTGCTTGCCATTCCGGTCTTATAGTCAGGCATTCGCGAATATAACAGCTCCATTGTATCGGCGTTAATCAGAGCACAGCTGCGGGCGCTTACAACCGGAGAATCCGACGCGCTCAGGTAGCGTACAGGGGCAGATATAACGTCAGCCCGCCGTCCCTCATATAGCATTGCCTGCGAGCTTGCAGCGCTTGAAGAAAAAAGCACGGTGCTCACCGATACTGCAGCCGCAACGACTGCCGCGACCGCAAGCACCGCGGTTGTTTTTTTCATTTTATTCACCTCACGTAAGGGCGATTTTGCTTAAGATAAGACACACACCATTACTATGAGAGAGCAGCGCAGAATATGCGGAATGGCGCAAAAGCAGTCTTGCTGCTTGAAGTATGCCGGGAATAAGCCGATAATACCTTCTGATTGACAGATAAATGCGTAACCCTGAAGGATTTCAGGAAAAGGGCAGAAACGCCGCGTCATTTGTCGCTGTTCTTTTTTGATTTTTTAACTTTCTGTTCAGATTTTGTAAAGACTTCAGCGGAGTTTTCGCCGTTTTCGGTCTTGACGGTTTCGGTGGAAGTCTCGGTAACCGTCTCGGTTTCCTTTTCCTTGCCCTTCTTTGAGAAAAGCTTTTTGAATTTCTCTGCAATATCAGGGCTCTTCTCTATGAGACCGACGATGCTTCCGACGGGGCCGTCTGAGGAAGTCTTGACTTCAACCGGTATGAATTCCACATCGCCCTCTGCCTTGACTATGAGAAAGCCGAGTGGAAGAAGAGTCACGCCGGTTCCGCCGCCTCCTGCGAAATTCTGCGCAGGTTTGTCGGCAGGACGCTTGGAGGCATATTCTGTTCCCCCTGAAACAAAGCCCATAGACACTTTGGAAATTGGTATAACAACAGTGCCGCTGGCGGTTGTGACAGGATCACCGACGACTGTGTTCACATCGACGATCTGCCTCAGGTTATCGAGCGAGGTGTTTATTATCGAGTCAACCTTTGATTCACGAATTTCAGCCATTTTCTAACCAAGCCTTTCTTAATTTATTTTAATCATATTAAATCGTTTCATAGCATAAGAAAAAGCAAAAGAATTTGTATGCTACGTAAGACCCATGCAAGCTTTACAGACACAGGACTGGACTTTATCGCTCCGGTACCGGAGCATGCGTAACTGAAAAAAAGCGGTCAAATATTTTTACAAAAAGCGTTGTACCTTCCGGCAGTGCCGCTCTTTTGCTTTTCTCTGTGGAATTTCGCTCCTTGTCACTCTGTTTTCCCAAGACGCCCTCATTCTCAGAAGATGCAGCCCTGAGCGCCTTGCCTGCCCTTTTGACCTTTTTAGTCCTTAACTACTTTGCTTTTCTCAACCGCTTTGTCCGTTTTGACATTTTGGTTGCTCTTTTTGGTCTTGATGCCCTTGCCGGCTTTGCTGTTTTGACCGTCCTTGCCGGCCTTATCGTTTTTGCCGTCTTTGCCGGCTTTATCGTTTTTGTCGGCTTTTTCGTTTTTGTCCTTCTTCTTTACTGGCTTGAAAAATTCATTCCTGTGGAAGAAGAAGTGCAACGCCTGTCTTATAGCGGTAAAAGCAATCAGAAACAGCCCTCCGGGGCGCATTGAAATGACGATTTCGACATCCTGGGACATCTTGTCGGCAAGAAAATCGGCATTTACACATATATTTTTGCTGTCCGCCTTGAATTTGACCGCCTTTTCCAGAACGGAAAATAGATACGCAACCGCCTGTGAGACCCCACCGAAAATGTATGCAGTCCGCGCCGCGTCATCTGAAGCAACGGTTATTTTCAGCCTTTTCACATGTATATAGAGGTGCTTTCCGAATTTAGCAAGCACTATTCCTGCAGCTCTTGCGGCAAAGCGAATAAGCGCCACTATCTTCAGCTTGCGCTTCTTCGGCGCTTTTTCTTTTTTTCCCTTCTGCTCTGTTCCGGCAGCTCCCTTTTTTTTGTGTTTTTGTTTTTTTGCTGCCTTTGCCGCTTTTTTTTCTCGTTTGCGCGACAGCTTTTTCAATATTTTTCTTTTTTTCCCCGGACTGATATTGTCATCATCAAGCATTGAGGCATCAGACGGAAGTATCCTCACCGAGAAAAAAAGGATGCGCAGCCTCATTGAAAGAGTCTCGCCGAGGGAAATTATAAATTTAACCTTTATAAGCATAACGGCAGCTATCAGAAGAAGGACAGCGCCGAAAATATACCACCCGGTCACAAGTCAGCATCCCTTTCGTAAGTCTTTCAGTGGTCTATTTGTAAATGTTTCGTGTATTCTCGCAGTACACAGGCTTCGCATTCAAAACGCCGTAAGTATGAACGAAACGCCGGGCAAGCCGGTGCAAAATGCGCTTCGATCTTTTCCGGAGTATCGGGTTTCTGATGGCGGCATGCGAGATTTCTGCGTGCGCCTGAAGCAAATACTCCTCTTTTAAAAACATTGCGCTGTAAGGCTCATACCGATGTCAGACTGCCGACACCGTCCGAGTGCGTAAGAAGACAGCGCCGCATCATCCTGAATCCGATGAGAGCACCGGCTTCGGTATCTGATTTTGCGCCTTATGCTCAGTTCTGTGCAAGCCCCGCCTATTCAACTCCCATGTCAGCCCTCAACACTCCGGTCGGCTTCGTCATCGGCTTCCGCCCGATCGGGAAGCTCTTGGTCAGTCGCTTCCTGCTCGGTAAATTCACCCTCTTGTTGTTCCTTTTTATCGAATTCTCCCAGAAAGGAGGAGGCGTCAGGAAGCTCGTCCAGTGAAGAAAGCCCGAAGCAGCGCAGAAAATCAACAGTGGTCCCGTAGAGCACGGGGCGCCCCGGCATATCCAGCCTTCCCTTTTCTTCAATAAGATTTTTCATAACGAGCGAGGAGACTGCATAGGACGAATCCACGCCGCGAATACGTTCTATCTGAGACCGCGTCACAGGCTGCCTGTAGGCTACGATCGCCAGAGTCTCAAGCGAAGAGGTGGAAAGTCTGCCGCCCTGCTTTATTCCGAGCGCTCTTCTTATCAGTTCCTCATGACCTTCCTTCGTGCACATCTGACAGCTTTCATCAAAAAGGACCACCTGTATACCGTATTCTTCCGAAGCATATTTTGCGGAAAGGGCTACAAGCGCTTCCTTTATTTCATCACCGGAACGCCCGGTGATCTCAGCGAGCCTGTCATAGCTAAGAGGGTAGCCTGCGGCAAAAAGAACAGCTTCAAGCGCCGGAAAAAGTTCATCGTAATTTTCAAATTCCATTTCAGATTTTCTCCTGTGAGACTTCAGCATCATACTGCCCGTCATCATCCGGCACGAACGCAGCGCGGTTTGCAGAAAGATTCCCATCCGTATTTCTGTTTTGCACGTCTGTGTCATCAGCGACACGAAGAACGGGGTTGCAGTCGTCGTCCCCGTAGATGCTTATTATTTTCTGTGACGATATTAACTGCAAAATTGCCATGAAAGAGGCGATTATATCCGACCGCGTCCTGCTCTGAAGCATAACGTCCATAAAACGCAGACTTTTTTCTTTCCTCAGCCGCGCCATTATTCCGGATGCCTTTTCGCTCACCGAAGATGGGCGCTCGGTTATAATACGCTGTAACGACACGGCGGCATCGTCATTTTGCATTTTTCTGTCAAGCTCTATGCGCTCAAGAAGACGCGAAAAAGCCTTTATTAGGTATTCTGCCTGCTGATCCCCGACATAGGAGCGGTCAATTCCCACTTCATCCGTTTCTTTTGCAAATCTTCCGGAATAGCGCGAGAATCTTTGTGAAAGGTAAGCCGCCTCCTCCTTCGCGCGCTTGTATTCAAGGAGCATATTGACAAGCTCCTCACGCGGGTCCTCGCCGCCGTCCTCTTTGATACCCGGAAGCAGCATGCGGCTTTTGATAAGCATGAGCTCGCTCGCCATTACAATGAACTCAGACGCCACGTCCATATCCGCAGAGCGAAGAAAATCTATATACTCCATGTACTGTCTGAATATTTCCGCAATGGGTATGTCGTGTATGTCGATCTCATTTTTTGATATAAGTGAGAGAAGAAGGTCGAGCGGTCCTTCAAACACTTCCAGCTTATAGCGTGGCTTTTTTTCTTCCATTGGAGCGACCTCCGCGAAACGTCGTCAACTTTGTCAAATTAGTCAGATAATGAGAGTGACAAGCTTGTACATACCGTTCACGGCGACATTAGTAATGTATGACACAAAGCTGCCGAAAAAGCCGAAAACAAAACCGAGCAGTACAACAATCATTATTATTTTCTCGTACTTCATGACCTTCCAGTACCACTTGTCGGGCATGAACACGTAGAAGATACGCGAGCCGTCGAACGGGGGCACGGGGATCAGATTAAATACGGCAAGAGCGATGTTGAGGTATACGAAATAATAGAAAAAGAGCACCGCGGCTTCCAGGATAAGCACAGCATACTCGTTGTTCCCGCCGTAGGACATAGATACACGGAACAAAATAACGTGTAGAACAGTTCCAATGAAGCCGAGCAAAAGATTGGAAAGGGGACCGGCAAGTGCCGTAAGCGCCATGCCGCGCTTGGGATTTTTGAAATATCTCGAATTGACCGGGACGGGCTTTGCCCATCCGAATCCGAACAAAAGCATGCAGATTGCCCCTATCGGGTCAAGGTGCTTTATAGGATTTAGAGTAAGTCTTCCCAGAGAGTGGGCTGTGGGATCGCCGAGCTTGTATGCGACATACCCGTGCGAACACTCATGCACCGAAAGTGATATGAGAACCGTCGGCACGGTGAGAAGCAGGACTATGAGAGTCATCACGGGCTGATCGCCGAATATAAGATCAAAAATCATAGAAAAAATTCCTTTTCATGTCCCGAATCAGGTATCAGACAATAGATAAAAGTAAGTGATGCGCATAAAGATCCGCACCGGAAGCCTGATAACAAAAGCATCGAAAAAAAGATGGATCAAATTGCTGCGGCAAAACGCGGCGCAGATCGTTCAGGAGAATTTGCCGTAGGAAATGCCGCAGAATTTGCCGTAGGAAATACCGCTTTTGCAGTTCATTTTCCTAACGCTTCGAAAAGCAACCGGATCACAGCGTCGACGCCCTGCTTTTTAAGAGCGGAAAACTGAACAATACCGTCGCACCCGGCGGCACATGGAGCCGAGCATATGCGCTCTGTCGCTGCTTCCGCCTGCGTTCTGGACAGCTTGTCGGCTTTGGTCGCAACTATGAAATGCCTTATCCCGGAACTGTTGAGAAAGTCAAGCATCATCTCGTCGTCAGCCGTTATCCCGACCTTCAGATCAACCAGTTGAATGACCGCGGCAATTCTGGCGCCGCCTGCTGTGAAGTAGGCGTCGGTAAGTGCGGACCATCGCCTTTTATCTTCACGGGCACCCTTTGCAAAACCGTATCCCGGCAAATCAACAAGGTAAAAGCAGCCGTCCACCTCGTAAAAGTTCACAGTTACTGTTTTTCCCGGTACCGATGACACTCTTGCAAGAGATTTGCGGCCTATCACGGCATTCAGAAGTGAGCTCTTGCCCACGTTGCTGCGTCCGACAAGCGCGATCTGAGGCTCATTGTCACGCGGGAACTGAGTGACGCTGCCGGCGGTGATTTTAAGCGTTGTTCGCGCGATATCCGGTTTCATTGCCACCTCGTTTTATGTTTATGTCGTTCATCTCTATCGGCATGGGAGCATTCCCGGTATGTCTGACTACATCGGCATCAATGTTCTTGTTATTTTTGATTATTGCCACATCAAGAACATCATATATGGTTTTACACGGAACAAACTCCATATCCTTTTTTATATAGTCCTCCATACGGTCTATGTCAGGGCAGTTGTCAAACGGGATAAGCACCTTTCTGATCCCGTTTTTATAGGCGGCCATGGTCTTCTCACGAAGGCCGCCTATTGCAAGCACCCTGCCCGACAGTGTCACTTCGCCCGTCATAGCTATATCGTGACGCGCCGGACATCCGGAAAGAGCCGAGACAAGCGTCGTTATGAGCGTGACTCCGGCGCTCGGACCGTCCTTCGGAACAGCGCCCTCAGGAAAATGCACATGGATATCGGTCGTCTTGTAAAAATCCTCAGGAATAGGATATCTGCCCGAAAGAGTCCTTGCAAGCGAGTAGGCGATTTTTCCCGACTCCTTCATGACATCTCCGAGCGAGCCGGTCAGTTCAAGCTTGCCGCTTCCCTTCATTGTCACAGCCTCTACACGGAGGAGCTCTCCTCCCACCTCGGTGTAGGCAAGACCGTTTACAACTCCCACCTCGTCCTCTGTCAGAACGGGGTCGCTGAGTATCTTACGCGGTCCGAGATAATCTTTTACATTGCCGGCGGTGACGGTGAGGACCGTGTTTTTCACAGAAGCTGACGCACGGCTTCCGCCATCCTTTTCTTTTTCCCGCTCTTTGGAAGCGTTGCCGGCTGCTTCTCCGGATGCCTTGAGCGCATTTTCCTGCGCCTCAACCTGCCTTGCGGCTATCTTCCTGCAAACGGCCGACAGCTCTCTTTCGAGATTTCTCACCCCGGCTTCGCGCGTATAGTGGTCTATTATTTCAAACACCGCGTCGTCTTTGATTTTAAGATATCTCTTTTTAAGGCCGTTTTTCTCAATAGCCTTTGGTATTAAATAGCCTTTGGCGATCTCAAGCTTTTCACTTCTTGTGTAGGTTTTGAGTTCAATCACTTCCATCCTGTCAAGAAGCGGCCTTGCGATGGTGTCGAGGGTATTCGCAGTCGCAATGAACATGCACTCTGAGAGGTCGAACGGCAGCTCTACAAAGTGATCCCTGAATGTCTTGTTCTGATCCGGGTCGAGAACTTCAAGAAGAGCCGAAGAGGGGTCCCCTCTCATATCTGAAGCGAGCTTGTCGATTTCATCAAGCAGTATCACAGGATTTTTAACGCCTGCTTCGGATAGTGCGTTCATTATCCTGCCCGGCATTGAACCTATGTAGGTCTTTCTGTGACCGCGTATATCTGATTCGTCGCGCACTCCTCCGAGGGCGACTCTCACGAATTTGCGGTTCATGGCATGTGCAACCGAATATGCAATAGAGGTTTTTCCGACTCCGGGAGCTCCGACAAGGCATATTATCTGGCTTTTTGCGGCGTCTGTGAGCTTTCTCACGGCAAGATATTCAAGCACTCTGTTCTTGACGTCGTCAAGACCCCAGTGCTCCTTGTCGAGTATCTTTCTTGCCGCGTGGATATCGAGCCTATCGTTTGAACGCTTGTTCCAGGGCAGCTCAAGGCAGACGTCGAGGTATCCGCGTATAACTGTGCTTTCCGCGGAGGCATATGGCATTTTAGCGAGCTTGTTTGTCTCTTTTATCAGTCTTTCCTCTACCTGAGCAGGAAGAGAAGCCTTTGCAATGCGCTCCATGTATTCAACTATTTCTTCATCGGGTGAGTCTTCCTCGCCCAATTCGTCCTGAAGCACCTTCAGCTGCTCGCGCATGTAGTAGTTGCGCTGATTTTCGTCAAGCCTCTGCTTGACCTTCTGATGTATATCGAGCTCATCCCTGAGTATTCTCATATCTCTGCTGAGCTTATATACGAGGATTTCCGCGCGTCGTTTGGGATCAAACTCCTCCAAAATATCAATGAGGTCCTCAAATCGCCCCATCAGTATGCCGCACACTATATCGGTAAGATCGCCTATATCGGCGGCTGAAGCCACCCTGTCTGTCACCTCTTTCGGCAGCTTGGGCATGTATTTGGTGCATTCGCTGAAAAGCGACTGCATCTCTCTGTGAAGATATTCCACATCGGTACAGAAAAGTCTGGTATAAACAGCCGTTATGTCGGCGGTCGAAAAGAGCTTTCCGTTGTTCACCGACTTTATCTGAGCCCTTACTAATCCCTCCAGCGTTACGTTCATGGAGTCTTCACTCACCGAGTCACACTTTACTATTTTCGCTACAGTACCAACAGAGTTAAGGCGCAGCGGTGAAGAGGTTCCGTGCCCTCCCCGCTCCACGCCGACAAACACATATCCGTCATGCTCTGCAGCGGAGGCGATTGCCGAGAGATAACTTGAGCCCGACAGTTCTGCTTCTTTTTTGTTAAGAGGAAGCAGAAGGTCGTTGCTGAGAGTTATAACCGGGAGGGTGCCCTTCTTTTCATTTACAGTATATTCATTCATATATATCACCTCGTTCCGCATAAACGCGGCGGGTCAAAAGCAGGATTATTCATATTCTGATCCAAATCCGGGCGCTTTGTGCCCGGCTCTGATTACGGCATAATGACCCATGTTAAAATTATACCGTATAATTATATCACGTTCGGAAGTGAAAATCAATAGCAAAACGACCCAAAACTTATTCAAACGAAGCGCAGATAAATCTCTGTACAGCAAAGACAGCGCAAATGCGTGATCATGAGAAATCGCATCTGGGCAGAGGGAGCAAGTCGTCGGCAACAACAATGGATATGCGGCATAAAATAAAGGTAAGCGGCTGTGGCGTAAAGCGCCGCAGTCCGCTCTTCCCGCAAATCGGAGAAATCCGTGTGCGGAAAATAAATCAAGTAAAATAGACAAGAAGGAAGAAACTGAAATTATGTACGGAAAACGGATTACAGACAGAACGTGGTCATCCGCCTCAGGCTGCCGCAGCTGCAGTCATACCGGGCAGACGCCGGAGGGCGTCGGGATAACGGCTGAGGCGAGGGATAGGGCGCGTTGCCCGTCAGGCTGTGCCGGTTATGAAAGCGGTGCATGCTGCCCCGTCAGCGGTATGGCGGGCGCCGGCATATCGCTCGAACCTCCCTGTGCCGTGAGCTCACTTGCCATGGTTTACTCGCCTTACCAGTCATGGCAGGATATATATGAGCCCCAGAAGGGGCTCTGCCGCGGCACAATTTTCGCGCAGCTCGACAAGCCGTGGTTTCCCGATTCACACTGCTGACTTTGCATGGCAGAGTCAGCATAAAAAATGACCTCAAAGAAAGGCAGACACAATGACAGAAAGGACAGCACTGAAGAACAAAATAAGACAACTCGATTTTTCGCTGCTTGAAACGGCGCTGTATCTGGACGCATACCCAAATGATGCCGGCGCAGCCGGATATTTCAGACAGATAAGATGCGAACTTGATAAAGCCACGGCGGAATATGAGGAAAAATACGGTCCGCTCACGTATAAAGCGGGACTTAACGGCGAATGCTGGAAATGGACTTCCGACGCCTGGCCGTGGGAAAGTGAGGTTGACTGCTGATGTGGACCTATGAGAGAATGCTTCAATATCCTGTAAAAATAAAGAACCCGAACCCTTCTCTTGCCAAAATAATTATTTCGCAGGTAGGCGGTCCTGACGGAGAACTCGGTGCCTCCACAAGATATCTGCAGCAGAGATATTCGATGCCTGACAGAAAGATAGTGGGGATACTGACAGATGTCGGAACCGAGGAGTTAGGACACATTGAGATGGTATCAGCGATAATCTACCAGCTCACAAGGAATCTGAGCGAGCAGGAGATAAAGAAGAGCGGCTTTGACGCATACTTCGTCGATCACACCACCGGAGTTTACCCGCAGGCGGCAAGCGGCGTGCCCTTCTCGACCTACACCGTGGGCGTAAAGGGAGACGTATTCGCAGACCTCAACGAAGACCTTGCGGCGGAACAGAAAGCTCGCGTGACGTACGACAATATCCTGCGCCTTGTGGACGATCCGGACGTAAGAGATCCCATAAAGTTTCTGAGGGAGCGCGAGATAGTGCATTATCAGCGCTTCGGTGACGCACTGAGACTCGCCCAGGACAATTTTTCAGACAAGAAGAATTTTTATCTCTACAACCCGGCGTTTGACAGGCTCAGCTGAACCGGAAACACGCAAAAGGAGAGACGTGCGTCTCTCCTTTTGTATATCGCCGACCGCCGCTTTGCCCAGCTTCCGCACCGCTCTGCCCAGCTTTAGCGCTTGCTTTGCCCAGCTTCCGCGCCGCTCTGCCCAGCTTCCGCACCGCTCTGCCCAGCTTCCGCGCCGCGCCAAACGCGCCGGAAGGCATTCAGGTTTACAGCACCGCACGCTTTAAGTCGGAAAATCGGCAAGAAATATTCATCCGTGTAGTTAAGATAAGCAGTTTTTAAGGCGCCCCAATGAGTCACCGGCGAATAAGGACATTGATATCGCTAATATACAGAATCTTCTCTTTACAGAGAAATGCTCTGATAACGCGCTCGTGTCATCTGACGTATGCGTTTATAACTGATACAGGTGTATTGTCCGGCGAGCATATGAGGTAATCGCCTGCCGCCTGAGGTATTATGCATGTCTCCGCATAGAACAGCTCAAATGGATCAAAGACGCCATCCCTGCTCCGTATGACCGCCCTTTCACCCTCTACCAAATTAATTACGCACACACTGTCACTGCGCTGCACAAGCGCCTCCTCAGAGGTGGTGACACGGATCGTTTCAATAAATTCAAGTTCGTGAAGTCCTGTGCGCTCAACTTTCGTGACTCCGTCGTCGGAGATGGTCTTTGTTCTGCCCACGAGATTTTTTTCTATCCATTCGGTCCTTCGCTCTTTTCTTATGTTTGCAAGTCCCCTCTCCACATGTACAGGCCGGGGCTTTCCGTCAAGGTCGAGCCTTCCCCAGTCCCAGAGCTTGAATGTGAATATGTACGGGGTAGCGCTTATCTCAAGTACCATTGTACCGGCTCCGGAGCAGTGTATTGTTCCGGCAGGTATAAGAATATGGTCGTGCTTTTTAACGGGAATCCTATTTATATACTTTTCCGCCGGAAACGGAGCGTCTCCTTTTTTTGCAGTCAGAAGGTCGTCTGCCATTTCATCAAAGGAAGCGTCAGTACGCATTCCGAGATAAACGCAGGATTTTCCCGGTTCTGCGTCGAGAATGTAGTAGCTCTCGTCCTGAGTGTACCGCATATTGAATTTTTCCGCTATATATTCTGTGAGCGGGTGCACCTGCAACGAAAGATTCTGACCGTTCACAGTGTCGAGCATGTCGAAGCGTATCGGAAATTCTTTTCCGAAACGGGCGCGTACTCTGCCGCCGAGAAGCCTTTCCGGCTGTTCAAGGACAAGATTCAGCGCAGGGGTTTCAATAACGCTCCCGCTGAAATCAAGAAGCAAGCTGTTTTCCTCCGGGACTCCGTCAAAACTCCAGGCATAATTGCTGTTGTTTTCAGGCAGATCGAAATGTCTTTTCATCCAGTCGCCGCCCCATACTCCTGGATCAAAATACGGGACAAGCCTGAAGGGCCGCCCCGACGCCATTTTCAAAGCCTCACGGTAGGCGTCTGCGTCCACCATAGATATATCTTCCCTTCCGGTCATGTCCATGTAGAAATCGATAACAGGGAGAAGTCTGTCTTTCACCTTATCTGCCCAGCGCCATTCGGCAAAATAACCTCTTTTGTACTTATCCTGTTTAGTCTGGTCACCGAGAGCACAGCGCCAGTTCTTCATTCCATTTCTGTACCTCAGCTGTATTTCCCAGCGGGTTATATCGGCGTATACCAGAATATCGGCAGAGCAGACGAGCGAGGCGCCTACTCCTATGACGAAAACAAAACCCCGGTGTTCATTTATTTCCGCCGCTGCTGCGGATAATTTATCTGAATAAAAAAAATCTTCAAGTGAACGTACTGTCATAATGCCGAAAACCGGGTCATCAGTGAGGTCTTTCTTTATGATGTCGTCTGTTTTTTCCGGTTCAAAAGCAAGCTCATCGCTCTCTATCAGAAGAGAGGGCGCAATCTTCTCCCGCACAGTATCTGTAAGAAAGGATATGTCTGTTCCAGGATAACATTCGATAACAACAACACAGTTTTTCTTGCCCGACGCGAGCACCTTTCCTGCCTTTTCCGACAGCCTTTTCATTACCCGCTCTGCGCCGACAGCCACCTTGTCTGCGCAAATCCCGGTGTAAATACGCGGAAATTGTCTGTATCCGACTTTACTGCTCATGATACTCTCCCATGCCGCCTGCGGCGGCTCAAGTTCAGATTAAATATATAAGTTCGGGGCACGGATGTCCGTATTTTAAGGATAATATAAGACAGACTATTTGTCAATACATAGTCCCAAAATTAATAAAATGTATTTACAAATGTCTTCGATTGTGTTATACTTTTTCAGTGCAAAAAACTGTGCAGATTCAATCAGGAGCAGGAGTTGATGCCGTTTGTGGAGTGCCTTCACACAAAGGTGACCGAATATGTAAAAAAAAGGATCTCATCCGGGGAGTACCGTGTCGGCTCAAAAATACCGACAGAAGAGGAGCTTTCAAAAGAACTCAGGGTGAGCCGTCCTACAGTAAGTAAAGCGCTGGAAACCCTTGTCAGAGATGGCTTTTTGAAACGGATAAGAGGAAAGGGCAGCTTTGTCACAAAGCCCAAATTGGTTCATGAATCAACCGGATTTATCACAAGCTACAGGGCTGAAAGCGAAAAAAAGGGGCTCACGCTGCGCACAGAGGTCGTTCGTTTTGAGGTGATAAAGGCGCCGGAGGATGCGGCGGCGGCGCTCAGACTTTCCGCGGCGGAAAAAGTCATACGGCTTGTAAGACTGAGATGGCTGGAAGGCCATAATTCGGGAGCGCCGGTAGTCTACACCGTACTGTACGTGCCGTTTAAGCGCTTTCCAGGAATGACGGAACTTGATTTTACCTATACCTCGTTTTATGAAGCCCTTGCCGAGAGGGGAATGCCTGTATATCATTCATCCAAGAAGCTTGAGGTGATCCCTGCAGACCCTGCCGTCACATCGATGCTGAAAAGCGCTCCGTTTGAGCCGGTAGTATTCATAACTACCGTGTCCGTCACAGACGACGGAATGCCAATAGAGTATTCGGAGAGCTTTTATCCGGCGTCGTCAAGCGGATTTTTGATAGAGATCGACCGGGCGCAGACAGCAGAAGTCTCTGCGTCAGGCTGTGCGGGGCTGCCAGACAAGAAATAACACAAGGAGTGGCGGAAAATGCTTATATGTCTTGATGTCGGAGGCACCGTCATAAAGGCAGCGGCGGTGGAGCAGGGCGGGGCTGTCACCGGCGGCATAACTTCATACCCTGCGATGGCGGACCTCGACAAAGAACCGCTTCTCGACCATATTGCCGAAATAATAGAAAAAACGGCGGAAGGAAGAGCAGCGGAAGGTCTGAGATTTGCCTTTCCCGGTCCGTTCGACTATGAGAAAGGTATAAGTCTGATGCGAGGGCTTCAGAAATACGATTCCCTTTACGGCGTTCCGCTGAGAGAGGCTCTTTCAGAACGCCTTGCAAAGCTGAACCTGCACCCGTGGTGCGAAGCGCCTCCGGAGCAGGACCGGACGGTGAGCCCGATCTCGACAAGCAGTATTTCAGCGGCAGGCAGACCAAACTCTGAAACCGCTCACAGACCTGCGATGCTGTTTACAAACGACGTGACCGCATTTGCGCTCGGACATCTTAACTTCGGGCGTGCTGCCGACAGCGAAAAAGCGATGTTTGTTTGCGTAGGAACAGGTTGCGGAAGCGCCTTTTCAGAAAAGCGTTCCATAGTTACTAACGAGCAGGTCGCATGCCTGCCTGAGCACGGATATATTTATAACACCCCTTTTCTCGATTCAATTATAGACGACTATATTTCAAGGCGCGGGATAATGGAGCTCTCAGAAAAAATGCTCGGATACCGGCTCGACGGAAAAAAGCTTGCCGCGCGCGCCGAGCAGGACGAAAAAGCGCTCGCATGCTTCTTAGTGTTCGGAAAAAGGCTGTGCGCGGCGCTGGGGCCTTATATTTCCTCATACATGCCCGACACGCTTGTGCTCGGCGGCGGAATAATGAAGAGTGCCGGACTGTTTATATCACCGCTCCGGGTGTTGTGCTCTGAAAAAAGCTGCCGGCTGTTCATTGATGAAAATACCTCTTATTTTGCCATCAGAGGTCTTTCTGTGCTCAGATGACAAAGAACCGACGTCTTTATGAAGCCTCTGCAGTCACGCAATGTTAGAAAAGTTTTTCTCCGCTTCCCGCCCGACTGTTTCATAAACGGGCTCATGCGCAACAATAACGCACATGAGTCAAACATGCGCTTTGTTCAATATAACCTTCGCGTAGTGCAGTTTAGCACAGAGCGCATCTTACGCTCTTACAGAAGCCATCCGTTTTAAAGCTTTAAGCCATCCGTTTTTTAGCTTGGCTTCTCTCATTTCTGAACGTAAACAAGCGGCATCCGCGGACGGAGCCGTGGTATAAAACAAAAAAGCCAATGAAAGGAAAGAGAAATGAACAACAGAATAAAGACGGTCTATGTGGTGCACCACTCGCACACCGATATAGGCTACACCGACCTTCAGGAACGAGTCATACGCGGACAGGTCAACTACATACGCTCGGTACTCGACATTTTCGGAAGGAACGACGATCCCACCTTCAAATGGAACTGCGAGACTTGGTTTTTCGTTGAAAAGTTTCTTGCCGGAGCAACCGGAAGCCAGAAAGACGAATTTTTCCGTCTGGTAAAAGACGGACGGATAGGGCTTTCTGCGAATTATCTGAATTTTACCGATCTTGCCGACTGCGCCGTTCTCAGGAAAAAGATCATGCGGGCAAGGGAGGAAACCGAGAAGGCGGGAGCTCCGCTGAAATGCGCCATGACCGCCGATATTAACGGGATCTCAATGGGACAGCGCGACGTGCTCATAGATTGCGGCGTCGAATTCCTGTATATGAACATACACTGTCATCACGGAATGTACCCGCTTTTCAAAAATCAGACTGCATATTTCTGGGAAAACGCCGAAGGAAAGCGCCTGCTCGTGTGGAACGGCGAGCACTACCATCTTGGCAACAGGCTGGGAATAAGACCGAACCGTGTGTATGTTGATTCTGTGTGGCGTGAGCCGGATACAGAAAGCGGAGCCGCGGCAATGCGTTCAAATCTGAAAGCATACCTCGACGAATGTGAAAATGAAGGTTACCCGTATGATTTTATAATAATAAGCGTGTCCGGCGTATACAGCGACAACTCCCCACCGGAGCCGGAAATTGCCAGGGTCATAGAAGCTTACAACCGCATGTATCCGGATGAAGCCGAACTGCAGATGGTGACCTTGGGCGAGCTTTACGACAAAATACGTGACAGACTATCCGACAGTCCTGTATACCGCGGCGATCTCACCGACTGGTGGGCAAACGGAGTGGGGTCGACCCCGTATGCGCTCAAGCATTTCAAACAGGCTCAGCACAGGTACTCGCTCTGCAGCAGACTTGACGCCGGGTGCGCCGAAAAATATCCTGCTCTTGCCGAATGCGCCGAGGAAAATCTTCTGCTTTATGCAGAGCACACCTGGGGACACTCATCGACCATAACAAACCCCTGTGACACGATGGTTCTGAACCTCGACATGCGCAAGACGAGCTATGCGTCAAAGGCTCATGAAAGCGCGTCTATGATGCTTACGGAGATCGCCGAGGAAAAGGGCGACACCATGAGGTACTATAATACCGAGGGAAACGTCACTGTCTACGGTACTTCTGATTCAAATGACCTGTCCAAAATAGAATTTTACATAGAGAATTTCGGATTTTCACGCGCTCAGATAACAGATGAAAGCGGCGCCGTTATTCCCTGTCAGGTCTCAGGTCATCCCAGGGGACGGCTGATAACATTTTTCGATCGTCTGGAAAAAGGCGGAGCAAAGAAATACTTTTTCAGGCCTCTTCCCGACAAGCACGAGCATCTCAACAGCAGATACGCCTATGTCGGAGCGGAGCGGATACGCGACATTGAGAACAGCTACGACAAGGTAACGTACATGCTTCCATACAGCTTTGAAAACGACTTTTTCAAGCTTTCTTACAGCGCAGGAAAAGGGGTGACCGGGTTTATAGATAAGGCGACCGGAAGGGACCTCTTGCGCAGCGGCACGACTCCTTTCTTCACCCCGATATACGAAAGGACCGCTCTTCGTGACGGCATTCAGAGGAAAGAATACGAAGAGCGCCGCCTCATAGGTAGAAATATAAGAGGGCGCCATGCAAAAATGTACGAGGGAACACTTGAGGAAGTAAACCTCATTGAAAGAGGGGATATTTTCTCCGTTCTGGAATTCAGGTATACACTTCCGGGGACTTCAACATGCAAAGTTTATGTAAGACTGTATGAAAACACACCCCGCATAGATTTCACGCTTGCCGTCGGGAAGACCCTGAGCAGCGACATAGAAAGCGTATTCATGCCCCTTTCGCTTGAAGCCGGAGAGGGACAGTCCGTCTGGATAAAAAAGGGCTCAGAGCCCTTCCGCCCCGGTATAGACCAGATTCCGGGAAGCTGTATGGAATATTATATGTCCGACTACGGCGTGACATATGTGTCCGGTGACGCCTCCTTCCTCATAGCGTGCAGGGATTGCCCCCTCATATACGCCGGAAGCATGGAGCATCATCCCATACGCCTGTGTGATAATCTTCCTGTAAACAACTCCCGTCCTCTCTACTCGTGGGTTATGAACAACACCTGGGAGACGAATTTCAAAATGGATCTGTCCGGATTCTGTGAATTCAACTATACAATGTGGCGCTCAGGAGAAAAAGATCCTCTTAAGGCTGTTGACGAGCTCACAGAACGCTGCTTTGATCCCTTCCCGGTAATAACGGGATAAAGTATGCATATATCACCGGCTTAACTTGGCGCACGGCGGACACCCCAGACGAGTGCGGCGCACGGCACGAAAAGAAATCACTTGTCATGAAAGCACAGGAAATCCGGATGGAATGCCGGTTTGCTCACAAGCTCTTGTCAAAGAGGCGTGCGCCTGAGGCGCCGGAATATCACAAAATAAAAATATCCATACACACCGATGCACAATAAACAAATCATCCTGCCGACGGGAAATCCCGCCGGCAGGATGGTTCTTTTTTTATGTCAGTGAAAGTGAAGAAACTGCAATCAGGTAAATTGATGTGCCGCGTTGTATACCGTTTTTCCCTCGGTGTTCTGTATCTCTACACTTATGCTCTCCACCTGGTCGGTAGGAACATCTGTATAAACTACTCCGAAGAGCACGTTGCCGTCCGACGCCTCAAAAACTTCTCCGAGAGCCGTCACCTGCAAAAAGAGCGGGAAGTCCATATTGCCGTTTCCGAGCACGCCTGAATGAGTCTTTCCTCCTCCGTCTGTTGTAGTGAATTTCACGGTGACGCTGAGTGAGCTGCTGCCAAGCATGAAATCCTTGTTTGCAGCTATTATAAGTCTGACAGATTCAAGCGACTCGCTTTCGCTGCGGGTCTGTACATACGCCTCAAAGCTGTCGGTAAATGAAAGCTTTTGGGCGGCTTCGGCGCCGGTAACCGTGACCTCGGCGCTTGCGCAGAGTCCTTCTGTGGAGCCGATGCCCTCCGTCTCTGCAATAGATCCCGTAACTACGTAACTGCCGTTTACTCCGGATATATATCCGCCGTAATTTTCCCATACGACAGGCAGATAAGCGATTTCGCCATTCTCAAGCAGGACGCCGACGGTTTCCGGAAGAGGAAGCTTTTCAGCCGATACCGTACCCTCAACCTGAATTCTGACAGGAAGGACGTACTCTCCATTCACGTCATATTCAGCCGGCAGTTCGCTGTATCCGTCGTAATATGTTATTTCGGGTCTCACATCATCGCTGAGCAGAATGTTGGTGCAGTTTTCGAATGTGATATTAGAGGCGTATTTTATGCAGTACGCCCATGCGTTTGACTTGCCTTTTGCCGAATAGTGCTCCGGATATCCGCTGCCGACACCGCTTGGCCAGCCCGGAACGGTGGTGTAACCGCCGGGAAATTCAATGGTGACGTTTTTGAAATGGACGTTTTCGATCTTGTGTTCCTCGTCAAGTCCTATTATGAGTACCTCGTGCACGTCTGAATCATAGCTGTAAGGAGGCATCATGGGGCTTTCAGAGCTTATGTCGGTAAATTCAACGTTTCTGATATAACCGAGTCTCATACCGGGATTGTCAACCGGCTGTCTGCCGCGGTTTCCTACGGTGAGGAATATGGGATCGTCAACCTCTGTCATCGTGATTCTTTCAAAGACGAGATTTTCTATCTCCGCCCCGTCAGCAGACTGCATTGTTATTCCGGACTTTACGACGTTCTTCATCGTCACGTCGCTCACATACAGGTTTTTAAGAGAGCCGTATGTATCCGAGCCAAATTTTATTCCGTTGGAACGCGACTGAATGGTTATGTTGCGCACGTCGATGTTATCGCATCCGAACAGTGAAGACGACTTGAAGCACAGACCGTCGTCCCCTGCAAGAATGTTGCAGTTCTCAATGGTGAGATTTATCACATCGCAGGGATCTATGCCGTCGCGGTTGGGTGTGTTCATGCTGTTCACATTCACGTTTCTTATCGTGACATTTCTCGATTCCATGGGGACCAGCGTCCAGAAGGCGCTGTTCACAAGATTCACGCCGCTTATTGTGACATTTTCAGAAAGTATTGAAAGTATGACGCAGGGCCGCGCATCCTGAAGTCTTCTGCTGGTGGCAGGGTCGTTGACCTTGTACCCGTAGAAGCCGTTGCCGTCTATAGTGCCGCCGCCCTCTATCCTCACATTTGAAGCATTTTCGGTGAGAACGAGTCCGCGGCCTATCTGCCTGTAGTTGATAAGCCCTTCGCAGGACTCCACAAGCGGATACCGGTTCTTTTCCATAATGCCGAGGATTTTTGCCGACGGAGCAATATGGAGCGTTGTGTCGCTCTTGACCCATATGGTTGACGTGAGGAACACGCCGTCTTCGAGAAGAACAGTCTTTCCGGTGAACGCCGCGTCGTCAAGAGCCCTCTGTATAGCTATTGTATCGTCGGTAACACCGTCGCCGACGGCTCCGTAGTCCCTGACGTCGATAACGTTAGCGCTGTCGATCAGCCCTTCGCCGAGGCTCGAACCCATGTACATGTACAGCGAATCTATGTAAGCAGTGTTATCTGTGCCGAGAGTAAAGCAAACTCTGTCAACCGAGGATGTATCGGAAGCAAACGAAAGCGATTCCATACGAAGAGCCCCGTCAACATAGAGGTCGTAGCGCTTGGTGTTGGTGTTCACCACAAGGCGTATCTTGTACCAGTTGTCAGCCGGATAATAAGCCCATGGAGACGCGCCGTCCATTACCTTCACCCAGTTATCGCCGTTCACGGCGTAAAGACTGTTGTGCCAGAAGGCAACTCCGGCGCTCACAGCGCCTTCGCTGTCTGTCAGGACCGGCATCGGTGCGAACCCTATGCCCTCTATCCTTACCTTCACCTCAAACGAGAATATTCCGCTTGTCTCAGGGAGCAGTCTTGTGGCTTTTGCCGCCGAGCCATCTGCTGAGAGCATGAGACTCTTGTCCGATTCAAACGGCACATCAGCAATAAACGCGGAGCCGGGAACACTGAAGCTCCATCCGTCGGGTATGTCTTCTGCCGAGTTGAAATCCTCTGTGAATATATATTCCTCAGGGTTGTCGTAAACGCGAAGATTGTCTATCGAAAGGGCGCTGTTTTTCTCAAGAACCGCGAAAGCGACATCGCTCACTGCACCGCCGGAAGCGACAGCGAGTGACTGAGCCCTTACGGTATGGTCTATCCAGACGTCAAAGGTTCCCTCTTCTGCGTCTACGACAAGCTTTACAGTATACCATGTGTCAGGCATGTAGCAGCATATCTTTGCACTGCCGCTGCCGTCTGTCGCCTTGAGATATCCGTCTGTATCAAAGGTGAGGCAAACCACATCGTTTCCCGAGGAATCGCGCAGAGACACGTACATTTTTCTGTCTGCACGCGAAGAGCGCACCTCGTATTCGGCGATTATCCTGCTGCTCAGTGAAGCAGTGCCGTCCGAAAGCGACCTTACGAGTACGGCGTCGTCATCACTGACCTTTGAAAGTTCTATATACTTGTCAACTCCGCTGAGTTCGTCCCCGTATACCTTGAATTCTGCCACCTGAGCTCCGGGAGCGCCGGTATTGCCTGAGAACACAAGACGTATCCTGCGCGCCTCCGTACCATCAGGAAGAGAAATGCTGACAGTATTCTGAGACTCTTTTGCAAAGAGGTAATCGGTCGAAGGAAGGATCTCGGTATACTCTGAGCCGTCCTTGCTGACCTCTACTGAAAACGTCTGCGTGCGGTCGCCCCACGAAGGATTGAGCATGAGAACGATAGTATCAGCGTTCTTTACGCTTCCCAGATCCACATCGAGGAAGGACTCCGTATCATCCGAAGAAGCCTCCCAGTACGTGGAAATATTCCCGTCTGTCGCGTCCATGAACTGCTCTGTGCGCGCACTGCTGTAGCTGTAGTGACGTCTGAAGGCAATGTCGCTTCTTTCAGCCTTGTCAGCAGGTATGATATACGCGCTTCCGGAAACCAGAGTATAATCATCCGGAAGGCTTCCGTCGTCCTCCTGATTGAACACATCGTTGGCGTAGTAGGAATAGCTTATGTCATTTTCCGCGGCCTGACCCTCCGGAACGACAGGATTGTCTGACGGTGTATAGTCATCCTCCAGAGGTCTTACAATGACTATGTAGTTATCGTATTCTGTATCGGCGAGCTTTGGTATGGTTATGAATTCACCCGCCTGATACTGGTTCGTGAATATGTTATAGCTGCGCTCGCCGGCTTCGAGAGTTCTTCCCGTGTCTTCCCACATGAGAAGCCATGAGGGGGTCACGTCAAACCTTGAGTCTATTGTGAGCGCCACCTCAATATCTCGCTCGGCATAGAAATATATCGCTGTTTTGTCGTCACAGTAGGTCTGTATATAGTCGCACCCCTTGTAAATATCCGGAAGCGCGCTCACAACCGTATCGTTGTTTGTAAAGAGAGGAGAGCCCACATCAAGCGATTCCCTCACAAAATACCACCCGTCGGTATCAAAAGGAGCGAGGAAGCGGCTTATGGCGGGAACGTCGGGAGCGCTGGCTATCGTGTTTGCCTTCATAATGACTATGTAAGAAGGCTCTGCCTCAGATAATGAAGGAAGGCTCACGGCGCTTCCTGCATCTACGCGCATCCTGTAAAGTGAATATGGCTCTCCACCCACTTCAACAGACGCCTCGGTCTTTTCATACCCTGCGTCAAGAACAGATGCGTCGTCGGCTGCTCCGGGAAGCGCAAGGTAGAGATAACCGTCGCGGTTCACCCTTATGTCGAGTATGCTTCCGGTATCGCTCTTACCCTGAACGCTGGGCGGCATTATCCATGTGCTTCCCGCAATAAATTCAGGTACCGATGTAAACAGCGTTCCGGCGTCGGAAAATGCCTTGTCATTTTCTGAAATTCCGGAAGAGACGACATATGCCCCGTCAAAAGAGCCGTCGTTGACACTTTCTATTTCAATGACAGGATATTCTGTAGTATCCTCTATCTGAGTTTCACTTTCTGTGATTGTGAAGTGCTCAAGCATAACGATATATGTTGCTTTATCCATTCCGAGATAGCCTAAAGACACAGTCTGTCCTTCCTCCACGCTTGTCCTGTATATCTCAAAGACCGTACTGTCGGGATTGGAGATCGACATTGTCATCGAGGTCTTTGTAAAGCCTGCCTCATCCGACAACCAGTCCGGACGCGGGGCAAGGCTGTCCCATGCTACATAGAGATAGGTCGAGACCTCGCTCTTGAAGGACAGCAGTGTCGTCTGTGCATTCCAGCGCTTGCTCTCCATAGCGGGCCTTATCCAATCACATCCCCAGAGCTCATACGGCACGTCGCTGAAAGTAAAGGTGCGGTCGCTGTGAGATATATCGCCGGGACGCAGGTCTTCCACAACGCTCCAGCCTCCGGCGTTGACAGAATCGTTGCAGACGAGTTCTGTTATCGCCGCGCTCTCACCGAACAGAGACAGTCTCCTTATAGCTGCGTTGAGCTTGTCGATGCTTGCTGCAGGCACGAGCGCCTTTGCATCCTCGCCGAGCGCCTCATACGCTTCACGTACCGCCATAATATCGCCGGCATCCGAGGGGGTTATCCTGTATATGGGCTTTATAGCCGCGATGCTGTTTATGACTTCCTCGGCTGCTTCATTGTCAAGCGGCGCCACAAATGAGAAGGTCGCTCTGTCGAGGTTGAGAGTTCCGGGCAGGCCTCCTCCGTTTTTAATCGATATACGGTGCTCTCCAGCTGTCAAAACAAGGCTGCCTATTTCGTTTTCAGCCCATTCGAGCACACGTGTGTCCCAATCGGCGTCAACTATATTCTGCTCGTCCACCTTAAGTGAAAGCTCGCTGACAAGCTGGTCGTCGAGATAGAGCTGAGCTGTACGCACCGGCGAGTAGACCTCAAGCTCGCCGACCTGGGCTCCGTTTGTACCCTGGTCGCTCACACCGGTAAAGAGTATCCTTATGTAACGAATTTCAGCCGGTTCAAATACTGCGTCTGCATAATTGCCGGCGAGATTGCCTTTGCCTGCAGGAGAAAAGCTGTAGACATCAGTGTCCTTCAGAGTGACGAAGCTCTCGCCGTCCGTGCTTCCGAGCACGGCAAAGGTCTGTGTTCTTGCGCTCCAGTCGGTAACGACACGGATGCGCACCATATGGACCGGTATAACTGCTCCGAGGTCAAGCTGAAGCCATTTCGGTTCATCTTCGGTTACCGGCTGTCCGGAGCCCCAGTATGAGCCGCGCTCAGGATTTCCGTCGGTGACATTTCCCGAAGTCTGGGTGTGACTGCTTGTCTGACCGGAGCTTCTTCCGAGCGCCCGGTTCTCCATGTAAAGCGCCGAACGGAGCGAGAGAGAATAAATTCCCGCCGTTTTGACGTTTACATCAAACGAAACCGAGTTGCCTGCTGTGGCAAAGCCCGTAAGATACCCCGCCCCGTCATACCCGGGCACGTCGGTGCTGACCTGCACACCTGAGGAAGTGTAGTCACCGTCCTCAAGCTGATAGACCGCCGACGGCGAACCGTCAAGGACAAAGGCATCTGACAAAAGGGATATCGCCATCAGCGCGGGGCTTGCAGCTCCGAGAAGGAGCAGCACAGCAAGGAGCAGCGAAAGCGCCCTGACCTGTATTTTTGTGACTGTTTGTACGCCTGATTTCATTTTTCATCCTCCTTAAACGTTAAGGATATAAACAACACGCCGCACCTGCAAGTCGGATTACACTACTGCATGGTATTTATGTTACCCGACTGCACTGCTGACCTGCCTGCAATCCGGTTACCCGCCCGTGCGGCGTTCGACGCCTGTCGTCACGCTTTGGCGTCTTTTCTATATTTTAATCTCAAAGGACGGACAGCGCTATGCAAATGATAATAATAACATTGCAAAAAATAAACCTGTCAGAGGCACGCTTATTTTTTTGGCAATGTCTCAGGCGCTATTGATATTATCCCGACAATATGATATAATCAACATGTACTTGACGAATCTGCTCAAAACTGTCCGGAAAGTACAGGCAGCTGTTGGCAATCATGTCATGCCATCCTTTTTTCCGCATGGTTTCAGGATAGCACAGTCACGTATGTCAGAAACCACGAGGTAACAGAAAATGGATATTATTTACAAACATGATATAAGCAGGAACATAGGCGAAAACTATTTTTCGCTTCATACGCACCCCTGTTTTGAAATATTTTTCATGATGAAGGGCAACGGGGTGTTTGTAGTTGAGGGGCACGAATACTCTCTTCAGCCTAATTGTCTTATTCTTCTGCGTCCCGGCGAAATGCACAGGGCCAAAATCGAGTCGGGCTGCGACTACGAACGCTGTTTCCTGCATTTTTCAGACGACACGGTCCGTGCATTTGACCCTGACGGGGAGCTTTTGTTTCCGTTTACCGAGCGGCTCATAGGAGAGCGGAATTTTTATTCTTCGGCGGATATCGACGGCGGATTCGTAAAAGGACTTCTCGCAAGGTGTGAAAAAGAGCTTTCACGCGAGGGAGGCTGCGACCTGTCGCACCACCTGTTTCTGCTGCTGAATGAGATACGCGGTGCATTCTATTCCGAGGATAAGGACGGGTCGCAGACGAGCGCAGACTCGCTGATATACGAGATAATACGGTACATAAACGAAAACATATGCTCTGAACAGTCTGTGGGCGCAATTGAAAAAATGTTCTATATAAGCCGGCCTATACTCAATAAGCGCTTCAAAAGAGCTACCGGAACTACAGTATGGGATTACATAATAACCAAGCGCGTGGTGCTCGCCGACCAGATGATGTCGTCGGGAGAATCAGCGACGCAGGCGGCGTATGCCTGCGGCTACAATGACTACTCTTCATTTTACAGAGCATATAAAAAGGTGTTCGGACACCCTCCGAAGGATTCTTTGTGACATACATGTCAATAAGTTAAATACCGTTGCCTGTGCCCTGCCGCGCTGCTCTGTAAAAGCCCTGCTGCTTACTGAAAAAGCAAACACCGCTTTAGGTCGTTGTTGTAAGAATACCCCGTAGGGGCGGCTATCAGCCGCCCGCTGGCGCATAACATGCGCCCCTACAAGGCGCTTTCTTATCTCAACGCCACTTAAGCGGTGCTTGTTTTTTTGATATGTCGGTGTTGCCGCGCATCACCTGAAATCACAAAAAGATTCAGAAGCCTCCGTATTCGCATCTCGCTATTATGTGGTCCTGATATTCCTTGTCAAGCTCAACGAAATATCCGCTCCAGCCCCATACCCTGACTATAAGGTTCCTGTATTTATCAGGATGCTTCTGAGCGTCCTTCATGCAGTCGCGGTTGACTGCGTTCAGCTGCAGCTGATGGCCTCCGAGTCTGACATATGTTTCCACAAGTCCGGCGGTTTTGGTAAGCCCTTCTTTATTTCTGAACATGCTGTCGTGCAGTTCGAGCGTGAGCGGACCCCCGTTGGCAACTCCGGAAAGATCCGGCTTTGTGAATGATCTGACAACTGATACAGGTCCGCGGCAGCGCGCATAAAGCGAGGGGGAGTAGTTTGCGGGTATAGGGTCCGCCGCTTTCCTGCCGTCTGCGGTAGCCGCCAGACCCTTCGAATATGTTATGTAATACATTGCCGAGCCGGTCCCTGCGCGGAAGATGCCGCCGCGGTCGTTTTTCTTTCCTTTAAGACTTTCAGCAAAGGCGTCGGTGAGTATACAGGCTATTCGGTCGCTTTCATCATCGCCGTTTCCGAATTTATACGGGCTGTAGCGCAGCTTGTTATAGAGCACGTCGTACCCTTCAAAATTATTTTCAAGGCCCGACAGCAGTTCTTCGGCAGACACGCTCCTGTCACCAAAAACAAAATGAGATACTGCCGAAAGAGAGTCAACAGCGGTCGCAAGTCCGGCGCCGTGAATGCCGTAATTCGTATATTTTGCGCCGAGGGAAGCGTCCTTGGCATTTTGAATGCAGCCGTGTATCATAAGAGAATCAAACGGGGCCGGGAAAATATACTTTCCGAGCGATTTTTCCATTATTCTTTCCGACGATTCCCTTATATTTTCCACGGTATATCCGAGCAGCTCGTCTATGTCTGATGAGCACGCGAGCTTTTCACGTATCGCTTTTTCCGCGGCAGCGGCAGGTCTTCCGCACATCGGCGCCGTGATGCTTCCGGAAGAAAGCCAACCCGCCTGTTTGTTCATATTATACCGTTTGACACTTGACATTCAAAGAAATATTGTGTATAATTGTAGACAAAAATTATCCTTGCAAACAGGAAATAAAAACCAGCAAAGTTATACACGAGGGTGATAGAGTGATATTTTACCAGACGATAAATTCAAAAAGCGGCACAAATAACGACATAGAGATATTCGATGACTTTGAATTCATAAGTCATATGCACCGCGACCTTGAGTTTATTCTTGTGCTTGAAGGAAGCATAACACTGACCGTCGAGGAAAAAGTGCGCGAGCTTACAAAGGGTCAGACAGCCATGGTTTTTTCAAATCAGATACATTCGTATCTGACAAAAAACCACTCCAGGGTTCTGATACACGTCTTTTCTCCTGATAATGTCCGCAGCTTCACGCACATGCTTGAAAACAGGATAGGAAAAGAGCCGGTTTTCAGGTGCGACGATGAAATCAAGGAATACTATTATAAGGCGTGCGTAGAAAAAAACAGGCGGACTCCGCTTGCAATAAAATCCTATCTCTACGCAATATGCGACAGATATCTTGCCGACTGCGAGCTTACCGAGGTGCCAAAGGGCTCCTCGGACATCATCCACCTCATGCTGAGATATATAAGCGAGCATTTCAGGGAAAACATAACTCTCGGAGAAATGGCGGAGACTTTCGGGTATGAGGCGCACTATCTTTCAAGGGTGTTCAGCTCCTCCGTCAACATAAATCTGCGCAAGTATATAAACCAATACAGAGTAGATTATGCCAAATATTTACTTTCCGAAACAGAGCAGAGCATCACAGATGTTGCAATGAACAGCGGGTTTCAGAGCATAAGAAATTTCAACAGGGTGTTTTCTGAATTTGAGGGGATTTCGCCGCAGGTATTCAGGGCGCAGAGATTGCCGACACAGCCGGCATAAAACTCACCGAGAAAGCGCGGTCCCTGCATTTCCGAGTTGAATTGTACAGCCATATGTGGTATACTATAATATGCTTATGGTAAAAAAGCTGGCGCACCGGCGGAAAGAGATGGCGGATACAACTATGAAAAAAACATATATAACCCACATGCCGGACAAGCCCGGAGCGCTTCTGCGCGCCGTCGATATAATTTCCCGGCTGGGGATAAACATAACGAGGGTGAGCTACAACAAGTCTCTTGATACCAATACCCTTTTTATAGATGTGTGCGGCGACGCGGAAAAAATCGAAGAGGCCTCCGAGCATTTAAGCGGGCTTGGTTACCTTTCGGAGGGCTCAAACGCAGAGATAATACTGCTGGAATTTAAGCTTGAGGACAAAGCCGGCACGCTTCGTCCTGTTCTTGAGCTTATTGAAAGCCGAAATTTCAACATATCATATATCAACTCGCAAAGTGAAGGCGGCGACTGTCAGCATTTCAAGATGGGGCTTTATGTGGACGACCCTTCTGTGATAAAAGATTTTCTCGACAGCGCTGCGCGCTTCTGTGAGGTAAGGATACTGAACTATGACAGAATAGAGAAGAATCTCGACAATACGGTCTTCTACATCACGTTTGCAAATTCGATATCCGAGAAATTCAGTTTTGACCGCGCTCAGATGAATTGTCTGCTTTCTGATTCGAACAGGATAATGATGCTTCTGGAAGAGCAGAACGAGCCTCCGCTTAAGACGTTTGAGGCGGTGGAAAAGTACGCGGGCTTCATTGCCGCGTCGAGAGGTGAAAATTTCACGCCTCGCATAAGCAGATTTGATTTTCCGGATTTCACAGTCCATGTCGTTGAACCGGCATGCGGGAGCAACATATCGGTTATAGAGAAAGGCGGGCGCCTTTTGTTCGTAGACACCGGATTTGCAATATACGAAAACGAAATGAAAAAAGCGCTTGAGTCAGCAATACCCGGTTTTTCCGGAATGGACAAAGAGTGTATAATAAGTCATGCCGATATAGACCACTGCGGACTTTTACACTGGTTCGACAAGGTGTGGGTGAGCAGGACGAGCTATGAAAATTTCAGACTTGAAAACGCCAAAGAGAACAATTTCCGCGAGCAGAACCCACTTCACGAGCCGCACTGTCACATAATGAAGCTCATGTCTGAATATTCACCGCCCGACCTTTCCCGCCTTTGCATAATAAACGAGCAAGAGCCGGATCTGACGCAGCCCCTTTCTTTTATAGGGGTTTTCGAATTTGAGGGACTGAAATTCGACGTATACGAAGGTGCCGGCGGGCACGCCAAGGGCGAGATAGTGGCAAAGGGCAGCAACAACGATCTTCTTATAACCGGAGACATACTTGTAAACGCAAAAGGCTTCCTGCCTGAACAGGCGGAATTCAATCTTTTGTCGCCATATCTTATGACGAGCGTAAATATGGACAGCACGCTTGCATCGGCGGAGAGAAGAGCGGTCGTTTCTCTTGCAAAGAGCTCAAACAGCTTCGTCCTTCCGGGCCACGGCACACCCTTCCGTCTCGGAGAAAGGTAAATTCCGGAGATGATGAAAGCGGCAAAAGCTCAAAAAATGGAAACACGCGCACAAAGGCAGAGCGCACACAGAGGCAGAGCGCAGATTAAAGAAAAACGCACGCAAATACGGAACGCAGCCTCAGCACTTGCAGTGACGGAAAAGGCTCATAAAAGTACTTTCAAAACATCTTCTGGTACCTGACGTATCTGCGCATTATATGACGTCGGAATAGTGAAAATCAAGTCACAGGAGCTTGTTTTGCAGACGCCCATCTGCTGCACAGCCAGGTACTGCGCCGGTATACGGTATTGCATGCTCTGACCGGATGTGCCATTAAAGCCGCGCCCACCTGCCAGAAAGACATTTCCAACAAGCGCAGGCAGCGCGGCGGCGCAGAGCAACGCCAATATCACAAGGAGCAGCTCAGGTCTTAAAAAATTTCTGCCATTCATAAACACACCTTCTTTTTACAGTGATGGCGATACATGCGCCTCTTCAAATGACAGTTTATTCATCTGCGCCCGTCACGATTACACGGCAGGAGGTGCCGGCAAGCAGGAGCAACAACAAAAAAACGGAGGAATAGTATTCATGGAAACAAGTTTTTTCGGAAAGGCCCAGGACACCGATGTGTTTATTCACACATTCGGCAACGACAAAATCACGCTGTCGGTCACCGACTACGGTGCGCGTGTGGTTTCGCTGAGGTATAAAAACACCGAATGCGTGTGCGGTTTTTCAGACCTTTCAGGGTACATAAAGGATACTGAATATCACGGCTCTACGGTGGGACGCTACGCAAACCGCATATCCGACGGGAAATTTTCACTCGGCGGCGAAAGCTATACGCTCGCTCTCAATGAAAAAGGCGTGGAGCATCTGCACGGCGGGAACACAGGGTATTCCGACCGCGTGTGGGAGGTGGCTGAGAAAACCTCAGACGGGATAAAATACAGGCTCTTTTCTCCCGACGGCGAGGAAGGCTACCCGGGCAATCTCGAAATTTTCGTCCGGTTCAAGGTGGAGGACTCCTCACTCGTGATAGATTATGAGGCTACAACCGATAAAGACACCGTGATAAACCTCACAAATCACTCCTACTTCAACGTAGGCGGAGTAGGCTGTGAAAACTGCAGGGAGCAGACCCTTATGATAAATGCAGACAGCTATGCAGAGGTAGACGAAAAACTGATACCGACTGGAAAACTTGTACAGTGCGCCGGAACTCCTTTCGATTTCCGTACAGGCAAAAAGATAGGCAAGGATATCGGCGCCATGGACAGACAGCTTGAAATAGCCGGGGGATACGACCACTGCTTTGTTTTCAACGGAAAAAGCCCGATGGCATCCATATCGAGCGAAAAAAGCGGGATAACCATGGAAATATACACAACAGAGCCCGGAATACAGGTCTACACCGGAAATTTCATGACCGAGGACAATCCCTTCTTTGCGAAATATCCGCAGCGCACGAACGAAGCGGTCGCGCTCGAATGCAACAAGCTGCCTGACTCTCCCAATCAACCCGGATTTCCCTGCTGCATTCTCAGACCCGGAGAAAGGTATACCCAGCATACGGTATACAAATTCATATAAGGACGACAGATGCGCTTCAAGAACATTTTCTGCGTCCGTCATACAGACTTCACAAATTGCAAATATACTCTTAGCAAAGCCTGAAGAAAAAACTGTTCAGGTCTCATTTTCCTGTCTGAAAGGAAGGATCCCGGCAAATGAGCGAAAATAAGGATTACGGTCTTTATGACGAAGAAAAAATGTCTTCCGCAAATGAAGGGGCCGTAGCCGACAACAGCGTCCGCAAAAGCGGCGGAGCTGCTGAAAACGCTGATGAAAAGCCCGTCAGAGAGTATGAGATATCATACAACTGCACGGAGGATAAATACGAATATTCGTCCCCGGAAAAAGATCCGGATCCGGATTTCCCGGATAGCAGCTCCGGAGATGATATAAATACCGATACGTCCGCCGCCTCCTATGGAAAAGACGGCTATAATGCCTACGGCTTTAATGCAAACGGAAGCGGCGGAGGGTACGGACAAACCGGGCGCGGCGGAGGAAAAGCTTCTTTTGATAAAGAAGGCGCTGCCGGGAAACGGCATCCGTCAGAAAAGCGCACAGGGCGTCTGATGACTGCGGCGTGCGTGCTGCTTATATGCTCAATTCTCATTTTTGCTCTTTCATGCGCTTTGTTTTTCGCATGCTATAAGGGCGCAGGCGCTCAGGGCAATAACGAAGACACCACAGGAAAGACCAACCAGAACAACACTCTTTGGATAAATCCCGATTCCATAGATTACGGGGACGCTTTTTCAAACGCATCGGCAAAGACTGTGAACTCCGTGGTCGTTATCACCGCCACCTCTGTGGGAGCGACATCACGTGCAAGCGGGGTCATATGGTCAAGCGGAAGCGATATAACATATATACTCACATGTTACCACGTTATCGAGGGAGCCGATGAGATAAAGGTGACCCTGAATAACGACCTGACGTACCGCGCCGAGGTAGTCGGAGTGGATGCCCGTACCGACCTTGCCGTCATAAGCGTGGACGAAACAGGACTTCCTCCTATAGTCCTGCCTAACGAGTCAACGCAGCTTGTACTCGGTCAGTCTGTGATAGCGATCGGAAACGCACTCGGAATACTCTCAAATTCCGTAACCGACGGCATATTGTCCTCACTTGAGAGGACCGTAACTGTAGACGGAAATTCAATGGAACTGCTGCAGACAACGGCGGCAGTCAATTCCGGAAATTCAGGCGGCGGGCTCTTTGACCTCAACGGACAGCTGATAGGTATCATAAACGCCAAAAAATCAGGTATTTCGGTTGAGGGAATCGGGTTTGCCATTCCCTTCTCTACCTGCCGTGAAGTTGCCACCCAGATAATTTCGCAGGGATATGTTTCCGGCAGACCGGCGCTCGGCGTCGAAACCGTGACGATAAGCGATGCAGGCTCGTGGCTTGAAGCCGTTTCGAAATATCCCGACCTTGAATCCTATACATCCAAAATATACGCTCCATCTTCATACTACTATATTGAAGGGGTGTATGTGGTATCCGTCGACGACGATATAATATATGCGGACGGCGGGAACATTCTCTCATTCGGAGACAGAGTGATATCGGTAGGCGGCGTCTCTGTATATGACAATTCAGACATAACATCTGCCGTAAATAACTACGAATCGGGAGATACGATAGAAATAACCGTCATGCGCAAAGGGAAAACAGTCGTTGTAGAAGTGGTGCTCGCGGAGGCGTGCGCCTGAAAAGCAACAAAGGCGCCGGACACTTGCCCTGCCAAAGCTCAGGACAAAATATGTTCCGGCAGCGATTCTGACTGAGCTGAGAGCCAAGCCCGATCCGGGCTTGATCAGAGCTGACCAAAAGACAATATCCATCCCAAGTCTGACCAAAAGACAATATCCATCCCAAGTCTGACCAAAAGACAATATCTTATCCTGAAAACTGATTTGATTTCATACTTCAACCGGGACGCTTTGCCCATAACACCGCGTGGCGTCCCGGCGCACGTGCGTCTCACGGATGACGTGCCCGCCGCTCCGGTCTTCCGGCGCTTTATGCGCCGCATGACTTCAGCCTGAGCGCAGGGACCGACCCGGAAGAGACAGACCGGTACCCGAAAGCAAAAGAACTGCGCAGTGCCCAATCATATATAAAAGGACATCAAAGGGTGAAGTGATATGTATAAAATTTTAGTTGTAGACGACGAAGAAAAGATACGCTCCCTTATCCGCAAATACGCTGAATTTGAAGGACACAGCGTGACCGAGGCGACGAACGGCATGGAGGCGGTTACTATCTGCCGTAAGCAGAACTTCGACATAATAATACTGGACATAATGATGCCAATGCTGGACGGATTTTCCGCATGCGCCGAGATAAGGAAGATATGCGACACTCCCATAATCATGCTGTCGGCAAGGGGCGAGGAATATGACAAGATCAATGCATTCAACCTCGGTGTCGACGATTACGTTGTGAAGCCCTTTTCATCAAAAGAGCTAATGCTCAGGATAGACGCTGTGATGAAGCGCGTTTCCAAGGCAGGCAAGGAGCCGGAGCGGGATGTATTTGAGCTTGAGGGGCTGAAAATAGACTTTACGGCGCGGATAGTTTATATAGACGGACAGAAAGCCGATCTCTCGCCAAAGGAATACGATTTGCTTTTCTATCTTGTAAAGAACGCCAACATTGCTCTCACTCGTGAAAAACTCATCTGCGAGGTATGGGGGTACGATTTTTACGGCGATGACAGAACTCTCGACACGCATATTAAACTCCTGAGACGTTCCCTCGGGGAATACAGCAAGTTTATCGTCACGTTGAGAGGGGTAGGATATCGCTTTGAAACCAAGTAATACCGAGAAAAAAAGGCAGATAGGGATAAGAGCCAAGATATTCGGGTGCTTTCTGCTGTTTCTTTTTCTCGCTCTTTCCATACTCTGGTTTGCCCAGATAATACTGTTCAAAACCCTCTACAAGGACATAAAAGTTAACGAGCTTTCATCGACGGCAAAGTATGTGCTGTCAGAGACCGACACTGTGGGCTTTTACTCAAATCTTGCAGATGCCGCCGCCAAAAACCTCATCTGCGCGCAGGTCACCGACGAATACGGCGACTCGGTTTATTCGGCTGAAAACAACACCTATTGCGCTATACATCACCTTCCCTCATCAATACGGTACGACCTCATACGCTCGACAGATGACAAATATTCCGGAACTGCGCTTTACTCCGTTGTCCTCAATCCTGTTACATCCGACTACGATGTGAGGTATGTCACAAATTCATATACGCTGCCCGAATCCTCCGACGCGATATATGTTGAAAGGTTCAGCCACAACGGAGAAATCCTTTATCTTTTCCTTGACAGTCAGATCGAACCGGTAGGCACGGTGACAAAGGCAATGGCTTCACTGCTTATTGTCATAGGGGCGCTTTTAGTTTTTCTCGCGCTTATCGTTGCAAAATACGTTTCAGGAGTCATAGCAGGACCGATATCTGAAATGAACAAGGCGGCAAAAAGCCTCTCAAAAGGAAAATACACGCCTGTGGACTGCGGAACAAAGGAAATATCAGAGCTGAATGATACGCTGATAAAGGCGGCGCACGATCTGAACACCGTAGAACGCATGCGCACCGAGCTCATCGCCAATATTTCACATGACCTGCGCACCCCGCTCACGCTTATAAAGGGGTATGCGGAAGTGATGATGGACATTCCGGACGAGATGAACGCGGAAAATCTGAAAACCATAGCGGATGAAGCCGACCGTCTTTCATCACTGGTAAACGACATGCTCGATATTTCCAAAATAGAAAGCGGAAACTCCTCTCCCAAGCTCTCCCTGTTCTGTCTTACCGATACCGTCAGAAGATGTGTCGGGAGCTATGAAAAGTTTACAAAGCACGGGGGATACAGAATACTCTTCAGCGCCGACGCACGGGTTTACGTGACAGCAGACGAATCAATGATAGTACAGGCACTGTGCAACCTTATAAACAATGCCATGACGTATACCGGAAGCGACAAATCCGTGGATATAAAACAGTCTGTAACAGGAAATATGGTCCGCATAGAAGTGACTGATACCGGAGAAGGAATAGAGCCCGGAAAACTCAAGCTCATCTGGGACAGGTACTATAAAGTGGACAGCGAACACAAGCGCGCCGCCGTGGGGACCGGTCTCGGCCTTTCAATAGTGCGCTCAATAATAACGATGCACAACGGAAACTACGGAGTGCGCTCTACGCTCGGACAAGGAAGCACATTCTGGTTTGAACTGCCGGTATCAGAGCTGACCGGCAAGGATGACGCCGGTACCCAGGACGCAAATACCCAGGACGCAAATACTCAGTAAACCGGCGCTCACCGTGTATCGGATACCGAAAAAGCAACTGCATATAAAAAAACAACGGCATATATTTGACCGGAAACCGACGTCAGTGCGGCACAGTCCCTACAAACAGCCGCGCAGGCACGCCGGTTTCCGAGTCGATATAAAATAAAAAGCACGATGCTGCCGCGCACCAGGAAAGGTTGTTGCGCATCTGCAGGCGTGATAACAAAAACCAGACCCTTTTCCTTGTGAAAGGGTCTGGTTTGATTTATGTTCAGGTAAGAACAATACCGCATGCCGCGGCACACCTGTATGAGGGCGTCGCAACTGCGATGTAAAGCAGCCGGCAACGGCGTCAGCGCAAAACTGTTCAGACGATATCAAGTATGTCAAAATCAGCGTATTTTTCATCATATGACACTTCGAGTTTTTCAGCCATCTCCGTCATATACTCGTCGTACTCTCTCGCAAGATAGTATGAGATTATCGTGTCATAGTTCTCGTCCACATAGATCTCTTCAATATCCATGCGCCTTACGGCGAGAAAGCACGAATAACCCGTCGACGTGACGGTTTCTATCACACCGCTCGTCTGACCGGATTCGAGTTCCTTTACGGCATTCTCAAGATCCTCGGAATAGATTCCGTTTGTAAAGCAGCCGTCATCTGCATATGTGAGCTCGTTCCCGTAGAGCTTTTCAAGCTCCCTTGCGGCTATGCTGAGCGTCCTGTCACCCTGCACCTTTTTCAGAGCATCCTCGAAATCCTCCAGGCGCGCTTCCTTTCCGGACGAATCATAGGTCAAAATTATCCATTCGGCGGCAAACCACTCGCTCGACAGCAGATCGGCGTCTATGGTGTCGTTATCTGTTGCAAACCGGGTGCCCGGCTCGGCGTTATCTGTAATTGCATCGTAGATAATGTTGTTAAGCTCGCTTATTTCAAGAAGTTCTTCAAGGACCTTCTCTGTAGCGTTCATTCTGTCAAGATTGTCCTTGTAATTGTCATCGCTCTTAAAATAGTCCAACTGCTTTTTGACATTCTTCTTTGCCTCGTCGGTGAGCTTAAGATTCATGTCCTGAGCCACATTACGAACAACATATGTCATTTTCAGATCGCTTATCACGTCGTTTCTTATTTTTTCACGCACTGCCTCGTCGGCAAGCTGTTCGTCTGAATAGCCCTGCTTGTAATTCAGGACAAAGCTCCTGACGACATCATACGGCACCTTGCTTTTTCCTATCGTCATCAACGTGTCTGAGCTGCATCCTGAAAGAGACATCACCAAAATGACAAGGCAGATGACGAGCGCCCCCAATGAAAGGGGGGTACCACGCAAATTACGCTTTATTTTCACTTTTCAAAGCTCCCAGTAATTATATAAACATAAGACCTTTTCCGCCAAGCCAAGGACTGCCGCATTCTGCGTGCGTCCGGAGTCATTCAGGACGTGAGATTTACCCGAAAACGGCGATATCGCCCGCACAAAGCTCTTACGCGCGCGGCAAATCCCGCGCTGAAAAACCGATTTTCTCTCGTGCGTCAGTCTCTGGCAAAGGGATCGACAGGAAGGCCCTCGTTGACATTGTAAGCGTCGCTCACAAGCTTGTCTAAGCGGGGGATAGTTACGTAAAAAGCTCCGTTTTCTCCGCTCGATTCTCCGTTTTCATCTATGGTTTCGATCGTCACAAGCGCTCTTCCGTTGGAATATCTGTAAAATCTCAGCGTTCTGGTTATTCCTGGCAGAACTCTGTCTATTATCGACGTGTCATTGCCGTTTGAATCTTTTTTATATATTGTCACGTCTGTCGTGTCAATTGAAAGAGTGAGGTACGGACCCTGCTCTTTCAGCGCGTCTATATCAAGGTCCTCAGGGGCATTTCCGCGCATTGCAGTGCTGTATATTTCCTGGAACAAACTGCGGTAGCTCTCAAGCTCGACATATTCGCCTTTTCCCTCAGAAAACACCTTTCTCAGAATACCCTGTGCGTCGTTCTCCCCGCGGAATACCTCCCTGAAAGGCTCCCCGTTGAGCGTGCCGTCTACAGTAAGTCTTTCGCAATATGCTATAGAAAGCCTGTATATATAGGAATCAAGAAAATCTATCGTGTTCCATTCGAGAAAATCCACGACCGAGTCATCCACCCTGCATATAGTGTTGAAATTGAGAGAATATGCATAGTAGAAGCCGTCAGGCTGTTTTTTGGAGAAATACACCTCGCTCTGCACAGGTTCCTCTTCGGCATCCTCATACTGTACGGTGTAGAACATCATATACTCGACTGTGGCAGGGTCAAGACCGTATTTGGCGAGAATTTCGTCGCTGAAATAATAATAGCTGTACTCCTTGCCCGTGTCCTCGTCAACCTCTGTGCGAAGCTCAGTCGCATATTCAAGAACCTCGTCTCCCATTAGCTCTTTGAAGCGTGAGATGCGCGTTTCAAAGCGTGAGGATGAGTAAAAGCCTTCCATGTTTGTGGACTTGTATGCGCTCACTCCTCCGAAAACAGCGTCAGAAGTAGTCATTTTTGTCTTCTCGAAGATTATGTTAAGGTCGCTGGAATTGGAGAGCAGAGCGAACACGGAAAATCCGGTCTGGGTCGGGTAAGAAAGCCTGGGTGTTACTATGCTTGCCGGATGAGCCATCGCCGACGAAGATAAATATTCAGTGGTAGCCGATGCGAGCAGATAAACAGAATCCCTCACATATTCATTTCCGTCCTCATCCTCTGCCGTGTCCATCGACCTCACATAATATCCTGTTCCGCTGGGGTTCATATTACCGACGTATATTACGTGTTTTTTTCCGTCGACACACTCGACAGTGATGCTCTTTGCCTCCTCAGGCGAAGCATAGTCGAGTCCGTATGGTGAAAAATCCTCGCAGTGATCCTCAACTCTTGAGGTGAAGGACATCGTTCCCACCGAAACGGCAAAATAAGATATCGCCGTTTCGTCAAGCTCCGCGTAATCCTGACCTGAAAGGAAAACATACTGCTCGTCATCTTCGTCATAGGCAAATTCAAGCGCCCAGTCGACATACTGTTCTCCTGTCGACGCGTTGTCGGGATTGTGTATCGATACCTTTTTCAGCTTTGCCCTGTCGATACGATCGTAAACAAGGTAGCTCTTGCCGTAAAGCGCCTCGCCCGGAAGCAGGACAATCTCGCCGCTCTGTCCGTCGTCATCCGGCTCTTCTCTGAGAGCCACAGAGACTGCGACACATCCGGCAATCAGAACGGCAAGTATCACCGCAACAGCCACTATGCTGTTTCTTCTGCGCGAAAAAAAGCTGCCCTTTTCTTTATTTCTGCTGGTCATGAATATTTCCTCCTGAGATAAACCGCCGTTCCTGCCAAAGCCGCGACAAGGGGCGGCAGCACGCATATGAGCACCGAGGTAGTGATAGCGCTGTTCCTGGTTATGTCAAGACCTTCCGTAGACAAAGTTTTTATCTCAATATTCAGCGGAGTCACCTCGGTTCCCATGTCCTCAAAAAGAGAGAGGAGCATGTCGCGGTTTCCGTAACCCGGTACATAAACGAGCGAAGAGGCAAGAGAGCTTGCGCCGCAGGCGAAAACGCTTCCCCCGCTCTCGCGTGTGGAATAAACTGCAACAGCCTCATTTCCCACAACCTGAGTCTGTTCTCCCGACAATGATACTGAAGAATACGGATACAGAAGCCTCTGCGCGCCTTTGGAAGGATCCGCCCTAAGCACCCTGCAATCCGAAACGACTATCCTGTCCACATATGAAGCCATCGCCTTAATCACAGGACTTTGGGGGTCAGAGTCGGCGGCGAACATAAAGCCGTCAACCGACAGTGAATTTGCGCCTGAATCCTTGAATTTGGCGTTTACAACCTCTATACCGTACTCCGATAGAAAGGAGTAAAGCGTCTGTGTCCTCCTGTAAACCGTATCGGCGAAAAACAGAAGGTGATGCTCCTCGCTTTCAAGAAATCTGCGTAGCCTTTCTGTCTCTTCTGACGTAAAATCGCTCTTCGGGGCGAAAATCACAGCGACAGACGGAGATGCCGTTGAAGACGGAAAGTCCCTGGAAGAGAGGTTTATCTTCTGTATGTTGTAGCCGCAGTTGTCGAAAAGGTCATGTAATATCTCTGCATCCGAAAAATCCCCGTCGTCAGATACCGACATCTCGCCGTGTCCTGTAATGAAATACACAGTCGGGGACAGGGAGCACAGCCCCATTATACTTCCGGTGAGGAGATATTCTCCTATAAACGAATTGTTGACAAGCGAATACATATCGGAAAGCGAAGAGACCTTTATGCGGTACTCCTCTGTCTTGTTGCCCGAAAGGTCGGTTACGTATTCCCCGTCCGCTCCTATCTCATACGTATCGTTGCGTATGACCAGCATGTTTGAATTAAACGCCTTGTCCTCGTAGAGCTGCGAAAAACGGTCTATATAGCGTTCTCCGAAAATATCCTGTATATCGAGTATCTGCTTGTTTATGTCGCTGATATAAACCGAGTCAAAGAAGTCGTAACGCGACTCCAGCTCCTTTGTGAGCGACAGCAGATAATTTGAATACACGCTTTTCTCAAGTGTATCCTCGGCGGCAAAATAATATATCGTGATTCTGTTATTCTCGCCGTCTATTTTATCAAGCAGTTCAAAAGACTCGTCGGAAAAACTGAACAGCCCCGCCGATGATGTATCGGCATACCAGTTGTAGTGATCCGACAGCTTCGTCACAATTATGTTGAATGCAATCACCGCCGCCACGACAACAAGAGTCAGAATAGCGGCAGCTGTGCCGAATTTGAATTTTTTATTTCTGAGAAGGTTCATTTTACGACTGTACCTTTCTTATCTCTGTACTGTCCCGTTGAAAGAAAACCGCTTGTCATGCCTGTGACTTTTCAGGTCAGAGACACACGCATCAAACGAAAAAACTCTGGGCATCAGTTGTGCTTGCGTCTTCTGACGACGACAATAACGCCGGCTGCCACTGCCGCTGCGGGAAGCAGCCCGCAAAGGAAGACCGTCCAGCCTATGACGTCGGAATCGGGGACAGACAGCGAGTACGGATTGTCTATCTTGACTATGTCTATGTCAAACGGAAGTATATTTCGTCCGAAGAGATATATTGCAGAATACAGGGTATCCCTGTTTGAATATGCGGAGTTTGACAAAGCCGCATTTGAGGCAAAGGAAGTTGAACCGCATGCAAGCATATAGCAGGATACCGACTCGCTCACCTCATACATCCATGAGCCGTGAGTAAGCGTCATCACCGGAAGCGTGTCGCTCTTCATAAGCGAAATATAAGAATCCATAAACGATTCGGTCATATCCTCTATATAACCGAGCGCATATTCCCGGCACTTTTCCTCTATTTCCTCACTGCTCAGACCGTCTTCGGTAAAATCCTCAACATTGCTGTCGTAATATTCTTCATATACCTTCTCGTACTGGCTGTCGTAGTACTGGCTGTACATCTGCTCGTATTTTTCGTCATAGTAAAGCGAAACATATTCGTCGTATATGTCGTCGTCGAAGCAGACTGCGGAGCCGTCGGAAAACTCAGCGGAGGAGAGTACAGGCGCCTTGTAAACAGCTCCCAGCTTGTAAGACGTAGACATTTCCGGGACGTAGTTGCTCTCAGACTCGTCGCTCCAGACGCTGTTCATGGCGATTGTCCTTGCGGCAGAGAAGAAGGCGCCGGGAAGCGATTCAAGATTTGTGAAGGATGAGACAAGAGCGCTTCCGGGACTCGTCTCTTTCAACTCATAATCGGCATAGAAGGTCTTGCCGTCCTCGGTGAGCGCGGAAGAGGTAGCAGGATCGGAGGTGTCGGCGATGACGATGTTGTCCTCAAACCCGACGCCCCAGAAATCCTCAAGATATTCGTCGAGAACCGGGGTATCGTCAACACCGGGGTCCATAAATACCATGAGATTGTTGTTTTTCCTGTTCACAAATTCTCTGAGCCTGTTGACTTCCTCGCCTGTAAAATCATTCTTCGGACCGTAAAGCACAACGACTGCGGCTCCGCCTATGGAATCACTGTCGTCCTCCGCCGGAAAATCCTCCTCGGAAAGGTCAATTTTCTTCACTACATAACCGAGCTCCGCAAAGAGCTCTGCAAAACGGGAGGCGTCCGCAAAATTTTCCTCGTCACCTGCAGGTCCTACATTTTCCCCGTGTCCTTCCACAAAATAGGCAACGGGGTTGTCACCTGACAGGCTGAGTATGGAAGAAGTGAACCTGTCATCGCCTCTGAAATACATGACATCGTTGGAGATTGTAAAAAAGTCGTCCCTGTTATATGTCCTGTAATTTTTCAGCCCGTTGCTCCTGTTCTCAATGACAACCGTGAGAGGAGAAATAACCGAGCCTATTGTAAGCGTGAAATTGTCCCTTATATAATCGGCATCCTCATTCATGTCGAGCTGTTTTACCTTTATAAAGGGAAACTCCTTTTCATAGAGCTTGGCGAGGTTGTATATATAGCTCATACCCCAGGTGCTGTTGTTTTCCCCTGTGACGTGTCCCCACAGCTCGTAATTCTCAAGCTCATCAGGGTCTGCCAGGAAATATATCGTATACTGGTTCTGGTTTTTGTCTATTCCCGCAAGAAGCTCGTGAGAATAGTCTGATATCGCAATAAGGTCACTTTGAGTGGTATCTATAGTCCAGACATATTTTTTTGCCAGCAGGGCGAACACCACGTTAAATAATATGACGCCGGCAAGTACCGCGGCTGATATGGCGACGGCAAAGGCGCCGTGTTTTTGTTTTCTTTTATCCATAAATTATACCGTACTTTGATAAAGTTCCTCTTGTCGTGTAGTCGCATCGATTCAAAAGACCCGTGCGCAGAGAAAAAGCGCGGAAGGACGTCATGACCAGCGGCGTTTTTCGTATATTCTCACCGTTACGAAAAGGAAGACGAAGCAGACCGAAATGAAGTAAACTATAGCGCTGACATCAAACCTTCCTATGGTAAGAAGAGCGAACCTGTCGAGCATTGAGAACCAGCTCAAAACGCTCCTCAACACATAGCTGTCTATTGAAAAATTGAATATTGACACAAATACGAAGAAAAATATTATCAGCATCGTTCCGAGCGCGGCGACAAGCTGGCTTTCGGTCAGAGCCGATACCATTACGCCTGCCGCGATGAAAGCCGCGGCTATGAGGACGAGTCCCAGAAGACTGCCGACTATCGTACCGGTATCAGGCGTCCCTGAAGCATAATAATAAAGCGGAATGAGATTTATAAGAGTGCAGACAAAGCCCACAAGGAATACCGAGAGCGCGGCGAAAAATTTTGCCGCCACCATAGAGGTAAGCGAAACAGGCGAGGTTATCAGTAAGACCTCGGTGCGCTGTCTCTTCTCGTCGGCAAACAGCTTCATTGTCAGAAGCGGAAGAACTATGCAGAAGCTCATCATCATGTAGGTGAAATAGTCGGACACACTGCCAGAGCTTCCCGCCTGGAGGACCGTCACCGAGAAAATGACGCCGGATACCGCGAGAAAAATAGCGAGAAAAATATATCCTATAGGTGAAACGAAATAGGAGCGCATCTCCCTTTTATAAACTGCCATCATACCGGTCACCTGCCGCCTTTCTTCTGTTTTTTGCGGGTGTCGTCCCCTCCGGACTCGTCAACCACCGAAATAAAAATTTCTTCAAGATTGAGTCCGACCGCTTCCATACCGATTATCGGCCAGCCGTTCCTGGCGAACACTCCGAATATTGTCTTCCGCATATCCACTCCAGGCTCGCTCTCGACAAGCATTGCGTAGCTCGACATCTCTCTTTCGCCCACCGTCTCGGCATACCTTATGCCGTTCAGGGAGCGCAGCGCCGCAAGCATTTCCTTTTCTGGCCCGCATGCCTTTATCTGTATTTGCCTTGCGCCTACGATCACCTTGTCGATATTCTCGGTCAGCTCGTCCGCGACTATCTTCCCCTTGTTAATAATAACTATCCTGTCGCAGACCATCTGCACCTCCGGCAGTATGTGGGTAGACAGTATGACAGTATGGGATTTTCCGAGCTCCTTTATAAGGGTACGGATCTCTATTATCTGCTTCGGGTCCAGTCCAACCGTAGGCTCATCAAAAATAATCACCTTCGGATTTCCGATAAGAGCCTGTGCGATTCCGACTCTCTGCCTGTATCCTTTGGAAAGATTTCTGATGACCCTGTTGAACACGTCGTCAAGACGGACTCTCTCGCATATTTCGGCGATGTGTGCCTGCCTGTCCTGAGTGCATTCCTTGAGGTCATAAATAAAATTCAGATATTCTTTTACGGTCATTTCAAGGTAAAGCGGCGGAAACTCAGGCAGATAGCCTATCTGCTTTTTTACCTCCATCGGGTCGTCGAACACATCTACTCCGTTCACAGTTATGCTGCCGCTGGTGCACGACAGGCTTCCTGTGAGCATACTCATTGTCGTGGTCTTTCCGGCGCCGTTAGGGCCGAGAAAACCAACTATTTCGCCGTCGCTGATAGACAGGCTGATGTTGTCTACGGCTGTTTTTTCGCCGTAGCGCTTGACCAGGTTTTTGATTTCTATCATTTTGCTGGATCCCTTTCAGATTGTGATTGCTTTTGAAAGTGGAACAGAGAACGGCACAATGACCGTTTTTCTATTTTCCCACACATTATTAAATTCGGTGTGCATTTCCCGTGAGGGTTTCATGAACACATGAGTTTTTTCAGACTTTCATCAGTCGCAAGTCCGTATTCAGGCTGTATCTTCAGAAAAGACGTATCTGACAAAAACAGATTCTGCAAACTGCATATGCCGGGCGACCCTTCAGGAATGCGGCTGTGAGCATTCATAAAGAGCGGACGGACTGTCTTAAAGAGCTATTGCAGCGCACATGCTGCCGCGCCGGACGCCAAGGGCTCTGTGTGAAAAATACAGCGTATCCATGCATCTGGTGCAGTCGGTGCTGATGCTTATATTTTCCCTGAGGAGTCCGCATCCTTCGAGCAGTTCTGTATTCATTGCAGCTATATCGGCAAAAAGCCGTCCGTCCCGTTTCAGAAGATGTCTTTCGGAAAAGTCGGTACCACGGAGCTTTTCTACATCCTTTACAAAATCTTCCTTTACCTCAAAACAGCATACATGTATGCACGGGCCAACGGCGGCACGTATGCGGCTTGCTTTTCCCCCGTGGCTTACGATAGCCTCAACTCCCTTTTCTGCTATGCCGAGCACAGTCGACCTCCAGCCTGCGTGAAGTGCGGCGCAGATTCCGGCTTCTTTATCATACAAAAGCACCGGGGCGCAGTCTGCCACCCTGACAGTCAGAATTACTCCGGGAACATCTGTCCAAAAGCCGTCGCAGGGCTCGTATTTTCCGGGAGCGCCGGCGTATCTCACTGTATCTGAGTGGATCTGGTCGGCGCGAGCGATCCTCTCAGGCCCGTATCTGCCGCCTGTGACGGCAGATACAAATCGCCTGTAATTTTCAGCAACGCAGTCAGGGTCGTCACCCCTGTCATAACCGAGATTCATGCTTTCACGTCCCGAAAGTGTACTCACGCCGCCTATGCGTGTCGAAAAACCGTGAAGCGTCTCTATATTTTCCGAAACGGCAAAGTCAACTCCGTCCCCGACGCGGTGGGTAAACATATTTCCTCTTTACCTCCGTATAAAATTACTGTCGCCGCGTCTGCACCAGATGCGGAAAGAGCAAGCAGAATGCTTGATCTTCCGGGGCAAACCGTCCTTGCGGAAGCCGGGTCTGCCCGAAATACGCGAATTGGCAAATTCAGCTGCGCATGGTCAGCTTCTGCATCCTTATATCCTTGCCGGAAAGCGGCAGAAGCGTGTATTCTCCCATCAGCCTTGATGATATCCTGTCTGAATATCTTCTGCGTATTTCCTCTGTCTGGAGATTTGTGTTAATTATTGTAGGCAAACCGGACGACAGCCTTGTATTTACTATATTATAGAGAAAATTTGCCGACAGGTTACCGGGATTTTCTATTCCGAGGTCATCTATGATAAGAAGCTCGCAGTCGAATATCACAGCCGTCGGGAACGCCGGGACCCGTCCGAACTTTTCTGCCTCAAGCGCTGAAAATATGTTTGCCGCGCCAGAATAAAAGACATCGTAGCCCTTGTCTATCACAGCTACCGCGATTGATGTGGACAGATGCGTCTTGCCGAGACCGGTGGCACCGACAAGCAGAAGACTGTCAGACGAGGTGGTGAAGCGCGATGCGTAGTCCTTGCAGAAAATATATATTTTCCGCGCATTTTCGAGATCTGCTCCTGTATAGAAGGACAGACTGAAATTATCAAAGCTCATCTTGTCGGCAAGCCTTGCAAGGCCGGAGCTTTCAAGTGACAGACGCGAAAGCAGCCGCTTCATACACGTGCAGGGCTCGGTGCCGTTATATCCTGTGTCTCCGCAAAGCGGGCAGGTGTATTTCACATCGGTATAATCAGGAGGATAGCCGTAGTATTTCAGCATGTCCTCCCTGTCAGCCTGCAGTCTTTCATTTTCTGTCCTTACCTGAGCGATTCTCTGTTTGATGCCGTCTGGCCCTGCGCAAATCTGTTCGACAAGACTCATACCCGTCTTAGCAAGGGCGGAGTCTATACTTGCAATGTCGGGATGCGCGCCGTGGAGCTCGTCAAGTCGTCGCTTTGATTCTGCAATGGCGGCGTTGCGGCGCTGTGTCAGTATCTGCTTTGCGCGCCTGTAATTTTCCCTGCTGTATGACATATTCTTCCCCCTTAAGGTATCCCTGAAACTCATGCCCTGCCGGAAAGCGGCAGGCAGCTTCCGGCTGTGCCGGCAGGTCACACGACATGTTTGCGGCTTTACGCCGCTGCCACGCTTTCACACATGCATTGCGGATATCTTTCGCCTTTGTGCCTTGCCTATTTTGACATTGCTCTGGCTGCACGGCTTGTCAAGAATCTCTTGCAAAGCCTGCCCGTCGACATTTTCTTATCCCTGAAAGTACACAAGCGCATATTCTGCAAAAGCATATGTGTTT
>CALXXF010000018.1 GCA_944392615.1 uncultured Clostridia bacterium
AAGAGTTTTTCGGAAGTTTTCTCAGGAAAGAATTTTCAGGAAAGAGTTTTTCGAAAATTTTCTCAGGAAAGAATTTTCAGAAAAGAGTTTTTCGGAAGTTTTCTCAGGAAAGAATTTTCAGGAAAGAGTTTTTCGAAAATTTTCTCAGGAAAGAATTTTTAGGAAAGAATTTTCAGGAAAGTTTTTTCAGAACACGGATGTTCCGGGCAAAGACACGCCTTTTTTGCGGAAGACAGTGATTACGGACAAGTCGGTTCCGCCTGCTTTTGGCAGAGATTTCGACGTGAGCCCTGTGTCTTCAAAAACGTGACCAGCCGGCAGGACTATACTCGCCTTCACACCGCTCTCTCGTTCTGTGCGGAAAAGAATGGTATTGCCGCCGGCTCTCTCCCACGAAACCGAGATCTCGCCTTTTGGCGTCCGGTAATATGCCGATGCCCGCGTCAGCTTTTTTACGAAAGAAGGGCGCACAAGCACATTGCAGGGATCGTCAAGCTGAGGATTTACACACAGCCCGGCTATATGTGATATGAAAAAGCCGCTTACGTCGCCCATGAAATGGTGATTGAATGATGTCGTATCCCCTGTGGTTTCTTTCTGAAGAAATTCTATCATCGAGCATGCTGAAAGGCCGTCGACAATGAAGCCGTATGACGGAGGATCTGTGCGTGTGATCATGTCGTATGCGAGGTCCGCCATGCCTGATGACGCAAGCACCCTGAAGATAACACGCAGTCCGAGTACGCCGCAGTCCATGTGACCGCCGGCAGCGTCTATCATGTCGACAAGACGGCGCAGTGCGTCGGGGCGCTCATGGGGCGAAAATTCTTCTGTTGCTTTTATGTATTTTTCTGACAGGATCTCCATAATAACGCACCCGTCCCTTCGTTGTAGCAGGATTGAGCATGCACAAAGACGCCTCCGTGTGCTTTTTTGAATAGCTCGTTTATATCTGCAGCTGCCGCAGGATTCGGGGAATGCCGTCTTTTAACGCAAACCGGAAGTTGACATGTAAAAGCCCGCTTAGCAACCTACAGTTGACAGACGCTTTCCGTCAGCTTCCCCTTTGGCGCCGCAGACACGCCGTTTTTGAAATGCGCCGTTTTAAAATGCTCCGTTTTTGAAATGCGCCGTTTTAAAATGCGCCGTTTTTGAAATGTGCCGTTTTTGAAATGCGCCGTTTTGAAATGCTGCGCTCACAGGTTTATTTGCAGTTTGTTTAATCCTTTATTGAGAGACAGCTCTGTACCGTTATAGCTGAAAACAGCATCTGAATTTTCCGGAATGTCTATCTCCAGCTGAGCCGATGTGCCCTGCTTTTCCCATTTTACCGATATTACACCGCTTTCTGTCGAAATTGAGGCTGACAGGCGGTTGAGTCCTTCGGGAAAGACAGGATGTATGCTGATGCTTTTATATGCGTAGCCCTCTTTTCCGGACGCTTGTCTGATGCCGGCAAAGCCTGAAAAAATATGCCTTGCCGGAGCGCCGAACGCGGGATGAAAATGAGAGCCGCCGCCGTCCGGGAACTCATATATGGTAGTTGCCCCGCGTCTTTTCATCCACAGATACGAACCGGGCGCATCTGAGGAAATCAGGCGGTATGCGAGGTCACCGAAGCCGTGTTCAATAAGTACACCGAGCAGTATGTCTGTGGTGAAGAAGCCGGTATCAAGTCCTGTTGCAAGAGAATACTTTGAATACAGCCGGTCCAGCGTCCTGTTATCTTCAGGTATGCCCGCCTCTACCGCAAGGGCGTTTGCCCCGCCGACGCCTGAACAGAAATCGGCTGTTTTTTCATCATAGAAGTTCTGTCGGACAGCGCGCAATGCCTCCGCCGCAATTTCGCGAAGACGGGGAATATCAGTGTCTTTGCCGAGAAAAGAGGCGATTTCCTCCATGCGGTTCAGTGCAATTACAAAGTAGCAGGTATTGAAATATGCCTCAGGCATGCTGCAGCCGTCGGGAAATGCCCAGTCGCCGAGACACCAGCCTCCCTCCTCTTCGCGCACGACCAGCCCGTTTTCAGAACGGCTCAGCATATACTCCACCCATTTTTCCATATGAGGATAGCATTTTTCGGCAGTGCTTTTATCGGCGTACATGCGCATGTGATTGTAAGGGACGATGACCACTGCGCCTCCCCACGCGGCAGGACCGCCTCCTCCTCCCATAAACGGAGCGGTGTGGCGCACGTGTCCGCTTTGCGGGTCCTGACAGTCGTTTATGTCGGTGATCCACTTTTCATAGAAGGAGCGCGAGTCGGTGAGCATCATTGCGGCGAGCGATGTGAGCTGACCGTCGCCTGTGTAGCCGAGGCGCTCTCTGTGAGGACAGTCCGACGGTACCCCGGCATGCATATTGCAGAGCTGTGTGCGCAGATATGCGTCGTAAAGCCAGTTCAGCGCCTCGCTGTCGCTGTCGAATCCCGATGTCACGGCAATATCGCAGTGTATTTTCTCAACTGTGATGCAGCTTACCGGAGCATCTGAGGTTATCTCAAAGAATCGGAACGCATGCCATACGAATTTCGGAAAGAAGCGGTGAGGCTTTCCGTCGCTTATAAATACGTCCGTTTGTATCTGACGTCTTCCGTCTGAGCATACGTAGCCGCCTCCCGACGATGAAAAGTCGAGCTTTCCATCTCCGTCAAGCTCTTCGGCAAATCTCACAGTAGCCTTGTCGCCGGGAGCTCCGTCCATGAAAAGGCCGACTGCACCGCTGAGATTTTCTCCTGCGTCGTAGATTTTTGAGCAGCCGTTATCGGATATCAGGCGCGGGACGATAGACTCAGTCACTCTGTCCGGCGGACAGGTCTGTCTCGTCAGCTCGATTTTTTCTGAATCAAAGGCGTCAGCCGTCCTGACAGGGATTTCTTTTCTGCACGGGGCTTCGCAAAGGCGCATATCGTGCACCTCGCCGAGAAAAAGATTGCATTCGGTTATGTAGGAGGCGACACAGGTCTCGTTTCCGTCAGATCTTATAAATTCCCTGCTTCCGTCCTGAAAGGCAAGCTCTATTTCGTATATACACATCAGCGAATCGCCGAATGACAGTTCACCTTCTGCAATTCTTTTCGTCTGTCTGAACCATCCGTTTCCGAGGAGTATTTCAAGAAAATTTTCTCCGGGAACCATGTATTCGGTTATGTCATATTCGAGATAATATATTCTGTGGCGGAAGCTCCCTGAAATCGGATAGGTAAGGCGGTCGAGTCTTCTGCAGATGTAGTCCGACTGCGCAGGTACAAAAAAGTCGCTGCAGACTTTTTTGCCGTTTAACGACAGCTCAAAAAATCCGAGCCCTGTGACGGCTATTCTGGCGGATACCGCGCCGCGCCGATTGAACCGGCGTATTACGCAGGGCGTTTCAATTTCCTTTTGGCAGCATATCCATTTTGCGTCTTTCAGCATATATGCCTCCGCTTGTGTTTTTTGTGTTACAGTTCCTCTTTTATATTTGGAAAGTCTTCCCTGCCATACTGCTTTTCAAATCAATGCATGTGTCGGGCAATTTGCAAAAACGTCCTTCAGGGCGCCTCTGCGTTCTGAAGGCACGACAAGGCTATACGGTATTCCGCATGGTGATGTTGCAGGATGCGAAAAAAGCTGCACGGCGTTCCGCGGGACAGCGTTCTGTAGCCGGCGGGAAAATATTTTCAGAAAACGCTTCCTATAAACTTCCATATGAGTATTATAGCGGCAAGGGCGATTACAACGGCGGCAGGACGTATGATAAGGCTCCATATCACAGCGTTTCTTTTGCCTTTCTCTCTGTCAGACCTGCGGATGCGTTCTGCTATTACCGGGGAAATATTGCGCAGAATCTCGGAGCGGTCCGCATTCTTTCCCGTGACCGTCATTTCTGCGTCGCGGCAGGCGAGCAGATACTCAAGGTCTTCAGACGGCGTGTAGCCGGGGTCGTTCAGGCAGCGTGCCTCTATCAGAAGCTCCCATGCCTTTGCTTTGTACGGATGCCTCGCCACAATTTCCTTGGCGTAGCCCTCGCCCTTCTGCGCAAGCCCCTCTGCCATGAGACTGCGTACATTATTTATTTTTTTCTCAAGTTCAAGATTCTGAAGGCATATTCCCGATATGTACTCATAGGTGCTTTTTGTGCTTTCGTTGCACACAGACATAAACGAGTCGTAGTGCTTCAGCTTTTTTATATCCTTTGCCAGAAAGGACAACTCCGTCTCGTCCGCCGCTCCTGCCTCCGAGAGCAGCAAAAGCCTTTCCTTCTGCGCCTTGAAAAGGCCGTCGGGTATTTCCTTCAGGACTTCGGCGACCCTGTATCCGCGGCCGGTGCGGAGGAGCTCCCCTGCCAGTCTCAGTCTGTCGCGCGAGAGTTCGTTATCTGTATACGAATCTGATGCCGCATCGTCGAAACTCACCGAAAAGGTCCGTGCGCTCTTCTCCAGCTCCTGTTTAAATTCTTCTATAGTGACGCTCCCTGTAAGACAGGCATCGGGGTCGGCAATCCGGGCATACACCGCTCCGCAGTAATCGCAGACATACGCGCTGCCCTCGGCTTTCAGGGGAGCGCCGCAGTTATCACACTTCATATTTATCAACGCCATCGGTTTTCCTCCGAATTAAGCGGGATATCAGGCATATTGTTGTTTTGATGGATTCTGATTTTATTATGCCCGCCGGGTGCTGTTTTGTCAATAGCTGCGGGATTGTTTTTTGGTCAAACGCCGGGTTGAAAAGGGAGGGCGTTCAAATCCTGTAAAATGTTTTCTTCGCATGCCTGCGCGGTGGTGCGGTCTGCGCGGTGGTGCGGTCTGCGCGGTGGTGTGGTCGGCAGACGACAGAAAAGAGCAACAGACAGGTTTTATACTTTTTATGGGTAAACTCATCGTTTTTTGTCGTTAAAAAAGCCGTATTTGCGCAGATTTCGACCGATTTTTTTATTTGACGCCGTTACAATGAAAACAGCGCCGTGAAAGACGCCCCTTCTTTCACGGCGGGAAAATTCACCGTACCGTAAACCGCCCGCCTCATCAAGCCGGCGCATCCGGAGCGCTCTGCACATATTCTGATGCCCTTTTCTGAGGGAACGACATGGCACATGCCCGCGGAGGCAATCGCCGCCGCAAGGGCGAAAAGGCGGTTTTTCGGTCGGACGATTTATTTTCAGTACCGGTAAAAACACTTATGGCGGAAAAATGCACTCGCGGTAAAAACACACGCGGTGACGAAAATACTCGCGGTAAAAACACACGCGACAACAAAAATATACCGACAATCAAAATATACGCGACGGTAAAATCGCATGATGTAAGAAAGGCATGGTAGGTAGGGTAATGAACAACAACAAGTCGGGTTCGACCGGCACAAAAGGAACCATATCCGCTTTTTTCTCAAGAGCGGCAGACGCCGGAAGACTTTTATCGGGAAAAGGCATATCTGATGAAGATGAGCGTCTTGAAAGCAAAAAACTCAGAAAGAAACTGCTTTTGGCGGCACTCTGTTTTTCAATAGCCTTTATTGTGGACAGGGCGCCTCTTCCCTTCGGAGCCACTGGCGTAGGAATAGCTTTTTTTTGCGCATCGGGCGCCGGCGCCGCCATATGCGCTTTTTTCGGCCTTGTTTTTTCATCTCTTTTTTCGGCGCACAGGCTTATTTCCCTGCTCACCGTGCTCCTTGCGCTTGTGCTCCGTCTGCTTGTCAAGAGGGCGGCGGAGGGCAGGAGCTTTTTTGACGAGCTTCCGTCGGTCAGAATGGCGCTTGCCGCATGCTGCAGCTTCGTATTTTCCTTTGCCTTCGCCGCGCTCGATTCCTTTGCCATGAATTCGGTCTATGCAATAGCCATAAGTGTTATAAGCGCTCCTTTGCTGACAGTGATTTTCACAAAGGCGTTTTTGCCTCCTGCCTTTTCATCATCCTCCGCTTCCGGAGCAGTAAGAGACAGCGCTCGCTGTGTGCTCCTGTTTTTTGTCGTGTATTCGCTCGATTTGAGCGGTTTTTCGGGCTTTTCACTCGGCGTTTTTGCCGGCTTTTTTATAACTCTTTATGCTGCGGCGTCCAACGGGAGCCTGCGAGGCGCCGTTATCGGGCTTGTATGCGGTCTTGCCTGCGGCGTTGGTTACGCGCCTGTGTTTGCCGCCGCCGGTCTGGTGTGCGGTCTTCTTAATTCGACAGCCAACACCTACAGCGTGCTTGCCGCACTGTCGGTCGCTTCCGCTATGGACCTATATATAAACGGGTATGCCGACATACTCTTTTTCATGGGCGAAATTCTGCTCTGCTCAATAATATTCCTGCCGCTCTATAATTCCGGTCTGCTTCCAAAAATCAAGGTCTTTTCTGAAGAGGGTGACGAGCTCTCCGGAGGGCGCTATGCAAAGGACAAGCGGAAAAATCTGAGAAAGCAGAGGCTATCCTCTCTCTCTTCAGCGTTCGACGAGCTGTCAGACGTGTTCCTTGAGCTGTCAGAAAGGCAGAGAAAGCCCGGTCTTGCCGAACTCAAAGAGGCGGGCGACGAGGTATACTCGCGCTATTGCGGCAAGTGTCCTTTGTCGGCTGTCTGCTGGCAGAAGGACTACAAGCAGACAAGCCTTGCCTTTGACATTGTGATAAAAAAACTCCAGGCAGGAGAGGAGCTGAAGGAAGACGACCTTCCGGAGTTCCTTACCGAGCGCTGCAAAAATTCCGACAGGATACTGCGCGACCTGGAAGAAGAAGCGGCACGTATAATAGAAAATGCCGTGAAAAAGGACAAGACAGAGCTCTTTGCACTTGATTACGAGGCAATGGCGGAGATGCTCGAGGCAGCGGCGGCGGAAAACGACGATGAGCTTGAGGCTGACAAGGCTCTTTCAAAAAGCGCGGCGGGCGTTCTGAGGGCGCTCGGAATATCCGCGCTCGGATATTCCGCATGGGGAAGACGCGGAAAGACAATAGTCGCCTCAGGCGTTGAAATAGGCACGCTCGGAGTCAGCGGACGCGATATCAAGGACGCCCTTGAAAAAAAGACACACTTAAAGCTCAGCGAGCCGAGATTCGACTTTTCCGGGGACTTTGTCACAATGTGCGTAGAAAGCCTTCCGGTCATATCGACAGATATATACTGCGCAGGAAGGACCAAGGAGGACGAGGAGGTAAGCGGCGACATGCTCTCTGTGTTTGAGAGCGGAAATTACTGCCGCTATGCCCTGATATGCGACGGCATGGGCAGCGGAAGAACTGCCGCCATAACATCACGGATTGCGACGGTGTTCCTTGAAAAGATGCTTTGCGCCGGAAACAAAACGCCGATAGTAATAAAGCTCCTTTCCAACTTTTTGCGCTCAAAGAGCGACGAATGTCACTGTACCGCCGACCTTCTTGAAATAGATCTGCTCGCCGGAAGGGCGGTATTCACAAAATGCGGCGCCTCCGCATCGTATGTGATTCGCGGGGAAAGCGTTTTCAGAATAGACAGCAAGACTCTTCCGATAGGAATAACAAGGGAGATATCAAGCGAACAGACCACCCTATCGCTCTGTCCCGGAGACGTGATAATAATGGTCAGCGACGGCGCGGCGGCGATACTTGAAGACGAGCAGACGGTCAGGAAACTGGTGGACGGCGCCGAGGCAAAGAGCCCTGAGGAAATAGCCGAGGGGATAATAGGCGTATCAAGCGACAGCGACGACAGGAGCGCGATAGTGATAAAGATAAAGGAAAGCGACTAAGTAAAGGAGGGCGGCTGAGCATGCGAGCGTGACTGCCCGGAAGCGTGCCCCGCTGTTCCCGCGCAGTAAAAGGCAAAGCTGTTATGCGCGGCAGTCGCTTCGCTCCGGACAAAACATGCGGCATCTGGAACAGTTGCGGTTTGGAACAGTCGCGGTTTGGAACAGTCGCGGTTTGGAACGGTTGCGGCATCCGGAACAGTCGTGGTTTGGAACAGTCGCGGTTTGGAACAGACACCCTTTGAAACGTCATTATTAAAAAGTTCTCTTATCATTTTTCCGGTTTACAGGACAGGAAAGAGGCGTCTGCTTATTCAGCATCCCTTATGCAAAAACCCCGCTTTCGCGAGCTCTGCGGCCCGGAAAGCGGGGTAAAATTTTGGGTTTATTAACTGTTATTTGCCGGATATGAATCCGGCTCGGCTCCATACTTGAATAAATCTGCCTTCAGCTGTATCGGGGAGAGATTCCGGCAACTCAGTCTTTCCCGGCAAGCAGCTTCTCAAGAACAGCGAGCTTTACACAGCATACAAGAACGTCGGCGGCGGTCTTTATTTCGGAGAGCGGCGGATAAGTCGGAGCTATGCGCAGGTTTGAGTCGTCCGGGTCCTTGCCGTACGGGAAGGCGGCTCCTGCGGACGTCATCGTGACACCGGCGTCCTTCATCAGCTTCCAGACGCGCGCGGCGCATCCGGGCATAACATTGAGGCTGATAAAATAGCCTCCGCGGGGTTTTGTCCATTCGGCAATTCCGAGACCTGACAATTCACTGTCGAACTTTGCCAGTATCGCATCAAATTTGGGACGTATCAGCTCCGCGTGCTTCTTCATATGTTCTTTTATTCCGTTGCAGTCCCCGAAATATTTCACATGACGGAGCATGTTTATCTTGTCGCAGCCGATAGTCTGTATCGACATCTGACTCTTGAGGCGCTCTATATTCTTCTTTGAGGAGGCTATCACCGATACGCCGGAGCCCGGAAAGGTTATCTTGGATGTAGAGGCAAACTCGTAAACCTTGTCGGAATTCTCCTCCGAGAGGCAGTCAAATATATTGACAAGGACGTCTGTTTCCTCATACAGGTCGTGAACTATGTATGCGTTATCCCAGAAGATGCGGAAGTCGGGCGCCGCTGTCTTCAGCGCTCCGAAGCGCTTGACCGTGCTCTGTGAGTAGGTTATCCCGTCCGGATTTGAATACTTGGGAACGCACCAGATCCCCTTCACGCTGTCGTCGGAGGCTGCAAGCCTTTCGACCTCGTCCATATCGGGACCCGTGGGAGTCATTTTCACAGGAATCATTTCGATTCCGAGAGATTCGCATATCGCAAAGTGCCTGTCGTATCCGGGACACGGGCAGAGAAATTTCACCTTCGGCAGCTTCGACCAGGGAGCGCAGCCTTCCTGGGCACCGTAGAGCATACAGCGCACCAGCATGTCGTACATTATATTGAGACTGGAATTCCCGCAGACGACCAGCATGTCGGTCTTCACTCCGAGAAGCTCCGAAAAAATGCGCTTTGCCTCAGGTATACCGTCGAGTAGCCCGTAATTGCGGCAGTCAAGACCGGTTTCCGAAAGGCAATCCTCCGGCTCCTTTACGCATCCCAGCATAGCCTGGGAAAGATCGAGCTGAAGCTTGTCGGGCTTACCTCTTGACATGTCAAGCGACAATCCGCGTGCCTTGTAACCGGCATATTCATTGCTGACCTCCGTGTGCAGTTTTTCGAGCTCAGCTCTGCTAAGTTCGCCGTATTTCATCGTTAAGCCGACCGCCTTTCGCACTGTCCTTCTGTACTCAAACAGACATTTTCTTGTTTTTGAACAGACATTTTTTTGATTTTGTCTACATTATACAACGCCATTATCCGAAAAACAATATATATTCGTACCAAAATAGAAAAAAATATTGTTGTCTTTTTTGAAAAATCGTGCTAAAATACAAGGTGACAGCGTGCTGTTCCGCGGGCTTCCGGAACGACAGACCGGGACGATATGACGGAATGACAGACCGGGACGATATGACGGAATGACAGACCGGGACGACATGCCGGAACGACAGACCGGGACGATATGACGGAATGACAGACCGGCGACAGATAGGGGACAGCGCACCGATTTTCAGTATTGCCGCGCTTCAAAGGGCGCGGAGAAAGAGGAAATATTATGACGCTTGTTGTGCTTGCTGCGGGAATGGGCTCACGTTACGGCGGGCTAAAACAGATTGACCCCGTAACTCCTCACGGTGAATTTATCATCGACTTTTCTGTATATGACGCCGTCAATGCGGGGTTCGATAAAATAGTGTTCCTCATCAAGGAGGAAAATCTTGAAGTGTTCAGGCAGACGATAGCGGACCGTATGGGAAACAGCGCGTCTATCGGATTTGCCTTTCAGTCTCTCGACATGCTTCCTGAAGGCTTCAGCGTTCCTGAAGGAAGAGCAAAGCCCTGGGGAACGGCACACGCGGTCCTCTGCTGCAGACAGGCTGTGGGCGACGACAACTTTGCCGTTATCAATTCAGATGACTTCTACGGAAGAGAGGCGTTTGAACTCATGGCTCGGGCTCTGCGCGAGGACAGGAAGGGCAGATACTGCATGCCGGGCTACATTCTCGACAACACGCTCACCGATAACGGGAGTGTTGCGCGCGGGGTCTGCAGGACCGAAAACGGCAAGCTCACCGATATAGAGGAGCATACAAAAATTTACAGAGAGGGCGGCAAGGTGCTCTGCTCCGGAGAGGGCAAAGTACATGAAATAGCCCCTGACAGCGTCGTTTCAATGAATTTCTTCGGATTTGCCCCCGATGTGTTCGATATATTTGAGGAGGGCTTCAGGGATTTTCTCGCCCAGAACGGCTCTGATATAAAGGCTGAGTATTTCATCCCGCTCGCTCTCTCCCGCGCAATGGAAAAGAAAGAATGCTCGGTCGACGTCTATCCCGTTGACGCCAAGTGGTTCGGCGTAACCTACGCGGACGACAAGCCCGCTGTCGTAGAAAAGATAAGAAAAATGGTGGCTGACGGAGTTTATCCCGACGGTCTTTGGAACAATAGATAATTTCCGGAAAGAGAGAGCGTAATGTCTATTATTCATACAGAAAAGGCGCTCCGGCGCGCCGCCTGTGCCTTTCTCGGCGACAGGGTCGAAAGCGTGCTGCCCTGCGGCTCCGGTCTTATAAACAGCACATACGAGGTCTCATCGGCAAATGAGAAATATATTCTCCAGTGTATAAACACAAGCATTTTCCGTGCCCCCGACCTCGTCATGGAGAATATTTCCGGAGTGACCGGCCATTTGCGTTCCAAGGGGGTCGCCACCCTGTGCTACATGCGCACGTCGGAGGGCGGACTGCTTTTTTACGACGGGGAAGGCGGGGCATGGCGCATGAACGTCATGGTCCCCGGCCGGACATTTGAGGCGCTTACCCCGGAGCTTTTCAGAGAATGCGCGCTTACCTTCGGCAGATTCCAGAGCGCGCTTTCTGATTTTGACGCCTCACTGCTACACGAGACTATACCGGGATTTCATGACACCGCTGCCAGGTACGCTTCGCTTTGCCGCGCCTGCGCACGTGACCCTGAAGGAAGGGTCAGCACCTGCGGCAGGCAGATTGATTTTGCGCACCTTCACAGCGACAAGGCTTCCCTTTTTACCGATATGCTGAGAGACAAAACGCTGCCTCTCAGAGTAGTCCACAATGACACCAAGCTCAACAACTGTGTCATAGACGATGCCGGAAAGGGCGTATGCGTGATAGACCTCGACACAGTGATGCCCGGCACACTGCTCTATGATTTCGGTGATGCGGTGCGTTCCGGCGCTTCTACCCGTCCTGAGGGCTCTCTCGATTTTGACAACACGCATATATCTCTGGAGCTGTATGAGGCATTCACAAGCGGCTTTCTCGAAGGAGTAGGGCTGAATATCACCCAAGCCGAGCTTGAAAACCTTCCCATGAGCGCTTTCATGCTTGCCTACGAGCTGGGAATGCGCTTCCTTACCGATTACATAGAGGGCGACGTTTACTTCAGGACATCCTATCCGACTCAGAATCTCGACAGAGCGCAGGGTCAGTTTGTGCTTGCACAGGACATACTTTCGAAAACAGACACTCTCTCACTTATAACCGGAAAAATATATTCCTCTTTAAAGGCGTGAATAAATCTGAAGACAGCGCCGGAAAGAGGAGCTGCAAACAGCTTTCAGAAAGGAATGGTTACAGATATGATTCTCGTCACAGGCGGAACAGGATACATAGGGTCGCATACAGTTGTGGAGCTTCAGAAGGCGGGAAGTGACGTGGTTATTGCCGACAATCTCGTAAATTCAAAGCGCGAGGTCGTCGGGTATATAGAGAGCATAACCGGAAAGCGTCCGGAATTTGTCCTTGCCGATGTCTGCGATTATGCCGCCATGACGTCGCTTTTCGACAGGTACGACATAGACTCCGTGATACATTTTGCAGGGCTCAAGGCTGTGGGCGAAAGCGTTTCAAAGCCGCTTGAATATTATACGAACAATCTTGTGAGCACTCTTGTCCTGCTCAGGGTCATGAGAGAGCACGGGTGCAAAAAAATAGTTTTTTCATCTTCCGCCACTGTCTACGGTACGAGCGACAAGGTGCCGTATGATGAGACTTTGCCGACATCAGCTACAAATCCCTATGGTATGACAAAGGTCATGCAGGAAAAAATACTCTCTGACACGGCTGCTTCGGACCCGGAGCTTTCTGTCGCCCTACTCAGGTACTTCAATCCAATAGGGGCTCACGAAAGCGGGCTTATCGGCGACGATCCCAACGGTATTCCGAATAACCTCATGCCGTATGTCTGCAAGGTCGCGGTAGGCAAGCTGCCCTTTCTGAATGTGTTCGGAAATGATTACCCGACTCCTGACGGTACAGGAGTGAGGGATTATATACACGTAGTGGACCTCGCTGTCGGACACATCGCCGCATTGGATTACATAAGCGCTCATCCCGGAGTGCTCACTGTAAATCTCGGTACCGGGAAAGGCACCTCTGTGCTTGAAATAGTGGATGCCTTTGAAAAATACTGCGGGGTGAAGATACCATACAAAATCACGCCTCGCCGTCCCGGCGACATAGCCACCTGCTATGCCTCTACGGAAAAGGCTGAGAGGCTCCTCGGCTGGAAAGCGGTAAAGAACCTGGGACAGATGTGCGCCGACAGCTACCGGTACGCCAAGACTCACTGAAATGCGGTGCCTCGCACAGCCACGGACATATGCGGTTATGCCCCGCATCTTGCTGTGCAAGGCGCCTTGATATTTGTTTGATAAAACAGCCGATTAAAGAAAATGACCCTGACGGAGGATCTATATGGAAAGTTGCGCGATATGCGGAAGGGCGCTCGGAAGCGAGAAGGAACACGCCGTGCTTCTGATAGGCAGGTACGGGACAGTGCACAGGATATGCGACGAATGCGAAGAAAAAATGGATTCACTTGTGGCGTCCGAAAATGCAGAAGAGCAAAAGGATGCCGCCGATTATATATACAGAAATGTTTTTAACACAGAGACAGGAAGATGCTCTCCGGAGGTGGTGGAGTATCTGAGCGGTATCATGAACGGCGACAGCGACGCCGTCTCTGCCGCGCGCGACGCGGCGCTCGACAGCGCGGACGAGTGTGCCGCCGGCAATGTCGGCGCTGAAAATCCGGAGTATATCCCTGCTGACAGCGAAAGCGCTGCTGACGATGATGCCGCTCACGGTGAGAAAGGCGTTGCCGCAGACGGAGTCCCTGCTGACAGCGAGAGCGCTTCTGAAAATGCTCAAGACAAAGAGGATATCGGAAAACGCGCCTTTGACGCTATATCTGCGGACACAGACGGCGATGAAAATGCCGACAACGATGATTACGTTTCACAGGAGCCCAAAAAGACCTCGCTTGCGATAAGAATAATATTCTTTTTCATATTTTTGCTGATAGGCGGAAGCGTGCTGGCGTACGGTATTATGTATAAGACCGTATCGACGATAGTCATAGGAGCGATAGTTCTGCTTATAGGTATCGCGTCGGTATTTATGAAGGACTGACAAAGTCACTGCCGAAAACGCGCAAACAGAGCTCGGCCAAAACAGAGCTCGGCGCAGGCAAAGCTCGGCAAAAACTGGTTAATAAAACATACAGGAAGGAAATAAACAAACATGGTCAGAATCGTAAAAGGACCGGTGATACTTGAGAACGGAGCCCTTTACAGCGCCGGGACGACATCCGGAGAAATGCTGGAGCAGGGCAGGAAAAAGACCATATCGTACTCAATACTGACCGCTCACAATACAAAAGAGGACGGAGCGTCCCTGCACATAAAATTCGACGCAATGGCCTCTCATGACATAACATATGTCGGGATAATCCAGACGGCAAGGGCAGGAGGGCTTACCAGCTTTCCCCTTCCATATGTGCTTACCAACTGCCACAACAGTCTGTGCGCAGTAGGCGGCACTATAAACGAGGACGACCATGCCTTCGGTCTTTCGGCGGCAAAAAAATACGGCGGGATCTACGTCCCGGCACATCAGGCGGTAATACATTCATATATGAGGGAAAATTTTGCCGGCTGCGGCAAAATGATACTCGGCTCTGACAGCCACACAAGATACGGCGCAATAGGATGCATGGCTATAGGAGAAGGCGGGCCGGAGCTTGTAAAACAGCTTCTCGGACGTACATATGATATTGCTTACCCGGATGTGATCGCAGTAAGGCTGACAGGAAAACCAAAGCCCGGCGTCGGCCCTCAGGACGTCGCCCTTTCACTGATAGGCGCCGTCTTTCAGAGCGGGTTTGTGAAAAACAAGGTGCTCGAATTCATAGGCGACGGCGTAGCATCTCTTCCGATGGAATACAGAAACGGCATAGACGTGATGACTACCGAAACGACCTGCCTTTCTTCGGTTTGGACTACGGATGACGCCACGCGCCGCTACCTTGAAATCCACAAGAGGGCAGACGATTACAAAAAGCTCACCCCTTGTGAAGGAGCGGTTTATGACGGCGCGGTTGAAATAGACCTTTCTTCCGTCGAAAGCATGATAGCCCTTCCCTTTCATCCGAGCAATGTATATAGCATAAGAGAGTTTCTTGAAAATGCTGACGAGCTGCTTGGCGAATGCGAGAAATACGCGCAAGAGCATCTTGGGGTGGCGCCCGGCGCTCTTGCACTGCGCGAAAAATTCCGTGACGGAAAAATGTATGTCGATCAGGGAGTCATAGCCGGCTGCGCGGGAGGAACGTTCGATAATCTTTGCGCCGCCGCCGACATTCTGAAGGGAAAGAGCTGCGATTGCGGTGAATTTTCACTGTCTGTCTATCCGGCAAGCGCTCCGGTCATGATAGAGACATACAACAACGGCGTTGCGGCGGAGCTTGCCACCGCGGGAGCCGTGTACCGCTCCGCGTTCTGCGGACCGTGCTTCGGCGCAGGAGACGTACCGCGCAACGGAGGTCTTTCGATACGCCACACAACGAGAAATTTCCCGATGAGAGAGGGCTCAAAGCCCAAGGAAGGACAAATAGCGGCGGTCGCCCTTATGGACGCACGTTCGATAGCTGCCACTGCAGCCGCCGGCGGGGTCCTGACTGCCGCGGATTCGGTCGATGTCGAATATACTGAACGCAAATATGTCTATGACGATACGGTATATAAGAACAGGGTGTATAACGGCTATGGAAATCCCAGACCCGAAAGCGCTCTTGTGTTCGGTCCCAATATAACGGACTGGCCGGAAATGCAGCCCATGTCCGACAAGCTTCTTCTCTCTGTCGCTTCTGTGATAACAGACAGCGTTACGACAACAGATGAGCTGATCCCGTCCGGAGATACATCGTCTTACCGCTCAAATCCGGAAAAACTCGCTTCGTTTACTCTTTCGAGAAAAGACCCGGAATATGTAGGAAGAGCAAAGGCAATGCGCGAGCTTGAGCGCGGGCGCCTCTCTGGAATCCATGCGGACACTCTTGATCCGGTCTACTCTCTCATAGGCGCCGGAAACGGGGACGACATAATGCTCGCAAGCGTGGTATTTGCCGTAAAGCCGGGCGACGGAAGCGCCAGAGAACAGGCGGCGTCCTGCCAGAGGGTCCTCGGCGGAGCCGCTAACGTGGCGGTGGAGTATGCCACAAAACGCTATCGCAGCAATCTTATAAACTGGGGCATGCTGCCGTTTACAAGGAAACAGGAGATAGACGCCGTTCCCGGAGATTACATATATATCGAAGGTCTGCGCTCTTTCCTCCTTTCCGATAAAGAAAAGAGAGCACAGGGACGTATAGACGCCCTTTTGATAAAGACCGGGGAAAACAGGGTTGTTCCATGTACGCTTTATCTTGAAAACCTCTCTGACGACGAATGCAGGATATTGTGCGACGGTTGTCTCATAAATTTTTACAGAAATGATGCGCAAAGCCTTGAGTGATATTATATGTACCCTCTGATCTGCGCACATACAGACGATATCTGACAAGAGAAAAACTGCGCCGCTTTTGGAAAAGCAGCGCAGTTTTTAATATGCGTGTCCTCCGCGTCCTCTTTTGACAAAAGAAGGAGCGCGAAATGCCGGTTTCTTATGCTATGAGGTGAAGCCCGCCTATAATCGGGAGCGCTTTGGCTCTGCCGCTCGCTGAATTTACGATTCCTATGATAATCAGCGCCAAAATCACGAGCGAGAACAGACTGAATATGTAGCATATAAACATCAGCTTTGCTGAGATGGCTACAATAATCGCGCTGAGGACGCTCATGAAAATGCTGTAAATTATCTCCAGAATTAAAAGCGCAAGTCCCTGATTTGCGTGATAACGTGCATACTTCGAATCCTTTGCAGCAAAGATAGGTATCAGAACGAGAATAGAAAAATACGACAGCACAGCCATTGCCTTGTTCTGCGTTATGTCATTCTGATCGAATGAATCGGTTGAGTCCTTCGTTTCGTTGAACTCTGAAATTTTCATACCGTTTTCCCCCTTAAGCTCCGGCGTCTTCTATACCCTGTCGCGGATGTATAGCCGGCTTATAGAATAATACTACTGTGTTTCGGAAGTTATTACTGAATCGGAGATACACTAAGCCCCCTTTTTGATTGTAACTCATTTTAACTAAAAAGTCAATGTCGTAAAAGGACAGAGTATAGTATATTTTGTTGTGGACTTTGAAAAAAATTTGTGGTAGAATAATACCCGCGGTAAGTATTTAAGCATATTACCGGATCAAAAACATAGTTTGCAAGGAGATTTTCATGATAAGAAAAAATATACGGAAATTTGTTGCACTGCTCCTTCTGGTTTCAGCTGCCTTTTCGCTGTTTTGTCTTTCCGGATGCTCCGGGGAAAGCAAGATAGTGCTGTATGTGAATATAGACGGAGCAAACGACGGCGAAAACTACCTCGGAATGCCTGAGGTTCAGAAAAAGATCCGCGAAATAATGACAGACAAAGGGCTTGACTATATCGAACACACCGCATACGGAGTATTCAACGGGGAGGATGAGGACTCCGCTTCGGATGGAAACACACTTGTATATACCTTTTTCGGGGAGAAAGAAAGGGTCGTTCTGTCTGCCGCATTAAAGATAAAAAATTCTCTGGGTATAAAGACCGTGCTTATGGAAAAAGCCTCCGGAGAGGCGACTGAAGTCGGAGCGTAAAAAAGCACTCTGTAAATCCTGACGCGCTGCAAACCTGTTTTTCGGCACAGCGCCGGAAAGGCGCGCCCGGTTTCTGCGATACAGACGCCGGAACCTATGCAGACAGGACGTGCAAGTCGACGACCGCCGAAGGTGGCGGCCCCATGCGTGCAAGTCGACGACCGCCGAAGGTGGCGGTCCCATGCATAAAGAAAAAATTGTCAAAACAAAAAACCACGCCGTTGGGCGTGGTTTTTTTGAGACGTGTTGACAAAAAAGATGCCTTATTCATTTTTTGAATAGCAAATTGCAATACAAATTATTCTCGAAATAACATAAAAGAAAAATATCGGAATTATTACAATGCCTTCCTCCCCAAAGATGTCCGATACATGTTCAAATAAAAAATGTGCCAACTTTTCACTAAAGAACACAAGCAGAAGCATAAGTTGAGAAAGAGTTATGAAAATCGATTTTAACAATGTCTTGGGCTTCACCAAAAAATAATACACGGTAAAAAACAGATCCAATTCGCATAAAATAACAAAGCCACCGATGATTATGAGAAAAGCCGCGCCCATTCCTTCCATAATGTCCACACCGTTGGCAGGATCCATATCATAATTGTAGGAGTCTATTGCCGCTATGAGGAAAGCAGTAGCCGTAACAAGAATCAGCAACAAAAAAGCACAGATAGCTATTATTTTCTTCCTTTTCACATCTCCACCGCCTTTCTTATTTCATTATAGCATAGTTTTCGGTGTTTTTCAATATAAAAAACGCTTTTCGCCACCGCGAAAAGCTACCTTACCTCTTCACTATTCACTATTACTTATTACTTTCAAAAAATTCCGTACACGCCGAATTAGTGAAAAGTGAAGAGTGAAAAGTGAAAAAGTAAAAAATTCCGCACACTTGCGTGTACGGAATTTTTTGGAGGCGCCACCCGGAATCGGACCGGGGATGAAGGTTTTGCAGACCTCTGCCTTACCGCTTGGCTATGGCGCCGTACCACAATAACGCAATATAAACGAGAGCAAGAGATAAACGATAACAACTCACGTCCGCTGAATTATCTTTTATCTCTTGCCGAAATCTGGAGCGGATTACGGGGCTCGAACCCGCCACCTCGACCTTGGCAAGGTCGCGCTCTACCAAATGAGCTAAATCCGCACTTCCCGAAAAAATCATATCCCTCTCACATATGAAAGACACATGTGTCTTTCATATGCGGACTCTGGTGCCTTCGGTCGGAATCGAACCAACGACACAAGGATTTTCAGTCCTCTGCTCTACCAACTGAGCTACGAAGGCTTATGGCGACTCGGATGGGGGTCGAACCCACGACCTCTAGCGTGACAGGCTAGCGTTCTAACCAACTGAACTACCGAGCCGTAATACACCGCCCCTTTTGGAGCAATGCATAGTGGTGGGAACAACAGGGCTCGAACCTATGACCCTCTGCTTGTAAGGCAGATGCTCTCCCAGCTGAGCTATGCTCCCGAAAAACAATCAAAAAGCAAATTGCACTTTTCAATCGCGGCGTATGTCATTATATCATAGGGTCTACCGTTTGTCAACACTTTTTTTTATTTTTTTTCCTGTATTTTAAAAAAATTTGCAGACAGTTGAAGTGCGCGAATCTGTCGGTCAAATCGGCTCGTTTAAAAGCCTTTTTTCAACAAAAGCAGCTACATAATCGTTGATTTCCCAAATAAAACATGGCATGTCGCAGACACCTTGGTGCGGCGCGCGAGGCATGCGTGATGTTGGACGTGCGGGAATGCCTCGGCATGGGCAGAGGAGCCATGCATACCGCAAAATGCAGAATCCCGGAAAAAACAAAGGATACCGCTTTTGCGACGGTACAAAAGCGGTATCCCGGCTAAAAAGGGCAGTAATACGTTTGAGACTGTCACAAATGCAGTCAGACCGTCAATTATCACCGCTCTTTTTTTCGCTGTCTTTTTCTTCGTCCTCGCGCTTTTTTTCTTCGCGCAGCTTTTCTATGTCGGCTCCGTCAAAGCTGTATTCCCTGTCGCAGAACTGGCAGTTCACCTTCATTACCTTCTCTGCGGCAAGAATATTGAAAAGCTCGTACGGTGAAAGCGAGAGCAGTGCTCTTCCTACCCTCTTCCGCGAGCAGGTGCACCTGTAGCTCACGGTTATTGTGTCAAAAACGTCATAATCTATCCCGGCGAGGGCCTTGTCCGCTATCTGTCTGTCCGACAGTCCCTGAGCGAACAGACGCGAGATCTCTGAAAGCTCCGAAGCGTTTTTTTCTATTGCCAGGACTGTGTCTTCGGCTGCAAAGGGCAACAGCTGTATTATGACTCCTCCGGCGGCACTGCAGCTGCCGTCGGGCGCCACAAGGACGCCCAGGGCGCACACGGTCGGTATCTGCTCGCTCTCTGCGTAATAGACAGCTATATCCTCGGCTATTTCTCCGCTTGTTATATTTGTTATCCCGACGTAAGGCTCTTTTTCGCCTATGTCCTTTATGACGTTTAGCGTTCCCCTTCCTACAAGTCCGCCCACGTCAAGCTTTCCGCGGCTGTTCAGCGGAAGGTCGGCGGACGGATTTTGTATATATCCGCGCACATTACCCATATAATCGGATACAGCAAGAATGTGCCCTCCTGCGCCGTCCCCGCGGAAGTTGACAGAAATAGAGTTTCCCTTGTCCTTGAGGGTGGTCCCCATGAGCGATGTCACCGTGAGGACCCTGCCAAGGGCAGCTGTCGCGGTAGGCGAGGTTTTGTGAATGCGGATCGCTTCATTTACTATATCGGTGGAATTTATGACAAGTATACTTGCAGACCCGTCGCGGGTCAGCCCTCTCAGAATTTCAGACATTTCAAATGCTTCCTCTTCGCTTTCATTATTTATATTATGCGTATCAAACCGCATTCTGTATTAATTTTTTATTCTGCGCTGTGGTTTTTGTCTGTTTGCCGGCGCCCGGCCTTCAGTGCGCGGCTTTCTTTACCCCCGGCTGTCTTATAAGCTGCCGCGCGTTCTACGCCCTTTGGCGCAGCGTAGACTATTGTCCTTCCGTATTGTCACGGCTATCCTGAGCTTTCCCCTTTTCTCCGGAGGTCAGCCGTTCTTTCAGCATATGCGCCACTTTGTATATGTCGCCTGCGCCCATGGTTATCACTATGTCGTTTTTTTGTACCGTGTCCGAAAGGTAATCGACTATCTTTTCAAATGAATCGAAGAACACAGAGCTTTCTATGCTCTCCGCCAGCTTGGCGGAGGAAACGCCTGGTATGGGCTCTTCACGTGCCGCGTATATATCAGCGAGAACGCATATATCGGCGGTGCTGAGGGCTGCGGCAAAATCGTTGAACAGGTCGCGCGTTCTCGAATATGTGTGCGGCTGGAAAACGCATATGACGCGTCGCCCGTGAAGCGCCTTTGCCGCCCCTATGGTGGAGGAGATCTCAGACGGGTGATGCGCGTAATCGTCTGCTATAAGTATGCCGTCTCTGTCAAGAACGGTTTCAAATCTCCTTGCCGCCGGAGAAAACGACGCAAGCGATTTTGCGGCGCCGTCTGCGTCAACGCCGGCTGTGACCGCTGTACAGAATGCCGCCATGGCGTTGTATGCGTTGAAGCGGCCTATTACAGGAAGCTCAATGTATGAAAGACGGTTGCCGTTCCGGCAGGCATAAAAACGCGCCTTCCCGTTTCTGAAGGTAAGCTCTTCTGCATAAAATTCCGCGCCGGATCCGCATCCCGACAAAGAAAAGCTTATAAGACGGCTGCCCGATCTTCTCTGTGCATTTTCCGCCGTCTCAAGCGCATTTTTATCGTCCCTGTTCACGATCACGGTGTTCGCGCACAGGACCGCCTGTGTAAAGGCTTCTTTTATCTCCTCAATGGAAGAGTAACAGTCCGTATGGTCGAGCTCTATGTTCGTTATTACCGAAATGGTGGGAGAAAAGCTGAGAAATGAGCGTTTGTATTCACACGCCTCATAAACCAGAGCGTCCTTTTTTCCCGCGCGCAGTGCGCTTCTGCAGCCGGGAAGCACCGCACCCCCGGCAACAGTCGGGTCAATGCCGGCATCCTCAAGAATTTTCCCGGTCATTGCCGTTGTGGTGGTTTTTCCGTGCGTTCCGCAAATGCCTATCCTGGTTTTGTACTCGGTCATGAGCGCGCCCAGAAACTCCGCACGGCCTATCAGAGGTATTCCCGCGCGTTTCGCCGCCGCAAGCTCAGGAAGCTTTTGGGACACAGCGGCGGTGTATATCACGGCGTCCGCATCCAGACAAGCCTTTGGCTCGTGTCCCAGCTGCACTTCTATGCCCTCGGAACGGCAGAATCTGACAAGGTCGTTTTCTCCTCTGTCGGAGCCGCTTACCCTGCACCCGCTTTTTTTTGCAAGAAGGGCGAGCGATGACATGCTCACTCCTCCTATGCCGACAAAGTGCAGTCTTGTATTTTCTTTTAGTGGAAAAGAAAGAAAATTTTTATTCATAAAAATTGCCCTCTGTAAGGAATTTTTGCAAAACTGTATTTGTGCAATAATACGCTCCCTGAAGTATTTTTAAAAGCACATGTAAAAGTATCCCGGTTTTCGGGGCATCATATGTATACGATTGTTCACGTTATCATCACATTGAACAAAAAATACTTTTTTCGTCCATAAATAATTTACAATTTGTTAGAAACCCGGAAAAACATCTCGGTTATAATTCAGCGTGTAGGGACAATTTATTAAAACTGCAAAGGGGAAGTATCATGCAAATCACTGATATCAAGATCAGAAAAATTTTTGATGACGAGGGGCCGATGAAAGCGGTTGTTTCTGTTACCATGGACGACCAGCTCGCCCTTCATGACATTAAAGTTATATACGCCAAGGACAAGTATTTTATCGTAATGCCAAGCAAAAAGAACCCGGACGGCACGTACCGGGACGTTGTTCACCCCATTAACGCAGCTTTCAGGGAAATACTGAACGACGCTGTTCTCGATGCATATTTTGACGAGCTCAAGCGCGCCGCCGAGGAAAAAACGGTAGAGGCGTGAGCTTATCCGGCGGAGGCTTCGGGACTTACGTCAGATTTCCTGATCGCCGCCGCGTTTGTCCGCATCCCTGACCCCGCCGTCGTGTGACGGTAAGACGTGTGTATACGTATTATGCATGTTGCCTGCATCTGCAGGCAGCGACCGGCTGTCCGGAAACAGCGACCGTTGCCCTTTATTCTGGGGCGCGGTCGTTTTTTTGTCGTGCTTTCTCTTTCGCAATTCCGGTCGCTGCAGTCGGGGAGAGCCTGTCGTTTCGGTGGGGTAGCGGCGGTCGCTGCAGTGGGGGGTGCGGCGGTCGTTTCGGTCGGGTAGAGCCGCTTGCTACAGTGGGGCAAAACGCTTACTTACTGACATTTTTAAAAAACCACCTTGTCGCACAGGGCGTTCATCGGACACGTCTTGCAGTCATATCCTCGTGCCGGGCAGTATTCCCTGCCGAGCAATACGATACGGTGACAGAAGTCGCTCTGTTCGTTTTCAGCAATCTTTTCGCTCAGTATCTTTTCAACCGCCTCCGGAGTCTTCCTGTCGGCCGGTACCAGTCCCATCCTGCGCGATATACGTATGCAGTGTGTGTCGGCAACTATAGCGGGCATTCCGTATATGTCCCCGCGAAGAAGATTCGCGATTTTCCTGCCTACTCCCGGCAGAGACAGAAGAACGTCCATTTCGGAGGGAAGCTTGCCGCCGTATTCTTCAACCAGTATCCGGCATGCGGCAGTAATGTCGCGCGCCTTGACTTTATACAGACCGCAGGAATAGATAAGCCCTTCTACCTGTTCTGACGGGGCATATGCAAGGCTTTGCACAGTGGGAAATCTTTCAAAAAGATGTGTGCATACGGCGTTGACTCGTTCGTCCGTGCACTGCGCCGAGAGGCGCGCCATGACCAGAAGGCGCCACGGCTCCCCGTTGTATTTCAGGGCGCACAGTGCCTCCGGATACAGCTCCTTAAGCTTTTCGGTTATGGCGGCTGCATTTGCCATTTTACGGCAGCTCCTTTCGTGTCCGGGGCAGCCGGTTCATGCCGTCACAGAAATGCGGAAACCCCGCCTCAGGGCTTTTTGGAGCCTTGAGCGTTTTGACCTCCCGCCCTGTTTATTATATGTCGGCCGAACCGCTGCCGTGTATTTAATGTTTTTACGCCGGCTTTGTTTCCGGCTCCTGTTTTTATTTCAGCAATCTGCGCTTTTTCTGAAAGACGAGAGAGATATTCCGAATTCCCGCAAAAAGGCCTCTTCAAGGGCGCAGACGGGAAGACCGACCACGTTGTCGTAGCTTCCGTTTATGCGTTGTACGAAAATGCCCGCCCCCTCCTGTATACCGTAAGCGCCCGCCTTGTCGTAAGGCTTTTCCCTGTCAATGTAGTCGTAGATCTCATTGTCTGTCAGCTCTCTGAATACGACGTCGGTACACACGCTTTCGGAATAGACCTTTTCCATATGCGTAACGGCAAAGCCCGTATATACCTGATGTATTCCGCCGGAAAATTCCCGCAGCATTTCATACGCCTCTTCCCGTCCGGCTGGCTTTCCGTATATCACGCCTCTTTTGCAGACTATTGTGTCGGCAGATATAATGTAATCGTCGACCGAACAAGATCCGGTGCACGCACGTGCCTTCTTTTCCGCCAGTGCACGCACGTATTCCTCCGGTGCAAGCGGTTCAGCCATGCTTTCGTCGATATCAGAGACGACGGTTCTGAAGTTCAGTGAAAGCCCGCCGAGAAGTTCTTTCCTTCGCGGTGAGCCTGATGCAAGTATGAGCATTTTAATCTCCAGTGCCGCTTTATGCGGCAAAAATGTATTTAAGCTCGTCACAGCCCGCTGTTCGGCTCTGACCATTGTTCGACGTGATTTACGTCTTTTGCTCAGGAGTAAGCGCTGGGCGCCAGCAGGGTCAGCTTCCGGTGGAACCGAATCCGCCTTCGCCGCGCTCGGTATCGTCAAGCTCTTCGCTCTCAATAAACGACATTGCCAGCACAGGCATAAGCATGAGCTGTGCGATTCTTTCTCCCGGATGTATTATATATTCTTCAGATGAGATGTTGACTGCGGAAAAGAATATTTCTCCACGGTAATCGCTGTCTATTACTCCGACGCCGCCAGCTGCAGCAATTCCCTTTTTGTATGCAAGCCCGCTCCTTGCGCAGACGATCGCAACCGTACCTTCGGGAAGAGACACGGCTATTCCTGTGGGAATAAGCATTCTCTGCCCCGGAAGCAGCGCTATCTCAGAGTCAACACACGCGAAGAGGTCTGCCGCCGCCGCTCCTGACGTTGCATACGCGGGGAGCCTTGCGTTTTTTCTCATTTTTTTTATTTTCACTTTTGTTTCTGACATCATATTTTTTAATGACCTTTCGTAACAGTCCTGAATATTTACACTATGTTCTTTGTTGACTTTCAAGGCGCGCTTCAGGCGGGCAAATTCTGTCATCCTTTCCCGATTGCTATTTTATGCGCCTGACGGGCTTTTTTGAAGGGCGGCCCTGTTTATACGCCTTTAGCACATCCAGGACCGAGGACGGCTTTTCGGTCGTGAAAATATAGTGGCGCCCGAATTTGCCGCATTTTTTAAGATCCGTCTGCTTGTCCGCCATGTATGTTGGAACGCTGTTGAGAAGTATATCTCGCCCTGCCTGACGGGTTATTTCGAAGCATGCTCCGGTCCTGTCCTTGAGAATGCCCGTCCCGACAGGCTTTTCGAGTACCATAAGCGGCTGTTTTCCGTATACAACTACATTTTTTTGCACGTTTATGTCGCGTATCTGAGGCAGGGTGAGCTCTACTGACAGCGTCATGTCGTAAAGGAGCCCGGAATAAACGGCGGCTGTGTACTTTGAGGTTATATTGAGCCGCCAGTCTCCGTGAGGAACAAGTCCCGACCGCTTTGCGATCCCGATCCCGCCTATATTTGTCACAAGCACGTGCTTTACACCTGCTGACGCCGCGCGCTTCAGCCTTGCTTCGACGCCGGGCAGCTCGCTTTCCGGTATCACGGGCGGAAGAGCTACTCCTTTTTCTGCAGACGCGCCGAATGCCGGTCCTGCCGTTTCCAGCTTATCAAGGGGCACATAGACTATGCGTATACCGTATTCCCCAAGCTCAGGGATTGCGCGGGGATCAAAGAAAAAAGCAGAATCCTTCGGAGGAAAGCCCACATGCTCCGTTTTGTTTTGAATCTGTCTCAGGGCGTCTTCTGGTATAGTGAATTTTCTCTGCCCCTGAGTTACCGGAGTCTTTTTGGGGCATCCTGCCGCTCCTTGATCGCTTTTCTGACCGCTCTGCCATTCGTTTTGCGCCTCCTGCCGGCCCTTTTCCTGACAGTCCACGGAGTTATCCGCAACGTCGGTATGCTCATCCCGCGTATCTCGTGACAAAGAACGCAAATCTGACGCAAACGAGGCGGAATACCGTCTGGTCGCCTCAATATCCTGCCTGCTGCGGACACCGAGCATGCTTTTATCTGTGCGCGATGTAAAATATCCGTCTGTGAACCCGGAACGGGAAAAAATATCTGCAAGCGCCTTTATTTCGGAGGGCTCCGCGTTCCTTCTCTCGTCTATAAGCCGTCTGTATACAGCGGTGACCGCCCCTGTATACGACGGACTCTTCATGCGTCCTTCTATTTTGAGAGAGGTGACCTTGCTTGCCAGTATCTCCCTCATGTGGCCGGCAAGGCAGAGGTCCTTGAGACTGAGCGGATATCCGGAATTGTAGGTCATGCGGCAGGGCTGTGCGCATTCGCCTCTGTTCCCGCTCCTGCCTCCGATGAACGAAGAAAGAAGGCACTGCCCCGACTGGCAGACGCACAGCGCTCCGTGTATGAACATCTCGGTCTCGATCGGGGAATTTTCCGCCAGTGCGAAAAGCTCCTTTTCCGATAATTCCCTTGCCGCCACCATGCGTGAAAAGCCCAGCGATTTTAAAAAGCGCGCGGCTTCGGAGTTGTGCCCGGAGCACTGGGTTGAGGCGTGCAGCTCAAAATCCGGCAGATATGTGTGGATAAGACCTGCAAGCCCAAGGTCGGCTACTATGAGGGCATCTGCGCCTGAGCGATACAGAAACTCCGCCTGCCCCAGAGCCTCAGGCATCATCCGGTCGGTTATCAGCGTATTCATCGTCACGTAACACCGGACGCCTCTTTCATGGCAGAAGCCGATAGCCCACTCAGTCTGCTCGCGTGTGAAATTTTTGGCGTTCATGCGGGCATTGAAAAGCGTCGTGCCGAAGTAAACGGCGTCGGCTCCAGCATTCACCGCCGCTCTCAGTGACTCCTCCGAGCCTGCACAGGATAATAGTTCCACCGCGGTTTTGCCCCCTTTCGTTTTTTTTGCTAATATCAGCGGCTCGTTGTGGTGATAATATCGACAGAGCACCCGCTTCTATCGGGTGTGAATTATTTGTAAAGTTCGTCATCATGACCGGGATTTTAACTGAAAATCCTGCGGTCGCTCTTATGAGGGTATCATACCATGTCATACGGAATAATGCTTTATTTATGGCAGACGCTTTTTCCGTTTTTTGCCGTACTTTTTTTCATGCCTTTTTATATAAAGCACGCCATGCGGGCTGGTTTTGCGGATTTTCCGCGAGATTCGCGCCGCATGCACGCGCGGCCTGTAGTCACTTCCTCCGGGATACTTTTTCTGTTCTCGCTCATTCCGCTGTTTCTGTGTGCAAAGGACAAAAGTCAGCCTGTTTTATATGCACTGGCGCTGTCTTCAGCTATGTCGGCTGTCGGCTTTGCCGACGACAGAAGGGCGATGCCCGCCTCGCTGAAGCTGTTTTTTGAAGCTGTATGCGCGTTCGCCGCCGCGTTCATCATGGGCTTCTCGGGACCGCTGCAGCTTATTTTTGCTGTGACGCTGGTCGTATTTATCACAAACGCTGTAAATCTGACAGACGGCATTGACGGTCTTTGCTCTGCCGAAAGCTGTGTGTGTCTGTTCGCGCTGTCCCTTCTCGGACTGCCCGTACTTCCGCTTTTAGGCGGACTTGCCGCGTTCGCTTTCTTCAACAGACCTCCGGCAAGGGTGTTTATGGGGGACTGCGGCTCGCTTTTTGTCGGCTTTTTCATATCTGTATGCTTTCTCGGGGCCGTAAAAGACAGGGGCGCCGCCTGTATCCCTTTTGTGCTTATGACGCTTGCGTATCCGGTAACAGATACGGTCTTTGCTTTTTCAAGAAGGCTGCTTTCGGGCCAAAGCCCGTTTGCGGCTGACAAAAAGCACCTGCATCACAGGCTTGTGAATTCCGGGCTTTCGGTGGGTGCAAGCGTCAATATTATTTTCCTCTTCAGCATTCTTTTTTCCGCGTGCGGAATAATGTTCCTGTCTGCTTCGACAGCGCTCGGAGTGCTGCTCCTTCTCTCTTGTCTTCTTTTTGCCGTGCTCGCCGCGCTCGCGGTAATGAAGCATGCGGCAAGGACGCAGTAAAAGAAGGACTCGTGTTCCGCGGCAGATGAGCCGTCAGGCTCAGGGCTTCAGCCCTCCTGCATTTCGTCAAGCGTGAGAAGAAATGTCGGAAGAAATTGGTCGACAAAATATTCCGCTTCTTTACAGCCGAGAGACAAAAGAGCGTTTTTGGTCGAGCGGGCTGCCGCCAAAAATTCGCTGTTTCCGCCATTCTCCTCTTCAAGGCATTTTATAAGGGCTGACAGCTTGTCGGCGGCTTTTACCAGCTTTTCAAGTTTTTTGTCGTCCTGCCCGGAAAAATCCAGTATGTTTTCATAATCCTGTGCCAGCTCATCGGGAAGATGGCGGAGAAGGGCGCAGAGCGCGCTCTTTTCTATTTCACGGTAGTTTTCACGCATTTCGGGCGAGAAGTATTTTATTGGCGTTGGCAGGTCTCCGGTGTATACCTCGGTCGTGTCGTGGAAGAGAGCAAGTACTGCAACCCTTTCCGCATCGTAATTCTCCCCGAAAAAGCGGTTTCCGATAAGAGCAAGCGCATGTGCCAGAACGGCTGTCTGTGCCGAGTGCTCCGCAAGGGATTCTTCGCGCAGATTGCGCATGAGACCCCACCGCCTTATATGCTTCTGTCTGAAAATAAGCGCATAAAAACTGTTGTTCATACCATATTACCCGTAATAAATCAGTTTCGGGCGGCTTGCCCGACTCCGGCGGACGGCGTCTTTGAAAAACTCCGTCTTCTGGCACTGATATAGTTTATCATCAAAACCACACGGAGTCAATAAGCAAAGCAAAGAAAAGAAAAAGATTGACAACCTGCCGCTCGTGTTGTAAAATTGTAAAAAAGCCGGTGTTGTCCGGACTTTTCAGCACCAGTTGGGGGATGAGAGAATGAAGGTCGAACTTATAGCGCACACACCTGACCCTGAAAGGGTCGTTGCGGCCGCGGCAAAGCTATGCTACGCCAAAAGTGATATACAGAGCCTTTACGACAGCCTGACGCCCGAAAAGTCGGCGCAGTTTGTGGAATATCTTGAGAGTCTGGGACACGAAAGCCCGATAGAGCATGTGAGCTTTACCTTCGGAATCGAAGGAGTTTCAAGAGCGCTTCTTGCGCAGATAACCCGTCACCGCATAGCCTCGTATTCGGTGCAGAGTCAGCGCTATGTAGACAAATCCGGGTTTGATTACATAATTCCTCCGCAGATAGAGGCTGTTCCGGAGGCAAAGGAGCTATTTATAAAGGAGATGGAGCACGATGCCGAGGTGTATTCGGCACTGCGTGACATTCTCTGCGCCAGGCACACTGAAGAAAATATCAAAGCGGGCATGAGCGAGAAGGACGCCGCGTTTGCCGCAGGTAAAAAGGCGAACGAGGACGCGCGTTTTGTTCTGCCCAATGCATGCGATACCAGAATGATAGTTACCATGAACGCAAGATCCCTTCTCAATTTTTTCAGAGCCCGCTGCTGTATGCGCGCTCAGTGGGAAATACGTGAGCTTGCTACTCAGATGCTCCGCGTGGTCAAAAAGGTCGCCCCGACGTTGTTTGTGCATGCAGGTCCGTCCTGCGTGCGCTCAGGCTGTTCAGAGGGTTCATACTCCTGCGGAAGAGCGGCGGAGATGAGAAAATTTTTCAGGGAGTTAGGGAGCGTTTCTGAAAAATAAAGGCTCACACAGGCTCCCGCATGTCCGGCAGGATGCCTGAAATTCAGGGGGGGGATGTCCTCTGACTCTGCAGGCGGCTGGGACACGTTGAGGTTTGCCGCGACGATGTACGCCGTCTTCCGGGCGAGGGTGTCCGCCGGTCGAGGGCGTCTGCCGGGCGCGGGGCGTCTTCCGGGCGCGGGTGTCCGCCGGGCGAGGGCGTCTGCCGGGCGAGGGTGTCTGCCGGGCGAGGGCGTCTTCCGGGCGCGGGTGTCTGCCGGGCGAGGGTGTCTGCCGGGCGAGGGCGTCTGCCGGGCGCGGGGCGTCTGCCGGGCGCGGGTGTCTGCCGGGTACGGGTGTCTGCCGGGTACGCAGATACCGGGATATTTCCAGCTGTCTATAAGTCGAGCATATGGTCCCCCTACTGAGGTTTGTTCCGCAGACCCCGAAAAATAAAAAAGGAGAAAGACCGTAACAGCCATGGACTCAAAAAGAAAAGTTATATCTGTATTATCTGTTCTCTTTGCTCTTTTGATTACCGCAGCCTTCGCCGCATGCAGTGACTCCGCTGTCGGCACGTCAGGCACAGAGAACGAGGAGTCGTCAAGTCCGGTAACGACGAAAGAGAAGACCGCGGACTCCACCATCCCCGGACAGGACGACGAAAATAAAACCGTAAGCGAGATGATCGATGACATGGAGATTTTGTCAAACGAGGATATAAAGGAGATAAAGGCGCTTGCATACAGGGAGTATATTGAATCTATCGACCCTGAGAGAGAAAACGAGCTTGTAAGCGGCAGGGTGACGTACGTCAATGTAAACGGCGTTGAAATGAAGGTTATGACGCGGGTAGTTGGTCTGAAGCCCGAAAACGGCTATCCGCTGTATATAGTGCTCCACGGGGGAGGTCAGGACCCAACCGGAGAGATGAACGAATCCCAGTGGCGCGGCATGGTGACGAGATATGCGAACAGCGCCAAAAACGCGCCGGGAATATTTGTTGCCTGCCGTGCGGTCGAGGATACATACAACTGCCACTCTGTGGATAAGTCGTACATGTTTTATGACAGAATAATCGAAAATGCAATAGCTTTTATGTCCGCAGACCCCGACAAGTGTTATCTTGTGGGCTATTCTGCCGGCGGGGACGGCGTCTATCAGATAGCACCGAGAATGAGCGACCGTTTTGCTGCGGCATGCATGACTGCCGGACATCCTAACGGCGTCAGCATGGTGAACCTGTTCAATCTGCCGTTTATACTCCAGGTCGGAGAGCTTGATACAGCATATTCAAGAAACACGGTCACAGCGCAGTATTCACAGATTCTCGACAAACTTGAAGCAGAAAATCCCGGAATGTATATTCACAAGACGTTCATACATTCAAACAAGGAGCACGGCGTCGTCGGGGACAACGCCACCTCCCCTCAGACGGTGGTGAGCGATATTTCGGCGTGGCTGGCTTCTGGGGGCAGGACCGGCGCAGGCGGTCAGGAGCAGGCAAACACTCACGCCGCCGTCCTGATGAACGAGTATACAAGAAATCCGCTTCCGGAAAAGATAATATGGGACCTTTCAACACGCACCCCTGTTCTGAGAGGCAATGACTGCTTCTACTGGCTGTCGGTCGATTCCCGTATAAGCAGCGGAACACTTACCATAAGCATAGACAAGGACGCCAATTCGGTGACGGTCGAATCAAGTACGCTCAGAAAGAGCAGCTCGACCAAGGTCACAGTATACCTTTCTGAGGATATGCTCGATTTGTTCTCAGACATTACCTTCGATTTCTGCGGGCAGAAAACCACCGTGACTCCCGAATTTTCAAAGGAGCTTCTCCGTCAGACGACGAAGGAGCGCGGAGACGAGAATTATCAGTTCATCGCTTCGTTTACCTTCAACACAAACGGCGAGGTCGTCTGAATTTAATTTATCGGCATCATATTTTATCCGCATCAGAAATTGAGTCGGGAGTTTTTTCACATTTTCACAGCCTGCGAAAATGCGGCTGAAATACCCGAAAAGTGCGCCGGCTCCGAGGCTGAAGGCTGTCGGATTGCCGGAAGTGCCTTTTGATGACAGAAAAATTAAAAGATGTGCTCTTTTAAGTGAAAGGAGCACATCTTTTTTTCAGGAAAGATAATTCGGCTACGGGTAGCCCGCCGGTTAAAGCCCTCAAGTGGCACTTACAATTTAGGAGTTGACTATTCAACGAGCAATTCAAATGATCCGTCAATATATGCAGGTACGTTTTTGATTGCTGACGTAAACGGCGATGGAAAAGACGATTTTATAGTCAAATGGAAAAATAACGACGATGTTCGATTTCTAACATACCTGGGTACTACATCGTGTTCCTTCTCTGCTGCTGTCAGAACGACGCCGTTGACAGATGTGCCATATTACAATGGTAATTGAAAATCAAAATACACTTTTTAGTTTTACAGTCTAACAAGAGCCATATAGTTAAGTGTTTATTTACTGGAAATGTAAATCAATTGTAAATAAACGGCAATCATATTGATTTTACATAGCAAAAGTTATATACTTATAGTGACAAAGGATGATGGAGGCGTGCTCAGAAATAATCACAACGAAGCATCGCTGCTGTGCTTGTCACGGGTTTATATGCACCGTCACCTGCGGGCGCAGTAAACGCAGCCGGAATCTATCAAATGAATGGACCGGAGGTTACTTTTTATGAAATTGATGGAAAAAAAGAGGCTTATCGCTATAGTCGCCGTCCTTGTTCTGACGGTGGCGTGCGCGCTTGTGCTCTGCTCTTATATTGCCGCGTCAGACATTCCGTCGGATAACGATGCCGACGGCATCGAACAGCCGTCGGAGAGCTTTATTGAACGGATCAAGCAAGACTACCGTGAATACTGCGGCTATGAGGACGACCGTTCAGTAGATATCACGCAATATTACGGTGCATACAACGGCAACTGCGTTCCGCTCGTGATTCGTCAGGACGCATCTTTTACGGCGGTTTTCAAACAGGAAATAGCCGGAGTCAGTTTTGTGTTCCCGGAAAGCGCGTCAATTATCATAGTCTGGGCTGACGGAAATTTCTATTCGCTTGAGGAAGCATATGAAAGCGGATATCTGACAGTTGAACAGCTTGAGGATATTCTCTACGACTACGGTACCGGCGGATATCTTGTGGTCGACTCTCCGGAGCAGGAAACGACAGCTCAGGAGCAGGAAACGACAGCTCTGTACGAGGCAGAGGAGTCGCCCGCCTGTGTAACCGAGGAGTGATTCTGACGCAAATTCCCTTTTGAGAGAAGGCTTGCGACGGCTCGCCGCCCACGAAGGCGACCGGCCCTGTATGCCTTAAATTACGATAAAGAGCAGATACCGCCCCGCCCGGCAAACGCCCGGCGGGACGGTATTTTTGTATTCGGCCGCAAAGTGCAGGCGTGAGTGCGGCGAAAGTGCGGTTAAAAAGCAAGGCGGGTGGGAGCTATTGTCCTTTCGGACAAAGAGCGTCCCGCCCGCGTGATTTTATTTGGAGGTATTCGGTTTTACTTGTTTCTTCTGAAAGGCCTTCTCTCCTTGTTGAAGGGTCTGTCGGGCTTGTCGCCTCTCGGCGCTCTTTGTGCCCCGTCGTTTTCCTCCTTGGGGAGAAGAGCTTTTATTGAGAGGTTGTAACGTCCCTTTTCGTCTATGCCCATGAACTTGACGGTGACGGTGTCGCCTTCGTTGACCACATCCTCAACCTTTTCCACAAACTTGTTGGAAAGGTCTTTTATGTGGCACATTCCCTCTTTTCCGGGCGCAAACTCTATGAAAGCGCCTATTGGTATTATCCTCGTCACCTTGCCGGTATAGACCGCGCCCTCCTCAGGCTCAAAGCATATCTCTTCTATCTTGCGCTGTGCGGCAAGACCGCTGTCGCGGTTGACGGCCGCAATATAGATTGTGCCGTCCTCCTCTATATCTATCTTTGCCCCGGTGTCGGCGCATATCTTCTGAATGACCTCGCCGCCCTTTCCGATGACCTCCCTTATCTTGTCCACCTTGATGTGCATGGTTATCATCTTGGGCGCGTACTCGTTGACCTCCGGCCTGGGTTCAGCAATCGCCTTGAGTATGATTTCATCGATAATATAGTCGCGTCCCTTATGTGTTACAGCAAGGGCCTCCTTTATTATCTCCGGAGTGAGTCCGTCTATCTTCAAATCCATCTGTATCGAGGTTATTCCCTTATGTGTTCCGGCTACCTTGAAGTCCATGTCCCCGTAGAAATCCTCTACGCCCTGTATGTCTATCATAGTCATCCAGCGGTCGCCTTCGGTGATAAGACCGCAGGAAATACCCGCAACCGGCGCCTTTATCGGCACTCCGGCTGCCATCAGAGCCAGCGTTGAGCCGCATACAGATGCCTGCGATGTGGAGCCGTTGGAAGAAACGACCTCGGATACGCAGCGTATGGCGTACGGAAATTCCTCAACTGAGGGAAGCACGGGTATGAGCGACCTCTCCGCAAGGGCTCCATGGCCTATTTCGCGGCGTCCGGGTGAGCGGGTGCTTTTTGCCTCGCCGGTGGAAAAACCGGGCATATTGTAGTGATGCATATATCTCTTCGACTCTTCTTCGTCGATGGTGTCGAGCATCTGCGCGTCCTTTATTGTGCCGAGCGTCGCGACGGTGAGCACCTGTGTCTGTCCTCTTGTGAAAAGCCCGCTTCCGTGCACTCTTGGAAGCACGTCAACCTCGGCGGCAAGCGGTCTTATCTGGTCGAGACGTCTTCCGTCCACTCTCTTGCCGTCCTCAAGCAGCCAGCGGCGGACTACCTTCTTCTGCATTTTATATACGAGCTCCGGCATCATCACAGCAAGATTTTCGTATTTTTCTGAGAATTTTTCTATTATTGCGTCCTGAATGGGCTGCATTCTCGAATCCCTGACCGTCTTGTCGTCGGTGTCAAGTGCGTACATGAGATCCTTTTCACAGAATGCAAATATCTCATCGAACATATCGTGGTCAAGCTCGCAGGAGGGATAGCCGAACTTGGGCTTGCCTATCTCGGCAACTATCCCGTTTATGAAGGCGCAGAGCTTTTTGCACTCCTCATGACCGAGCATAATGGCGTCGAACATGGTGTCGTCGTCTACCTCATTGGCGCCCGCCTCTATCATGACTACCTTTTTCTCGCTTGCGGCAACGGTGAGCTGGAGCGCGCTCTTTTCGCGCTGCTCGCTCGTGGGGTTTATAACAAGCTCGCCGTCTACCAGTCCTACGTGTATACCGGCTATCGGTCCGTTCCACGGTATATCCGATATGGACAGGGCGATCGAGGCTCCGAGCATTCCGGTGACCTCCGGAGCGCAGTCGTTGTCAACGCTGAGCACGAGAAGGTTTATAGCCACATCGTTTCTCAGGTCCTTCGGGAAAAGGGGGCGGATGGGGCGGTCAATAACTCTCGACGTGAGTATTGCCTTTTCAGAGGGACGTCCCTCTCTTCTGAGAAATCCTCCGGGTATCCTTCCGACTGCATAGAGCCTTTCATCAAAATCCACCGAGAGGGGAAGAAAATCGATTCCGTCGCGGGGCTTTGCGGAGGCTGTTGCCGTCGCGAGAATGGATGTGTCGCCGTATCGTATGAGGCATGAGCCGTTCGCAAGCCCTGCCATCTTGCCTGTCTCAACGACCAGGGGCCTGCCTGCTATCTCTGTTCTGAAGACCTTGTAGTTGTCAAACATTCTGGTTTTTCCTTTCCTAAATAACAATAACTTTTGCATGACCTTGACTTTGCATTCCCTGTGATTTTCAATAATTTTCAGAAAACGCATTGTTATCCGGGACAAAAACCGACTGCCTGAATTTTGAATAGTGGACGGCGTCGGAAAACTTTTCCGAACAGAAGGCAGGGACAAAATGCGGGGGGAGCTTCCGTTGAGGAGGACTCTCACCATTCATTATTCAAATTCACACGACGGTTTTTGTCGACGGACCCGGTTTTTTCAGACGGTAAAAAGGGGCTGCCGCAAGTCCTGCAGGTCATAGGCTCCCGTAGGCGGGAATGAGGCCCTGCGGTCCTGTGGCGCCCCTTTGTTTTTACTTTCTGAGACCGAGCTTTGCTACTATCGCACGATAACGCTCTATGTCCTTCTTGATGAGATAATTGAGAAATTTCTTTCTCTTTCCGACCATCTTGGCAAGACCGCGGCGGCTGTGGTTGTCGTTGGGATTTGCCTTGAGATGTTCGGTCAGATCGCTTATCCTCTTTGTAAGTATTGCGATCTGTACCTCAGGAGAGCCTGTGTCGCCCTCGTGTACTGCGTTTTCAGCGATGATCTGCTGCTTTACTTCCTTCTGAAGCATGTCTTTTCACCTCTTTAATAATTTTTTCGCCGGACACAGCACGCGGCAGGTGAATTTCACCCGCGAACCGAGTCTGGCGTAACCGGCGCTTATATGCGCCATGTGCAGGGTCAAAATCCCGACACAACTGTCATTATATCACCGCGCCGGTGTTATTCCAATATGTTTTTTTAAAATTAACAAATTATTTACAACGCCGCCGGTCGGTGCTGCAGTGGAGTATGTGCAGGCGTCCCTCGCGGCGGGGTCGTCCCTCGCGGCAGGGGCATCTTTACTCGGCCCCCGGCTTTTGGTATATGAGAATCAGAGCGGGTCCTTTTTTATTTTTGCCCACATTCGCGGGTATTTCGCCGGGGTATTCGATATTTTCTCCGCTACTATTATTCCCCGCTTCCCTGCATCCGAAAGCGTGAATTCGTCAAAAGATGACACCCTGGCGCCGAGAATTTTTATTGCGTTTGCCGCCGCTCTCAGCTCGTCGGACGCCGACGCGCCCTTCATCGCTATAAACCGTCCGCCCACCCTCACAAGGGGCAGACACAATTCGCAGAGAGCCGGCAGAGGGGCAACCGCCCTTGCGCAAACGCAGTCGAAGCGCTCCCTGAGCTCCGATGCCTGCTCCGCTCTGCCCTCGTGTATGCTCAGCTTCACGTCGAGAGCATCTGCGGCCGCTTTTACAAAGGCGAGTTTTTTTCCGGTGGAGTCTATGGCGGTCATACAGATATCGCTCCGCACTATACACAGCGGCAGGCAGGGAAAGCCCGCCCCACAGCCTACGTCTGCGGTCACCGCCCCCGAAGGTATGTATCCGGAGCAGGTCAGACTGTCTGCAAAATGGCGCAGTATTATATCCGCAGGCTCTGTTATTGCCGTAAGATTGTATTTTTCGTTCTCTGATATCAGCATGTGCAGGAGATTTTCAAATTTTGCTGCATATTCAGGTGCGGCAAAGCTGCCGAGAGAGTTCTGCGCAAATATATCTTTTATCAGGCTCGTTACGCTTGCTCTTTGGTCTTCGCTCAGAACAACCTGTTCTTTTGCTCCTTCACTGTGCCCGTCCTTTTTGTCTTCTGTTTTATCCATAGCTCTATAACCCTATAAATAGTTTTATCAGCAGCCTGTCCGTCAGTCGTGCTGTGCCCGGTCTATCACGAGGTAAGAAAAGATCCTGATCGAGGGAACAAGGTGTAACGCAGGGAAGCGGGATTTTCACAGAGAGAATCCTGAAGATGCCTTTATTCAGACGCTCTTACTTTCATGCGCTTTTCATGCACTTTCGTGCTCCTCAGCGTTCTCTGCGCGATTCCTGTTTCCTGTATAAATTCCGCTTTGCTCAGGGGTTTGAAAGGTATATGAGAAGAACGCTTATATCCGCGGGGGACACGCCTGATATCCTTGAAGCCGCTCCTATGCTTACAGGTCTTATACGGGACAGCTTCTGTACTGCTTCCGTGCGCAGTCCCTTTACGGAGGAATAATCCATGTCTTCGGGTATGAGCCTGTTTTCAAGAGAGCTCTGCCTTTTTACCTCTCTGAGCTGCCGTTTTATATATCCGTCGTATTTGAGAGCCACCTGGGCGCTGTACATTTCCCTCTCTGTAAGTGCCGGGCGCCCGCTGTCGAGAGGCGTCAGCTTTTCGTAATCGAGCGCCGGGCGCCTGAGAAGCTCAGCAAGAGATATACCGCTTGCAGGAGAAGGCAGCCCGTTTTCATCCAGAATTTTTGAGAGCGTCTCCGACGGACCGAAGAACGTGTGCTCTGCACGCTCAATTTCGTCGTGTATACGGTCCATCTTTCCGACAAATGCGGCATAACGCTCGTCGCTCACAAGTCCTACTCTGTGCCCGATTGGGGTGAGTCTTTCATCGGCATTGTCCTGTCGCAGAAGCAGTCTGTATTCGCTCCTCGATGTCATTATCCGGTACGGCTCTTCTGTTCCTTTTGTCACAAGGTCGTCTATAAGCGTCCCTGTATAGGATGAAGAACGCGGAAGTATCATCGGCTCCTCTCCCTTTATCTTCAGCGCGGCGTTTATTCCCGCAACAAGTCCCTGGCATGCTGCCTCTTCATAGCCCGACGAGCCGTTGAACTGCCCTGCTCCGTAAAGTCCTTCCAGCTCTTTGCATTCTAAGGTCGGGTAAAGCTGAGTGGGGTCTGCGCAGTCGTATTCTATGGCGTATGCCGGACGCATGATCTGTGCCTTTTCAAAGCCCTCTATCGAATGCAGCATTTCGGTCTGTACGCTTTCGGGAAGCGACGACGAAAATCCCTGAAGATACATTTCCCGTGTGTCTGAGCCGCAGGGCTCGACAAAAAGCTGGTGTCTTGTCTTGTCGGCAAATCTGACCACTTTGTCCTCAATAGACGGGCAGTATCTCGGTCCGACGCCCTTGATCATACCGCTGAAGAGCGGAGAAAGGTGCAGATTGCTCCGTATTATCTCGTGCGTCACTTCGTTGGTATAGGCTATATGGCAGGGAACCTGTTCAACAGAGTCAAAAAAATGAGCCGGGGTCCGTACCGAAAACGGCGTGATGTTCTTTTCCCCTTCCTGAAGCTCAAGGCGCGAATAATCTATTGACACAGAATGTATGCGCGGAGGAGTGCCTGTCTTGAAGCGCATGAGTTTTATCCCGTTCTCTTCAAGACATCCCGAAAGCGCTGTTGCAGGAAGCATTGAGTCTGGACCGGATTCCCTTACGTACTCTCCGGTTATTATGCGCGAACGCAGAAAAGTTCCTGCGCAGATTATGACCGCGCGTACGTCCCAGCGCGCTCCCAGTGCGCTTACAACGCCGCTCACCTTCTTCTTTCCGTTTTCACAGGAAAAAAGTATTTCGGTTATCTCCGCCTGTCTGACAAGCAGGTGCGGGGTATTTTCAAGCGTCTTTTTCATGTAAAGTCTGTAAAATGCCCTGTCCGCCTGTACCCGCTTTGAATGCACGGCCGGCCCCTTTCCGAGGTTGAGTGTGCGTGACTGGATGGTGGCGAGGTCCGCTGCGTATCCCATCTCCCCGCCCAGAGCGTCTATTTCAAAAACAAGATGCCCTTTGCCGGTACCGCCTATGGACGGGTTGCAGGGCATGTTTCCAACAGCGTCGAGATTGGTGGTGAATATAATTGTCTCGCACCCCATACGTGCGCAGGCGAGCGCCGCCTCTATCCCGGCGTGCCCGGCGCCTATCACCGCCACGTCTGCTTTGGCTGCATAGTATGTTTTCATTGAGGATTTTCCCCCTTGTCGTTCAGGAGTGGCTTTTTGAACAAGTCCGCGCAGCAGTGTTTATGACTTTTTTAGTCAAGCGCGGCAGTAGTGTATTTTTCTTTTGACTTTTGACTCAAGCAAGCAGTAGTGTCTTTTTCTTAGTCAAGCGCGACGGCGGGTCGATTTTATGGCGTCAGGTGCTTTTGGGCTGCCGATTTGCCCATGCGATTGTATCCCCGCCGTTTTCATATGATCCGTATTTTTAAAAAAACGTATTTTCAATGAAAACGTATTTTCAAAAAACGTATTTTCAAAGAAAACGTATTTTCAAAAAACGTATTTTTAAAAAAACGTATTTTCAAAGAAAGCGCATTTTCAAAGAAAGCGTATTTTCAAAGAAAACGTATTTTCAAAAAATGTATTTTCAAAGAAAGCGTATTTTATATGTGACGCGCTTCAATTTTATCACAGCCGGTCCTTTTTTTCAATAGCCGGCGCGGTAAAATTCGTCTGAAAGCGCCGTTGTGACGTTGAGAGGCATTGTCGGTTTTTGTTCTTGCATATGTGTTTTTTTGTCAACTTTTAAAAAAGTCTTTTTTTTGGAATATGTTTACAAAAATTTTAAAAAAAGAGTTTATAATTTTTACATATACAAATATGCGCGCGATGCTGCAGGGTGGATTTTGCCATATACAGTAAAACGCGCGCCGGAAAGAGGTCATACATGGAAAAAGCGCTTTTCATCACAAATCCCGAAGTCACATGCGGCGCACATCCTCACCCCTGGGGCAGAAGGGATTACAACAACAGAGCATGGACCCTTGAGGATGCAGGAGGCATAAGTCTTTTCAGACGTGATTTCGAGTGCTCCGGAAATGAGCGTGTAACTGTGGATGCCACTGCGCTCGGTATATTTGAGCTTTTCTGCAACGGGCACCGTGTTGCTGCCGACAGGGACGCCGGTCTTTTTGACGAGCTTTGCCCCGGCTGGACCGACTATAAAAAAACAGTCTTCTTTTATTCGTACGACATTACAGATTACTGCGTTCCGGGCAGAAACGTCATATGCGCTCTGGTTTCGCCGGGTTGGTGGAGCGGCAGGATCTCCTTCGGCTGGTATGGATTCAGGCCGACTGCATTCGCCGCAAAGCTGACCGTAGGCGGCAGAGTCATATACACCGGTACCGATTGGAAAACGTCGAAATGCACGCAGGTGCGTTTTGCCGATATCTGGGACGGCGAGCTGTTTGATTCAAGGCTCCCGTCTCCCTGCGATGTAGGCGAAGATATGTTTATACCGGCGGCTCTGTATGACTTTCCTGTCCCCGCCGTTGTGCAAAGAAAGGGCCCGCCTATACGCGAAAAAAAGGAATTACAGCGCAGTCCGATGCATACGACCGTTTACTCAGGCAGTCTTCCTGACGGCAGTGAATTCGGAAAAATAAACGTCGTCAGCATGTATGACGGCGAGCCCGGCGAAATAAAGCTCTCAAAAGGCTCTTCGGTCATATTTGACATGGGTGTCAATATGGTAGGCGTGCCTGAAATAGAGGTCTGCGCCCCGTCGGGCACAAGGATAACCGGGATTTTTTCAGAAATGCTCAACGACAGCGGCGATCCGTCACGCGGATGCGACGGTCCTCAGGGCAGCCCGTACATAAAGAACTACCGCACAGCCGTTGCAAGGATGATATACATATCATGCGGCAGGGGCGATGAGTGCTATCGCCCTCACCACACATTTTACGGATTCAGATATTTTGAACTCAGCGCCGACGGCGACATAGTGATAAAAAGCGTCCGCGGCAGGGTCATAGGCTCGCTCATGAAGGAAACGTCCGGTTTTTCCTGCTCCGACGAGATGGTGAACCGCTTCTATCAGAATACGCTGTGGGGAATGAGGGGCAACTACCTCAGTGTTCCGACAGACTGTCCTCAGAGGGACGAAAGGCTCGGGTGGACCGGAGACGCTCAGATCTTCTCCGGCGCGGCAAGCTACCTTGCCGATATATCCGGATTCATGGAAAAGTGGCTTGCAGATGCGCGGGACAGCCAGCAGAAGGACGGAGGCTTTACAGAGGTCATTCCGAGAGTGTTCGGCGACCGCGGCGGGGACGCCGCGTGGTCCGATGCGCCTGTCATAATACCCGACAGGCTATTCCTCATGTACGGAAAGAAAATAACGCGCGAGCACTTCGACGCATGTGAGAAATATATGGATTTTCTTCACCGCATAGGCGGACCTCGCCCGACATACGGTGACTGGCTCTGCTATGAAAATACCGACCCGGCGTTTATATGCCTCTGCTACTATGCCATAGACGCGCTTTTCATGGCTGAGTACGCCCGTTCTCTCGCCGGACGCGGTCGTGTGAGGACATGTGAGCGCCGCAAAAACGATAACAGCTGTCCCGACGGTGTCCAGTCAGCGGACTTTTATTCGGCAAGAGCTGCTTACTACGACGGTGTGTGGAGCGGACTGAAGGAAAAGTTTTTCCGCCTCTTCATAAAACAGGAAAACGGGGAGCAAAAGCTCGGTTTTTCAAGCCAGACAGCCTGTCTTCTCGCTCTGCGCGCAGGCTTTGCTGACAAAGAGCTCGCCGGGAAAATCAAAGAAGTGCTGAGAGACAACATAACCGGAGCCGGATACAGGCTTTCCACAGGATTCGTCGGAACAGGATTGCTTCTCACAACTCTTGACGACGCGGGAATGGAGGATTTGTGCTACGACCTGCTTTTGCAGACAAAGGAACCCTCATGGCTGGGCTGTGTGCTTGCCGGCGCTACGACGGTGTGGGAGAGATGGAATTCATACACGCTTGACAAGGGATTCGGGGACGTCGGAATGAATTCATTCAATCACTATGCCTACGGAGCTGCCGTTGAATGGCTGTTTTCAGGTATGCTCGGAATAAAGCCTCAGCGCCTTTATCCCGGATTTGCGCGCTTCACGCTTTCGCCTAAGCCCGACACAAGAAAATACATCCCGGACGGACAGGAGAGGATCAGCCGTGCATCGGGATATCTCGACACGCTTCACGGAAGAATCTACAGCGGCTGGGAAATTACAGAGAGCTCATTTGAATGGCAGGCGGAGATACCAAAGGGAACATGCGCCGACGCCGTGATCCCGGCACTTTCCGGCACCGTGTATATCAACGGTGAAAAAAAGGATGCGGATTCCTTCGCTAAAAACGAACGGGGAGATTTCCTCACGACACTGATGCCCGGAATTTACAGGATAGAAGTCCGTTTGTGATTCTCAGGTGTTTCTTAAAGTTAAATTTTCTGTGAGAGGAGCGGTTATATGAAAATAGGGGCGCAGCTTTATACTGTCAGACGCTATACCCAGAGTATGGAGGAGCTTGAAAAAACGCTCGGGAAAATTGCCGACATAGGCTTCTCCTGTGTACAGATGTCGGCAACATGCCCTTACGACGGCGAAAAGCTTTCGGCTCTGCTCGGAAAATACGGGCTTGAGTGCGCTGTGACACATTATGACCCGAAAAAGATAAAGGACGACCCTTGCATGGTCGCGGAAGAACACAAAAAATTCGCGTGCCGTTACGTCGGGCTTGGGAGCTATCAGGATATTTTTCAAAAATACGATATTTTCAAATCAGAGTATCTGACGGCGGCAAAAAGCATTGCAGACAGAGGCTGTCTTTTCCTCTATCACAACCATTCGGCAGAGTTTGAAAAATTTCCGGACGGAAGAAACGTTCTTGAACGGCTCCGCGACGAAACTTCCCCCGATATCCTCGGATTTATTCCCGACTGCTTCTGGATCCAGCACGCCGGGGCGGACCCTGTGAGCTTTATCAGAGATTTTGCCGGGAGGATACCCTGCGTTCACTTCAAGGATATGGGCATAGTCGGCGGGGAGCGGAGGATGCTTCCGTGCGGATCGGGTAATATGGACCATGAACGCCTTATTGCGGCGTGCGCCGATTCAGGTTGCGAATATGTCCTCATAGAGCTGGACGATACGTACGGTCAGGATCCGTTTGTCTCGCTTTCATCCGGGCTGGAATATCTAAGATCGCTTGGGCTCTCTTGAGGGGTGTTTCCGGAAAAAAGGGCGGCTCGTCATGGTCGGCTCCTGAAGCGGGAAGTCACCTTCTGCACGCTGAATGCGTGGCGTACGGGACGCGGTGTGGACATACGTCATGTGGCATGATACAAGGCTTTTTGGTTGCATGACAATATGAATTTTAAATTTCATTCGCCGTGAAAATTGTATAAAAGTTTTTCTATTGCCGTCGTAACGGGTAAAATCGGTCTGTTTTTCCCTGTTTTATTTACAAATCCCAGGCTTTGTGATAGAATATACTGCGTAATCTGTATGCCAGACTCCTTGATATTACCGTAGCAGCGATTGCGGCAGCAGCAAAATTACAGCGGAGGTAACTGCGATGAAAATCAAAAAGAACCGGCTGCCCATAAAGGCGGCGATTTCGGCGGCTTTCGTTATTGTCGCCTGTGCACTGTCCATCATGTCTTTTTCGGCGTTTGCCGGTGATGACCGTCTTTCTACCGACAAAACAACATATGAGTACGGCGAACCCATAATGGTGTCGTCATCCGGAGAAGGACTCGACTGGGTGGGAATATATCATTCCGATGACCCAATTCCGGATTATGTTTTGATCCGCTGGTACTATGTGTCCGAAAGCGGCTCGTACACCGATGACACACGCGATATAAGACAGGCTAAGACCAACAGGACCGAATATACCGACATACCGCCCGGAGAGTACACAATATATCTCTTTGCGGACGACGGCTATGAATTAATAGACAGCGTAGATATAACCGTGGTTGAAAGCTCCGGCTCTTCTGGTACAGAGGGAGATGAAGAAATGCAGAAGACAGTAAAGACAGACAAGACAGAATACATTGAAGGAGAGCCTATACTGGTCACTGCCACAGGAGAGGGGCTCGACTGGGTCGGACTTTATCTGCCGACAGATACCCTTGAGGACGACCAGTCGATACGTTGGTATTACGTGGCAAGGGACGGGAACACGTCCGGCTCTCAGAAGGATATAAGAACTGCGGAGGGTACCAATGCCTCAAGAGCCGAATATGCCGATGTTCCTCCGGGTGACTATATAATATATCTCTGCGAGAACGACAAATGGGGTGTCCTTGACAGAGTTGAAATCACGGTAAAGGAAGATCCGGCGCTGTCCGAAGCCCCTGCCGCGCCTCAGGAGGTCGCTTATGAGCGCACGGCTGAAAAAGTCGGGCTTGCGGACGGGACGCTCAAGATAACAGCTGCCGACGGAACCCTTCCGAAAAGCTATGTCGCGTACTGGGCAGATGAAAATGGCCCTCTTGAAGACTATACCGCCTTTGCTCCTATAAACTGTGACGGTAAGACAACTGAATATACCATGGTCAAAAACACGCTGATCCCGGCAGAGGCTGACAGAATTATAGTCTATTCGGGTAACGGACGCACCGTATCGGAGGATTATGCAACGGCCATGCTTCCCTCAGGCTGCAATGACTATGAATTTACCGATGAACTTTATGAGCTCTGGGTGATGAGCGACATACATATCAACAGAGAAAACAGCCATATACACAATCAGCATTTTGCACAGGCGCTCGAACAGATAATGGACATATCTCCCGACAGCATAGGAATATTCATAAACGGGGATATAGCGGACCACGGGACAAGAGAGGAATATGCCGCCTTTAACGATCTTATCGAGGCAGCGGGTGAGGAACTTCCGGAGGTGTTCTGCGCGATAGGCAACCACGATCTCCAGGGACCGTACGTAAGGCAGCTTGACTGGTTCCTGAGAGGAACGAACAGCGATGAAGATCTGGATAAGCCGTATTTCGACCGATGGATAAACGGCGTCCACTTCATATTCCTTGGAAGCGAGAAAGAAGGGCTCAATGCCGAGCTGTCGGAGGAGCAGTTGTCATGGTTTGAAGAGACCCTGGCGGAGGACCGCGACAAGGATCGCCCCATATACGTCTTTTTGCATCAGGGCATAATAAACACCGTGGCTGGCACTAAGGATTATCAGAAGTGGCACGGCGTAAATCAGACCGCGCAGTTCAAGGCCATACTCAAGGATTATCCCGAGGTCATACTCTTCACCGGTCACAGCCACTGGGAGATGGATTCTGTCGATTCTATGAAAGAACGCGACGATTCATTGCCAACGATATTCAATACCGCGTCGGTAGCGTACCTGTGGAACGACGATTCGGTATCCATAGAGGGCGCCCAGGGATATTTCATAACGGCATATGAGGACATGATCATAGTTAGGGGCCGAGATTTTGCAAATGGAAAATGGATATCCAGTGCACAGTTTTTTACCGATTATTCCACTCTTCCCGATGAAGAGCCGGAGGGACCTGAGGAAACACCGTCGGATGACCAGACTACCGGTACATCTGACAATGATCAGACTCCTGAAGCTCCTTCTACCTCCGGTCAGGGCGGACAGAGCGACGTGACCACAGTTCCCTCAGGCGAGAGTACGACGCCTTCAGAGAACGAGCCCTCGACAGGGTCTTTAGGAACGGGTGGGATCATAGCCGTAATAGCCGGCGGTGTCGCCATAGCGGGAGGAGTCTGTGCCGCGGTTATACTTTGGATCAGGAAAAAGAAAAAATAAGGATAAAAGCGGGGGCTTTTAAAGAAGCTCTCCCGCTGGATTTTGCGGAATAAAACGGGCTGTCCGGCAAGGTTTCTGTGTTTTACGGCGCGTTCGACGTCACTTTGCTTACTTTAGCCGTCTTCAAACCCACATTTCTCTGTACGTCGGTTTTGGCGGCAACTTGTCTTTTGTAAAAATATCTGTCAAAAAAGCACCTGCTCTTTCTGAAGCGATAAAGAGCGGGCGCTTTTTGTCTGTCTTTACAGATTTAAAAAAGTTGACGTGTATCAGAACGAGTGGATACCGATTAAAACAAGCTGATGAGGGAAAAATCAGTTTTGAAAGGAGCTCCAAGCTGTTTTGACGCTCTTTGTGCGGGAGTACAGCCGTATCATGCTTATGTGTCCGTCTGTCTTGACATTACCCGCGTGTTGAATTTGTCTAACAGCAGCGCAGCCGCTACTCCGACAGCCAGCATAACTATATTGACTACGCATACAAGAACGCTTTCGGCAAAGCTGGCAAACGGTATTATCATCACCGTAGCGGCGACCACTATTCCCACTATCGCATGAAATGCCACGGAATAGTGCTTCTCAAACAGGTAATTCACGCCCTTCGACAGCAGTATCACGGTTACAAGCGCGCCTATTCCGGCAGGTATGAGTATCCCGAAATCGAGATTTCCTATCCCGGACACAAAAACTGTATAGAGCCCCAGCGGCATCAGAAGCGTGGAAAAGCTCATTCCCGGCGCTATCACACTCAGTGCAAGGCAGAATCCGCAGAAGATATACCAGCCGAAATTCGGAGTTATTTCGGCGGAGGCGACCTTAAGCACTGTGAGTATTGTGAAAACAACGGCTCCGGCGCAGAGCAATGATATTACAGACGCCCTGCTCCGTCCTTTCTCCCCCGCCTCTCTCCAAAGCGAAGGCACCATTCCTGCAATAAGACCTACAAACAGGCAGACCGACTGGCTCGGATACTTTTCAAGAAAGAAAGCAAGCAGCTTCGCAACTCCGAGAAATCCGATTACAACGCCTATCAGAACAGGGGCAAGCAAAGGCAGATGCTTTCTGAATTTTTTGAAAGGATTTGACAACACTTCCATTATCGGACGGTATATTCCGAAAACCACGCAGAGCACCCCGCCTGATATTCCGGGAAGCACAGCGCCGAGACCTACAAGCGCGCCTTGCAATATTCTTAAGAAAAACAAAACCGCGCGGTTTTTCTTTTTAACGCTTACCTTTTTATCTGTGTCCCGGCTGACGTCGGACGAAGATTTTTCTGAGCCGGTCACGTTCAAGTCGGATATATCCGGGAGCGGTTCCTGCGCTGCCCCGGAGCTGTTCTTATGAATTATATCGCTGCTGCGGCTGTCCACCGCGTCAGTCTGAATTATATCGCTTCCGCCGGTTTCACTTGTATCCTCCTTTTCTCCGGTTTCACATGTATCCTTTTCTTTTGAGTTTTCATCTGCGTTTTTCATTTTGCCGGTAAATGCGGGGCGGCTTACCACCACCATCCGCCGCTGTCCTCCTCTCCGCCCTGTTCATATATCTTGTCTGAATCGAATATCGAGTCGAGATAGTCGCATCTTTTTTCAAACCAGCTGACAAGGTAGTCGAAATGCTCCTTGTAGCTGCTCAGCCTTATTATCTGGATCGGCTCCTGATTTATCCTCTTTCCGAAAATGTCCCATACCTCGAAATTTGTCTCCATCTCGTCGGCAAAGCAGTCGTATATCCTCTGGAGCTCGTCTTTTACCCCAAAAATATCTTCCTTTACCTCGTTCCACCTCTGGCGGAGCATGTCGCAGAACCACCTGTGATTCATCATAAGATAGAACCACTCGTGCTCCTGATCCATATTGCTCTTCTTGCCCACATACAGTCCGTCCGGTCTTCCTGCGTCAAGCCTTCCGTCGTTTCCGAGGGCGAGGTCAAAATCCCACGGGCATGTGAAGTACAGTTGGCCTCCCGCCTTTTTTACCATGAAAAACGACGAGTACCCGACGTCGGTATTTTTCATGGTAGCCTGGAGTATAAATGTGTCGATAAAGGACGGCAGGTCTATATACTCTTCTATTTCTTCTTTGACTCCGAGACGTATAGCCTCATGCGCCTTCTCTATGAAGTCGGAAAGAAAAGCGCACTTTTCCTCTGTCATGTAATCGCTCTTTACGAGATAGGGCACGCGGTTCACAATGAAATAGTCCACTCCGTAGGTGCCCTCGTCGCCGGCGTAGCTGTCCCGCTCTATTAAATAATCGGTATCGATCACCGACGGATCCTCGTCAATGTCGACCCGCGCTTCGTGGACCTGATGCTGTTCCGCTACCTCGTATATTCCCCGGTATTCCCCGTTAATATACAGCTTGACGTAGGAGGACGACGAGCAGTACGGAATATTGTCAAGAAGGTGCGCTATTGCAAAGGCGGCGTGATTGCGCAAAAATGTCTGGTCGCAGTGATTTGCAAGCAGCACCCAGCTTTTGGCTTCTCCGCGCCCCTGACCGAACAGATTTATTTTTTCGTCAAACTTTATTCGGTAAGATTTTTTCTCCATGCCGGTGTATGTATAATTTCCGCGGCAGCGCACATCCGCTCCTTTTTCGTCAAAGGCATATAAATCGTCGTAGGCAGTGCCCGAAACAGATATACTGGCGCGGATATATTCGTCTTTTGAGACTATTTCCTCCCCGCTGTCGGTAAAAATGTTTATGACGGGCAGTGTGGACGATTTGTCTGACTGGGCAAAAAGCGAAGACGGGTTGCCTACAGGCAGTGTGACATCGGGC